>ONKF01000005.1 GCA_900318335.1 uncultured Prevotellaceae bacterium
CTTGTACATTTTTCCGTTGATTTCCACGTCACCTTTCAACTCGAGCGCATGATTGTGGGGGCGCGCGTAAGTATCCCTCGTATAATAAACCCATTTCACGCCTTCGCGAACGAAGGGGATGTACTCATGCTCCTGTGCCACCGCCTGGGTCATGCCCAGCAGGGCTAACAGCATCATTAAAATTGTCTTCTTCATAATCGTTATTTGTTTTGGATTGTTAATAATTAGTTTATTTATAAGTTGACTTCTGTAAATGATTGAGACTGAAAAGGGTCTCGGCCTTGAAAATATGTTGACCAGCATTTGCCGTGTCGTTTTCTATGCGATTGGAGTCATATTTGGGTTATCTGACTCAGTTGTTGAGAAATCTCTGACGAAAACTCGCGCAAAGTCGCTAAGCCGCTAAGTAAGGTCGGCCTCCTTCTTCAAATGGTTTTATTGCATGCAAAGTTAGCGGATCTGTGCCGTAAAACCAAGTTCCACGATGTAACATCTGATATTTTAAAATATTGATTATTAGTCAATTATGAAATTTAAATGTAACACATGTGTAACACACTGTTTTGAGGTGTCTAAAATTGGTGTTTTCGGGATCGTTTTACTGGATTTTTGATTAACTTTGTCGATGATGAAGACAATACAGAATATCGTACCCTTTTCTTTGGTGGCGTTGCTCGCCTTGGTCATGATGGTGGGCGGTTGTGAGAAACGACATCCCTATGACAACCAGCTAGTGGTTGTCGATAGCATCATGCGTCATGACCCAGACAGTGCATTGGCCCTGTTGGAAAGGTTTGGCGGTGCTGGTTTTGCCACTGCGGGCGACCAGGCTTATTTTGCTTTGCTGCTGACGCAAGCGCGTTACCGCTGTTACGTCGTGGCGACCAGCGACAGCACAATCAATATCGCCCTGGACTACTATAGGCACCATGACGGGGAACGTGAGAAACTCACCCGTGCCTATATCTACAAGGGAGCTGTGATGGAGGAATTGGGAGATCCAAAGGCTGCGATGAATTATTATCAAGAGGCGAGAAGTGTAGTTGCTCCAGAAGACCTCTTCAATCAAGGGTACATCAGACTAAGAATGGGATATATTTACCGTGATAATGTTGCTGCAGACGCTGTCGATATCACATTGATTAAGCAGGCGTTACACTATTTTAAGCAGATTCCTGACAGTTTCTATATTTTAACTTGCCAGAACAGTATTGGCAGCTCTTACGTCGGCATCAATCAGGACAGTGCCCTGCTTTATCTGGAACAGGCCTGGAAGCTGGCCAAGCAACTGCATCAAGACGGGATGGAGGAGATATGTTTAAGGTACCTTGCCGACTTGAAGATGTTTAGCGACAACGCTGAAGATATGGAGATGGCCAAGCGGATTGCCTTGTCACAGGTGAATAAAGACAAGAAACCCGAGGACGAACTGACGCATTTCCTGCTGATAGCGGCATATACCCTAGCAAGACAGGATAAGCCTGATTCTGCCGCATATTACCTCAATCAGGTGAGGGGTCAAGAGCTCTCTGACGGGTTACGAGTGCTTTATAACAAATGCTATGCGGAACTCGCAATGTGCCATGGTGACATCAAACTGTTTGAGTATTATTACGAAAAGTGTGACCGACTGTCTGATTCTATTGCCAATAATGACGTGCAACGTCAGTTGCGTGATGTGGAAATGAAGTATGACAACGAGGCGCTGAAGTATAAAACACTGAAGTATAAGACCAATTGGCAATTGTCACTATTGGGAGCCTTGCTGTTGCTCAGTGTGCTGGCAATAGCGCTGATGATGATTTCGCGCAAGTCAGCTCAACGCAAACGGCTGCTGCAGGAGAGCCAGGACACCATCGACCGCTTGCATGGGGACACGGCACGGCTGACGGCACAACTCGCTAAAAATGAGGCGATGAGCGAGGACTTGAAGCAGACCATCCGAAATCAGATCGAGACGTTTACCCATCTGGTGGAGATGCACTATCAACGCATGGGTCAGAATCCGCGCAAGTTTGTTGAGCTCTTCAAGAAGAGCTATAGTGTCAGTCAACCCGACTTGTCCTTCTGGACCGGCATCCGTGCCTATGCCGACAGCACTTGCGGCGGCATCATCAGCCGAACTGTAGCCGATCATCCCGAAATGAGCGAGAGCGACCTTCGGTTTATGTGCCTGTGCTGCTGTGAGTTGCCCACGACGGTCATCATGGCGTGTATGGGCTATAACGACGCCCACTCGGTGTATAACAAGAAACGCCGCATCGGTGAAGCCCTAGGCTTAAAAGAAAAACTTGATGACTACCTCCTCTCGTGCCGTCACCAAGACTGACTGCCGCTACCATAGGAGGTGGGGATGGATTATTGCTTGAACATGCGGTCGATGCTGCGCTTGTCCTCGCGTTCCTTGATGCTCTGCCGCTTGTCGTACTGCTTCTTGCCTCGAGCGATGGCAATGACCAGCTTGGCCAGTCCACGTTCGTTGATGAACAGGCGCAACGGCACAATCGAGAAACCGGGCTGCAGGGTGGCCTTGGTGATGTTGCGTATTTCCTTGCGGTTCAACAGGAGCTTGCGGTCACGGTGGGTCGTGTGGTTGTTGTAGGAGCCGTAAGAGTACTCGGCAATGTACATGTTCTTGACCCAGACCTCGCCATTGATAACCATGCAATAGGTGTCGGTCAAGCCACACTTGCCTTGACGGATGGACTTGATCTCGGTTCCGGTGAGCACAATGCCAGCAGTGAATGTCTCGATGATCTCGTAATCGAATGTGGCCTTGCGGTTCTTGATATTGATTGTATTATGGTGATTGTTGTTAGCAGCCATTGTGATGTGGAAATGAATGATTACTTGATGACAAACAGCTCGAGGAATGCCTTAACGGCAATAGGAGTTAACAGCAGCAGTGCCGAGGAGATAATGACAAACTTGGTCACCTTGTCCTTCTTGACAAACAAGTGACTCGTGCCACGATACACAATCCAGGGCAGATAGGCCATCAGGAAGAGTACCGGTGTGAAATCGCTGGGCAAGAGGTTGCGCAGGATGATGAGCAGCACCAGGAAGATGAGATTGTAGAGGATGAAATCCTTGAGGCGCGTAATGGCCCCCTCGTTTCTCGCCAACTCGGGATAAAAACCACCTAGCAGGTAGTAGATGATGAGGTAGCTGACAGAGTAGGCCGACACGAGTATAATGCCCGTTATCAACGAGCTACTGAAGGTGATGGTGCGGTCATAGATCATGGGTACAAAGCAAGACAAGCCCAACAAGATGAGCAAGGGAATAAAGGCCCCCTGCATCACCCTGCCACTGGGAATGTTGTTCTCGTTGATTAATTCCCACCCATACCTGGGGGCAGTAATCACACACCATATATTTTGCCAGATACTCATCTCTCTAAAAAATTGCGGGTGCAAAGATACGAAATAATTTACAATTATAAACTCTCTGTGATGATTTTAATTTACATTAGCAAAAAACGTGCCGAAAATGTTTGAACGGGGTCATAAAAAACATTATCTTTGCCAAGCAAGTAAACTATTTATTATTCACCTAATTAATTCAAGTAAGCGATGAAGAAATTTGTTTTTGCTATGGCAGCGGCCCTGCTATTGGGCGCATGCTCGACCCAGACCGACGAGAACAAGCAGGAAAACCCTGCCACGGATAACGGCAATGCCGCTATCGAGAACATCATGACCCGCACGAGTATCCGCCAGTACAAGGATCAGCCCGTTGAGCAAGAAAAGGTTGACATCATGCTCAAGGCCGCTATGGCTGCCCCCACAGCAGTGAACCTGCAACCGTGGCACTTCATTGTCATTACCGACAAGGCCACTATCGGCCTGCTGTCAGGCAAGCAACCGACCAACGCTCCGTTGCTGATTGCCGTGTGTGGTGACACCGACAAGACGACCATGCCCGACGGTAATGTCAAGCTCCCCGACTTCTGGGTACAAGACGTGTCGGCCGCTACCGAGAACCTGCTGCTCGCTGCCCATGCTCTGGGACTGGGTGCAGTGTGGACGGGCGTGTTCCCTGCTATGGACCGCGTCGCTGAGGTCGCTAACGTGTTGAACTGTCCGAAAAACATCGTTCCAGTAGCAGTGGTGCGCGTCGGCTATCCCGACGAAGCTCCCCAGCCTAAGGACAAGTTCAAGGAGGAGAACATCAGCTACAACAAGTTTGGCGGCAAGAAGGAGTAAACCGCTCCCCATTGCAGCTCATCACATTATCGACCCGTCCATGGCTAGACATGGGCGGGTCGATTGCTTTGTTAAACCGGTGTTCAGAAAAGGAAGGTCTGGTACAACTCGGGGGTGTAAATGCTTCCCCTGATGGTTACCGCCTTGTAGATCTCATAGTAGGCGTAATAGAAATTGGAAGCACACAGGATAGCCAGAGGAATCCACTTGCGCACACGCCACAGGTAGCACATCGTGTAGCTGATCATGAGCAGGAAACAGCAACGTGGCAGGTCACCGGGGCGGCTCAGGTACTGGGTCGTGTTACCCATGAGGTTAAGGTAGCCCAGGCCCAGTAAGGAGAATCTATAGAGGGCCGACAAGCCACGGTCGGACGCGAACATGCGCTTGATCTCGGGATAATACCAGATGATGATGATGCCTGTCAAGAGCGGGAAGAGCCTTGCTGGTCCTATCATATCCCTGAAAGCATAGGTGACATCGGTATTGAACAGACGGTAATAATGCCCATAGCCCACAAGCGAGAATAACTGTCCGACCTGATCGAAGCACCACTTGATCCACTGGGGAAACGAGCCCAGCAAGACACATGCCGCAAGCAGTGCATAAGGCATCCACCGCTTGGCTGTCTTGACAGGAATGAGCGGAACGAAATACAACGGGATGAGCAGAACCGCCATCTTGTGGATAAGCATGGCGGCAATGGCCACAGCGCAGTAAATCCAGAACTTGCGCCTGATGATGAGCTCTATCATAACCACAAGCAGACATTCGAGAATCGCCTGACGTATCGTGCTCATCCACCATATATAATAGGGACCGAGGAACAGGCACAACGATATCCATGGCAAGAGCACCTTGCGGTGCCTCAAGGCATAGGCTAACAACAGGATATGAATAGTAGCCCAGAAGCCAAAGAAAAACGCGTAGTGCAAACCGGCTTGGGCCATCATGCTGGAGATGAAATCAAAGCCAGGCTCGAAATTCTCTCGAGAGAAGTCCCCAAGAGACTGCATGCTCACGTAATAGTTGTAATACATGCTGAAGTCCCACGTAGTGAGCCATCTTACCGAGGACAAAGCGATATAGAAGAGGACTGCCGTAACGATTTCCCATGAATACAGCGGCAACTCTGCCCCACCGGCAGCCAACTGACGCTGTTCGCGCCTGTTGACATGCCACCCTAACAAGGCCATGAAAACGGCGGCTCCGGTATAGACAATGATGCTCTGAATCATGGCAATCGTTTACTTGACAAGAGACATGTTGATGGAGAGACCGTAGTTGGTGTTGGTCGTCGGGTAAGACGTTGTCGATACCAACGGCGTGTTGGACTGGTAGTCAAAGTAGGCTCCCATCGTGATGCGCTTGCTCACCACATAGTTGGCAGTGAAGTTCACGCTCCAGGTGCGGGTTCCGCTGGTGGCCTGGGCCGTATTGGCCTCGATCTTGCGGATGAGTGCCGTATTGCTCGACATCTTGACGTTGAGGTTGAATGTGAGGTCATTGTTCACATTCTGCTGCTTGCTCTTGAGCTTGAGCACCTGGTTGAAGTTGGCGATCTTGTAGCTACCGCCCAGGGTGAACGACCTGCTGGCCGCCTCGACAAGCTGTCCTGCCGATGAGTTCAGTGTGAGGGTGCGCTGGTCGTCATACTGGATATTTAATGAGAGGTCGTTGAACAACGTCGCATTAAAGCCGATGAGGGGCGCGAACTTCTCGGTCAGGCTGATAGACGAGATGTTATAGGGCGATGACGGGATGGCGCCTCCAGTGAGGACATCCTGGGTAAAGCCGAGTCCGTTACCGATGGTCACCCAGTCGCTGAACGAGTTATATGAGCCCACATTATAAACGCACTGGTAAGCGTGGACCAGGGTGAAGGCTTTGAACAGTCTTTTGAACAGCGGTATGCGCATCAGTCCGTCATAAGTGATACGCCAGTTAGGCAGGATCGCCTTGATGCCGGGGAACGG
Organism: uncultured Prevotellaceae bacterium; assembly: GCA_900318335.1. Classification (GTDB taxonomy): domain Bacteria; phylum Bacteroidota; class Bacteroidia; order Bacteroidales; family Muribaculaceae; genus Sodaliphilus. The sequence goes on from ONKF01000005.1 coordinate 6,185, forward strand.
ATCCAGGTTGACCTTGTGAGCATCCTTGCCCGAGTAGGCAGCCATGAATGCCGGAATCAGCACATCACTGCTCGACTTATTGATAGCGCCATTATCAAGGCTATAGGTGTTACCAGCCATTGACGTGCCATGAATGAAGCCAGCGTCGGGATAGATGGTGCCCATATAGCGTTCCTGCAGGCGGTCGGCAATGATGGGTACATTCTCAAGGAACTTGTCAAAGACGGCACTATGGTAATTGTCATCGGCCTTAACCGTCCTCAATGCCGTGGCCAACGCGATATGGGTCTTGACATAACTACCACCATAGATGTAGGTCGGGTTGTCATACATGAACTGAATCTGGGTGGTGCGGTTGTCGGTACGGTTACCGTTCAATTTGATCTTGAGTCCTGCAATGGGTTCCAGCTCAACCTCGGCATTGAATTCCTGGGCGCATCCATACAGGGCCGGAGTCGTCTGAGTCGGGTCTTTCATGAGCCAGTTGCGGTCGATGGCCTTCTCGATATAGGACTGTCCTGCGAAACCGAAGGCGAAGTCCAGACCGGGAGCCATATAGTCGTAATGGGTCGATTGTCCGAAGATGTCACCAATCTCGGGGAGATACTGCGGAATCGAGAGTGATGTCGTCTTTTTCCATTTCACGTTAATATTGCGCACACTCATGAGAACGCGGCACGTGTACTGGGCAGCCTCGGTGAAGAAATTGTGTTTTTCCTCGCCTTGAATCTCAACAATCGAGAACTTGAGGTTCTCTTCACCCAGGGTAGTGATTTCCACGTTATCCTTATCCTTGACCTTATACTCAATCTTGAACGGTTGGTCATCGGTCGTTGTTGCCGTCACCTTGATTTTCTTTACACCCAACTTGTGGTTGATGATGATGGCGGTATCGGGACTAAGCTTGATCGTGCGGTTGAACTTCTTGGGCTTCTCCTTCTTGGCGGGCTTGTTGCGCTTGGATGGCTTGCTCGAGAAGCGTTCATCCACTTTCTTGAGATAAGGGATCTTGGAATAGAACTGCTCAAGGTTGAAGCGACCATCCACCGACCTTACCGTCTGGTTGGCAATATTGTTACCCGACGATATGCCCTCCACAATAGTACCACGGTCCCAACGGTATGTCGAGTTATAGGAAGCGTTGGCTGTAATCCAGCTCAAGATAGGAATCTGGTTGAACGGCGCCTTGTAGGTTACATTAAAGGTCTGGTTATAGGCCCATGGCGTACCCAAGTCCTTGATTGAGGAGATCACCGAGTCTTTCCAGTTGCGGTACTCATCGGGGAGGAGCTTCTTGTTGACCTGGCCGACGGGCTCAAGGATGTGGGCCGTGGTCATGCTGTTGAACGTTGCCGTTATAGACTTGATAATGTTCCACGACAGGGCAAACTGGCGGTCCCACAGGAAATTCTTGCTGACCGAAACGGGAAGTTCGACATCAATGCCCGTCTCGTTGCGGGTCAGCTGCTCGTAATAGTATCGCGAGATATTGGTGCTGAAAGAGATATTGGTGGGCAGATAGTTCAACTCCCAGTCATGGAGGAACTTCATGCTCTTGTTCTTCTCATTGATAAAGTAGGAGAACGGCTTGAAGGGCTTAGCATAGGGCGTCCAGCTATACTGCATGCTACCCCTGTAATCATTGGTGTTCTCATACACGTTCTCGGGGTCATTCAAGTGTTGCTTGTTGAATGAATAACTGAACGAGAAGTTGGTGGGATCCCAAGGCATGGGATTCTTCATCGTCTTGATGTCAAACTTGAGTCCCGAGATAGAGAAGTTCTTGGCCGTGCGCTGGGTGACGGCATAATTCATGATGCTGTCCTTCTGCTCCTTGGTCTCGCAGATATCTACCGCTTCCTTGAGCTTTACGTCCTGATCCATAGGATTGTATTTGGGCGTCGTTTTCTCATTATTGTAAGAGTAGTAGATGGGAGCGTGCAGTTTCACCTTCTCGGGGATAAATCGACCCAAGTCGGTTTGAACAGCCACGTTGTACTGGTCATAGTTGTCGAGACGGCGCATGGAGAGGCTCTGGTCCACCGAACCAAATCCCTCGGTCTCCTTGTGGAATCCCACGTTGACAGTGGCGATGTCGCTCATCGAGAGGGTCATATTTGCCTTTGCGGCCCATCCGCCCTCGCTGTCAAAGTCGGTCACACGCAACTCATCCACCCAGACAACACAACTCTTGGTCGTGGGAGAATTGTTGCGCACACCAATCAGCATGACACGCACCTTGCTCAATGACGGGTTACCCATGACATAGACCTTGTTGTTAGGATGTGCGTCGTCCACGTCCTGATAACGGATCGCGTACCCTACCCCATCAATGCCGGCCATCTTGTCGGCATTGCGGTGCTTCTTGGCATTAACAAGGACATCAAGATCGATGTCAAGCATATTCTCCTCGGGCCACACTTTGAGGCGGTCGCTGGAACTGTTGGTGCTGTAATGTCCGGCAGGAGTTACTGCCAGCGGTATTTCGTATTCATAGTAGTTGTTCTTCACGTCCGAACCGATGCGGATGAACATCGAGACGTCACCATTGCGCAGGTTGCTCTCGTTGCCGATCGTTGCCTCGTTGTGGACGAACATCTGCAGACGTTTATAGGTGCGCAGGTCAAGTTCGGTGTTACGGTAAACGCCACGGGCATCACCAGCATCAAGGTTATCAACGGTGAGCTGCATGGACTGCTCGTTGAGCTGGGTAATCTGGGACTGGCCACTATCGATGATACGTGACACACCAGGAGGCAGTACATAGTTCACGGGCTCTCTCGATGCATTCTCCTCGATGTTGACCGTGTTGATGCTTATGCTTCCGTTAGCGGGTTGGTCACCGCGCATATTCAGGTTGTACTTGTAGTTGCGCCACTCACCACGCACCAGCTCCAGCGATGCAAAACGCAAGTGGGTTTTGGCTTTGAATCCGGTCATGAACATACGCATGAAGCGGATTGTGGAGAAGTCCTGAATATTACCCACTTTCTTATCATAACTGGAAAGAGGTATGGTGAACTGATACCAAGTCGCAGTCTGGGTCTCACCATTGCGTGTGTGTACATTAGCCACCTGTTTGTCGGTGATGTAGTTCTTGCCCACATCCATCGCTTCGGGTTTAATATCCACTTTATACTGGAAGTAGCGTTCGTACTCATTCAACGTATTGTCCTGGTTGATGTCCTCGACATCGGGCGTGGAGCGGGATGTCTGGTACTGGCCATCACTGACATCGGTCTGGGACAAGGAGTTACCATCGGTGCCGTTATAATGCTTGTAGCGGTCGTTGATGGAGTATTGTTTCTGATCATAGTAGCCATTGCGATAGAAGGCATAGTTATCGCTCGCGGGGTCATTCAGCGGTGAGAACGGATCTTGTTCCATTTCGGCAATAGCCGATGGGGACAGCACCTTCCTCAAGGCGGAGACAAAATTGGCGTAGGTCGGGTGGCTCTTCTCCTCCTGATTTGTCAAGCCATCGAGACCCACATCCTGTTTAGTGCGGGCTCCATTGGTGTTGTCGAAGGCATAGGTCAATGAGGACTGTGATGACACCTTACCCCAGATGGTCTGGGAAACATAAGTTGTGTCTTCATTGATGGGAAGACCGTTCTCGTAGCTCTTGAGACCATCTTTCAAGATATCCTCGCTCACTTCACCCAGGTTGAAATAGAGTGTACCACCCTCCTCGTTGTTCAAATCAGGATCCATAAACGGGTCAAGCATCCAGAACTGGATGTACTCGATATTGGATTGCTCGAAGTTGGTGTTGTCAATCTTGCGCATGATACCACCCCAACGTTTCTCGGGGTAAAGCAGGCTTCCGTCCTCACGATTGATATTTACACTATCGAGGTTATACGGACCACGCTCAGTGGGATAGAATGAGAGGTTCAAAGTCTGGATGACCGATGACTCGCCATAATTGAGCTCGCGGCCGGGGAACACCTCGCTGAACGACACCTCACGTGCATAAGGATAGGATAGCGCGTTGAGGTCGTTCTTGATATATCCGGGAGCGTAGGATGAATTGCGCTGGGTAAACAAGCGGTCAATGTAGTACCAAGAGAGCAGTGCTCGGTTCTTGCCATAGTCCACATTACTTGTCAGCGTGGCCTCGGGGAACAGTGTATCATTGGGGGTAGATGCCAGGAACCATGAATAGGGTGAGCGCATATCGATACCCGATTGGGTAGATTCAAAGTCATCGATATAGGAGCTACCAGAGTTGGATCCGGTCTTGGCCTGATGAGGTACCAGTTGAGCGAAATCGCCTCTGAAATTCAATGTGGATGGTGCAACAGCATTGACAGTCGGAATCTTGTTAAGCAGATTGGTCAACCACATGAACTGGGTGTTATAAGATACATTCACACCCCAGATGGTGTTATTTACCAACTCATTACCGATGGCCACCTTATCACCGATAGCCTTCTCGCCATAATGCATGACCGTAGCCCCGACATGGAAATCCTTATTGAAGGCATAATCCAGATCCAGTCCCAATAGAGTCTTGCGTTGCATACTGAATGTGGACTGGTTCTCGAGCGAGACATTAATATTGGTACCTGCATCGATAATGCTCTGATTGGTGATGGTCACGGTACCCATCGTGTAGTCTACCGTATAGTCGCTATTCTCGGTCAGTGTCACACCTCCAGCGGTAACGACAACCGATCCACGGGCAACGTTAGTGGCCGGCAAACGGATTACGCTACCCGAGCTTGACTGGTATTCACCGGCAAGGACAAACTTGTTCTTGTCACTGAATTGCTGGGCCACAATCAATGTCGAGTCATAAAGCTCGGTGTAGATGTACTGCTGGGCTATCGCGTCATCATCGAACTGGGAGCGCAAGTGTTCACCGAAGGGTTCCACTACAGGGAAGATGATCTTACCCGTTGCTGAATGGATCGTATAATTCTCGATGTAGTCAAACCGTCCATCGATATTGGTTTCCATATTGGCATCCAAACGGTCCAGGTTCATCACCTGCAACAGGGGCTTTCCATTGATTTTGCCAGCAGGGATATAGGTTAATTCATTACCAGTGGTGTCGCTCAAGTACTTAATATTGAGCTTGAAATTGTTTTTCTGAATCTGATAGGCTCCCAAGGCATACACATTTTTCATCGCCAGGTCCCACATGGGATAGTAAGGCGATGCAGTGGTACCCTTAAGGAGCTTGACATACAGAGACTGATCGGTAGAAGTGATATCGCTCGAGAATTCACCTACCTGATAAGTGCGACCGCCATAAGTGTATTGATAGGCAACGGCAAGGATTTCGTCACCCGAGAGAGCGGTCTTGAGCATAATGTAACCCAAGGTGGGATTCAGGGTATACTCGGACGACGAGAGCAATCTCGCACTCTCGATTTTCTCGTAGTCACGACCACCCTCAAAACCGTATTGTTCCTTAAGGGGGATAAACGCGGTAGATGCTTTGCTCATGTAGCGAGCGTCAGGATAGTTGTCCTTGATTTCATCCATCAGGGTGTTGGACGCGTTACATGGCATCGAGGTGATATCTCCGATCCAGTGAGGATTCAGGATATTGGTTTCATCACCTTCACCCACGTCCATGAATGCCATGATGTGGCGCGACTCATTATAGTTGTTTCGCTTATTGGTGATCCAGACCTCAATACGGGTGATTTGCAAGCCCGACGATACAAGGGGAAGTTTTGAGCACCATGCATCATAATTATCGCGGAAGTAGTGTGACAGGAAGAAGTTTCGGTTCTGGTCATACTTATCGGCCGTGATGTAGAATTCGTTGGTTTGTGATCCACCCTTACTGCTCACGTTCTGGGTTTCACTGTTCTGCTGTGAGACAAGGGCCGTCGCGGTCAGTTTACCGAACTGCAGTTTGGTCTTGACACCAAACAGGGCAGCACTACCCCTGATGAGCTGTGAACCCGTTGTCATGCTCACGTTACCGGCCTCGATATTCTTGATGATCTCATCTTCCTTGCCCTCATAAGCGAGTTTGAGGTTCTTGCTATCGAAATCAAACGTCGCTCCCGTGTTATAGGACATGTTGAAGCGCATCTTATCACCCACCGATGCAGTGATGTTGGCTTGAATCTTCTGATCAAAGTCAAAATAAGTCTTGCGGCGTTGCGATACCGATAACGCGGGGTTGTTGGTCGAGTTGGTCTTCACACCCATATTGATAACGACCGATCCCGTGGTCTTGAGTTGCACACCGCCAGGACCGAAGACCTTCTCCAGCGGTCCCATGCCAAACTGCATGTCGAGGAAGTTGAACGGATCTTTCTCCTTGTCCTGGGCGCTCTCGGCATTCTTCTGGCGGTAGTATTCCATCATCGAGCGACGGAAGTCCATGTTACTGTACTCGTCAGAAGACATGATGTAAGGCGTGACAATATCGTTGTCACCCAAGCGAGTGTGGATGACATAACATCCCGTCTCGGGGTCAAACTCGACGACGCTGGTAATGTTGGAGGGCGTTTTAAGGTCTGCTGAATATTCACCTTTCTCCTGCACATCATCGTAGTTGAGAGGGACGGTGTGCTTGACGTTGAAATGCAGATCCAGTTGTGGCTTCTGTTGCTGCTGAGCCGAAGGACGCGTGTCGGGTGGCGGCGGTGGAGGTGGCAAAGTGCTGGTCACATATTGCGCCAGCAACGTGTCATTACCCGCCCATAAGCCTATGAGCGCCCCAATGATGATGGCAAAAAATATTTTTTTTCGGTTCAGCATGAACTTTATTTACAATATATAAATCCAAACGCCCGCAAACACACCGCAGATGAGTTTTATCACATCATCTTGAGTGCCTGCTTTATCGCATCCTCGACACTTAATGCCGGATTGCTGGAAAACAGTGACTTAAGTGTCTTCTGTGAGGCTTGCTGTGAAAAACCTAACATGACGAGGGCAGCAAGTGCCTCATCAAAAGCATGCCCGACAGGTTCCCCTGCCTGATGTAATAACGTATCACCAGTGGGTTTTATTTTATCCTTGAGGTCAACTATTATGCGTTGGGCGGTTTTTGCACCCACACCTTTCACGGCTTTAAACATCGCCACATTGCTGCCGACAATGGCTTGGGAAAGTTCGTCGACACTCATTGATGAGAGAATCATGCGCGCAATGTTGGGTCCCACGCCCGAAACGGATATCAGCAACAGGAAAGACTCACGTTCCTGCTTGGTGGCAAAACCATAGAGAGAATGAGCGTCCTCGCGTATCACTTCATAAACGTATAACAAGGCGCTATCACTCTGTCCCACACGGTTTAACACGTCATAGGTGTTGAGAGATATATTCAGCATGTAACCAATCCCGTGATTGTCTATCACAGTGAACGCGGGATTAAGTTCTGTAATGGTCCCTTTAATATAATCTATCATATTTTTAACGATTAAGGATCAAATCAATAACACAGTTGATATCACCAATCCGGATTTCTTTGTCCCTATTGACATCGGCCTGTATCAGAGTGGAGACATCGTAACCGTCAGTCCCGTCGAGCAGGATGTCGATCAGTACCATCACATCGGCGAGATTCACTTCACCGTCGCCATTCACATCGCCATGCAGCATGATGTTGCCAATGACATGGTTGACTGCAGCAGCAATGTCAAGTTTGCCACTACCCCACCGTTCGGGATTTCCGTTCAGCACATAGGAGTCATCAATCGAGGTAGCCTGCAACACTTGACGAACCTTTCCGGTTGTCAGGGTGGGATCCAGCTGTAACAGCAAAGCGATACTGCCAGTTACCACAGGAGCTGACATTGATGTGCCCTGGTTCGCATAATAGGGATATTCCATGCCATCGACTACGGCAGGTTCAACCCATGTCCGCTTACCGGCACCAGATTCAAACCGATTGGCAGACGAGATGACGGCATAACCAGGAGCGCACACGTCGGGGCGCGAAATGCCGCGTTCATCAGGGCCATAGGATGAGAATGAGGCAATGTCGGTAGGATGGCTGCCGCTGATGGTGATAGAATCACCATCTAAATTAACGTAACTTGAACGGGTGCAATAGGCACCGACTGAAATCACATCGTCTGAAGTGGCCAAATCACTGATCGAGCCCACAGGAGAACCACCAGTTATTCCAGGAATATCATAAGTATAGAAATAGGTGTTTTTGGGGCACCATCCAGCCAGTGATGTGGGCTGGCTCGCTGTGTATTGAATGCCTACTAAATGTCCTGCAGCCAGTGATGTGGCGTCTAATATCCAATAGGAATGAAAACGGCCATCACCGGTAACATTGCCATGGGCGTCATACTGTGGCTCCACCGCGTTCACAAACTCGAACGTGCCGGTGTAATACTGGGCAAAAGCCGGGTCTTGTTCGCTGCTTACCGTGAAGACGCTGTCCTCGGGCAACGAACCCACCCATGCCGAAGTATACTCTATCTCACCCGATTGGCGGTTGATAATGACAAGCCGCGACACGTGTTCTTGTGGCCCATCATTCCACATACTCACATATCCCTCTCGTTTCAAGCCGCCCCAAGCGTTACGCAACAGAGTCGTGACCGTATCACCTTCCCCAGACAAGTTGTGGTGGAAGCAAATGGGCACATTGCCCTCATTGCCAGCCGACAGGACAAAGATGCGGCCAGGTCCCGACATGGAAGTAAACGTCCTGCACAGGAATGATGTGCCGTCGTTGGGACCATCGTTGCTGGCAAGGCTCATATTGATGACGCAAGGCTTGCCCACCCTGTCAGCATAATCAATGATATAACTGATGGAATTAGCAATGTTGATGTCAGTCAATTGGTTCTCGGGGATTCCGCAAGCCACAATATCGGCACCAGGAGCAAGCCCCCACAAGCCATTGGCGGTATAACCTCCAGCCGCCGTTCCTGTGGTGTGGGTGCCATGGGATGAATTGGGATTGTCGGTGGTGAGCATGGCGATAGCCTCGGGAGTGTCATAACCGCTGCCGGGCAATGTGTTTCCGTTGATTACAGGGGCGGTTCCCGTGCTGTCACATGGCAAATATGCCGCACGGAGACGTGATTCTCCATCAGCCCCCCTCCAGTTCACGTGGTTGTAGTCAATACCAGTATCAATCACGCCGACAATGACCCCTTCTCCCTGGAGCGGAGTAACGAAACCATTGCCTGAATGAATGGCATCGGCGTGGGTATAGTAACGCGCGCTGTCATTGCACACATGGACATGAGTGCCCAAAGCGATCTGGGAAACTCCCTTCATCCGGGTCACATCGGACAATGCCGCTGCCGGAATTCGGGCAGTCACAAAGCCATTGAAGACCGCATTGATCTCGACTCCGATGGCGCGTAATGAATCAATCACCGCGTCATCCTCTACCGCGATAAACGCTTGATGCGTCAAGGCCCTTGGCACAGGAGCAGCATGGAAACCAGTCACATGTTGCCTGTGAAGCAGGTAACGCGAAACAGCACTTAACGGGCTGCCGGCCCACGCCCATGCGCCCAGCACGAGCATCAATACCAGAATTGTAACGTGTTTTTTCACTCTCCGTTCAGGATAATATCGATAATGGCGTTGACATCGCTGATAGTCACCTCGCTATCACCATTAACATCGGCACGTAATCTCAAGTCCTCGCTCGCATTGCCGCCAAGGATGATATCAATCGTCAGGTTGACGTCACTGATGGTCACCTCACCATCATTGTTCACGTCACCGGTGATTCCATGGATTGCGCGCAGCACGTATCTCATGCCGGCGAGGGCGTCAAGCTTGCCCGCTCCCCAGCACTCGGCATCGCCATTCAGAACCTGGGCGTCCTTGTAGCTTGTGTGCCTCAGGATGTCCCTGACATCGGCAGCACTGAGGTTGGGATTGGCCTGCATCCACAAGGCAACAGTACCTGACACTGCCGCAGCCGACATGGATGTGCCCATGTAGTAGCAATAAGGATATTCAACCCCATCCACAAAGACAGAAGGCTGCCAGTACTTCAGATCAGGGGGATTGATATAGTAGCGGTTGCCCGAACAGAGGATCACACTACCAGGAGCGCAAACATCGGGACGTGAAACGCCATTGTCGTCGGGGCCATAGGCCGAGTTATGGGCAAGTAATGTGGGTTCGCTGTTGGCACGGAAATAGTAAGTGCTATCACGCAGGATAACCCATTGCCTTGAGTTGTAGTTACCTACCGAGATCACGCTGTCGGTCGTAGCAAAATCATTGATTGAGCCGTGAATATCACCCCTGTCAACCCAGTTCACACCATGCTGGCTGAAGTGGGCACCCCAAGACGACCAGATGGACAGTTCATTGCTCGAAGGAGCGAAATACTGGAATCCCAGCACAAAGTAACCGTATTTACCCTTCATGTCCACAGTACTTAACGACACGGGGCGACCGTAATAATCATAGGAACCCTGCATGATTACGCTACCAGTGAAATACTGGGCCAACGTGGTATCGGTTTCGGTTGTGATCTCAGCGTAGGATCCCTGCTGAACGGCACCATAGGAACGGGTGCTGTAAACCACTTGACCGTTGCGGGAGTCAACCACGACCAGTCTTGCGTTGAAAGGCTTCTTCACTTTACTCCAAGCATGCACGGTGCCTGAGAGAGTAGTGCCACCCCAGGGACCCCTCAAAAGAACCGTCGAAGTGTCCTGCTTGCTTGCGAGTTCACGGTGAACATAGACGGGATAGTCGCCATCATTTCCAGCCGGCACGACAAACACACGGCCAGGTTCGGACATCTGCTCACAGATGCGGTTGATATAGGATGTACCGTCATGGGGACCGTAATTGGTGCCAAGGCTGATGTTGATCACACAGGGCTTGCCTGCGCGCCTTGCATAATCACAGACGTAGCTGATGCAGCTGGCCACGACAGCATCGTTGAGTTTAGCCTCAGGAATACCACAAGCGACGATGTCGGCTTCGGGAGCCACACCATACCAGCCGTTGTCACGGTAGGAACCGGCTGCGGTGCCTGCCGTGTGAGTGCCGTGAGTACCCTCGGTATCATCGGTCGTCAGCGCGGCGATTTGGTCGGCTTTCTCGTAATAGCTGCCAGGCAAGCGTATGGCCCTGACAACAGGCTGAGTGCCGGTCTCGTCAAAGGGCATATAAACAGCCTTGACGCGGGACTTGCCCTCGGCATCACACAGGTTGATGTGGTTGAAATCAAAGCCGCAGTCAATCAGGGCAACGATGACACCCTTGCCCGTGTAGGGCATGTCCAAGCCAGTACCCAGATGCACCGGGTCGACACGCGAATAGTAGCGTGAACTGTCGGCACAGGTCTCGAGACTGGTGGCGCGGGTCACAAATTTCACGCCTTCGATAGCCATAATGTCAGTGGGCTTCACATCGGCGTTGATGCGGCCCGTGATAAAGCCGTCAAAGCGTGAAGTGATAGTGACACCTGCCGCATTGAGTCGATACTGCAGGAGTTCGTCGAGCTGTTCTACCTCGATAAACGCGTCATAGTAATCGTCGGTGTTGGCACCCATAGATGAAGTGGCAAATACCATCGCCACAAGCATTGAAATCAGTAGAGTAATACTTCTCATATTGTGATTAATTTGATGATTCCTGATGAGTTATATTTAAACTACAAAGGTAGTAAAAATTCGTGTTATACCGTTTATTTCAAGCAAAAAACAACCAAAACGGGTGGCTGAAGATTTCCAGCCACCCGCATGGGCAATAAATAATGTTTGTTAATCTCGATTACTTGAGGCTCTCAACATACTTGCGGAGCGAAGTGTTGTCGGGGTCGTATTCAAGCCACTTCTGGTAGTATCCCTTGGCAGTTGCCTTGTCACCCTTGTTGAAATAGTAGGTGGCCAGGTAGTTGTAGGCATACTTGTAGTAGCGTGCGTAGTCGGCCTTGTTCTCCTTCTCATCGAGAATGCTGATCAACTCGTTGTAGGCAGCCAGTGCGGCACCGGTGTTGTTGTCACCCTCACGCATCTTGGCGATCTTAGCTTTCTGGTTCACAATCTGTACGTTGCGGGGAACCAACTTGTCAACCTCTTCAACATACTGCTGTGACTTGTTCAGAGCGTTGGATTTGGTAGCGTCGTCCAAGGTCTCGCTGCTGGCAACACCCAGATAGTAGTTGGACAGCATGAAGAGGTCGTTGGACTTGTGGTTACCGCTATCCACCAGGCGCTGGTAATACTCGGCAGCCTTAACAAAGTTCTCGGTATCGGCATAGCTGTCTCCCATGTAACGGATCAGGTCGGCGTTATTGGGGTTGAGCTCAAGTGCCTTCTCATAGGCAGCGATTGCCTCCTCGGGATGGTCGGAATTCTGCAGTGCCAGACCATAGTCGGTGTAGTCGCGTACCTCATAGCTGGAACCCTTGGGGAGCACGTTGGCGAAGAACGAACGTCCTGCCTCTGCGGCCTCGGCCCACTTCTCAAGCTGAATCAGGTTATAAAGCTGCATGCGCTTCATGTAGAATACCTTCTCATCGGTGGGATTGAGCTTGTTAACAAGGCTGGTGGCCAGGTCAAGCGACTCCTGATACTTCTCGCCGAAGAACAGCAGCTGCACATAGCGCACCTCGTCCTGGGCAAAGTGGTTGGGGTTCTTGATGTACTTGCCATACTGCTCGGCAGCCTTGGCACCCAAGTTGTCAGCATAGTACTTCTCTGCGAGTTCGCGCTGAACCAGTGCCGAGTTGGGCACCTTGGCCTGCAGCTCCTCAAGACGCTCGATAGCCATCTCGGGGTTCACGTTGAAGTAGGTGTTGGCATATTTCACATAGGCCTCGATGTTGTTGGGATCCTTGTCAAAAGCCAACTCATAGATACCGGCTGCGTTGCCCCAGTCCTTCTTGTCGGCCTTGGTGTCGGCCTCGAAGATGTAGCTGTCGGGATCGTCGGCGTTCCACTTGCGGGCGTTCTTGATGCACTTCTCAATATCCTTGGCATAGGTGGTGGGATTAGCATCATAGAATGCGCGCGCGATTTCCATCTCTAACTTGGCATCCTTCTTGGACAGCTTGCGTGCCTTCTCGAGCAGACTCTTGACTTCGCCACCGTTCTTGAGTGCGATAGCTGCCTGACCCACGTAGTTGTAAGGATTCATGGCGTTGGCAGCGATACCCTTCTCAAAGTTGGCAGCAGCTTCGGCTACATTACCCTGGTGCAGAGCGATCTGACCGAGATAGTAGTAGGCTTCGGCCTTGTCGGTGCTTGCTGCATTCAGGTTGCGCACAAGCAGCTCCTTGGCATTGTCCAATTTGTCAACCTTGTAGTACTCAATACCGTCCTTGTAACCCTGTGCATTGGTTACCAGTGACGCACCCATTAACATGAGTGATGCAAATAAGAATTTCCTTTTCATTGTAGTAACAATTTAATGTTAATATTTAGTCCAAAATTTATTTCTGTAAGTTATTGTGCAATTCTTGTGCCAAATTGTTAAGTTACTGAACTTCAACGTATCTCACTGGCTCTGCCGCGGGCAGAATGCCCGTCTGGAGGATAATCTTCTGGCCGATAACGCCCGTGAGGAAGGTGTAGAAGCCGTGGTCGAGCATACCGTTGTAGGAGGCGTCGATGGCCCAGATGGTGCGCACCAGGGGATATTCACCACTGTTGATGTGGGCCTGATAGGGCTTCACGCCCGATACCTGGTCGTCACCGCGCACGGGCATCACCTTGATGCGGTCGGTGAAATCAATCACACTCACCTCGTTCTTGGTCTTGAGTTCCTCATACTTCTGGGCAATGGGAATCTCGGCCGATTTCAGGTCGCTGGTAATCCAGCTCACCCCGATGAAGCCAATGACGTTCTTATACTGCTCGACGGCATCAAACACATCACTGCTCGACTTGCGGGCATAGACGTTGGGGCCAAAATTGCCTCCATTGAGGAACTTATCTTTCATGTAATGAACGACTCCGGTTCCCGAGCCGTCAAACATCACCTTGATGGTGTCGTTCTTAAGCTTGGTGGGGAAAACCTCACCCCAGCGCTTCACTTTACCCGTGAAGATATCACGCAGGTCATCCATCGAGAGTTCGTCGATGTCGTTCTGCTTGTTGACAATCACGGCAATGGCATCGACTGCAATCATCTTGGTGCGGTAACCACGGTTCAACTTGCGGAGGCTCTCCTTCTGTTCACTTGTCAAGTCATGAGAGATGATGATCAAGTCCACCCTATTCTTGAAGAGGGAATCCAGGGCATCGTGCTCATTGATGTATTCGGGCATGATGCTGGCCTCGGGGTACTGATACTCAAAAACAGCAATCTCCTGTTCGAGCACACTCTGGAATGACTCGTCACACATGATGCGGGCCAGGCCGCGGGTACTTGTGCTCTTGGGTCGGTGATCGCCACAGGAGCTCATCACCAGCACGAGCAGCATTGCTGCGAGAACCAATATGTTACCTCTCTTAATCATTGTTGATGTCGGTTTTTGAATCCTTGTTGACGGGATTCTTGCTATAGGTTGTGAATTCCTCCTCTTGGTCATCGTCATAGGTGCGCATACCGTAGGTGTGCTGCCCCTTGAGCTCACGATATCCGCGATAGATGCCGTAGGCACCAAAAATCAGGGCGAAGAACCACCTGACCGCGTTCCACAAGGGTGTATTTGCCCAACCAAAGAAGTTGTCTATCATCAGCCATGCCATTCCAAGGTATACCATGACCATGAACATGCCGAAGAACAGCTTCAGACTCTGGGTCACTCTTGATTGACTGTTGTTCATATCCGATTCAATTATATCAATTTTTGGCTTTAGACTAAGCAAACGAAAAATCGTTTATAATTATCAAACGACAAAATTAACATTTTATCCTGACTTGTGGTGTTAAATTAATAAAAATTGTTCAACTCTTTTCACAAAAAACAGACAAAGCGCATCGTGTGATATGCGTCATTGCTAGATGAATCGTGATAAAATGTATATTTTACAGAAAAATGTTGCCCATTTTAGAAAAAGTGTGTATATTTGCAAAACCTTAAATCAAACTTTTATTCATACTATTTTTTCCTAGGGCACCTTCGTTGTGAAACGAAGTGCTTTTTTTTTGCACCACATCCTGAGAAAAAGTTAGAGCTGGACAACCGCAAGTCGTCCAGCTCTATTGATAATCATGAAGTGACGTTGTCTCTTATTCCTTGGGAAGCGCGCGGAATCCAGTACCCAGGATCTCGGAGCTTTCCATGATGTTGACAAACGCGTGCGGGTCGATAAGGTAAAGCGCCGAGCGCAACTTGATCATGTCTGAACGGTCGAGGGTCACATAGACCATCTTGCGTTCTTTACCCTCGTACAGACCGCTGCCAGTGATACAGGTGCCACCACGCTTGATGTCGTAGATGATGTAATCACGGATGGGGTCAGGATTGTCGGTGATGATGAACATGGTCTTGTAGCTCTTCATACCATCGACCACAAGGTCGATCACCTTGCCCTCGATGAAGATGATAAGAATCGAATAGATGGGCAGACGAATGTCACCAAAGGCGATGAGAGTGCTCAGGGTGATGATGCCATCAACTATCATGACGAGAGTACCCAAGGAAATCTTGGTATACTTGTGGAGTATCATCGATATGATGTCCGAACCGCCACTTGTCGCGCCGGAACGGAAAATCAGTCCGATAGCCACACCATAGATGAGTCCAGCCAGCACCGTGTTCAGGAAATAGTCGGGATGGAACCAGCCTCCATGATGGGGAATCTCAACCATCGACTTAATCATCGAGGGATCCACGCTTGACACAATCGCGCCATCATGAATGACCGGATTATAGCCCCAACTGCTCTCGAGCACAAAGGTGAACAGAAATATCAACGCCGTGGAGACAATGGTCTTTATACCGAACTTGGGTCCCAGGATCCACGTGCCGATGATGAGCAAAGGAATGTCCATGCAGATGGCATAGAGCGAAATCTTCCAGGGCCACAGCGTGTTGAACACGTTACTCAGACCATAAGTGCCACCAGGTGCCATCAGATAGGGGTTGACGAACATGACGTCACCGATTGCGAACAGTGCGCTACCGATCACGAGCAACAGGTAGGCCCACACCTCGCGCCACATTTTCCTCTTGGGATCAATCTTAAGCATAAATCGGAAATCGGATTAATAGTTGCGGGCAAAAATGACACGACGCTTGCTGGGCTTGCCTGTATAGATGCACTTGCCCTCCTCCTCGGGTGCGTCCAGAGGGATGCAACGGATGGTAGCCTTGGTCTCCTCCTTGATTTTCTCCTCGGTCTCGGTTGTGCCGTCCCAGTGAGCAAGGATGAAACCACCCTTCTCGATCTGCTCCTTGAACTCTTCCCAAGTGTCCACCTTGCAGGTCATCTCCTCGCGGAGGCGCAGTGCCTTGGCATAGATGTTCTGCTGGATTTCCTCAAGCAGTTCCTTAACTCGGTTCTCGATACCAGCGAGTTGCTCACTGCTTTTCTCAAGCGTGTCGCGACGCATCACCTCGACGGTGCCAGCCTCGATGTCACGGGCACCTAACACGAGGCGCACGGGAACACCCTTGAGCTCATAGTCGGCGAACTTGAAGCCGGGGCGCTTGTTATCGGCATTGTCATATTTTACCGAGATGCCCATACCGCGCAGGTTGTTCACGATGGGCTCAACAACCTTGTTGACCTGCTGGAGTTGCTCGTCGGTCTTGTAAACAGGAACGATGACAACCTGGATGGGAGCCAAGTGGGGAGGCAGTACCAGACCGTTGTCGTCGCTATGGGTCATGATCAGAGCACCCATCAGGCGAGTTGACACACCCCATGAGGTGGCCCAAACGTCTTGCAGCTTGTTCTCCTTGTCGATAAACTTCACGTCAAATGCCTTGGCGAAATTCTGACCCAGGAAGTGGCTCGTACCCGACTGCAGGGCCTTACCGTCCTGCATCATGGCTTCGATGGTGTAGGTCTCGAGAGCACCTGCAAAGCGCTCGTTGGCAGTCTTGATACCCTTAATGACGGGGACAGCCATGTATTTCTCAGCAAAGTCGGCATAGACGTTGAGCATCTCGATGGCCTTAGCCTCGGCCTCTTCCTTAGTGGCGTGGGCAGTGTGACCCTCTTGCCACAGGAACTCGGCGGTGCGCAGGAACATACGGGTGCGCATCTCCCAACGGAATACGTTAGCCCACTGGTTGATGAGCAATGGCAGATCGCGATAGCTGTTGATCCAATTGCGGTAGGTGTTCCAGATGATGGTCTCGCTGGTGGGACGGATCACCAATTCCTCCTCCAGACGGGCCGAGGGGTCAACGACGACGCCCTTGCCCTGAGGATCATTCATCAGGCGGTAATGGGTAACAACAGCGCACTCCTTGGCGAAGCCTTCCACATGATCAGCCTCGCGGCTCAGGAACGACTTGGGAATGAGCAGGGGGAAATAAGCGTTCTGCACGCCGGTAGCCTTGAACATGTCATCCAACTGACGCTGCATCTTTTCCCAGATGGCGTAGCCATAAGGCTTGATGACCATGCAGCCACGCACAGCCGATTGCTCGGCCAGGTCGGCTTTCACTACCAGTTCATTATACCATTGAGAGTAATTGTCGGCTCTCTTAGTTAAATCTTTAAGCTCTTTTGCCATTGTTGTAAATGTGCTTTATTATATATATAATATGTATTGTTATTTCTCTTTAGCGATATGGCTGATGTTGATAACGCCTTTTTTGGCTTGTTGCAACATCGTTTTCTCGGGGACGAGGAAAATCTCCAGGCGACGGTTGCGCTTGCGGTTCTCAACCGAGTTGTTATCGACGATGGGATCGGTCTCGCCCAATGCATAGGGGACCACATAATCCACACTGCCGTTCTCGTCAAACCAATCGAAGATGGCATTGACACGCTGGCGGCTCAGGTTGAGCGTGTATTCCGAACTCCCGGTGTTGTCACTGTGCATGACCAGCAGCATTTTGTAGAAGCCCGGATTCTTGATCATCCTCAGGAAGGGTTTGAGTTGGGCCTCGCCCAACGAGGATAGAACTGTGTCGTTAGGCTCAAACAACTGGCTGGCGGGAATGGTGATAACAATCACCTCGTCATTACGCATGATTTCAACTTCATAGTTTGACCGCTTGAAGGCCACAGCCATGTCATACTGGAAATCCTGAATCTTATCGGCTTGCTTACTGTTCCTGATCTCGGGGGTAGCCAGGTTCTCATCAAGCGAGAGCTCGTAGATGTCCTCTTCCTTGTCCCTTGCATTGATGCCTTGAGGCACCATCATGCAAAACAGAAGTGACATTATCAGGATGATATGAGATACACGTCGTTTCATGCTGTTCAATTATTGTTATCCGTTCAGGTCAAGCAGGCCTTGAGGCAGGTCCATGACCATCACTTTTTTGTCTAAATCAAACTCTACAATCAGGTCATCGGTGGCAGGCACCATGATTTCGTCACCATCGCGGTCAACGATGAAGATAGCGTTCTCGGTCTGTTCATCAACGTCGGTAATTTCCCCTACCCGGTTGCCATCGGCATCTTGAAGTTCAAAACCGATGAAATAGTCGAGCGGGTAACCATCGGCGTCGTTATCGATGCTTTCCTGACGGTAATCACGCTTCAATGCATAGATATCGCGGTTGACAAGACGCGTTACCTCCTTCTCGCTACTGATGCCGTCGATGGTGAGCAATACCGTCTCCTGGCTCTTGGGACGGCAAGAGTTGACGAAGAACGGCACAAAAATGCCGTCGATGTCACTCACCAGGCATGACAGCTCCTTTAAGGTGTCAATGTCCACATCAATAGTGGCCGAGATTTCCCCGGCTACTCCGTGCGGCTTGTTGTATCGTCCTATCGCTATGAGCTCGTCCCTAAGAATCATGGGAAAGACTAATAATCCGTTTTATTTCTTTTTTTTCTTCTTGCCTGAAGGCTGGGCCGGTTTCACAACCTGATATTCGTGTAGGTGGTGGGTCTCGGGGTCCAGTCTGATGGCTCCATGGCTATAGTGGGCCATGTCCTTGAATATCTTGGCGTCATCCACGTCCTCATTATTGATTTGGAAGATGAGCTTTTTCATGTGGTTGGCCAGCAGCATCACCAGCGCATCACGCTCTTCACCCTCGGGATAAGTGGCGGCGCGCTCAATCATGCGCTCTATGTTCTTGCCGTAATGGCGGAACTTGATAGGCTCCAGCTCATAGGGGATAGGTTCTGGCTTGGTGTCCAGGTTCTCCTCCCTGATGATGTCATCGAACGGGAAATCGACATCAAGTTGAAAACCGCTCATGATCATGAGGTGGTCCCACAGCTTGTGCTGGTAATCGGCCTCGGTGCGCAACTGCGGGAACATATTGGCCATGTTCTGGACAATAGTGAAGGCGCAACGGGTACGCTCGTTGCGGTCCTCAATCGTCAGGCAATGGTCCACCATCTGCTGAATGTTGCGCCCATACTCGGGCAACACAAGTTTCTTGAGTAAAGAGTTATATGTCAACATAATCTGCAAAAATAATATATTTTTTCCAATTACGGGGAAACAGTCCCGCAATTTCGTGCTCAGCACTTACTGGTTGAGCACGGGATTCTTAGGCTTAGTAGCCTGGAATTCCTTGATATAGAGAGGCGTGCTGTAAGCGACATCAATGAACTGGTGCTCGCGCCATGCGCGCTCGGCAAGTGCCAGCATATCCACAGCTGCCGGCTTCACACCCTCGATGAATCTCACCCGCTCATGTGTGAGCACAGTGCGGGCCTTATCGCTGCCGTTGCCCATGAGCACTAATGTGTGGCCCTGTTGCAGCAAGTCCTCAAAGGAGTGCTCGTCGAGAATCATTGCCTGCGGTTCCATCACGGCTTCGAGGGCAGAATTATAGACTGCTGTGTAAACCTCCATGCGGCGGGCATCAATCATGGGGACATAGAGCACGTCGTCCTCCTCGATAAAGTGGTTGAACATCGTGCTCACCGTGAGCAACTGCAGGGTATTCACCCCGATGAGCGGCAAGTCCAGGCCAAAAGCAAGCCCCTTGGCTTCGCTCAAACCAATGCGCAGACCCGTGTAGGAACCGGGGCCGATACTCACAGCGATGGCATCCAGCTTTATCTCTCGTGAGCGTGCATATTTCAACATGTTCTGGACATACTCGCTCAGCAATGTGGCATGGGTTTGGCCCTCATAATTCTCATTATGATCCAGGACCTGGCCCTCGCTGGTCAAAGCCACCGAGCACACCTCGGTCGAAGTCTCTATATTCAGGATATTAGCCATTTACTCTGTCTAAAAAACGTGCAAAGGTACAAAAAAGTATTGAAACAGACTCTAAAAGAGTTGTCCCTTTTTACAATATGCGTATAATTGCTTGATACGCAAGTTCCTATACTGATGAATTATAGGGCTGCGATAAGCGAGGTGACATCATCGGGGGAAGTGGCCCAGCTGGTGACAAAGCGGCAGTTCATCAGATCGCCCACAGGGAACCACTGCTCAAAGACAAAGTCTTTCTCCAACCGCTTGATGGTCTCCTTGTCGAGCAAGACAAACTGCTGGTTGGTGGGGGAATCGCTGTACATCTTGTAGCCACGGGCAATGAAGGCGTCACGCAACCGCATTGCCTGCTCCACAGCATGACGGGCAATCTTGAAATAGAGTCCGTCCTGCATGAGCGTGTCAAACTGGATGCCCAGCAAGCGGCCCTTGGCGAGCAAAGCTCCATGCTGCTTGACAATGGTGAAGAAATGGTCGGGTGCCGGTGCTGCCGGATTGGGGAACACTACCGCCTCACCGCAATAGGCACCACACTTGGTGCCGCCCAAGTAGAACACGTCACACAAGTCGGCAAGCTGAATCAGGGATACGTCACAGCCCTCGGCCATCAGTCCATAGCCCAAGCGCGCCCCATCGATGAACAATGGCAACTCATAGCGCTTGCAGATGTTGCTGATAGCCATCAACTCGTCGAGGGTGTAAATCGTTCCCATCTCGGTGGCAAATGTAATATAGACAATACCCGGGAAAACCATGTGGTCATAGGTGGGATCGGCATAGAAATCATGCAGCCATGTTTCCAGCTCTCCCGCATCCATCTTGCCATCATGACTGGGCAGGGTAATGACCTTGTGACCGCCGAACTCGATTGCGCCCGACTCGTGCACGTTGATGTGACCGGTCTCGACAGACAGCACGCCCTGATAGGACTTGAGCAAGGCATCGATAACGGTGGCGTTGGTTTGGGTGCCACCCACGAGGAAGAATACGTCGGCATCGGGTTTCCCGCACGCCTGGCGGATTTTCTCACGTGCCGTATTGCAGTAGTCGTCCAGCCCGTATCCCGTGGCACGCTCATTATTGGTTTCTATCAGTCGCTTGAGGATAGCCTCATGGCATCCGTTATTGTAATCGCTCTCGAAGGATATCATTATAACTGCTCTCTATTTTTAGTTATTAAGCTTAAAACAATGTGCAAAGGTAAGCAAAAAAACATGAAAAATGCCTATCTTTGCAGCATGAAAGAGAACAAAACGACGATTATCTACCAGTTGATGCCCCGATGGTTCACCAATTGCAACGAGAAGTGTGTCCCCAACGGTACAATCAAGCAAAACGGTGTGGGCAAGTTTAATGACATAGACCTAACTAAGCTGAAGTCTATCAAGTCATTGGGTGCGACTCATGTATGGTATACCGGTATCATTGAACACGCTACCGCCACCGACTATTCCCGTCTGGGTATCACCCCCTGTCATGCCAGTGTGGTGAAAGGCAAAGCCGGCTCGCCATATGCCATCCGCGACTATTATGACGTCTGCCCCGACTTGGCGGTGAGAATCAAGAACCGCATGGCAGAGTTTGAGGCGCTTGTCGAACGCACTCATGAAGCCGGGCTCAAAGTGATTATCGATTTTGTGCCCAATCATGTGGCCCGTGAATATGAGAGTGATGCCAAGCCTGAAGGAGTTGACGATTTGGGTGATGATGATTACCCCTTGGTGTTCTTCTCGCCAAGCAACAACTTCTACTATCTTACTGGACAGGAGTTCGCACCCCAAGGTGTTGAATTGGGCGATTATCATGAATTCCCGGCACGGGCAACAGGAAACGACTGTTACACTGCATCCCCGAGCCGTGACGACTGGTATGAGACCATCAAGCTCAATTATGGTGTTGACCCGTGGAACGGCAGCACCCATTTCGACCCTGTGCCATCCACATGGTCCAAGATGCTTGATATCCTCGAGTTCTGGACCCGGAAGGGTGTGGACGGATTCCGTTGCGATATGGCCCACATGGTTCCGGTGGCCTTCTGGCACTGGGCTATCGGCCATATCAAGGCAATCAATCCCGATCTGATTTTCATTGCCGAAATATATGATGTGGGGCTCTATTACAGCTATATCAATGAGGGTGGCTTTGACTTCCTATATGATAAGGTGACGCTCTATGACACACTGCGAGGCATCCTGTGTAACGGATGGCCTGCCAGTGAGTTGACGCGTTGCTGGCAGACGGTCGAGGGCATGGGTGACCACATGCTCAATTTCCTGGAAAACCACGATGAGCAACGCATCGCATCGCAGCAGTTCTGTGGCGATCCGTGGCTGGCCTTGCCCGCAGTTGTGGTGAGTGCCACGATATCACGATGCCCGTTCATGCTTTATGCGGGTCAGGAATTAGGCGAGCCAGCCGCCGACGCCGAGGGTTATAGTGGTAAGGACGGCCGCACGACCATATTTGACTACTGGAGCGTGCCCACACTTTGTCGTTGGCACCAAGGCAAATCCACGGCCAATGAGCGCCGGCTGCGCGCATGGTACCGCAAACTGCTGGGATTGTGCCGTAGTGAGAAAACACTGACCCGAGGTAAATTCTTCGACCTGATGTATGTGAACCAGGATACCCTTGATCCGGCGAGACAATTTGCCTATCTGCGCCACAATGACAAGGAAATGATTCTTGTGGTGGCCAACTTCGGTAATCAACCCGTCGATACAGCGGTCCGCATCCCACAGCATTTTCTCGATTGCGCCCTTATTCCCAAAGGCAATTACACCTGCCATGACCTGTTGAAGGGTGGTGAACTGGAGCAAGTGAAACTTGCAGGCGACAGCATGTTTCCTGTACATGTCGCCCCTAACTCGGCCACAATGCTCAAGTATAAACCCGCAGGGGATTGACAAAAAAAGAATTCTACTATTTTTTTCAGAAAAATAATGCGGTAAATAGGGGCGTTCACAGAGATTTTGCTTAATTTTGCAGAAACTAACTAAATCTTATCATCTTGTTATGGCTGAATTGAAAGTTTTCTCGGGCACTAACTCACGTTATGTAGCCTTGAAGATTGCAAAGGAATTAGGTGTGGAATTAGGCAAACTCAACATCTCGCACTTTGCTGATGGCGAGTTTGAGGTATGCTATGAGGAACCCGTGCGTGGTGCCGAAGTCTATCTCGTGCAGTCTACGTTCAAGGCGAGCGAGAACCTGATGGAACTGCTCCTGATGATTGATGCCGCCAAGCGCGCATCAGCCCAAACCGTGATAGCCGTTATCCCCTACTTCGGCTGGGCCCGTCAAGACCGCAAGGACAAACCACGTGTGTCAATCGCCGCCAAACTTGTCGCAAACATCCTGATTGCTGCCGGTATTGACCGCCTGATCACGATGGACTTGCATGCCGACCAGATTCAAGGCTTCTTTGACATTCCGGTTGACCACTTGTATGCCTCGACGATGTTTGTCCCCGACATTGATTCCCTCCATCTCAAGGATCTGGTCATCGCATCACCCGATGTTGGCGGTGCCAAGCGTGCCAATTCCTATGCCAAGTATTTCAACGCCCCCCTGGTGCTGTGCCACAAGCATCGCCAGCAAGCCAATGTGGTCGAGAGTATGACTATCATCGGTGACGTTAAGGGTAAGGATGTCATCCTCATTGATGATATGGTTGACACGGCAGGAACCATCTGCAAGGCAGCATCGTTGATGAAGGAGAACGGGGCACGTTCCGTGCGCGCCTACATCTCGCATGCCGTAATGAGTGATCCTGCCAGCGAGCGTGTCATGGCAAGTGGCCTGGACGAACTCGTCATCAGCGACAGCATCCCCTACGACACCGACCGCTGCCCCAAGGTGAGGGTCTTGAGCGTGGATAAGTTGTTTGCCAACACCATCAAGCACGTTAACCGCAAGGAGTCCATCAGCGAGGTCTTCTTGTTCAAGTAATCACTTCAATTACAATTACAACCTATATCGGGGAAGGTCGGCATATCGACTTTCCCCGATTTTTTCTACAAGTTGTTATCAAATTATTGTTTTTAAACATATTTTACTTGTTATTTACATTTATTTTGATTAATTTTGCTGCATTGTAAAACCAATCATAACCATTTTTAATAGTTTTTATATTACCACTTATTGTTTAACTCAAAACTTGTTGGAGCCTTTTATCGTGTCGATGTCAGTTATCCACATCAACTCTTAAAAGGTGAAGCCAAGTTTAATCAAACCATTTTACCTTATGATGAGAAAACTTCTTTTCGCACTTGCGTTAGGTTTCTCAATGAGCGCAATGGGTCAGGTACTGAATGTGACCTCAATAGACAAGGTCAATCTGCCTGACAAGGCCGCTGTCGCAGCCATCAGCCCACAGGGCGACTACCTGCTGCTGACCAGTGACACAAACCAGGGCCTCATCAAGTATGACCTGACCAGTGGCCAGACCCAAGTGTTGAGCACGGCTCCCAGCGCTGGCCACAATGTGAAGATTTCGCCAGATGGTCAAACGGTCATCTATCGCGAAAGCACCTTCAACAACAAGCACCTGCGCCAGTCATCGCTCCAGAGCGTGAATCTCACGACAGGAGCTCGCCAGCAGCTTGTTAAACCCACCCGTGACCTGCAGGGCTATGCTGTTGACGCCACCAGTGTCGGAGCAGTGAACAAGGGCAAATTCAACAAGAAGGCTATTGGCTCGGCCAAGGCTATTAACGTGCCTGTCCTCTCGATTAACAAGGGTCAACTGATGATTACCATTAATGGTAAAACCCGGAACCTGTCACCCAACGGCACTCAGTTCAGCTACCTGTGGCCCTCACTCTCTCCTGATGGCACTAAGGTACTCTACTACGTTGCCGCCCATGGCGCGTATGTATGCAACCTGGATGGCAGCAACGTCCAGAAAGTGGGCAAAATGCGTGCCCCGGTGTGGTATGATGACAATACCGTAGTGGGCATGATGGACCAGGACGACGGCGAGTTCATTTATGCTTCGACCATCGTCGCTGCTACACTTGACGGTAAGACCCAAGTCTTGACCGACGACTCGACCATTGCGATGTATCCCCATGCCATTGCTGGCAAAATCGCTTTCAGCACACCAGCTGGTGAGGCTTATATTATTCAAGTAACCAAATAAATGATGACAGCTATGAAAAAGATATTTTTACTTGCCGTAGCCGCCATCATGGCAGCTGGCGCAATGCAGGCTAAGACAGCCGATGAAATCCGCATTTACCTGAATCCGGGCCATGGCAGCTGGGGTCCCAACGACCGCCCCATGGCGACTATCCCCTATCCCAACCTGCCCGAAACGGGACGTCCCGACACCAATGGTTTCTATGAGAGTAACACCAACCTGTGGAAGTCTATCCAGACGCGTGCCGCTCTCATCAAGATGGGCGTGAAACCCGAGAACATCACCATGTCAAGGTGGTTTAATGGACCATACCCCTATGTATCAGGTGCTCCCGATGCTGAGATTTATAACCGCCCCCTCTCGGAAATCTGTGAGGAGGTCGAAGTGGGCAACTATGACATGTTCCTGTCCCATCACTCCAACGCCGCTACAGATGGAACCTCAACCAATTATCCGTTGATGCTCTATCGTGGTAATGATGGCGCTGGTGGAGATCTGGCACCTGGCAGCCGTGACATGGCATTGACCTGCTGGCCGATTTTCTACACCAACGCGATTGACCCGATGACCCACTACAGCCCCACGTCTAACAATGTGCGTGGTGACATCAGTTTCTATGGCAGTTCATCGACCCGTGTTGACCCCAACACCGGTATTGCTTATACGGGTTATCTGGGTGTCCTCAAGCATGGCGCTCCCGGTTTTCTTGTAGAAGGCTATTTCCACACTTATCAGCCCGCACGTCACCGTGCCCTGAACATGGATTACTGCCATCAGGAAGGTGTGCGCATCGCACGCGGTATCGGACAGTACTTTGGCCTGAATCCCGAGAATACCGGCTATATCATGGGTACCGTCAAGGACGTGCACGAACACCTGATCCACAACCTGTATAACTACAATGCAGGCACAATGGACCAGTGGGCACCCATCAATGGCGCCGTTGTCATCCTGTACAAGAACGGACAGGAAGTGGCACGCTACACGACCGATCAGAACTATAACGGCGTGTTTGTGTTCGAGAACCTTGAGCCCGGCACCTATACCATTAGCGTAGAGGCCGAGGGTTATAAGCCCCTGGGTGAATACGCTGCAGCCACCGTCGACGATCAGTGGCAGGATCTCATCAGCGCAGCCGCCGGCAACATTGTGGTAGAGGCCAATAAGACAACATACGTTGTTCCGATGCTCGAGGTGGCCGACTATGTTGAGCCTACTGAGCATTATGAGAACTATCCTGAGCCCGAGTTGCCCGGATATGTGACTGCTCCCACTCAGCTCGAACTGACTTGTGATGAGGGTACCACCTATGATCTGGACGGCACCATCAAGCGTATGATCGTTCGCGGCGACAGCACCATCGTGCTGACCAATGCTGCCGACGGAACGCCTCACGTCTATCTGATCAATAACATCGATAAGGCGGTTGTAAAAGAGCTGAGCATTGCCAATGTCGCTCCCGTTGAGCCCAACAATGCGGGCTTCTATAGCCGCTTGAACGATATCGCATTCACTGCCGACGGTCAGCTTGTGGGTATCAATTGTGTTCAGACCCAGTTTGGCGACGGTCAGGTGAATGCCGGATTTGAGCGCGGCACCTTGCGCTTGTACAAGTGGGCTGACTATGACAGCGATCCTATTGAATGGGTAACTACTCAGAGCTCAGCCAACTTCTACTATTACCGTGCTCAGTCACTCGCCATCGATGGCGAAGCCGCCAACTGCACTATTACAATCATCGGTACCAATGATGCTGCCAGCAGCGCCGGTGGCATGAGATTCCTCAAGTTGGGTATTGTGAATAACCAGCTTGCGAGCACCGTTTATACCGAGAAGACGATCACGGCAGCCAGCAACTTTACCAAGACTAAGATTGGCGAGCCTCAGGTTGTACTCTCGCCGCGCAGCGATAACCAAGTCATGCTCGATGGCGAGAACACACTGATTATGGAGGTTGATCCCGCCGACACCAACGGCACCGACAGCGAGGTCGTTGGCCGCTTCCAGGGCAAGGAAACCGACATTCCTGTCAAGGGTACTTCGTTCTTCAAGTATGCTCAGCACCAGTACATGGTTGCGCCCTATGTCGCTCCTGTCAGGGAAGACGGCATCAGCGTTGGCGGTATCAAGTTGTATGACATCACCGCAGGCCTCGACCAGGCTGCTCTGGTTGCCACAACCAATACCGACCTCAACCCGCTGGCCTGCCAGTTCATGGCAACGGGCGCCAATGTCAAGGGCGAGGACATCTACCTGTACCTGATGCAGGACAACAAGATGACCAAGTGGCAAGCCGCTGCCGACACCCAACCCGGTGTGAAGGGTATCTATGCCTACGGCCTGAATGTTGATGAAGATCTGTTCACCTTCTATTCCAACGATGCCGCCAAGAATGCTTACATCACTTTCTATGACACCGACGGCAATGCAGTCGCAACAGTCAATGTTCCCGATGTGCAAGAGGGTGAGAACCATATCAACATCAACGTCAGTGAGCTTGAGGGCGTTCAGCCTGGTAGCACCTTGACATGGTCAGTGACCGTTGAGGGTGAAGAGATCACCACCATCAAGCGCATTAATGCGGCTGGTCCCACCTATAGCGGCCAGTTGTATGTTGCCGTTGACAAGTCGCCCACAAGTCCCAAGATGGGTACCATCTATGCCGGCAACCGTGTGGGCAGCACCAGCACTGCCAACGGTGTATATCTGTATGACGCTAACGGTGTACGTGTAAGTGACCAGGTTTACAGGGGCAACCATGCTTGGCGTAACAACTGCCGCATGGGAATCGACGCCCAGGGTAAACTCTATGTTCCCGATTGGGGCGATCCCACCTCTGGTGTATTCATTGCCGATCCGTTGAATATCGAAGGTGAGTGGACAGAATTCTTTATCGGTACCCGTGACGGTAACGGTCTGATCACCAACAAT
The DNA here is from genome assembly GCA_900318335.1 of uncultured Prevotellaceae bacterium. Classification (GTDB taxonomy): domain Bacteria; phylum Bacteroidota; class Bacteroidia; order Bacteroidales; family Muribaculaceae; genus Sodaliphilus. The sequence continues at coordinate 34,452 of ONKF01000005.1, forward strand.
GGTGTGAACGTCGGTTCATCGACGCCTGGTGTAGGCATCGGTGGCAGTGGTGCGGATACCAAGTTGTATGTTTACCTTGAGGATATGATTGGAGCCTCGGGTAAGGGCAACAACGTGGGCGTTTACAACATCGGTCAGCCCGACGGCAGTGTCGTTGATACCTGGCAAACTGCTCCCAGCAAGTTCTATGATGTGGGTGCAATGGAGCTCAACGGTAATGGTAATGTTGTCGTCGATGGTCAAGGCCGTGGTGTATGGGTAGCCCAGTACCGCAGTGCCGGCCAGAATGGCAGTGGAGTTCCCTCGATCATCTTTGTTGACAATGAGGGCAATGTGACCTTCAACTCCTGCCGTGAGCCCTACTCTGAGATGCTCAATGGTAGTGATCGTGCCGGCTTTGCCATCAATGACGCTTGCGACATGCTCGTCATCAATGACGGTAGCGGTGTGCTTCAGTTCTATGACCTGACGTGGAATGGCAGCACTCCCGATATCACGCCCAAGTACTCTTATAAGGCTGATGCCCGCAACAGTGCCGGTTCAATCTTCCAGATGGCATTTGATTATGCCGGTAACCTTGTGTGCGCTGGCGGCAATATCGGTATCTACTCGTTGCCTACCGCCCAGAATGTCCACACCACTCCTGCTATGGGTACCATCATCGTTCCCGGTACCCTCCCGACAGGTCACGATGTGAACTGTGACGGTATCACGAGCATCTCGGATGCCACCACTCTGATCGACTACCTGTTGGGTGCCGATCCGCAGCCCATCAACCTGGATGCAGCCGAGGTGGATGGCCAGCAAGGTGTCACCATCTCTGATTTGACCTCATTGATTGATTATCTGTTGTCAGGCAATTGATGACGTTATCAACGGAAGAACCTATCCTTTTCGGGCGGCTCGACACAGGTCGGGCCGCCTGTTTTAGTTATTTTTATATAAATGAGGAGTAGGTATTGAACGCAATACAACTTTTTTTGTAATTTTGCCCCCCGAATTTGAAAGCAGAAGCAAGAATACTACTATCAAAATATGATTGACCTGTTAGATAACATAGATGCCGAGATGAACGATACCGGCACCCGCGTGGTTCCCATCATCACCGAGATTCATGATGTGAAGGATGGAACCGATATTCAGGACAGCGATGCCGATGATATACCCATCCTGCCGTTGCGCAACATGGTATTGTTCCCCTCAATGACCATGCCCGTGTCGGTGGGTCGTGAGAAATCCATGCGGCTTATCAAGGACGCTGAGGAAAAACATGCGACCATCGCAGTGTTCTGCCAGTATGACAGTCACGTCGAGGATCCCATGGAGCGAGACCTGTACCGATATGGCACACTGGCCAACATCATCAAGGTGCTTGAACTGCCCGACGGCTCGACCAATGTCATCCTGCAAGGACGTTCGGCATGCCAACTGGAACAGATTGTTCAAGTCTCGCCCTACTTGCGCGGATCGGTCAAGCTTGTTGAGGACAAGCTGCCGCTTGCTGGCGACAAGGAGTTTGAGATGCTGATGCAATCCATCGTCGAGGTGACACTGCGGATGCTGCGTAATATGGGTAACAACGGGCGCGAATTGGCCTTTGCCATGAAGAATATCGACAATCCCATGTACATGATCAACTTCCTGGCCACGAATATCGCCTTTGACTCGGACCAGAAGCAGCACATGCTCGAGGAGCGCGATATCAAGAAACGCGCCTACCTCCTGTTTGCCTTGCTCTCACGCGAGGAACAGCTTGTCGAGATTAAGGCCAATATCCAATCCCGCACCCGTGAGGAGTTGTCCCAGCAGCAGCGCGACCACTTCCTGCAGCAACAGATACGCACTATTCAAGAAGAATTGGGCACCGACGTTGACGACATCCAGGAATTGCAGGAGCGAGGTAGCAAGATGAAGTGGAGCGAGGATGTGCAGAAGCATTTTGAAAAGGAACTGCGCAAACTCGAGCGCCTCAATCCCCAGACGCCAGACTACTCGGTCCAGTATGCCTACTTGGATAATATGCTCAACCTGCCCTGGGACACCTATACCGAGGACTTATTTGACCTCAAGAAGGTAGAGCAGAAACTCAATGACGACCACTACGGTCTGGAAAAAGTGAAAGACCGTATCCTCGAGCATCTGTCCGTGCTCAAGTTGCGCGGAGACCTCAAGGCTCCCATCCTGTGCCTGTATGGCCCTCCGGGTGTGGGCAAGACCTCACTGGGCAAGTCGATTGCCGACGCCCTGCACCGTGAGTATGCCCGAATCTCCTTGGGTGGATTGCACGACGAGGCCGAGATACGCGGTCACCGCCGCACCTACATCGGCGCCATGCCTGGTCGAATCATCGCCGCTCTGGCCAAGTGCGGCAGCAACAATCCCGTTATCGTGCTCGACGAGATTGACAAGGTGGGCCAGGACTTCAAGGGTGATCCATCGTCAGCGTTGCTCGAGGTGCTTGATCCCGAGCAGAATGGGCACTTCCATGACAATTACTTGGATGTGGACTATGACTTGTCCAAAATCCTGTTTATCGCAACGGCCAACAGCCTGGCGACCGTGAGCCGTCCACTGCTTGACCGTATGGAGGTCATCGAAATCACAGGCTATATCCCCGAGGAAAAGCTTGAAATCGCCAAGCGCCACCTCGTCCCCAAGGAGCTGAAGGAAAACGGCTTCAAAAAGAACGAAATCAAGTTTGGCAAACAGGTGCTGCTCAAGATGATCGAGGATTACACCCGTGAATCGGGTGTGCGCCAACTGGAGAAGAAAATCGCCACCGTGCTGCGCCGTGTGGCACGCCACAAGGCCAGCGGTGACCCCTACCCGACCAGCATCAAGGTGGATGACCTGAAGGAATACCTGGGTGCTCCCGATTACAGTCGCGACAAGTATGAGGGTAATGAGTTTGCCGGTGTGGTAACCGGCTTGGCATGGACTGCCGTGGGTGGTGAAATCCTGTTTGTGGAATCGTCGTTGGCTCGCGGCAAGGGCGAGAAATTGACCTTGACGGGCAATCTGGGCGATGTGATGAAGGAATCGGCAGTGATTGCGCTTCAATACCTGCGTTCACACTGCTCATTGCTCAACATTGCCCCTGAGCTGTTTGACAAGTACAACGTGCACATCCATGTACCCGAGGGCGCGATTCCCAAAGACGGTCCGTCGGCAGGTGTGACTATGGTTACCTCGCTCGCTTCATCGTTTACCCAGCGCAAAGTCAAGGATCACTTGGCAATGACTGGCGAAATCACCCTGCGTGGCAAGGTGTTGCCCGTGGGTGGCATCAAGGAAAAGATCCTGGCTGCCAAGCGTGCCGGAATCAGGGAAATCATCCTCTGCAAGGACAACCGTAAAGATATTGAGGAAATTAATGAGATGTACCTCAAGGGTTTGACATTCCACTATGTCAATACCATCAAGGATGTGCTCGACCTGGCCCTGTTACCCGAAAAGGTGAAAGATGCCATCGAACTGTGATGCTTAGTTTAAAGTTTAGAGTTTAAAGTTTAAAGGAGGCATCCGCATTCTTAGAGCCAAAAGCCTAATAAAGAACAGGATGTGTCATAATAAACCTATGGTTATGACACATCCTGTTGTTTTGTATACGTTTTGTTAATCAGGATAAGTGAGGTTCTCGGGCTGGATGTCCTTGAGGACCTCAATGTAGTATTTACGGGCCTCCCATTTGGCCATGGGCAGATTGTTGAGCATGTAGTTGCCGCAGTCATGGGCATTGGCACCTGGGATATCACCGTCATAGTCGGCCATCCATTGGAACAGTTCCTGCATCAGGGGCACAATGTCACGACTCTCGAGGTCGCCCTTAAGCAACAAGTAATTACCGGTGCAGCACCCCATTGGGCCCCAATACACAACCTTGCTTCCCCACTGGGGGTGGTTGCGCAGGTAGGTAGCGGCCAAGTGCTCGATGGTGTGAAGAGCGCTTTGACTCACAGCCGGCTCTCTGTTGGGCAACTTCATGCGTATGTCAAACGTTGTAATCACATCGCCGCCATCCAGATAATCCTTGCGTGACACATAGATGCCTCGCATCAACTTGGTGTGGTCAATCTTGAAACTATCGATCTTTTCCATTTCAGTTGTCGGTTTTTTAAGCCTATAATCTTTTAATGATGTCTCTAACCAGATTGAAGGTCTCCTGGGGGGCATCGCTCCAGAAGTCCAGGTACTGACGGGTATTGTCGTGACTGGCACCGGGAGAGTCGCTGATGACACGCAGGGCAAGGAACGGCACCTTATTCAAGTAGCACACTTGGGCAATCGCTCCCGATTCCATATCCACAGCGAGCACTTCGGGAAAATCCCCCTTGATGCGCTCCACATCCTCCTTCTTGTCAATGAATTGGTCGCCCGAGCAGATCACGCCCTTGTGGATCTCTTTTGATTCAGGAAGCATATCCAGCAATCTGGATGCCCCCTCGAAGTAGAGTGGCAAGCCTTGCACGCGGCCCAGCTCACTCTCGGGTCCGCACCACACGTCGTGATAGGCGACACGTTCGCCAGCCACCACGTCCATCACATTGACCGACTTGTCGGCGCCGCCAGCTACACCACTATTGATGATGAAATCGGGCAAGAATGAATTGACGAGAGTGAGTGCTCCCATGGCGGCATTGACCTTGCCGATACCACACTGCATTGCTATCACGTCATGCCTACCCATTTTACCACGATGGAACTCAAAACCACCCATACGACTCTCTTCACTATCCTTGAGCAACGGGAGGAGTAATTCCAGCTCCTTGTGCATTGCCACGATGATTCCTATCTTCATTTTATCAGAACTATTTTGATTATAAAGTGCAAAGTTACAAAATAGTTTTTAGTTTTCGGTCAAATGCGGATGCCAACTGATGTCTGAAGACGTAAATTGAAAACTTTTTACTATTTTTGCCACATGAAACAGTTGATAGATATCTTGCAAAACGAAGGCTTGACCCTGGTTGTGAAAAGTGCTGATGGCACGATTCACCGCTTCATCCAGCGCGGAGTGAAAGACTTATTGGCACTGGTGACCGAGGATCCCGGTCTATTGCATGGCGCACTTGTTGCCGACAAGGCTGTGGGAAAGGCTGCTGCTGCCTGTATGACCGTGGGCGGTGTGAAAGAAGTCTATGCCCATGTGATGAGTGAACCTGCCCTTGCACTATTGCATGCCCATGGGATAAATGCCGATTACGGCCAACTGGTTCACCACATCATCAATCGTGCTGGTGACGGCTGGTGCCCCATGGAACAACTGTCCCGCGACATCGATGATCCAAAAGAGATTATCCCTAAAATCCAAGAGTTTTTCAAAACCCATTAATAAAAAACGCTGGTCTCAACAGAGTCCAGCGTTTTCTTCATTAAACATCACTAATTGTTACTATAGCTGTGCCTTCATGCTTCAGAAATAGGTTCTCGTTTACCATATAGACACATGTAAACGCCGCTTTGTTACAGCAAAACGGCGTTTTAACATTACTTTAACAATATCGTTATTTACTGTTATTTTTCAGCGAAAAGTAGTGAGGCCAAATAACACGCTCAGTCGCTTGATTGTTACTACTACATCTCGGCTTCCTTGAGTTTCTCGGCATTCTCGGCGACAATGAGGTGATCGATGCAGTCCTGGATGTCACCGTCCATAAAGGCAGGCAGATTATAGATGGTGTAGCCGATGCGATGGTCGGTGATGCGGCCCTGTGGATAGTTGTAAGTGCGGATCTTGGCCGAACGGTCACCAGTCGAGACGAGCGTCTTGCGACGCGAGGCGATGTCGTCCATATACTTCTGATGCTCGTGGTCGTAAATGAAAGTGCGCAGACGTGCCAGTGCCCTTTCCTTGTTCTTGGGCTGGTCACGTGTCTCGGTACACTCGATGAGGATTTCCTGCTGTTCACCCGTGTTGGGATTGGTCCACATGTAGCGAAGGCGCACACCGCTGTTCACCTTGTTCACGTTCTGGCCACCGGCACCACCGCTGCGGAAGGTGTCCCACTTGATCTCGCCCTCGTTGATGTGCACGTCAAATGGCTCGGCCTCGGGCAGCACAGCCACACTGGCTGCCGAAGTATGGACACGTCCCTGAGTCTCGGTGACGGGCACGCGCTGCACGCGGTGAACACCCGACTCATACTTCAATGTGCCATACACATTATCGCCCGTGATACTGAACACGATTTCCTTGAAGCCACCCACGGCGCCCTCACTGCAACTGGACATCTGCACATTCCACCCCTTGGTCTCGCAGTAGCGGGTGTACATGCGGGCCAGGTCACCGGCAAACAACGCGGCCTCGTCACCACCCGTACCGCCACGGATTTCCAGAACCACGTTCTTGCTATCCTCGGGATCCTCGGGAATGAGCAACAGCTTGATTTCCTCTTCCAGTTTGGGCACTTCGGCCTGATTGGCGTCGATTTCCTCACGAGCCATCGCGCGCAGGTCCTCATCGGTTTCGGTTTCCAGCACAGCCTTTGCCTGCTCGATGTCCTCGAGCAGCTTGCGGTAACGGTGGGTTGCATTGAGCAATGTTTCCAAGCTCTTATATTCCTTGGTGAGCTTGACATAACGCCGCTGGTCGGCGATAACATTGGGGTCGGTAATCAGGGTGCCGATTTCCTCAAACCGCGCATCCAAGCCGTCCAGGCGCTGCAATAAAGTATTCTCTGCCATAGTCGTGTTTTTGAAATTTGGCTGCAAAGGTAGTGAAAAGGTTTAGGTTTTAGGCTTAAGTCGTTGGGTTTTTTACTACTTTTGTAGCATGAAACGTAATCTATCCATAATTTGCGGACTCATCTGGGACTTGCTGATCGTATATTGCGCCTATACGTTATGCCGTGCCGTCTTCCTTGCACTCAATTGGTCGCTCTATTCAGGAACGATGACGTTTGCCCATGCTACAGGACTTTTCGGTGCCGGATTGCTGTTTGACACACCGGCCATTCTATATACCAATGCCATTATCCTGTTGATTTTCCTATTGCCGCTGCACTGGAAAGAGACTCCTGCCGTATATCGGGTAGCACGGTGGATCTATACCATTGTGAACAGTATCGCCGTGTATATGAACCTGATGGACTGCGTTTATTTCCCCTTCACGGGCAAGCGCACTACCGCATCGGTGTTTGCCGAGTTTGGCAACGAGAGCACAGGGGAAATGTTGAAAATCTTTGGCGGACAGTTCCTGAGCCATTGGTACTTGGTGTTGCTGGCGGCCCTGATTTCTTGGGCGCTGTGGAAGCTCTTCCGTCCCATTCCTGCACGTGTCAAGAAACCCGTCGGGTTGGCGCGTTACTACCTGTTGCGAACACTCGCCCTGGTGGTGACCATTCCCTTGTGCATCGGCGCCATCCGTGGCGGATTCACCAAGGCGACGCGTCCCATCACCATCAGCAATGCCAACCAGTATGTGAACCGTCCTGCCGAAACGGGCATCGTGCTGAACACACCGTTTTCCATCTTCAGGACATTGAAGAAAACGCCCTTTGCAGTTCCCAACTACATGAGTGACAAGGAGGCAGAGTCGCTCTATACCCCGGTTCACGTGCCTGGCGACACGGCCGCCTTCACTCCCCGCAATGTCGTTGTGCTCATCCTGGAAAGCTACAGCAAGCAGCACTTCGGATACTACAACAAGACCCTGCGTGGCGGCACCTACAAGGGGTTCACACCATTCCTTGACTCGCTGATTACCGCAAGCGCAATGACCTACAAGTTCTCTTATGCCAATGGCCGCAAGAGCATCGAGGGCATGCCGTCGGTGCTGTCGTCGTTGCCTAATTTTGTAGAGCCGCTGTTCCTCACGCCCGCTTCGCTGAACGCCATGTCGGGACTGGCGAGGGAATTAGGCGAAAACAAGGGTTACACCACCGCTTTCTTCCATGGGGCGCAAAACGGTTCGATGGGCTTCCAAGCCTTTGCCCGTGCAACCGGATTCCAGCATTACTATGGCCGCGACGAGTTCAATGCCGATCCCAATTTCAATGGTGATGAAGATTTCGACGGCACATGGGCCATCTGGGATGAAGAGTTTTTCCAATTCTTCGCTCAGCAGTTGGAGAAGATGAAACAGCCGTTCATGACTGCACTGTTCAGCGCATCCAGTCATGATCCGTTTGCCGTCCCTGAGAAATACGAGGGCCGTTTCCCGCAGGGCGAACGCCCCCTGCAACAGTGTATTGCCTATACTGATTACGCCTTGAAGCGCTTCTTTGAAACCGCCAGCCGCCAGCCGTGGTTCAAGAACACACTGTTTGTCATCACAGCCGACCATGTGAGCCAGCAGATAGACCCGTTCTATTGCACGACGCTTGGAAACTACTGTGTGCCCATCATCCTGTATGCTCCCGGAGACCCCTCGTTGCATGGCTATGACGAGCAACAAGTTGTGGAGCAGATTGATATCATGCCCACAGTACTGGGTTACTTGCACTACGACCAACCCTATGTCGCATTCGGACGTGACATTTTAAGGGGTGCTGCCGAAGAGGGTTTCGCATTGCACTGGCTGCCAGAGTCCAGCTGCTACGAGTATGTTTGGGGGGATTATGTCCTGCAGTTTGACGGCAAACAGACCACGTCGGCTTACGAATACCGTACCGACTCCACATTCTCCCACAATGTCCTGGGTACAATGCCACCTGCCACGCGCAACCGCATGGAACGCCATATGAAGTCGGTCATTCAGCAATACATGCAACGCATGACCAATGACAACCTTGTCATTAAGAAACGGTAAAAACCGATAATCAGAAGTTGAAGCCCAGGATGTGATAAACCTTATTGACCATGGCGAGGCGGTCGATGTCGGGTCGGGTTGAGAAGAAAAGGAAAATGATGTCGCGCTCGGGGATTTTACCGGCATAGATGGTAAAACCTCCGTTGTCACCCAGGTGATAGACATGGGTGGGATAACTCGGGTAATCCTGGACGAAGAATCCGTAGCCGTAACCCGTGTGAGGCTGGTAGCCATACTCGGCATCGGCGGGAATCTGAATCCAGGGATTGTAGGCCAGGCGCTTGGATGCGGCGGTCCACACTTTGTTATCCCGCAGGGCGCGTTCCCAATTCACAAAATCATTGATGGAGCAGTAGAGGGCGCCATCAGCCTTGGTGCCAAAGAAGCTCTCCTCACCGTAATCATACTCCTGCCAAGCACCTTTATCGTCACGCTCGTAACCGTGAGCCATGCAGGCAATATTGCGGTCGGGCTCATAATAGCGGCAAGTCATCATTCCCGCCTTGTCGAATACGTTTTCCTGCATATAGGTCTCGAAGGGTGTGCCTGTGGCGCGCTCAACAATCTGATAAATAAGCTGGAAGGTGGGATTGATATACTCATATTGGGTACCGGTCTGGAAGTTCAAGTGGTCGAGCGTGCGCATATACTTGACCGAAGTGACATCGTTGCTGTAAAGGACAAAATTGCGGTCATTGCGGGGGCGCGCATCGGGAATGCCCGAGGTGTGGCTCATGATGTGATGCAAGGTGATGTCCTTGAAGAAGGGCGCCTGGAACTCGGGGAAAAACTTTGATAAGGGGTCATTGAGTGAAAGAAGGCCCCGCTCGGCCAGTTGCAGGAGTGCGACTGCCGAGAACTGTTTAGAAACCGAGGCGATGCAGAAATTGGTGGCAAAAGTCACAGGTGACTTGGTCTCCATGTCGGCCACTCCAAAACAGCGGCTATAGAGCGTGTCGCAGCCTTGTATGATAAGCACGGCAGCGCCTGGTTCATTGGGGTTGTTATACACTGCACCAAAGACCTCGTCGATGCGTTTCACTAAATCCTGACTCATTTCATCTGCGCTGGCGATGTTAAATGATAAAACCAACGCCGTGATAATCAAAAAAAACTTCTTCATGGGGCAAAGATAGGGACTTTTTTGGATATAAAGTTGTATCTTTGCACCGATTTTTTAGAACGATAGCAATGATCAACATAAAAATAGACCCGAGAATACTTGAGGCCTGTCCCGAATGCCGCATCGGACTCATCCGTGCGACCGTCGTCAATGGTCCCACAAGTGACGGGTTGTGGGCCGAAATCGAGGCTGCTGCCGAGGAGATCAAGCAGCGCTATGAATTACTCGAAATCAACCAGCGTCCCGCTATTGCCGGGACACGACGCCTGTACAAAGCGCTCGGTAAAGATCCGAGCCGTTACCGTGTGTCGAGTGAAGCCCTGTGCCGCCGCATCATCCGCGGTCTGGGCATCTACCGCTTGACCACTCTTATTGATGTGGTCAACCTGGTTTCCATCAGGAGCGGATATGCCATCAGCGGCCTGGACGGTGACCGCATCGAGGGTGACACGCTCATGATGAGTGTGGGTACTCATGAAGATGTGTATAATGGCATCGGGCGCGGCTTGCTCAATATCGAGGGAATGCCTGTCTATCGTGACGCCAAGGGGCCCATTGCCACTCCGACGAGCGACGAGGAGCGCACCAAGTTCACCGAGGAGACCAGGACAGCCCAAATCAATATCAACGCCTTTGTTCCCGAGATGCCTGTTGAGGAAGCCGTGGACTGGATGGCCAGCCTCTTGAAGAAGTATGCCCAAGCCACCGATGTTGAGACTGCAATTTATGACCCGAACAAATAACGATATAAAATTATGGAAATTCTACAGATTATTGAAAGCAATGTGAACCAGCGCCACATCGACCAGGTGGTCAAGACGCTCAAGGCAGGCGGACTTATCATCTACCCGACCGACACCGTGTATGCATTAGGCTGTGACGCCCTCAATAACCAAGCGATTGAGCGCATCTGCTCCATCAAGGAGATGAAGTCGGCCAAGACCAACCTGTCCATCATCTGTGACGATATCTCACAGGTAGCGCAGTACGCCAAGTTTGACAATACCCAGTTCCGCATGATGAAGGCCAATCTGCCCGGCCCGTTCACTTTTATCTTCCCTGCCCTGTCCAAGCTGCCCAAGGCTTTCAAGGGCCGTCGCACTGTCGGCATCCGCATCCCCGATAACGAGGTGGCTCTGGCTATCGTCCGCACCCTGGGCGGTCCCATCCTGACGACTTCGGTGCCCGGTGATGACGAGGACTACCGTTGTGAGCCCGGACTGATGGCCGAGGCATTTGAGTCCCAGGTGGATATCGTGATTGACTCTGGCCGCGGACAGCTGTTGCCATCCACCATTGTGGACTGCTCCAACGGTGAACCCGAAATCACCCGTTTGGGTAAAGGTAAACTTATTGTTTAGTGAAAACAAGAGAGTAATAAATACGGTTAGATTTTTACAGATTAGAATATGAAGAAGTTTTTATACTGCATGGCTGCAGTGATGATGCTTGTGGCCTGCAACAACAAGAGTGAACAGAATAACGGCAAGGCTGGTAATGCTGATGAGATGACCCAGAGTGAGTTGCCAGTGGCCAGCCCTGAAGACGAGGGTCAGGACGTGTGGACCAAGCAGACGACTATCATGACATCCAAGCCCATGGTGATTGACTTCTATGCCACCTGGTGCGGTCCCTGCAAGCAATTGGCGCCCATCCTCGACGAGATTGAGAAGAATCACAATAATGACGTCATCTTTAAGCGCATCGACGTGGATCAGGAGCCTGAATTGGCACAGGAATTCCGCGTAGAAGCCATTCCCACCCTGATGTTTGTCACCCCCAAGGGAGAGTATCAAACCCTCCTGGGTCTGCAAGAGCCTGCTGTAATCGAGGCCAAGATTGCCGAGTTGCTTACCCGTAGTGCAAATTAATTTGGCTATTTGCTCGATTTTTCGTATCTTTGTGCCCGATTTTGAATAACAGAGTTTAGTCAATAGATAACTACATCATGGAGATTACTGCACAACAACTTGCAGCGATGGTTAACGGCACGGTAGATGGCGACGCCTCGACCGTGATTAACAACTATGCAAAAATTGAGGAAGCCACGCCTGGTTGCCTGACCTTCCTCGCCAATCCCAAATACACGCATTTTGTCTATACCACCCAAGCCTCGGCTATTCTTGTCCGCAAAGACTTCGTTGCCGAGCAGGAGGTCAAAGCGACGCTTATCCGCGTTGAGGATCCCTATAAGACCCTCGCCGATCTGCTGAATTTTGTCAACAGCCAGCGTCCCGAGAAGCGCGGCGTCGAGCAACCCGTCCATGTGGGCCAGGGCACTACCCTGCCCGATGATGTGTATGTCGGCGCGTTTGCATACATCGGCGACGGTGTGACCATTGGCAAGAACGTGAAGATTTACCCGCAGGTGTATGTGGGTGACGGCGTGACCCTGGGTGATAATGTGATTTTGTATCCCGGCGTGAAGATTTACCATGGTTGCCGCATCGGTAACCGCTGCATCGTGCAGGGAGGTGCCATCATTGGCGGTGACGGCTTCGGGTTCGCTCCCAAGGAAGACGGAACCTATGAGAAAATCTCTCAGGTGGGTATTGTCATCCTCGAGGATGATGTGGAAATCGGTGCCAACACGACCATTGACCGTGCCACTATGGGCGCTACCGTTGTCAAGAAGGGCGCCAAACTCGACAACCTCATCCAGATAGCCCACAACGTTGAGGTGGGCGAATGCACTGTCATGGCTGCCCAAGTGGGTGTTGCCGGCTCAACCAAGATTGGAAAATACAACATGGTGGGAGGTCAAGTAGGCTTCGCCGGACACATCACCGTGGGTGATAAGAACGGCATCGGCGCCCAGACAGGTGTTGACAACAGCATCGGCAGCAACGGCAAGTGGTTAGGTGCTCCTGTGCAGCCCGCAATGGAGTTTGCCCGCCAGACCGTTTACCTGAAACGCTTGGGTGAGATGTACAGCGACATCAAGGACCTGAAGAAGAAGGTTCAGTAGGTTTTAGGAGGCATTAAGAACGAAGTAAAGACAAACGATATAATGAAACAGACAACACTGAAGAGCGCCTTCACCGTTACTGGCAAAGGACTGCACACCGGCCAGATGTCGACAGCGACATTCAAGCCCGCCGAGGTGAACACCGGCTATGTGTTCAAGCGCATGGACCTGGATGGTCAGCCCACAATACAAGCTCTCGCCGAGCACGTGATCGAGACCACGCGCGGCACTGTTATCGCCAGCAAGAGCAATAAGGAGGCTCGTGTGAGCACTATAGAGCATGCGATGGCCGCCTTGTATGCTGCAGGCATCGACAACTGCCTGATTGAAGTCAACTGCGGCGAGGTGCCCATCCTTGACGGTAGCGCCATCATCTGGTGCCAGGAAATCGAGAAAGCCGGCATCGTTGAGCAGGAAGCCGAGAAGGAGTTCTATGTTGTCAAGCAACGCATCAAGGTCGTTGACAAGGAGACCGGTTCGTCGCTCATCGTCCTGCCCGACGATGACCTTTCGATCGACTGCATGATTGAGTTTGACTCGCCCGTGTTGGGCAACCAGTTTGCCTCGTTGACCGACATCCGCCAGTTTAAGGATCAGATTGCCGCCAGCCGTACGTTTGTGTTTGTGCGCGAGGTGCAGCCCCTCATCCAGTTGGGTCTGATTAAGGGCGGTGACTTGGACAACGCCATCGTCATCTATGACTCGCCCATGAAACAGGAAGACCTGGACCACATGGCCGATGTGATGAACGTGCCCCGCAAACCCGCCAACGAGTTGGGCTATCTCAATAACAAACCTCTGGCATTCAAGAATGAGCCCGCGCGTCACAAACTGCTTGACGTGATGGGTGATTTGGCACTTATTGGTCGTCCGTTGAAGGGCCGCATCGTTGCCACACGCCCCGGACACACCATCAACACCCAGTTGTCCAAGAAGATTCGCCAGGAACTGCGTTACCAGAATGTTCAGGCTCCCATCTATGATCCCAACAAGGAGCCGCTCTATGATATCAAGCAGATACGTGAAATGCTGCCCCACCGCTATCCCATGCTCCTCGTTGACAAAATCATTGAGAAGGGCCGGAAGCACGTTGTGGGCATCAAGAACGTGACTGCCAATGAACCTTTCTTCCAGGGCCATTTCCCTAACGAGCCCGTTATGCCTGGAGTTCTCCAAGTTGAGGCGATGGCTCAGGTGGGTGGCATCCTCGTGTTGAGCAGTGTGGACGATCCTAATAAGTACTCCACCTACTTCCTCAAGATTGACAATGTCAAGTTCCGCCACAAGGTTGTGCCTGGCGATACCCTTATCTTCCACTTGTCGCTGATGACGCCCATCCGCCGCGGTACCGCTATCATGAAAGGATATGCCTTTGTGGGCGAGAAGATTGTGACCGAGGCCGAGTTTATGGCACAGATTGTAAAGAACCCAGAATAATATAGTTGAGTTGTTAGTTTTTAGTCATTAGTTTTTAGTTGCAAGTACTAACACGAAGACTCCAAACCATCAACTCGATACATAAATAATAAACTGATAACTATTAATAATATGGATATCCATCAGTTTGCCGTCGTTCACCCTGACGCTAAAATTGGTGAAAATGTGAAAATCGGTCCTTTTGTGACCATCGACGCTAATGTAGAGATTGGTGACGGCACTATCATTGACAGCGGAGCCGTTGTGCGCAGTGGTGCGCGCATTGGTAAAAACTGTCACATTCACTCTAATGCCGTAGTGGGAGACATTCCTCAGGACCTCAAGTTCCAGGGCGAGGACACGCTTGCCATCATTGGCGATAATACCGTTATCCGTGAGTTTGTAACCATCCATCGTGGAACCGCATCGCGTGGCAAGACCGTTGTGGGCAACAACTGCCTGATTATGGCCTACTGCCATGTGGCTCACGACTGCATCGTGGGTAACCACGTCATCATGTCTAACGCATCGCAACTTGCCGGTGAGGTCGTAGCCGGTGACTGGGCTATCATCGGTGGCGGCGCGCTGGTTCACCAGTTCTCGCTGATTGGTTGTCACGTGATGATTCAGGGTGGTGCCCTTGTCAACAAGGACATTCCCCCCTATTGCATGGCAGCACGCTACCCCATCGCCTATGAGGGCGTGAACAAGGTGGGCCTGCATCGCCGTGGCTATACCAGCGAACAGATTGACGCCATTGCCGACGTTTACCGCACCATCTATGACTCGGGCCTGAATGTCACCCAGTCGCTCGAAGAGGCAGCCAAGTTACCCGCCAGTCCCGAGCGTGACGTGATTATCGACTTTGTCCGTTCCAGTAAGCGAGGCATCGTGCGCAAGCCTGTCAACTAATTATCCAACCTCCAGCAGGTAATCGCAAGAATACAGCAAGCCCTATGTTTGGCACCGATGCCACTAACATAGGGCTTGTTCTTTATCTTGTTACTGGGCGCTCTCGATAGCCTGGAGCTTGTCGGCATCGCCCAGCTTATAGTAGATGTCGCGCAGGGCATTGACCAGATCGGGATTATGGGGATTGATGGCATAGGATTTCTCCAGATAAGGCAGTGCCTCACGATAGATGGGATTGACCAGATCGGCTAATTTCTTGCCATAGAGGTGGCTGTTCTGGCGGGTTTCCATCGCCTTGTTGTAGAAATACCGGCCTACGTTGAACAGGCCATTGGCATTGCTGTCGTTGAGCTCGATGCAACGCTGGTAGTAAGGGAAAGCGTCATAGATATCCTGGTAGCTTTCTATCACCAGACCCTTAAGGTTAAACAGTTCATCGTCATCGGGATTGGCCGCCATGGCATCGTCAATCAAGTCGTTGGCTCCTGAAAAGTCCTCACGGCTGATAAAGTCGTTGATGAGGATGCGGATGTACTGCGGGTCGCTTGTGCCGAACTTAACAAAGGCTTCCCAAGCGAGCCTTACTACCTCGGCGTCATTGCCCAAGTCACTGAGGCACACGAGCGCATAGTCATAAGCCTCCTTGTGATTATATCCACCATGACGGGCAACGCTGAACAGTCGCACTGCATCGATGGTGTCGCCTCGCTGCCATGCGGCGATTCCCTGATAATAACGGACCTCGGCCACAAGGCTATCGGGCTTGATCCATCGCTTGTCATCGGTGCGCGACGCCATCTGGCAATAGTAATCCCATGCCTGATAGGCTCCATCCCAATCCTTGACATTATATAGCTCGCTACCTGCAAGACGGTAATCGTCATGATGCTCCACGAGACGGTTGACAACGTCCTTGCTGTATTTGGTTTTGACTTGGGGCTTGCGGGTCTTCTTGTCAATGACGGGATTACCCTTCTTGTCCAGGACATGGATGGTATCGAGCTTGAGGGCGATCAGACTGTAGTCATAGGCGTCAATCAGGGTGTGGCCCATCGCTTTGATATCCATTTTCTTTCCCACACGGCGGTTGTCCATGTACTTGTCATACTGTTCAATCTTGATGCGGTTGGCAAGTGCCCACGTCTCGGCGCGGTTTCGGGTCTCGTCGTTGGTGAGTGCAGGTTTCAGCTTGTTGAATGCTTTGTCATAGCTATCCACGGTCATCGTCAGTCCGCTGAGCATTTTCTTGGCCTGGTCAACAAGCAGATGCTGGCCGGACACACTAAATGACGATATTATTGCCGCAGTTAATAATATAATGTACTTTTTCACAATAATCTCTCCTATTAAAACCGCTGCAAAATTACTCTATTTTCATCTTTCCTGCAAATTCTTACCTATGTCTTGCAAAAATAGGCGGTAGAGCAAAGCCCCACCGCCCAAAACATTTATTAATCTATCTGAATTACTTCACACCCATCACCTCAAACTTGTAGAGGATGTCGTCGAGCACGTTCTGTGCCTTCTTCTCATCGGGATTGGTGTTGAGTTCAGCAGCTTTTCTCAAGAAGGGAATTGCCTCGTCATAGATGGGCTTGATCTTGGGAACAAGCTCCTTGTTGGTTGCGTTGGGATTATCGTCGATAATCTTCTGGGCCTGCAGATAGAGGCAACGGCCAACATCAAAGAATGCGTTAGCATAGGTGGGATCTACCTCGGTAGCCTTGCGGTAGTAAGGCAGAGCGGCATCAACGCCATCCTTGAGCTCGATGGTGAAGCCCTTGATGTCATGCAGAGTGGCGTTCATGGGATCACCCTTGAGAGCGTTGTCGATGAAGTTGTTGGCCTTGTCAAACTCGTTCTTGTCAAGCATACCCTGAACCATGTTGGCCAGCGAAGAGGTCTGGAAGTCAACGATGTTGTTGTCGGTGTAACCCAGCTTGCGGGCCTTGGTGAATGCATCATAAGCCTCACCAAACTTCTGGATCTGGTACAGTGAATAGCCCTGGAAGAAACGCACCTGGCTCAGCGTGCTGTCGGGAGCGGCAACGCCATTGGCGATAGCGAAAGGCGATGTAGCGATATCAGCATAGTCGCCGAACGAGCTGGCCGCATTCTCCCAATCACTGGCCTGCAGGAAGATGTTACCGGCATTGGCGATATCACCCATGTGAGAGGTGAGCGCACCGATGATGTCCTTGCTGTATTTGGTCTTGATCTTCTTGCTGCCGTCCTTGTTGAGCTTGGGGGCACCATTCTTGTCCACCTCGACAACCGAGTCAAGAGGAAGAGCTGTCTGATAGAACCTGTAAGCAGCACTCAGTGCCTCGCACATGTCCTTGTCGTCAACAGGCTGCTGCATGAGTTTCATCTTATACATCTCGTCATAGATGGCAAATGCGGCCTTACCAGCGGTGTACCAAGTGAGCACGTCATTGGCACTCTCAGGATTGGTGAAAGCGGGCTCGATTTTCTGAAGAACCTCCATCAGCTCCAAGGGGTTGTTTGATGCAGCCTTCTTGGCGAGGTCTTTCACGAGGCTCATTTGAGCCGATGCGCCGAACGCCATCATGATGGCAGCGGCGAAGAGAATCATCTTTTTCATTTTTGTTAACAATTAAGTTGGTTTATAATGTTTATTCGTTTTCGTTTTGTTGTTCGTTATTCACGTTTTCATCTTCCTGGTTGTCCTGGGTTTCCTGGACTTCCTGTGCAGGCTGGACTTCCTCGTTCTGGAATGCGTCGCGTACGCTTTCCTCATCGGTTGTCTCGGGCTCGGTGTCGACCTTGCAAACGCTTGCTATCTCGTCGTTCTTCTTCTCGAGGTTGATGAGTCTTACACCCTGGGTGGCGCGACCCACAACACGCAGCGAGCTAACCTTAAGCCTGATGGCGATACCGCTCTTGTTGATGATAACAAGGTCGTTATCGTCGTTCACATTCTTGATTGCAATTAGCTTGCCAGTTTTTGCGGTAATGTTAATGGTTTTAACACCCTTACCGCCACGGTTGGTCACGCGGTAGTCTTCGAGAGCGCTTCGCTTGCCCATACCCTGCTCTGAAACGACGAGCACGTCGTCACGAGTTCCGGCACGCATGCAGATCATGCCGATCACCTCATCACCCTCGGTCAAGGTCATACCCTTGACACCCGTGGCGGTGCGGCCCATGTTGCGTACCTTGGTCTCGGCAAAGCGGATGGCGTAACCCTTGCTGTTGGCCAGGATGACCTCGCTGTTGCCCTCGGTAAGGATGGCTCCAACAAGCTGATCGTCCTCAGCGATATTGAGGGCACGTACACCGTTGGCACGGGGACGTGAATAGGCGCTCAAGCTCGTACGCTTAACGATACCGTTCTTGGTGGCAAATACAATATAATGTGACTGGTTGTACTCGGGATCGGTGAGAGCCGTTGCACGGACAAATGCCATGATGCGGTTCTCGGCATCCAGGTTAAGCAGGTTCTGGATGGCGCGTCCCTTGCTGTTCTTGGTGCCCTCGGGGATTTCAAACACACGCAGCCAGAAGCAGCGTCCCGTGGCGGTGAAGAACAACATGTAATTGTGGTTGGTGGCTTCATAGACATACTCGATGAAGTCCTCATCGCGTGTGTCACTGCCCTTGGCGCCCACGCCTCCACGTGCTTGTGCACGATACTCCTTGAGCGGGGTGCGCTTGATATAACCGAAATGGGAGATGGTGATGATCATGGGATCGTCGCTGTAGAAGTCCTCAGCGTTCATCTCCTCGCTTGAATATTCAATCTGAGTGCGGCGCTCGTCACCGAATTTTTCCTTGACTTCGAGCAATTCCTCCTCAATCACCTTGCGGCACTCGGCGGGATCGTCGAGGATAGCCTGCAGGTGCTCGATGGTCTTGCGCACCTCGGCCAACTCGTTGTGCAGTTTTTCCTGCTCCAAACCGGTGAGCTGGCGCAGTCGCATCTCGACGATGGCGCGAGCCTGAACCTCGGTGAGGCTGAAACGCTCACACAGGCGCTGGATGGCATGATCGGTCGAGTCGCTGCTCTTGATGATGGCGATCACCTCGTCGATGTTGTCGCTGGCAATGATGAGTCCCTCGAGGATGTGGGCACGCTCCTTGGCCTTCTTGAGGTCATACTGGGTGCGGCGGATCACCACCTCGTGACGGTGCTCCAGGAAGTAGTGCAGCAGTTGCTTGAGGTTGAGCAGCATGGGTCGGCCATTGACCAGACACACGTTGTTCACGCTGAACGACGACTGCAACTCGGTCATCTTATAAAGCTTGTTAAGGAGCACATTGGGGTTGAAGTCCTTTTTCACATCGATAACGATGCGCATACCATGGCGGTCGCTCTCATCGTTGATATCGGCGATGCCTTCAATCTTCTTCTCCTCGACCAGGCGGGCGATGTTCTCGATGAGATCCTTCTTATTGACATTGTAAGGAATCTCGTTGACCACGATGCGCTCGTGGTTGTGCTCGGTCTCAATTTCGGCCTTAGCACGGACCACGATGCGTCCACGACCCGTCTCAAAGGCATCTTTAACACCCTGGTAGCCATAAATGATACCACCCGTGGGGAAGTCAGGAGCCTTGATATAGGTCATCAGGTCACTCACATCCAAATTGGGATCCTCGAGCAGAGCCAGACAGCCGTCGATGCACTCGCCCAGGTTGTGGGGAGCCATGTTGGTCGCCATACCGACAGCGATACCTGTGGCACCGTTTACCAGCAAGTTGGGGATGCGGGTGGGCAATACCGAGGGCTCTTCCAGTGTGTTGTCAAAGTTAGGCACAAAGTCCACGGTATCCTTGTCCATGTCTTCCATCATGCTCTCGCCCATCTTGTCGAGACGCACCTCGGTGTAACGCATGGCAGCAGGGCTGTCGCCGTCAACCGAGCCGAAGTTACCCTGTCCGTCAACCAGCGGATAACGCATTGCCCATTCCTGGGCCAGACGAACCATGGCAAAGTAAACCGATGAATCGCCGTGGGGGTGGTACTTACCCAGCACGTCACCCACGATACGAGCCGATTTCTTGTAGGGGGCATTGGAATAGTTACGCAACTTGTCCATGCCGTAGAGTACCCTGCGGTGCACCGGCTTGAAGCCGTCGCGCACATCGGGTAGCGCACGCGAAACGATGACCGACATCGAGTAATCGATGTAACTGGTCTTCATTTCGTTCTCAATGTTGATCTCTAAAATTCGATCGTTGTCCATTCTTTCTTGTACTTTTTAAATCTGTTCCGGGCACCGCACCGCAGGCTAACATTTGCCCCAGGCTGGCACGAGTGCCACGACATTAGGTTTAACCTACAAATTTACGCACTTTTTTTCAATCAACAATTCGATTTGCGCCACTTTTTGACTACCGATTGCCGAAAATGTTTAAAACGCAGTATAAATTTTATAAAAACGTCATTTTCCCGATTTATATTAGTACATTTGCCAAGCTAAATAATGCCGTTTGGAGTATGCGGAACTTTGCTGCAATTGATTTTGAGACAGCCAATAGCGAGCGCACCAGCGTCTGCTCGGTGGGTGTTGTCGTCGTGCGTAACGGGGAAATCACTGACCGGTTCTACTCGCTCATCCAACCCGAACCCAACTACTACAGCTACTGGTGCCAACGGGTGCATGGATTGGGTCACAGTGATACCGACGATGCGCCTGTATTCCCCCACGTGTGGGCTCAGGTTGAACCACTCATCGAAGGCTTGCCCCTTGTGGCCCACAACAAGGCCTTTGACGAAAGCTGCCTGAGGGCCGTCTTCCGCTGCTATCAGATGGATTACCCTGACTATGAATTCTATTGTACCTGCGTGGCGTCCAGGCGGCTGCTCAAGCAACTGCCCAACCACCAGCTGCAGACTGTTGCCGCTTATTGCGGTTACGACCTGCTACACCACCACAATGCCCTTGCCGATGCCGAGGCATGTGCCCATATCGCCTTGCAACTGCTGTAACCGTTTTACATACTAAAAATTGAGGGCAAACCCGCAGCCGCAGGGTTTACCCTCAATAGTCGATTCTCTTGACTTGAGTTATTGAGTCAGGCTGGCAGTAATGGCCTGTACTTCTCGTGAGAAATCTTTTTCTATCGACATGCGTTGCTCAATCTGGATGCAGGCATGCAGCACAGTGGCATGGGTGCGGTCAAGCTTGGCACCGATGCTGGGCGATGACATCTGGGCCTCCTTCTTGGCCAGATACATCACGAGCTGGCGAGCATCGCTGATTTCGCGTTTGCGTGACTTGCCATAGATGAGTTCGGTAGGCAGGTTGTAATAATCGGCCACTGTCTCGGCAATCGACTCAAAGGTCACCTGACGCTGACTCACCTTGACGGTGTTGCCGATGACACTGCGGGCCAGGTCGATGGTAATGTCCTGTCCCAGCATGGTGGCATGGGCCAGCAGAGCTACCATGACGCCCTCGAGCTCGCGCACGTTCTCGGTGACATGGGTGGCGATATAGTCCATCACCTCATCGCTGATTTTAAGGCCGTCTTGGGCTGCCTTCATAGCGAGGAACTTGCGACGCAGATCGTAGTCGGGCTTCTCGAGCTCCACAGTCATGCCCCACTTGAAGCGGGAGATGAGCCTTGGCACCATACCGTCGAGATCACTCGGGCGGCAGTCGCTGGACATCACCAACTGGCGCTGGTGCTGGTGCAGGTGGTTAAAGATGTGGAAGAAGGTATTCTGGGTACCCTGCTTGCCGGCAAACTCCTGAATGTCGTCGAGCAGAAGCACGTCAATACTCTGATAAAAATTGATGAAGTCGTTGACCTTTTTCTGAATCACCGCTGTCGTATATTGGCTCTCAAACACCCTGGCTGACACATACAGTACCCTCATGCGCGGATTCTGCTCCTTCAACTTAATGCCGATGGCCTGAAGCAGGTGGGTCTTGCCCACGCCGGTTGTGCCAAAGACAAACAAGGGGTTGTAGGTCTTCACCTCGGGATGGTCGACAATGGCCTGACCGATGCTGACAGCAAGCCTGTTGCTGATGCTGCTGCAATAGTTCTCGAAGGTGTATTTAGGGTTAAGCTGGGGATCGATATCGTCGAGCGTGTCGGCCTGTTGGAACGGGTTGGCGACACGGGGTGAACGGATCTTAAGCTCCTGCTTGAGTTTGACGCTCGAGTTGTCCTCGGACTGCTCGATGGCGGTGGCATCATCGCCCCCCACCACATTATATTTATAAGTGAGCCTGACATTCTCGCCGAAGACCTTCTTGAGGGCGGCAGAGAGGAGGGTGAGGTAACGGCCCTCGATCTGTTCAACAAAGAACTTGGAGGGGGCTCGGAGCGTCACACGGTTGTTTTCCAGGTCATGGTCAACGGCAACAATGGGAGCGAACCAAGCATCAAACTGCTCGGCCGGGAGGTTTGCCTTAATGACGTCAAGGCAACGGTTCCACTGTTGTGCAACGTTAATCATTTTTCTAAAATTTTCTTAGTAACGGTTGGTTTGTTCTTGTGCTTAAAGCAGTACAAATTTCGCTCAATATTTTCTTAAAAAAAAATGCTTAAAAAATTTGGAAATATCATTTTGAGTGTAACAATGTTGAAAAACAAAGGGTTATAACATCGTTTCATTTTTTTTACAATTCAAGGCATATTACTTTATCAATATCGCTAATTATCAGCACTTTAGGCGTTACAGTGGTTTTGCCTGTTCCATTTACTAAACTCGCAAATGGCTGTAATAGCAGGGATTTGATTTTGCAAATCCCGAAAACAATAAAAATCAAAAAAATCTCTATTTGGATTGTGTCCAAATAGAGATTTTCACCCCATTCAAGAGAGAGGAAAATGCCCTCTCAGAATGATATTTCCTTGTTATATCCAAACATGTCAGCACATTAGAACACTTTTATGTTGATGTAACGCTTGGGATTGGCCTTGATGTCGGTCAGCAGTGAGTCAAGGCTGGCAATGGCATGGTTGGCATTGTCATAAAGCTCGCGGTCGTTCATCACCTTGCCCAGGGTTGAATTCTTGTCATTCAGTTGCTCACTGAGCTCTTTCAGGTTGGCCAACGTGGCATTAAGCGTATTGACAGCCGAGTCTATGGGCAACTGCTTGAGCGACGATGACAGGTCATTGAGGTTGCCAGTCGCACCTGTCAGGTTATTGGTGATGCCGCTAACGTTGGTCATCACGCCAGGCACGCTGCGGTTCAAACCGTTCATCAAGACATTGAGCTGCTGAGCACTGATCTGGAGCTGACGGGTGATGGCATCCAGTCGGGTCAAGGCAGCCATGAGGGCGGGATTGCCGGTCAAGCCGTTGACGTTATTCATGATGGAATCCACCTTGGGGAGCATATCAGTCACCATGGGTAACATGTTATCCTTGACGTGGTCAATAATTCCGGGTTGCTCTACCGTGGGAATCATGCTGCCACTCTCCAGGGCGGGACCGCTACCCAGGTTGAGCACGAGTGATGCGCCACCCACCAGTCCTGACACCATATTCAGGGTACTGCCTTCGGGCACCTTCATCTTAGGCTCCAACGACAGCACAATAGTGATCTTGTTTTTGCCATAGTCGTACTGTATCTCGTGTACTTGTCCTACCTGGAAGCCGTTGACCGTCACGGGAGCGGCCTCGAGCAGTCCGTCCACGCTTTCAACCTCAGTAAAATATCGGTTAGAGGGAGTCAGCAGATTTATTCCCTTCAGGTAATTAACGCCCCAATAAAGTAACGCAAGGCCGACAAGCACGGTCAGCGCGATTTTTACATTCTTAGTGAGAAACTTCATGTTATATCGTTATGGTTCTATTCTTGATTCAATCGGCAAAGTTAATATTTTGTTTCTTAAAAAAGGGGTATTTTAGTCATTTTTCTACATATTTCACACCTTATAAAGGGTCATTCGGCTGTATGAAGCCTAAAAAATGAGGTTAAATGAATAAAAAAACGGCCGATTCTGTGAGGTTTACAAGTTTTGTGATTATTTTTGCAGTCAATATGTTTGATAGATTATCGCGTCTATCGCCTAAAGTCAATTAACAATGATGAAATCTCCACTTGACTGTAAATATCTGTATGGACTGATCGGCTATCCGCTGGTTCACTCGTTCTCGCGTGATTTCTTCAACCGCAAATTCATTGCCGAGGATATCGATGCACGCTACATCAACTTCGCGATAGAGGACCTGGGCCTTCTCATGGAGGTGATAGCCGAGTATCCCAACCTGAACGGCTTGAATGTCACTGCCCCCTACAAGGAGGCTGTGATCCCCCTGCTCGATTCACTGGATGACGATGCCCGTCAAATTGGAGCTGTCAACGTCATCAAGTTTATCCGTGACAAGAGTTCGGGTGACCTGATTGAGTTGCGGGGCTATAACAGCGACGTGTTGGGATTTGGCCGAACCATTCCAGCCATCCTCACGCCACAACGCACCGCAGCGATGGTGCTTGGTACCGGCGGTGCCGCCAAGGCCGTCCAAGCCGCCCTGCTCAAGCATGGCATCGAGGTGCAGCTGGTATCGAGGCGCAAAAGCGAGCACATTGTGGTCTATGAGGAAATCACCCGTGCTATGGTCAACAACTACAAGATCATCGTTAATGCGACCCCCCTTGGCAAGTATCCGGACGATAACCAGTGTCCTGACTTCCCTTACCGTTTCCTCACCAGTGAACACATATGTTACGACTTGGTCTATAATCCCGAGGAGACCTTGTTCATGAAGAAGTCGGCAAAATATGGCGCCCAGACCAAGAACGGCATAGAGATGCTGCTCTTGCAGGCGTTTGACTCTTACGAGATTTGGACTCGCGACGGCTATTAATCAATTAACAATGTCCAAAGTTCCCGTGCTACGTGTCCTTGTGCCGTTTGTCGCGGGAATCATTTTGCACCAGTGGTGGCATTGCTGGTGGGCACCGATTGTGCTCATACTTGTTGCCATAGCTGCCTACTTGCTGCTGTCTCGCGTTTCCCGCTCTCCACAAGGCAGGATGCGGTGGCGCTCGTGGTTTATCGTTCCACTGGCGGTCATCGCTTTGTCATTGGGTTGGATAGCCGCCATCATCCATTGCCCGCCCCATCTGCAGGAGAGCCAGCGGGCGAACAGGGTGCTTACCGGAAGAGTCGCGGAACTGCATTACACCGACTTCTCGATGCGCATGACCATCGACGTGCTTGACAAGGAGCTGCCGCGATGCCAGGTGCTGATTTCGACACGTGGCTGCGACTATACCATGCGGGCTGGCGACCTTGTGGCTTGGCAGGCCGACTTGGTCGAAATAGGTTCGATGGGAAATCCGGGTGAAATGGATTATGCATCCTATCTCCTTGACAATAAGGGAATCCGATACACCCAGCACTTGCCTCTGGGCCAGGTGGTAAAGGTGGGCTACTCCCTCACTCTGCTTACTCGATTGGCAAACATCAGGCGTGACCTGAGCCTCATGGTGTTTAATTCCCGCTTGGCTCCCGCCACCCAACAGTTTGTGGTCGCGTTGCTGTTAGGCGACAGCAGCTTTATTGACAAAGCGACCCGACAGGATTTCTCGGCTGCCGGAGTGGCCCATGTGTTGGCGTTAAGCGGTCTTCACGTCGGTTTTATCGCTCTTATTCTCTGGTGGTTGCTTTTCCCGCTTGACTACATGCGGCTCAAGAAGCTGCGGCTTGGCATCACGCTTGCTGCCATTGTAATGTTTGCCGTTTTCACGGGATTATCGTCCAGTGTCGTTAGAGCCACAATCATGATTGGGATGGTGTTTGCCTCACTGGTGTTCTACCGCCGTTCGGTATCACTCAATGCCCTGTTGCTGGCGGCGCTCCTTATCCTTGTATTCTCGCCCTCATCTTTATATAGTGTGGGCTTCCAATTGAGTTTTATCACCGTTGGGGCGGTGTTGATGTTCTCCCGCCTGCCGCAATTCCTTGTGAGTAAACGCCAGTGGGTCAACAAGATCACCTCGTCGGCTATCACCTCACTCGTGGCCATGGTGGCCACGGTTGCGTTGTGTGCCCATTATTTCCACACCATCTCGCTGATGTCGGTACTTACCAATCTGCTTGTTTTGCCCGTGTTGCCCGTTTTCATGGTACTTGCCGCCATTTTCCTCATGGTGACAGCGGCAGGAATGCAATGGCAGGCGTTGGATTGGGCACTGGACTGGATTTACCGCTATATCCACGGGGTGGCAGGATGGGTCAACGGATTGCCGTTGTCGCACATTGGCGGGGTGTATGTGAGCGCCATGGGTGTGGTCATTTATTTCATCATCATTGCGCTTGTTGTCCTATGGCTCTATCGCCGCAGTTACCATTACCTGCTGGCGGCGGGTGTGGCTTTAGTGGTCCTGATTGCTCATTCGCTGTGGATTGATGCCAGCACACCTCGCCGTGGCATGGTCATCTTCAACTCGTTCTCTTCAACACCTATTCTATATTATGACAGCGGCAAGGCTTATGTCTGGACTCCTGATGATGAGGAGCCCGACTCGGCGGCATTCTCTCGATACTATGCGGGATTCCTGGCCCGTCACTGCATCGACAGTCTGCAGATGATTGCAGCGGGCGACAGCCTCAGGCTCGAGGGGCTGATGATAAGACCGCCCTATGCCTACCTGATGGGCCACCGCATGGTAGCTGCGGGCTATGGCAAGTGGAAACGCATGAGTGCTGAACGAGCATTGGACGTCAATGAAGTCATCGTCACCAAGCGGTTCCATGGTACTGCCGCCAAACTTCAAGAGCTGTACAACGCCGACAGACTTATCATCTCGGGCGCGATGCATGACCCGGAACCTCTCCTCCACGAGTGCGACTCCCTCAACATCAACTACATCGACCTCGCCACCCACGGAGCCCTCATCATCACAAATGACTAAAACAACAAGTAAAAAAGAAAACAAGAAATACAACAAATACAATAAATTGATTATCAACAAATTGTACTTCTTGTATTTCTTGTTTTCAATAAAAAACTGTTATTTCGGTTGTGAAATAGTTGTTTTTGTTGTTTGAAATCTGAGCGACTTAGGGTCAGATGAGGGAGAGAACTATCTTTTTCACGTCCTCGCCCAGGCTTTCGGCTTCCTGCATGGTGTGGGCCTCGCTATAGATGCGGATGATGGGCTCAGTGTTGCTCTTGCGCAGGTGTACCCAACTGTCGGCAAAGTCAATCTTCACACCATCGATGGTGGTCATCTGTTCGCCCTGATAGTGCTTCTCGACGGCCTTGAGGATGGCGTCAACATCCATGCCGGGCTTGAGTTCGAGTTTGGTCTTGGCAATGCTGTACTGGGGATAGGTCTCCTTGAGCTGGCTGACAGTCTTGCCACTATGAGCCAGCAACGAGAGGAACAGGGCCACACCCACGAGGGCATCGCGGCCGTAGTGGCTGGCGGGATAGATGACACCGCCATTGCCCTCGCCACCGATAATGGCACCCGTGCGGCGCATCTCGGTCGTGACATTCACTTCACCAACGGCAGCTGCAGTATAGCTGCAACCGTGGTTTACCGTCACGTCACGCAGGGCGCGCGAGGACGAGAGGTTGCTGACCGTGGAACCGGGCGTATGGCTCAGCACATAGTCGGCGACAGCGACAAGGGTGTATTCCTCGACAAAGAATTCTCCGTTTTCCATCACGATGGCCAAGCGGTCCACATCGGGATCGACAACAAAGCCCACGTCGGCCTTACCCTGACGCATGAAGTCGCTGATGGCAGTCAGGTTCTGGGGAATAGGCTCGGGTGTGTGGCCAAAGTTGCCCGTGGGGTCACAGAATAGTTTTTCGACATGCTTCACTCCAAGTGCCTCGAGTAACTGGGGGATAGCAATACCGCCCACCGAGTTAACGGCATCGACAGCAACGGTGAAGTCGGCCTTACGGATGGCCTCCACATCGACGAGGTCAAGTGCCAGCACATGATCGATGTGACGGCGCAGCCAGGTGTAATTCTTCATCTCACGGCCCAAGTGGTCCACGTCGGCATAGTCAAAGTCCTCGGCTTCGGCCAGGCGCAACACCTCCTTGCCCTCGGCATCGGTCAGGAACTCGCCATTGTGGTTCAACAGCTTGAGGGCGTTCCACTGCTTGGGATTGTGGGATGCAGTGATGATGATGCCGCCACAGGCATGCTCACCCACCACTGCGAGTTCGGTTGTAGGGGTTGTGGCAAGGCCGATGTTGACCACATCAAAGCCCATACCCATGAGGGTACCGACTACGGTATTGAGCACCATGCGGCCCGACAGACGGGCGTCACGTCCGACAACGATGACATTGGACTTGACGGGCGAATTGCGGCGCATAAACGTGGCATAGGCCGAAGTGAATTTGACGATATCAAGGGGTGAGAGACCATCACCAGCCTTGCCGCCGATGGTGCCTCGTATTCCAGAAATTGACTTAATGAGAGACATTAGTATTGTTTAAAGTTTAGAGTTTAAAGTTTAAAGGGTTGAGCTTAAATCATGCTACGGAAGTAGCGGACGTGGTACAGGAAGGGCATCACGTAGGAAATCTCGCTGGTGAAGCCGAACTGCGACTTGATAACCAGATTGACCTCACACTCCACACCAAGGAAATTCAACGGATACTGCAAACCGTAACCCCACTGCGAGGTAGAAGGCAAGGTGTAGTCAGCATAGGTGAACGAGCAGGACTGGGCGTCCATGGAATTCTCGTTGCTGCTATAGACCTCCATAAGCTTCTCGGCATACCATATCGCGAGGCTGTAGCGAGAGTAACGGAAGTAGATGCGGTCGCCCTTCTTGGCACGGTCGCCAACGCGGTCACCCGCCTTGATCACCTGCATATAAACATTGCCATCGGGGTCGATGCGATAGAACGGCGCATCCTCGCCCACCTCAAAGATGGAATCTTCGGGTATGCTCATGACCACACGGTGGTTGGCCAGATAGGCATTGACGGCATTACGCTCCTCGTTCAAGCGGTCGGCATAGGACTGATCGTCGTTGCATGCAGTGAGCATAGTGAGAACGACCATGCCTAAAAACAGGATGTGTTTACTCAATTTCATTTTCATTATTATTGTCTTGTTGTGATTGTTGTTCAACTGGTTGTGCCGGCACATCAGGGAAGAGGTCGGCAAGGACTTGATGGAACTTGGCCACTGCCTCGTCCATCGTGCCAATGAAATCTCCGCCAGCGGCATTCTCGTGTCCACCCCCGTTGAAGTAGCGCGCGCAGATGTCGCTCACCGAGAATGAGCCCTGGGAGCGGCAGGACACCTTGATCTTGTCGGCATCCTCGCGCAGGAACACGCTCCAATAAATGCCAGGGATGGCAAGAGGCTTATTGACCAGCGACTCGGTGTCGCCACGGGAATAATTGTATCGCTCAAGCTCCTCCTTGGTCAGCGCAATGAGCGACGCGCCCTGTTCGGGAAACAACTGCATCTTCTGGCTGATAGCGTAACCCTGGAGGCGCAAGCTATCGGCACTGAAGGTGTTCATGGCCTTATTATAAAGGAAGACGCGGTCGATGCGGCGGCGCATAATGAGCGACATGATCTCATAGAACTCGGGCGAGTCGCAGCTGTAGGCAAAGCCGCCCGTGTCGGTCGTCATGCCCAC
Source organism: uncultured Prevotellaceae bacterium (assembly GCA_900318335.1). Lineage (GTDB taxonomy): Bacteria > Bacteroidota > Bacteroidia > Bacteroidales > Muribaculaceae > Sodaliphilus. Next base: position 64,190 of record ONKF01000005.1, read on the forward strand.
ATACAGGCAGCTAGCCGTCTGACGATCGATGAATTGCAACATTCCCAACTGCAGGAGCACCCTGAACACGAGCTCACAGGTTGAGGAAACCTCGGGATGGGAAATGACGACATCAAAAATGTCCTCGGGGTTGAGGTGATGGTCGATGAGAACGCGCTTGGCCTTGAGCGGGGCTACCAACTCACCCAGGCGGTCGATGCGATGAAGTGAATTGAAGTCGAGGCAGAAGATGAGCTGCGCATCATTAAGAATATGTTTTGCCCGCAATTCCTGACGCGTGAACACGACTAAATCGCGCAATCCGGGGATGAATTCCAGAGACTTGGGCGCCATGTCGGGGGTCACTACAGTAGCCTCCTTGCCCAACCGGCGCAGCACATGGCACAGCGCCAGGGTTGAGCCGAGGGCATCACCATCGGGCGACTTGTGGCAAGTGATGACAATGCGCTGCACACCGTTGATGAGGGCGCGCAGGCGTTCGATGGTCGTCTGGTCAATAATATAATTAATCATTGCTCGTTAAATCGCATGAATTGGCAAAGATACTGCTTTTTTGCCACATTATGCCATTTACGCACATTTAATAATAGTTAATCGTTACAACTTCAGCCTGACGAAGACCGGATAATGGTCGGACGGCTGGTGACGGGTGTAGGTACTGAAGGAAATCTCCTGGGGCGCATTAGGATCTTTCTTCATCTTGTCGGACGCGTCGTTGGGAACCCAATAGCTGTTGGTTAACATGCCATAGGACTCAACCTGGGTCGCGGGTGAAACGAACACATGATCGATGCGGCTGACGGTGTAAATGTTGATGTCGAAGGCGTTGAAAGTGCCATTCTCGGCAAAACGCAGGCGCGCGGCATCAAAGGAGTCTTTCAGTAAGCCCGAATTGGTGAAAATGCTGTAAATCTCGTCAGTCTGGTCCACATTGAAGTCTCCTGTCACAATGACAGGTGCCCCCTGGGCAATCTCGCGGATTTTCCTCACGATAAGTTTGGCCGCCTCACGACGAGCGACGACGCCCACATGGTCCATGTGCAGGTTGAAGAAGTAGAAGGCCTCATCGTTGGTGGCTGTCTGTCCAGCAAATTTTCCCCATGTGCAGATGCGGATGCAAGCCGCATCCCATCCGAGGCCAGGGCGGTCGGGAGTCTCGTTGAGCCAGAAGTTGCCGTAATCCAGCAGGCGCAACCGGTCTTTCTTATAGAATATCGCGGCATATTCCCCACCCTGCTTGCCGTCGTCACGGCCCACGCCGATGAAGTCATAGCCGTCCAGGCCCTTGAGCATATCGACAAGCTGAGGGTGAAGCACCTCCTGTGTGCCAAAGATGTCGGGGGACATGAAATTGAGCTGGTCACACATGACCTGGCATCGCTTGGACCACACCTCACCCTTGACGCTATCGCTGGCGACCTTGAGCCTGATGTTATAAGTACCCACAAGCATCTGGGCCGTCAACAACTGGGTGGCAAACACTATAAAAAACGCGATGAACGAGATTTTTTTCATTTTATCATTATTTGTTTACGCAGTCAGCTTTTAGCCGATGCAATTTGTGATTAGAACGGATAGCCGATGGCCAGATGGAAAGCAAGGGCTTTCTTGAAGCTGGGCATATTGAAATAGCCGCTCTTGCCTGTATCATAGGGGGCATGGATGCCAATACCCAGATCGGCACGCACCACGAGCATGGTCATATCAAAGCGCAAGCCCAAGCCCGTTCCCAGTGCCAGCTCGTCAAAGAAATTCTTCATCTTCAGCTTTCCGCCAGGACGAGCATCGTCATTCTGCAACAACCAGATGTTGCCGGCATCGAGAAATACAGCGCCGTTGAAATATCCCAGAATGGGGAAACGATACTCGACATTGGCCTCAAACTTGAACGTACCAGTCTGGTCGTAGTATCCATAAGGCACAGTATCCGGGAGATGGAAACTACCGGGACCCAGCGTGCGCACAGCAAAAGCCCTCACCGAGTTGGATCCACCCACATAGAACTGTTCCCTGTAAGGCACCTCGTTACTGTTGCCGTAGGCATGGGCCGCTCCCAGCATCACCCTCGTGGCTAATGCAGTCTTGAGCCCGAAGTGGCGTGTCCACACCACCTGCCCTTGGGCCTTGACAAACTGCGAGAACGGTGTGCCCATCAGTTTCTTGGTGCCTTTGGCCCCAAACAGCGACCAGAGTCCTGAAGCGATGTTACCAGCCTCGATTAAAGTGCCGACGAACGTGATGTGGTCACGGCGCGTAATGTCGCGGTCATAGGTATAGGTGTATTCAATCTTGGGAATGAACACGTTCATGAACGACTCTCGCAAGGCGGTTCTCTTGGGCAGTAACGAGTCGGGGTCCACTTTAGCGTTCAACAGACTGTCAAACTTCGCGCTCTTGCTTATCAGGCGGTTATAGGTCAATTTGAAAGGTGTCAGCACATGGCTGGAGTAACGGTCGGCATGCCACTCCCATGTTGCAGCGAACGATAGCTGCGACATTTTGAAGTAATTCGGGCGGTTCAGCAGATCGGCGCTCAGCGAGAAACGGGTCCAATTGGTGTACCGTCGTGAAGGATACAGGAATTTAGGTGCCAACAGACGGGGAAAATCCAACTTGGATTCGATACCGAACTCGTAGGAATTGAAATCAGCGCCCTTGTATTTGCCAGCGCCGCCAGTCTGCCATTCATAATCGCCATAGATATCCACCGAGAACTTCTCCCCTGCCCCGAACGCGTTTTTATGGGTTGCACCGATTTCCACACCAGGGCCGATGAAACTATTGCTCTTGGACTTACCATGCATCTCAAACGTCACCTCCCAGGGTTTGTCCAGTTGGCAATAGACGTTCAAGTCAAGCAGACCATCGCCCTCGGGGGTGATGCTGTCGAGCGGTATCACTTGGATATCGACCGTGCTGAATATGCCCAGGCGTGACAGGGCTGCCTGGGTGCGGTCGATGCTGTTCACACGGAAGACACGCCCCCTGCGAGCCCTGATGCATGAGGGGATGACCTTGTCCTTGATATACACCGGCTCGTAACGTATCAGCGTGCAATTCCTTGCCTCGACCGTATCGGCCTCGCCCTTGGCATCATCGTTGACCACTGTAGCGGTGATGTCATGGGTGATGTAGCGTATCTTGGCATTATTGGGGATATCTCCAGACTCTATCAGTTTCATGTGAATCACGCCTTGCTCCTGCACACTGTCGGCAAGATACTGGATATACTCCGGGCGGAAGAAATAGTAGCCCTGGTTGCGGACGGCATTGGTGATGTCAATGCGCACGGCACTCAGCGAGTCCAGGCAATAGCGGCTGCCCGTCTGCAGGTAATGGTTGACACGGGCCAGCGAGTCCACAAGCTGCAATACCGGCTCATTGCTTTCAATATAGCGGATGTTGCCCAACGTGTAAGGTGGGTTCACATTGACATCATAGGAAATCTTGGCCTTCTTGGGGTTTTTGCCGGGAAGTAACTCGTAGCTGGCCGATGAAGTAAAGTAGCCGTTGTTTCTCAGGATGGTGTTGATCATGTCAACGCGCGCCTGGGGATTAACGCGGCGAATGAGCACAGGCTTGGCGGCGAAGTGCTTGTACAGCCAACCCGAAAATCCCGTTGCGTTCTCATCAATATTGTTATAAATCATCAAGCCGAAGGGGAACGGCGTGCGGTAATAAGGCGAGTAGAGCGGATTGTTGGGGCGGACGTTGATGGCGGTAAAGATATCGGCCTTGACACCCTCGTCGATCTTGACGCTGTCCTCGTGGTACTTGAGGTGCTTGACGCCATTGTAGAGGATGTCGTTCGGCCCCAGTTTCTTGGTCGTCGAACAAGCCGTTGCCAGCATGAGGAAAACCGATGCGAGCACGAGCAGCGTGAAAATATGTCGTTTATTCTGATTCGTTCTCATCTTTCTTGCGGTTTACAGTGGGTTTGTCGATGGCCTTGTCGGTTGCCGACTGGTCAACATCGAGCGGAACGACGAAGGTCTCATCGGCCTGGATGGCCTCGATAGCGTTCTCCTGCAGCTTGAGCTGTGCCTTGCGGGCCTTCTCAAGCGAGTCACGCAGGAGGTACTCGCGCGAATGCTTGAAGGTGAACAGATTCTTCAGGTTGGTCAGTTTACGCTTGAGCACATAGGCAATACCCGTCTCGGTCACCTGTCCCTCGAGCACGTTCTCATAGCTGGCGTGACGGAAGAGTTTCAGATAGCGCGAGGCGTTGTCGTTGAGGTAATACTCCAGAGACACGTCGTTGAACAGTCTGTCGGCGATATGCTCGGCCTCGGCTGCATCGGTGCTGTATTCACCACCCACCACAATCTTGAAGCGGTCATTAAAGAGGGACTTGGCCAAGCGGTAACTGTAGCTGGTCTCGGTGCCACCAGCGCGGGCGCCCTGATACTGGTTGATGCCAAACGAGAGGTCGACGCCCGGCAGGGTCTTGGCCGCCCATGCGTTAAGTTTAGACTGCAGGAACGAGAACAATGCCGTGCTGGCAGTCAGGTTATTGATATTGCCAGCACTGTTGGTGCCCGAGTAGGTGTTGTAGAGCAGCAGGTTGATGGCCGCCTGTGAGCGCTGGTTGTCGCTCATCGACTGCAATTCGTTCTGCACGGCGATGTCACCCTCACAACTCAAGTCAAATTGCAGGTCAATATTGCTCAAGGTACCACCCACCGTGGCCTCTATCACGAAGCCAACAGGACGTGCGCCCTCCTTCTCGGTGGTCACACTGGTCTTGAGACGCTCGGTGCCCTTGAGGTTAAGCTGCGGGTTGAGCATATCTCCCGTCCAGGAGATAGTGCTGCCGCTGGCGATATTAAAGTTCTTCTGAGAAATCAACGGCGGCGTGTAGCGCAGGTTACCGCTCGAGATGACATAAGAGCCCGTCAGGTTGTTACGGCCAGCAAAGTCAACCGAATACTTGAGTCGTCCGCTACCGTCGATAGTGGCGCGGTTCTGGCCATCTTCAGACAGGAAGACGTTGATCTTGGCACCTTCGTCAACCTGGATGTTGGCCTGGATGTCGGTAGCGCTGCCGCCACTTGCGGTCACCAGGATGGTCTGTTTGCCCGACGTGTCGTTAAAGTCGGTGAAGGTAACCATATTCTCATCGACAGCGGTAGAGAGCTGCGAGATGTCATCTTTCATGACATAGGTGATGTTAGAGCCATTGAGCAGTGTGGCGTTGGCTCTCACACTCATGATATTGCCGTAGCTCTTAACAGTTGCATCGATATCGGCCAAGCCCTTACCGAAGAGCTGGGTATATTCATCCTGATCGCTGTTCATGAACTGCACCTCACGGCCCTCGGCACGCAAGTCTATCGCCATGTTGTTCATGTCGCGCAGGTCAACGGTGCCGTTGATAATCACGGGGCTGCGGTTGGCGCCCGTCAGCCTGTAATTGTTGAAGGTGATGACGTTGTCCTCGACGGGGATGCGGTCATTAGCAAACTTGAGCGAACTGCCATATCGAGGCAGGTTGAGTGTGGCCGAGTCAGCGACAAGGTATCCGTTGACATGCGGGTTGTCCAACGAGCCCGAGATGTCCATATTGCCCACAGCATAACCTTCGAGCCAGATGTAGTCGCCAGGGATGAAGGCATTGGCACGAACCAACGGGAAACGGTTGAATTGTGCCGTCATGTTGAACGGAGAATCGGCATTGGCATCGTTGAGAGAGCCCTCGATCATAAGCGACTGCTTGCCGTCAAGAATCAGGTCGGCGGTCAGGCGAGTGGTCGCCGTGGCCGGGTCGAGGTCGAAGTCGGCATTCAGGGTCACGTCGCCCTCGTGCTTGCCGTTGTAATAGAAGTCCTTGATGTCGATGATACCATCACCGTCGGCATTAGTGCCGTCCCAGTTCACGTCGATATTGGCGTTAAGGGTGCCGCTGGTGCGTCCCAGCATGGGCACGATGCGGGTCCACTCCTCAAGCCGCAGGTTGTCGATATTGAGCAGGATGTTCTCGGTGCTGTCACCGGGTATTCTGGTAGTGAGCAATTCCAGACTGCTGCTGTCGCTCTTGAGATGCAGGTTGGCATCAATCATGCGTGAACGGTAATCCACGTTGACATAGTTGTCGTCGTTGAAGGTCCAGTTGCGGTAACCGATGACGGGATCCTTGCCGAACAGGCGCATCTTCACCTGGTCCTCGGCCAAGTTGGCGTTGCAGCCCAGGCGGTAACCCGTCTCGCCCTTGATGTTCTGCTGGTGGAACATGAAGTCGATGGCATGGCCCTTAAGGCCACCCTCAATGTCTACCCGAGCGAACTCGTCCCACGTGCCCGGGCGGTTACCCATGTGGGCATTGAAGGCGAGATACTTGTTGTTGAGCTCGTGGGCATTGATGGTGATAGTGTCGATATTGGTCGTGCCTGAACTGATGCCGAGAGCCCTGCCATTGATGGTGAGCGTCGAGTCGCGGTTGATTTCACAACTGATGTGGCGGAAGTCCATCTCGTGCTGCTGCACGTAGCGTTGCACGATACCGTCGGCGCCCATGTGCATGTCAAAGTCGAAACGGGGCATCGGAGCCTTCAAGCGTTCTACATCGAGCCAGCGGTCCTTATACTGGCGCTGCACCTCCTGGGCGGTCCTCTGGAAGTCCTCGATGAGCGGCATGATGCCACTGGGTGCATTCAGGTGGGCGTAGTTGTCCTCGTTCTCAAACGTGAAGCACGTCTGCCACGGAGTGCTGTACAGCGAGGCACGTGCCTCGTCGGCAACGAGCAGGTTGCTGTCCAGTCGCCAGTCCAGGTCGTTGAGCGTGAGGTCGGCATCCCATTCCTGGGTACGCAGGTTGATGTCACCCTCGGCATGCAGGCGTGTGCTGCCGTTGCACTGGCCGTCATACATGCCCAAGCGCTTCAGGTCCAGGTCACGCACGTTGCCGTCGGCAGTGAACACATAGTGGTCGTTGCAGATGGTGCCGTGGGCGTTGACATCCAGGTCACAGCCGCGGTTAGCACTCTGGGCATAGACATCAGCATAGCCGCCGCGCAGCTTGCCGCGGGCCTTAAGGTTGCCGTAGTGGGTGCCGTTATAGCGCACGCTGGCCAGATTGACGGTAGCATCGGTCCATGTGGAGCCGCAGTCGGTAAAGTCAAAGCCATGACCGCGGGCGTTGATGCTGCCCGTGAGGTTCCTGACGTCGTAATCGGGCAGGAACGACTTGACGGGGAAATTATTGAACGCGGCATCCACGTCGTAGTTCTCGTTGCACACGTCGTAGTAACCGTCGCCACGCAAGGTTCCGCCACCCGTCGAGACGCGCAGGTTGCGGGCTACCCACTTGCAGCCCTCCTTGTTGATCTTGCCGCTCATCTTCATGGGAGGCAATTTCACGTCCTTGAGGCCCAGCATCTTGTTCAACACACTGGGGTCCCGCAGGTCCACCTCGGTATCGAGGTCAGCCTTCATGCGGTCCATGTCGGTGGGGTTATAGATGGTACCCTTGCCCTTGACGCGGCCGATGCCGGGCACATCGGCATCCAGCGAATGGATATCGACGCGCTTCTCGTTACCGCGGGCTTTGGCCTTGACGCGTACTGGCTTGTTGTGGGGGATGTCCTTGAGTGCCTTGCGTGCCTCGGGAACGAGTTTCTCGACCTCGTTCAGGTCGATCTTGCTGTCGGTGTCGATGGTGGCTTTGCCATTGGGCTTGCCATCGAGCATATCCTGGTCCACATGGGCATTCATCTTGATGTCACTGCCCTTGGTCTTGAGCTTCACGTCGTTGAGGTCCAGGCCGTTCTTGTTCTTATTGACCGTGCCGCTGGCATCTTTGACCTGCAGACCGCTGCGTTCCTTACCCGAGAGGTGCTTGACGGGAACCTTGAGGTTTTCGCCGTCATACTCGAAGTTGTCGATATCGGCATTGACATCCTCGACCTCGATGTTATCAGGATCGAGTGTGGTGCCAGGCTTATTGGGTTTTTTGCCGGTCTGGGAGTATTTGCCCTTGCTGTCTTTCACGCGCACCTTGCCCGCGTTGACCTTCCAGGGCTTGTCATCTTCCTGTTTTTTAGGAGTTTCCTTGGGCATGGGATGGTCCTTGCGGTACTGCTTGGCATCCTTCTCGCTGGGGTGCTGATAATCCACGTCGGCTTTTTCGACGTCAAGTTCACCCACATCGACGGTCTGATTGCCGGTATCGACCTTGACGTCCTTGGCTTCGGCATGGCCCACCTTGGCATCGAGTTTATCGACGGTGGGTTTCATGTCCATCTTGAAATCCACATCGTCGGCCGTGACCTTATTGGCATTGACTTTCCAGGGCTTGCTGGGCTCCTTGTCCGGGTCGGGCTTTTTCTTCTCGGGCTTATAGCTCATCTTGGCCTTGCCACCCTTGAGGGCAGCATTGCCCACATCGACCTTGTTGTTATTCAGATCGACCTTGGCCTTATCGATTTTAGCATCATCAACATCCACATCCAGGTCCATAGAGCCGTCATCGGTCTTAATCTGGCTCTTGGCGCCCTTGAGTGAGGCATTATCCACTTCAACTTTCTTGTCAATCAGTGGCTTAGGTTTGACGTTGGCCTTGACCTCATCGGCCTTGAACAGGGTGTCTCCGTTCTGGTCAATGACCTGGACATCGGTGGCAGTGACATCGAGGGGGAACTTCACTCTCACATCGCCCACGCTGATGTCCATGCCGGTCTTCTCGCTGGCATACTCGGCCGCGAGGTCGGCTGCCTTGTTCTGAACCCAAGGGATATAGGCGGCAAAGGGCAGCGCCGCCACCATGCCCAAGATGCCCGCCCCCACCCAGGACGCCAGCTTGGAAAACATATTTCCCTTTTTGCCAAACATCAAACAAACTACTTATGCAACGCGCAACAACTTGAGTAACTTCTTTCATCAGTATGCCACAAGTGCTGGTTGTCACAAGGGTTTAATCTGCAAAAATACTAAATTATTGGAAATGGCAAGAAAAAAAATCCGTTTTTCCGCTTTTCCTGCATGGAAAGTGATTCATCTGTAAAAATCATAGATAATGCTCTATGACCAAACAGCGAACCTCGAAGAGGTTCTTTCATAGCCTTTCTTATTAAAAACCGTATCATTGAACCCCTCACGTCATTGATGTTTTTAGTGAACAATAATAGCAAAGTCATCCGTATTCCATTCATCATGAATACGGATGACCCATTAAACTTTAAGCGCTATACTCTAAAATGCGAGCAATGCGAGCATTATTAGAACCACTTGAGGTAAGCGAAGTCCTGACGGTGGGGCAGCAGGTCGTTCCAGGGATAAGCGCGGTAGGCGTAACGGAAGATGCCGTTCTCGTGGAAGGGAACCTTGCAGTTGTAGGTGAGGATGTCACCGTCCTCGGCGATGACGTCGAGGTTAGCCTTGCGGTAGAACTGGCTCTGGCCATCCTCCTCCTTGTAAACTACGAGCTCGAGCTTCACGTCACGGCCCAGGCCTGCGGTGTCGAGGCGCATGGTGACCTCGATGTCGGCAGAACCGCTGCTGATGGCTTCACGGTTGCCCATGATGTCGCCCACGAGTTGAACGTCATCCCAGCGTGAAGCGACGCGCTCCTTCCAAGCGACAATCTGCTTGGCGATGGCATTACCGTCGGCCATGAGGCGATGAGCACGCTCGGCCTGCGGACAGTAGAACTTGTCGAAGTAATCACGCATCATGCGCGACATGGTGTAGTTGGGAGCGATGTGAACCATCGAGTTCTTGATATACTGGATCCACTCGGGTGAATAGCCCTTGCTGTTCTTGGCAAAATACAGGGGGATAATCTCGTTCTCGAGCATCGAGTAGATGGTGGCCGAGTCGAGTTTGTCCTGCTGGGACTGATCGGTGTAGGTTCGCTTGCTGGTCAAAGCCCAGCCGGCGCCTTCACGGTAGCCCTCATACCACCAGCCGTCGAGCACCGAGAAGTTGAGCAGACCGTTCATCTCGGCCTTCTCGCCCGATGTACCCGAAGCCTCCAGGGGACGCGTGGGCGTGTTGAGCCATACGTCCACACCGGTGATGAGGCGCTTGGAGAGCGTCATGTCGTAGTTCTCGAGGAAGATGATCTTGCCCAGGAATTCAGGCATCTTGCTGATCTCGATGATGCGCTTGATCAGACCCTGGCCAGCGCCATCAGCGGGATGGGCCTTGCCTGCAAAGATGAACTGCACGGGGTAACGCTCGTCGTTGACAATCTTCTTGAGGCGATCCAGGTCGTTAAAGATGAGGTGGGCACGCTTGTAGGTGGCAAAGCGGCGGGCAAAACCGATGAGCAGAGCATCGGGGTTGATCTTATCGACAATGCTGGTGATGCGGGTGGGGTCACCCTGGTTCTTGAGCCAGCTCTCCTTGAAGTCACGCTTAACGAAGCGGATAAACTTCTGCTTCAGCATCATGCGCATCTCCCAAATCTTCTCGTCGGGTACGCTCAACAGCGGAGCCCAAGAGGATTCCAGCTCCTGGTGATCGAGGAAGTCCTCGCCCAGCACCTGACTGTAGAAAACTTTCCACTCACTGGCGGCCCAAGTGGGCATGTGAACGCCATTGGTGACGTAGCCCACATGAGACTCCTCGGGGGCATAACCCTTCCAGATACCCGCGAACATCTTCTTGCTCACCTCGCCATGGAGCCAGCTCACGCCGTTGCTCTCCTGGGTGGTGTTGAGGGCGAAGGTACTCATGCAGAAACGCTCGTTGCTGCCGGGGTTCTCACGGCCCATGTCCATGAGTTCCTGCCAAGAGATGCCAAGACGCTCGGGATAAGCGCCCATGTACTTGCCGAAGAGCTCCTCGTCGAAGTAGTCATGACCGGCGGGCACGGGGGTGTGGACCGTATAGAGCGAGGTGGCACGAACGATCTCGAGAGCCTCGTTGAAGTTCAGGCCGTCCTCCTGCACGTAGTCCACGAGGCGCTGCAGGTTGAGCAGTGCGGCATGACCCTCGTTGCAATGGTAGATGTCGGCCTTGATGCCCAGTCGCTTGAGCAGCAGCACGCCGCCGATGCCCAGCAGATACTCCTGCTTGATGCGGTTCTCCCAGTCGCCACCGTAGAGCTTGTGGGTGATCTCGCGGTCATAGTCGCTGTTCTGGTCGATGTCGGTGTCCAGCAGATAAAGGGTCACACGGCCCACATTGGCCTTCCACACGTTGACATAGATGTTGCGGCCGGGGTAAGGTACTTCATGAACCAGCTGATTTCCATGCTCGTCGAGGACAGGCTCGATGGGAAGCTGGTGGAAGTTCTGGGCCTCGTAGTTGGCAATCTGCTGTCCATCCATCGCCAGGGTCTGGGTAAAGTAACCATAGCGATACAGGAAACCCACGGCGGTCATGTTGACACAGCGGTCGCTGGCCTCCTTGACATAGTCACCGGCAAGGATACCCAAGCCACCCGAATATATCTTGAGGGCGTTGCACAGGCCGTACTCCATGCAGAAGTAGGCAATCGACGGGAGGTCGGTGCGCAACGGCTTCTTCATGTATTCCTTATAGAGCTCGTAGGTGCTGTCGATGCGGGCCATCATGGCAGAATCCTTCTGGATGGCTTCAATCTTCTCGTTGGTCAGGCGCTGGAGCATCTTCACGGGGTTCTCGCTGGTAGCGCGCCACGTGTCACGATCCAGGTCATGGAACAGGGTCTTGCCCTCGGTATTCCAAGCCCACCACAAGTTGCGGGACATTTCGTTGAGTTTGTTGAGCTTGCCCGGCAATTCGGACTTTACAGTGATACTACGCCACTGGGGCTCGTTGCTGTTACTTGTCTGAAATTTCATATTAAATATATTTTGGTTTTTATTTGTCAGTTGTTAGTTGTGTTACTATTAACTAAGACTTTTTATTTCGCTCGTCGGCGTGGAGCAGTGCTTGCTCATAGGCCGAGTCATAATACTTGATGAAATTGTCCCACGAGGCAGCCTTGCTGGTCGTACGGTTGGCATTGCGGATGGCGCGGTAGGTCTTATCGCTCATCACATACAGGTTCATCAGGCTCATCGCGATGGCCCTGACGGTCTCACCATAGTTGCTGTCGGTGCGGTGAAGCACCTTTACACCATAACGGTCGGAATCGTCACCGAAACTGTCAAGCACCCATTGACCAAAGCCGGCCAGGTCGGTTGTGATGGTGGGCACGCCAAATGCGGCACTCTCGAGCGGAGTGTAACCCCACGGCTCATAATAGGACGGGAACACCGCTGCGTCAAGACCTGCCAACAGGTCATAATAGGTCATGTTGAAAATGCCATCGTCGCCGTGGAGGTAGCAAGGCACGTCAATGACAGTCACCTTGTCCTGAGGCTCGTTGTGGAAACCGAGGGCGTTGATGCGGTTATAGATGGGATCAATGTCCTGATTGTGGAGGTGATGGGTAATCACGGGGTCAAACAGGCGGTGGGGATTGTCGGCATGGAGGTTCTCGAGCAGGTCGGCACGAGGTGACTTCATCCATGCGGGAACAAGCACCAGAGCGACAACCTTGCGGTCCTTGCTCGAGACAAAGCCCAGGGAATCACGCAGCGAGGCGACGGCATCCAGATAGACGTCGATGCCCTTGTTGCGCATCTCCAGGCGGCCCGAGGTGGCGATAATCAGCGTGTCGTCGGCATAGGATTGACCGGTGAGACAAGCTGCCACCTGCAACATGCGCTGGCGTGCTGCGTTCCGCTTAGCGGTGAAATTGGCGCCCTTAGGGACATAATTCTGTTCAAATCCGTTGGGTGTCACTATGGGGTAACGCTCCAGCAACTGGAGGCACTCACGGGCAGTGACGTCGCTCACCGTGGTGAAGGCGTCGGCAGCATGAGCCGCTGCCTTCTCGAGCGAATGCTTGGACTGCATGTTGAGCTCGGCAGCCATCTGGTCGCCAAAGTAGCCCGGCATATAGTCATACAGGGGCTTGCCGTTGCCGCAGATGCTACGCCCGATGCTTGTGGCATGGGTGGTGAACACGGTAGCCACCTGGGGCAGATGGGACTTGACATAAAGCAGTCCCATGCCGGTTGTCCATTCGTCGAAGTGGGCAACGATACGCAATGCGGGATCGTTTTTCCACTTGACAATGCTCTCGATAACGAGGGCTGCGGCATAGGCGAACATGCAAGACTCGTCATAGTCGCCATAGGCATGGAGGGAATCCACGTGATAGCGTTTCCACATCTCGGTGTAAAGTGCGTCCTTGTAGGGGTACAGGACATCAAAGGTCACCAGGACGGCAATGGGCTTGCCGGGCACGTCCCAGTGTCCTAACCTGACGCGCATGCCCTCGGGCAGACGTGCCTGCCGCTGCCATGCGGCAAGCGGCGTGCGTCCCTCGATAAATGTGGGCGACGGGTTCTCGTCAGTCCACAGGTCGGGACCGATGAAGATCAGATTATTCTTATATTCTTTCTGGAGAGTCTTGGCCTTGGTCGATAGAACGGCATAGATGCCTCCAACCTTATTGCACACTTCCCAACTGGTTTCAAACAGTAAGTCTAACATGAGTAATTCGTTAAACATTGAAAATTTGGGCACAAAGGTACAAAAAAATCCTCAATTTCGGCAACTTTGACAGCAATAATCAGCATATATCACCACAATAATATATTCAAGGGGCTGAAAACCAACAAATTGAAGAAACAACAACATTTTTCTCAAAAATCACTTTCTCCATTGATTTTCAAGTATATATAATCAATGTAATCGTTTACTTGAGTAAAAAAGGCATAAGTACATAAAAAAACTGTGACGCGGGGCAATCACTGCCACGCGCCACATCAATTATTAACCCATAAAATACTATTACATGTTTTGCTTATTTATTTCACTTCCTCATAGGTTGTGTCTTCTACGTTGTCACCACCCTGGTTGGGAGCGCCACCCTGCTGGGGACCGGCGTTGAAGCCTGCACCACCCATGTTGCTGGGATCGAAGCCTGCACCGGGCTGGCCCTGTGCGCCACCTGCCTGCTGATACATCTTCTCGAACAGCGAGTTGAGCTCAGCGGTTGCGGTGTCGATTGCAGCCAGGTCTTGGCTCTTGTGAGCGTCTTTCAGCTTGTTCAAGGCGCTTTCGATCTGGCCCTTAATGTCGGCGGGAAGCTTGTCGCCACTGTCCTTGAGGACCTTCTCGGTTTGGAAGATGAGGGCGTCGGCGCCGTTAATCTTGTCGATGCGCTCCTTCTCGGCGGCATCGGCTGCGGCGTTGGCGGTAGCCTCGTCCTTCATGCGCTGGATCTCGGCGTCGCTCAGACCACTGGAGGCCTCGATGCGGATGCTCTGCTCCTTGCCGGTAGCCTTGTCCTTGGCGCTCACGTTCATGATACCGTTGGCATCAACCTCAAAGGTGACCTCGATCTGCGGAATGCCACGGGGAGCGGGAGCGATGCCATCGAGGTGGAAGCGACCCAGGGTCTTGCAGTCCTTAGCCATGGGACGCTCACCCTGCAGCACGTGGATTTCTACCTCGGGCTGGTTGTCGGCAGCGGTCGAGAAGACCTGACTGCGACGGGCGGGAATTGTGGTGTTGGCCTCGATGAGCTTGGTCATCACGCCACCCAGGGTCTCGATACCCACACTCAGGGGAACTACGTCGAGCAGCAGCACGTCCTTGACGTCACCGGTGAGCACTCCGCCCTGGATAGCGGCACCCACTGCTACCACCTCGTCGGGGTTCACACCCTTAGAGGGAGCCTTGCCAAAGAATTTCTCTACCACCTGCTGAACGGCGGGGATACGGGTCGAACCACCCACGAGGATCACCTCGTTGATGTCGCTGGTGCTCAAGCCAGCGTCGGCCAGGGCCTTGCGGCAGGGTTCGATAGTGCTCTGGATCAGGTCGTCACACAGTTGCTCAAACTTGGCACGCGACAGGGTCTTTACCAGGTGCTTGGGCATACCATCGAGCTGGGTGATATAAGGCAGGTTGATCTCGGTACTGGTCGAGCTGGAGAGCTCAATCTTGGCCTTCTCGGCAGCCTCTTTCAGGCGCTGCAGGGCCATGGGATCCTTGCGCAGGTCCATACCGTTCTCCTGCTGGAACTCGTCGGCAAGCCAAGTAATGATGCGCTGGTCGAAGTCGTCACCACCCAGGTGGGTGTCACCATTGGTGGCCTTTACCTCGAAGACGCCGTCGCCCAATTCGAGGATAGAGATATCAAATGTACCACCACCCAAGTCAAACACGGCAATCCTCTTGTCGCTGTTGTCCTTGTCCAGGCCATAGGCCAGAGCGGCTGCGGTGGGCTCGTTCACGATGCGCTGCACCTTGAGGCCGGCAACCTCGCCAGCTTCCTTGGTGGCCTTGCGCTGAGCGTCGTTGAAGTAGGCAGGCACGGTGATGACAGCCTCGTCAACGGTGGTTCCCAGGTAATCCTCGGCGGTCTTCTTCATCTTCTGAAGAATCATGGCCGAAATCTCTTGCGGAGTGTACTGGCGGCCAGCGATCTCAACGCGGGGCTGATTGCTGCCGTTGTTCACTACCTTGTAGGGCATACGCTCCACATCCTTCAGGACATGGTCAAACTGCTCGCCCATGAAGCGCTTGATGGAAAATACGGTACCCGTGGGGTTCATGATGGCCTGACGCTTAGCGGGATCACCCACGATGCGCTCGCCGCCATCCTTGAAGGCAACTACCGAAGGAGTCGTGTTACGGCCTTCACTGTTGGGAATTACAACAGGCTTGGAGCCTTCCAGAACCGAAACACAGGAGTTAGTTGTTCCTAAATCGATACCAATAATCTTACCCATAATTAAAATCTCTCTTTCTTTATTTATTTTGTTTTTTAATGTTGTTAATTCTTTTTTGTTGTGAGTTTTGGTTTTTAGTCCTTAGTCCTTAGTCCTTAGTTGGTCCTTGGAAACCTAAACTCATGTGACTGCATGACACAAGTCAACGCCTGTAGTCATGCAAACGGTGTGCCAACAATGGCAGGCTGACACAATGGCAGAAAACTGACACTCCTTATCCATATTACATATCAAAACTGGACTAAATTGCCGACTAATGAGTGCGAACACACGGGTAAGCGGGCTGTGAGTACCGAAAACTAAAGTTTTTTTCAAGTTTTCTTGGAAAAACGCAAGCGGTTTCATACAATTTTGCTACTTTTGTGTGTTTGAATCGTGCCAAATGGTCACGGGACTACGTTTTCAATGAATTCTAAAAACAATTTAATTTTATGATTATCATCGGTATTGCCGGCGGTACCGGCTCAGGCAAAACAACAGTAGTTCGCAAGATTATGGAGCGCCTTCCCGCAGGCGAGGTGGGTGTGATTTCCCAGGATTCCTATTATAAAGACTCAAGCCATGTCCCCGTGGAGGAGCGTCAGAACATCAACTTCGACGAACCCGCCGCATTTGACTGGAACCTGCTGCTCGAGCACGTGAAGATGCTCAAGAAGGGTGAATCTATCGAGATGCCCACCTACAGCTACCTGACATGCTCACGCCAGAAGGAGACCGTTCCCATGGGTCCGCACGACGTGGTGCTCATCGAGGGCATTATGGCACTGAGCGATGCACGCCTGAGGAAGATGATGGACATCAAGGTGTTTGTTGACGCTGATGGTGACGACCGCCTGATCCGTGTCATCTCGCGTGACTGCATCGAGCGTGGCCGCACTGCCGAGGCTGTCATCGACCGCTATCAGCGCGTGTTGAAGCCCATGCACCAGCTGCACATCGAGCCGACCAAGAAGTTTGCCAACATCATCATCCCCGAGGGCGGCAACAACGAGGTGGCCATCAACCTGATCACCGACTACATCAAGGGCCGCCTGACCACCAATAAGAAGAAATGAAGCTGCCCTGGCAACACAACGGCAAGCCTGCCGAGGGAAACAAGCCATCGGCCAAGCCGAGTGACAAGGAGACTGCGGCAAGATTGAACGCGGCAGGAGAAGCTGGCACGCTCGTGCTCAGCACCGATAATCTGGTGAAGAAATACCGCCAGCGCACCGTTGTTAACCATGTGTCAATCGACGTTCACCAAGGCGAGATTGTCGGTCTGCTGGGACCTAACGGTGCGGGCAAGACCACCACATTCTACATGACAACGGGACTTGTCACCCCCAATGAGGGACGCGTGTTTCTCAACGATGTTGACATCACTACCCTACCCGTTTACAAGCGTGCCCAACTGGGCATCGGCTACCTGCCTCAGGAGGCTTCGGTATTCCGCACCCTAAGCGTTGAGGACAATATTCGCACCGTGCTTGAGATGACCGATTTCACTCCTGCCGAGCAGAAAGACCGCCTGGAACAGCTCATCAGCGAGTTCCACTTGCAGAAGGTGCGCAAGAACCTGGGTAACCGTTTGTCGGGTGGTGAACGCCGCCGCACCGAGATTGCCCGAGGCTTGGCCATCAACCCGCGCTTCATCATGCTCGATGAGCCGTTTGCGGGTGTGGACCCCATTGCCGTCGAGGATATCCAGAGCATCGTCTATAGCCTGAAGAGCAAAAATATCGGCATCCTGATTACCGATCACAATGCCCCCGAAACGTTAAGCATCACCGACAGGGCCTATCTGCTGTTTGAGGGCAAAATCCTGTTCCAGGGCACAAGCGAGGAACTTGCCGAAAATCCCACCGTGCGTGACAAGTACCTTGGCCACAACTTCATCTTCCGCCGCAAGCACTTCGACTGATATGCTCGCTGCGCTCGCAGTTTAAAGTTTAGAGTTTAATGTTTAAAGAGGGGTTCCACGCTCCTCTTTTTATCATCGTGGATTTTTCTTTTTATTTGTTGGTTTTCTGCTTATTGATGCGCCAGATGGTGCCCTCGATGAGTGAGCAGTAGATGTCGCCAGTCGCGGGATCAAGTTCGAAGCCGTTGACCTCGCTGGAGCCCAGGCGATAGGTGAACTCCAGCTGATGGGTCCCTTCATTGACCACAGCCAGCATGCCACGGCGGGAACCACAGTAGATGTAACCGTTATGCTCGAGCACAATGCAGGGGGCGTGCTCGTAGCCAAAGCCCAAATCCACCTTCCATAACAACTCATACCGGTCGCCCGTGCTCATGGCAACGAGTTCGCCGTCCATGGTTTTAGCATATGCCACCTTGCCATCGGCACATCGGCCGAGGCTCTCGCGCACTTTGTTATCGTTTTTCTCACGCCATAACTCCACACCGTTCTTGCGGTCGATAGCGGTGGTCACGCGGTCGGGTGCCACGATGACAACGCGTTCGGGCGTGACTACTGGCACGACGTTGCCGGGGCTATACAGGTTCACATCCTTGCTGTTGTTCCACTGCCATTGCAGTGCACCCGTGCGGCGATTGAGCGAGCGCAAGTAGGTGTCCCATGCGCCGAAGATAACGTCATTGCCATCGGCAACAGGGGCAGCCTGGCAGTAGTTGTTGATATCATTATATTGCCATAGCAGGCGATGACGCTTCACATCCCATGCCTGGAACGTCTTGAAACCTCCTTGATAGAGGATGCCGTCCTTGACTACACCGTCGGCGACATAGGGGCCATCGGCTTCAAACTGCCAAACGGGTTTCCCGGTCTTTTTGTCTAACCACACGAGACGCTTGTCGCTGGTGGGGAGCACGACATATTTGCCACCCACAGCAGGACGTGAGAACAGCATGGCGCCGGTCTTATACTGCCAGCGCAATTCGCCCGTTTTCTTATCCACGGCTTTGCAATAACCCAGCGAGTTCCCGAAGTAGATATTCCTCTCGTCAATCCCCACACGCGTGAAAATGGAGGCATTATCAGCCACCAAGCGCTCGATGGCAAAGTCTTTAGGCACCGTGTAGTGCTCTTCGGTAACTTGAGGCGCATAATAGTCGGTGTTGATACGGTAGGAGAACATCACCTCGGGGTCCTTGCCTATCACCTTATTATATATATAGATCCACTGGCGGTCCAGGTCGATGGTCATCAAGGTGTAACCATAGTTGCCGCCGCCCATGTCAAGCGCACGTACCATCACGCCATTGATGCCGTCGGTTTCATAGAGGCGCCAGCGGTGATAATGGCCACACTGATGGGTGACGACAGGGTATTTCTTGAGAATATCGACATAGGAGCGGTAGTTGTCCAAGTCATCGAGAATGGGATAGTGGTTGACACTCAACACCCGCATGCCCGGCTTGACCATCACGTTGAGGGTGCTGTCGAGCCACAGGAGGTCTTCCTGCTTGATGTGCCCGTCGCCCATCTTCATGAACGGGCCGCAATTCATGCCCACGACCACCAGATTATCGACCGTGAACACAAAGCGGTCACTGCCCCACAGGTCGTTGAAGGTCTTGCAGGCACTCTGGCTCCAGTTATTCTCGTGGTTGCCGGGAATGACATACAACGGATGGGTGATACCGTCCAGGATGCCCTTGACATTGACCAGCTGCTCGTCGCTGCCCTCGTTGGTGAGGTCGCCTGTCATCATCACGGCATCAACGTCGGTCGCGTTAATCTCGGCTACGGCTTCACGCAGTTTGCCCTCATTGGCATTGCCGGGAGTGACATGCACATCGCTCAGGATGGCCAATCTGACCACCCCACCCTGCACAGAAAGCGACAACATGACCGCCGCTAATAACAGAAACATCAATCTTCTCATATTGCACTCGATTTTAAGATTTTTCACTACAAAGGTAACCCATCCCCGACACTTGACCAAAAAACTGACAACTGAAAACTGACAACTGAAAACTTTTCCCTAATTTTGCACCCGTAATGAATCACGAACTGTTCATAGCACGGCGCATGGCCTTGAATGGCGAGCGGCAGAAAGGCTCTCCGAGTCTGACGGTCGCCCTTGTCGGCATTGTGCTCGCTGTGGTCGTGATGATTCTGTCCATTGCCATTGTCATGGGCTTCAAGGGCGAGATCACAGGTAAAATCATGAACCTGGATGCCCACTTGAGGGTGACCAATGCCGCACTGGGCATCGACGACAACTATGCCACCGTCAACGGTCGCGAAGTGAAAGAGGCCATTGCGGCCGACAACTCCTTCATGCCGTTGATCGAGAGCATGAGCCTTGTGGCCGACAAGAGCGCTATCCTCAAGACCGACGAGGACTTCATGGGCATCATCATGCGCGGAGTGGATGAGGGTTACGACTTCGGTTACCTCCAGTCCCAGATGATCGAAGGCCAATCGCCTGCTGTGAGTGACACAGCATCGGGCAACCAGATTGCCATCTCCAAAACCGTGGCCGATCGCCTCAAGCTCCATGCAGGTGACAAGGTGCTCACTTATTTCATTGACAATAATATCAAGGTGAGGAACCTGATGGTTACGGGTGTGTTTGAAACCGACCTCGAGGCATTTGACAACGCCTATATCATTGGCGGCATCGGTATCGTGCAGGGCGTGAATGGTTGGCACGGCGACATGGGAACCCAGGTAGCCATCAACCTGAAGAACACCAGTGACCTCGAAGGCGACTCCTATCGCCTCTACTCCCTGCTTGCTGAGAGTACCGTGCAGCACGAGAGCAAGAATCTGTTTATCGTCACGACCACTCATCAAAACAACCTGCCCTTCTTTGCTTGGCTGCAGATGCTGGACATGAATGTCGTCATTATACTCACGCTGATGATGATCGTGGCCGCCTTCACGCTCATCTCGGCCATGTTGATGATTGTGCTGGAGCGCATCCGCATCATCGGCAACTTCAAGGCGATGGGTGCCACCAACGGATCTATACGCCGCATTTTCATCTATCTGACCGGCAAACTCATCCTTAAGGCGCTCATCATCGGCAACGTCATCGGTATCGGTTTGGCCCTGCTGCAGCGCTATGGCCACATCGTACGCCTGGACCCCACGGCCTATTATATGCCATACGTGCCCATCACCCTTAGCATTCCCGCTCTGGTGTTACTCAACGTGGGCATCATTGTGGTCTCTTACCTTACCCTGCTTGGTGCCAGCCACATCATCTCGACCATCAAGCCCACCGCTACGATGCGCTTCGAGTAACTATTATCATCCTACTCATCTATCCGTCCCCAAATACGGATGCCAACTAAAAACTAAAATAGTGATAATATGAAAACTAACCAAATGAATCTCAAGGAAGAGGCAGCCCGTTGCCTGTTGTGTGAAAATGCGCCGTGTAGCCGCGCCTGCGGCAAGGGTGACGTGGCCCGTGCCATCCGTGCCGTGCGATTCGGCAACGAGGGCATTGCCCGCCAGTGGCTGGAAGGTTGCGACGAGGGCGACCTGGAGAAAGCCGAGCAAGCCTGCATCCACTATGACCGCCCCATCCGCATCAGGGAAATCCTGAGCCAGCTGCCCGAGGCGCCTCGTGCCGACCTGCCGAGCCTGGCCATCGACTTTTGCGGCATTCCATGCGAGAATCCGTTTTTCCTGGCATCGTCATCGATCTGCACCAACTACGAGATGGTGGCCCGTGCCTTTGATGCCGGCTGGGCAGGCGTCTTCTACAAGACCATCTGCCTGGATGACATCAACGAGGTATCGCCGCGCTTTGATGTCCTGCACCGTGAGGGTGACAAGGGTGATTTCACCGCCCTGCGCAACATGGAGCAGTTGAGCGAGAATCCCGTCGAAGTGGATTTTGACATCTTGAGCCGGCTCAAGAAGGACTACCCCAACAAGATTGTCGTTGCCTCCATCATGGGTTCTACCGAGGAGCAGTGGATTGAATTGGCCAAGATGGCCGAGGCTGCAGGGGTTGATGCTGTGGAGTTGAATTTCTCGTGTCCGCAGATGCGTCTGGCTGGCATGGGCAGCGATGTAGGCCAAGACCCCGAGTTGGTGACTTTCTACACCGCCTATGTCAAACATTCCGTGTCCATTCCCGTCATTCCTAAGATGACACCCAACATCACAATGATGAGCAACCCCGCCATGGGTTCCTACTTTGCCGGTGCCGATGCAATCAGCGCAATCAACACCATCAAGAGCGTGACTATGGACGAGCGTGCCGAGGTGTCGGGTCAATGGACTGTCTCAGGTCTCTGGACGCGCCGTCAAACCCATCGCCCTGCGCTTTATCCTCGAGATGTCCCAGAATCCTGTGATGAAGAACCTGCGCCTGAGCGGCATTGGTGGCATCGAGACGTGGCAAGACGCCCTCCAGTTCATCCAGCTGGGATGCAGCAACGTGCAGGTGTGCACCGCCGTCATGCAATATGGCTACCGCATCATCGACGACCTCATCCTGGGACTACAACACTACATGGCCAGCCGTGGCATTTCCAAGTTGTCAACGCTCGTGGGTGAGCAGTTGCCCCACTTTGTCAAGCCCAGCGACCTGGACCGCGACACTGTTGTATTCCCCATCTTCGGCGCCGAAAAGTGCATCGGCTGCGGCAGGTGCTACATCTCCTGCATGGACGGTGGCCACCAGGCCATCACCTTTGGCGACGACCGCAAGCCCCATCTCCTGGGCAGCAAGTGCGTTGGCTGCCACCTGTGCCGCCTCGTCTGCCCCACCGGCGCCATCGGCGTCTCAAAACGCGTCCCCAAGCGCAAAGCGAAATAAGACCAGCTCGTTAGCCTCACCACATCGATAAAAGGAAGACAAGAAGGACAATTTCCATTTGTGCTTCTTGTCTTTCTTGTTTTCAATAATTTTCAGGTGATAGCTACAGGGTTGGCACATCATTGGGAGGGGCCTCCTCTTGCAGAGTGAGGGTAAATGGTAGTTAGTATTATAGTAGTGTTACTGATGTAAATCTATCATTACCGCTTTAAGGTAATGTATCCTATCAGCAAGGACGGTTTTTATGATGGTTCCCATTGATAAGACCATCAAAAAACCGTCCTTTTTTACTCCAAAGAAAAATTTTTTGAAAAAAAGTTGGATTTTTTCTTGTCAGTAACAGAAAAAGCATTACTTTTGCAGTCGCAATTAGGAATTGTCCTGTGGTGTAATGGTAGCACATCGGATTCTGGTTCCGCTTGCGAGGGTTCGAATCCTTCCAGGACAACAAGAGAGTGACCCTTAAACAAGGTCACTTTTTTTATGTAGATTCAATAACATTATTTAAAAGTTTAAACTGTTTTATTTATGGCAACAAAGATCAGATTGCAGCGCCACGGTCACAAGGACTATGCGTTCTATCCCATTGTTATTGCCGATAGCAGGGCACCACGAGATGGTAG
>ONKF01000015.1 GCA_900318335.1 uncultured Prevotellaceae bacterium
CGAGCGTGGTGGCCAGATCCGTCTGGATCCCTACGGCGTTGAGGGCTTTGCAACTCCCAAGCACCTGACCAAGGAAGACGGTACCACCGCCAAGCAGGGTGAGACCCTGATGTTCAAGGTGATCGACTTCAACAAGGACAGCAAGCACATCATTCTGTCTCACAGCCGCATCTTTGAGGATGAGCAGCGCAACGAGGCTCGCAAGGCACGCCGTCAGGCTGCCGCCAACAAGCCCGCTGCCGAGGCCGCTCCCGCAGCACCTCAGGTAGAGAAGACTACCCTGGGTGACGTGACCGACCTGGCTGCCCTGAAGGCTCAGCTCGAGAAGAACGAAGGCAAGACTGAGGAGTAAAATCCCAATCAAAATCATCACAATTGTTGCCGGCATCCCGATGTGGGATGTCGGCAATTTTATTGTGTAACCGTGTGGGAATACCCTAAATAGTTCCTATTTCCCTCATTTTGAATAAATATTTGCGTAAAAATTTCCGTAATTGAAAAAATAAGAGTACTTTTACACCCTGAAAACCGAACATAAACTAATATAAAAATATCTAATAACTAATTCATTTCTACAACGTGAAAATACTTTCTATTAACGACCTCAATAACTTGAGGAAGCGTGCGCAACAAGCTTTGGCGCTGCGCGAGGAAAGTTCTGACCAATCGTCAGAGCAGTGTTGTGGTCTTGCAACAGGAGCCGAGCACCTGCAAGTGCTGTGCTGCGGTGGTACTGGTTGCAAGGCTTCAAACAGCCACAAAATCGTAGATAACCTGAATGCTTGTCTTGAGGAGAATGGCATTGCCGACAAGGTGGATGTCATTACCACGGGTTGCTTCGGTTTCTGCGAGAAGGGTCCCATCGTGAAGATTATCCCCGACAACACCTTCTACACCCAGGTGAAGCCCGAGGATGCTGCCGAAATCGTTAAGGAACACATCATTGGTGGCCGTCGCGTTGAGCGTCTGCTCTATGTTGACCCCAAGACCAACAAGACGGTGAGCGACAGCAAGCACATGGACTTCTATCGTAAGCAGATGCGTATCGCTCTGCGTAACTGCGGTCTCATTGATCCCGAGAACATTGAGGAATACATTGCCCGTGACGGTTATCAGGGTATCGCCAACGCGCTCCTCAACCAGACCCCCGAAGAGGTGATTGATATCATCAAGGCCTCAGGTCTGCGTGGCCGTGGTGGCGCTGGATTCCCCACCGGTATGAAGTGGGGCTTTGCCCGTGGCTATGACGCTGACGAGAAGTATGTGGTTTGTAACGCTGACGAGGGTGACCCCGGTGCATTCATGGACCGCTCCATCATGGAGGGTGACCCCAACTCGGTGATTGAGGCAATGACCGTCTGCGGTTACTGCATCAACTCCCACAAGGGTCTGATTTACATCCGCGCTGAGTATCCCTTGGCTGTTCACCGCCTGAAGGTCGCTATCCAGCAGGCTCGTGAATATGGCTTGCTCGGCAAGAGAATCCTGGGCACCGACTTCGACTTTGATATCGAAATCCGCTACGGTGCTGGCGCATTCGTTTGCGGTGAGGAGACTGCCCTTATCCACTCGATGGAGGGTAAGCGTGGTGAGCCCACCTTGAAGCCTCCCTTCCCCGCCGAGGCTGGTTATAACATGAAGCCCACCAACGTGAACAACGTTGAGACCCTGGCTAACGTGCCCATCATCCTGACCAAGGGCGCTGACTGGTTTGCCTCGATCGGCACCGAGAAGAGCAAGGGCACCAAGGTGTTCGCACTGGCTGGTAAGATTAATAATGTGGGCCTTATCGAGGTTCCCATGGGTACTACCCTGCGTGAGATCATCTATGACATCGGTGGTGGCGTGAAGAATGGTAAGGAATTCAAGGCTGTTCAGACTGGTGGCCCCTCGGGTGGCTGCTTGACTCAGAAGCACCTGGATACCCCAATCGACTATGAGCACCTCGCCGCATCTGGCTCAATGATGGGCTCGGGTGGTATGATCGTTATGGACGAGGATGACTGTATGGTCAGCGTGGCCAAGTTCTATCTTGAGTTCACTTGTGACGAGAGCTGCGGTAAGTGTACTCCCTGCCGCATCGGCAACAAGCGCATGCTCGAGATTCTTACCCGCATCACCGAGGGCAAGGGCACTATGGAAGACCTTGACCGCCTCAAAGAGCTGGGTGAGATCATTAAGGATACCGCCCTGTGCGGTCTGGGCCAGACCTCTCCCAATCCTGTGTTATCGACTATCAACAACTTCTGGGACGAATATGTGGAGCACGTGAAACAGCACACTTGCCGCGCTAAGCAGTGTAAGGCTCTCGTGACCTATAGCATTGAAGCCTCCAAGTGTAAGGGTTGTGGCGCCTGCGCTCGCAAGTGCCCCGCCAACGCCATCATGGGCGACATTCGCAAACCTCACATTATTAACCCGTTCGAGTGCATCCGCTGCGGTATGTGTAAGTCTAATTGCCGCTTCGACGCCATCTCGGTTTATTAAAATTCGATAGCATCATGGAAGAAAAGAATATGATCCCGCAGGGACTATGCTGCTCGATGCCGCCAAGACCGTCGGCATCAGCATTCCCACCCTGTGCCACATTGATCTGGAGGGCACCTGTGTACAGAACATGCCCGCCTCGTGCCGCATTTGTGTAGTGGAGATCGAAGGCCGTCGCAACCTGGCTCCCGCCTGCGCAACCCGCGTGACTCCGGGTATGGTGGTTCACACCAACAGCGCCCGCGTCATCCGCGCCCGTAAGACCGTTGCCGAGCTCATGCTTAGCGACCATCCCAACGATTGCTTGACCTGCCCCAAGTGCAGTGACTGCGAGCTGCAGCGCCTGGTAATGCGCTTCAACATCCGCCAGATGCCGTATAACGGTGGCGAGCAGAGCGAGCGCAAGCAGGAGTTGACTCCCGCCATTTCCCGCAACATGGAGAAGTGTGTTTACTGCCGCCGTTGCGAGAGCGTCTGCAACAACGTTCAGTCGGTAGGTGTATTGAGCGCTATCCGCCGTGGTTTCAACACCACCATCGCTCCCACCTTTGACAAGATGTTCACCGACACCAACTGTACCTACTGCGGTCAGTGTGTTGCTGTATGTCCCACCGGCGCTCTTACCGAGCATGACTATACCAACCAGCTCATGGACGACCTCACCAACCCCGACAAGGTGGTTGTGGCTCAGCCCGCTCCCGCCGTGCGCTTCGCACTGGGCGAGGAATTCGGCATGCCCGCTGGTACTATCGTTACCGGCAAGATGGCAACAGCTCTTCGCGACCTCGGATTTGACTATGCATTTGACACCGACTTCGCTGCCGACCTTACCATCATGGAGGAGGGCACCGAAATCCTGCAGCGCCTCAACAAGTTCCTTGCTGGCGATAAGGACGTGAAGTTGCCGATTATGACTTCGTGCTGCCCCGCTTGGGTTAACTTCTATGAGCACGAGTTCCCCGATCTGCTTGACTATCCTTCAACAGCTAAGTCGCCCGCTCAGATGTTTGGCGCCATTGCCAAGACCTACTGGGCCGAGAAGATGGGTATCCCCCGCGAGAAACTCGTGGTCGTTTCCATCATGCCTTGCTTGGCTAAGAAGTATGAGGCTGGCCGTGAGGAATTTAAGGTGGATGGCAATCCCGACGTGGATTACAGCATCTCAACCCGCGAGTTGGGTCGCTTGATCAAGCGCGCCAACATCGACTTTGCCAACCTGCCCGAGAGTGACTTTGACTCGCCCCTCGGTGAATCGACCGGTGCTGGTGTCATCTTCGGCATCACTGGTGGTGTGATGGAGGCTGCATTGCGTACCGTCTATGAGGTACACACCGGCAAGACCCTGCCTCACCTCGAGTTCAACGAAGTGCGTGGTTTCGAGGGCATCAAGGAGGCTACCATCGACCTCAATGGCTTCGAACTGAAGGTCTGCGTGGCTCACACCCTGAGCAACGCCCGCAAGGTGATGAACGCCCTGCGTGCAGGCAAGCTCAACTATCATGTGGTTGAGGTAATGGCATGTCCCGGTGGTTGCATCGGTGGTGCCGGTCAGCCTTACCACCATGGCAACATCGAGATTCTCAAGGCACGTGCTGCTGCCGTTTATCGTGAAGACGAGGGCAAGGCATTGCGCAAGAGCCATGAGAACCCCGATATCCAGAAGCTTTACAAGGAATTCCTGGGTGAACCCTGTGGCGAGAAGTCTCACCACCTGCTTCACACGCATTACTTTGATAAGTCTATTCACTAATTTCGAATCAAAACAACAATAACGATATGAAGAAGAAAGAAGAAATCAAACTGGCGTGTACCGTTGTTCAACAGGTTGAAGAAATCTGCGATAAGCACGGCAATAAGCCCGGTGAACTGATTAACGTCCTGCATGAGTGCCAGGCTTTGCACGGTTATCTCCCTGAGGAGATGCAGCGCATCATCGCACGCAAGCTGGGTGTGCCCGCTTCTAAGGTGTATGGCGTGGTGACGTTCTACTCGTTCTTCACCATGACTCCTAAGGGCAAGCACCCGATTTCGGTCTGCCTGGGTACCGCTTGCTACGTGCGCGGTTCTGAGCGTCTGCTCGAGGAGATCAAGCGCATCTTGGGCATCGAGGTAGGTGAGACTACCCCCGATGGCAAGTTCTCGCTTGACTGCCTGCGTTGCGTGGGTGCCTGTGGTCTTGCTCCCGTTGTCATGATTGGTGAGCACGTCTATGGCCGTCTCGACGTCAAGGACGTTCGCCAGATCCTCGAGAACGCCGCTGCAAACGATTAATCATTTGAAACATCACTAATCGCATGAGCAGGATGTCCCCTCGAGGGCATCCTGCTCATTCTGTTAAATGCAATGGGGTTGATTGATTTTTCATGATTCACACATTGCAAATATGTCAAAAAAAATGTAATTTTGTAACCAAATTCAATAGTAATGCTATTCTGTTGAATCTCCAATCCTCATTAACCTGTTTATAGTCAATGGATACGCAACACAACGAGGCATCAAAACAGAACATCAACAGTACACCCACGGGTGGAGCTCCCAAACACGAGGACCCATCGGAACAGACCTATGGATTGATAGGCAATAGCCATATCCAGGTCTTGTGCTGTTGCGGGTCGGCCTGCTATAGCTCCGGTAGCCTGAAAATCATTGACAACTTTATCCGTGTGATTGCCGAATACGGATTGGGTAGCCGTGTGGATGTCGTGGCAACGGGTTGCTTCGGTTTCTGTGCTAAGGGACCCATTGTCAGAATCATGCCCGACAATACGACCTATGTCCAGGTTCACCCCGAGGATGTGGAGGATATCGTCAAGACCCACATTATCGATGGCCGCTTGCTCGAACGGCTGCAATATGTCGACTTCACGGCCCACCAGCTGATGGACGACTCCAAGCACTGGAGTTCCTATCCCAAGCAGCTGTCGATGGACGCCATGTTGCACGATTACATCTATGAGATTGGCGGCAAGAAGTTCTTGTCGGTGATGTCCTACAAGATTGATGCTGACAAGTGCAAGGGTTGTGGTGCCTGCAAACGCGGTTGTCCCAGCAATGCTATTGTGGGTGACTTGCGTCATCCCCATCTGGTCAATCCCTATAAATGTACATGCTGCGGCCATTGCACGACCAAGTGCAAGTTTGACGCTATCCATGGTCCCGTCGGTGCGCTCAGTGAGCGCAACTATGTCGAGGACCTGCTGGTCGATGTGGCTGATCCCGACAAGATCGTTGTGGCTCAGACGGCACCAGCCGTGCGCTATGCTCTGGGCGAGGAATTCGGCATGCCTCCCGGCACGATTGTCACGGGCAAGATGATTACTGCGCTGCGCAAGGTGGGTGTGGACTATGTGTTTGATACCGACTTCGGTGCCGACATCACAATTATGGAAGAGGCCGCCGAGATTGTTGACCGCCTGCGCAAATTCATTGCCGGAGACAAGACAGTACGTATTCCCATTACTACCTCGTGCTGCCCAGCATGGGTCAACTTCTTTGAGAACGATTATCCCGACCTGAGAGAATATCCCTCGACATGCAAGTCGCCGGCCCAAATGCTGGGAGCGGTCATCAAGGACTATTGGGCTCAGCGCATGGGCATTCCTCGTGATAAACTGGTGATGGTATCGGTGATGCCTTGCTTGTCCAAGAAATATGAATGTGCCCGCGATGAGTTTATCACCGACGGCAATCCTGATGTGGACTATTCTATCACAACAATCGAATTGGCGGGTCTCATCAAGCGCATGAATATCGACTTCAACCGCTTGAGGGATACCGAGTTTGATTCTCCAATGGGTGATTCATCGGGCGCTGGAGCGATTTTTGGCACTACCGGCGGTGTGATGGAGGCGGCATTGCGAACTGTCTATGAGGAATTTACGGGACAGGAGTTGTCTCACGTCGAGTTTGAGCAAGTGCGTGGCCTGGACGGTATTCATGAGGCCGTAATAGACCTCAACGGTTTTGAATTGAAGGTCTGCGTGGTCAATACTTTGGCCAACGCACGCATCGTTATGGACAAACTGCGTGCCGGTGAACTGGATTACCATGTGATTGAGGTGATGGCTTGTCCTGGTGGTTGTATCGGTGGCACTGGTCAGCCTTATCACCATGGTGACATCGAGGTCATCAAGGCACGTCAACGCGCTATCTATAGCGAAGATGTAGGAAAGAAGTTACGCAAGAGCCACGAGAATCCGGTCATCCAACGACTGTATCACGAATTCTTGGGTAAACCCTTGCAGGGAAAGGCTCACGAGATTCTTCACACCAAGTACCGCGACAAGTCTATCCTGTAAACTGGTTATTACACGAGGCTCCTATGTCTCCAACTGGCCTCAGGGAAGCGATACCTTCCCCAGGATGCCCTTGATGTGGGCGATAGTGATGCCGTAATTGGTCATCGGCACACCTTGACGGCGGCAATGCTCCACGCGCTGGAGCATGAAACGGCGGTTGAACATGCAACCACCACAATGGATGACCAGGTCATAGCCCGTCACGTCGTCGGGGAAATCTTTACCAGCCACAATATCCACCGTTAATTCTTGTCCCACACGCTGCCGTAACATACGGGGGATTTTCTCGCGTCCTATATCCTCGGCAAGTGGTGCGTGTGTGCAGGCTTCTGCAATAAGCACTCTGGACTCGGCGGTGAGATGGTCAATGGCCGAAGCACTCTCGACAAAGTAGTTGATGTCACCCTTGTGGGCAGCCATCAAGACTGAAAATGACGTGAGCTTGCTATCGGCTGGCGTTTTCTGAGCCACGATGTCAAACACCTGGGAGTCGGTAATGATGAGTCGTGGCGGTTCGCGCAGTGCTGCCAATGTTTTATCTATGTCTTCGGTCGTGCAGCAAACTGCGATGCAGCCTTTGTCCATCAAGTCACGCAAGGTCTGTACCTGTGGCAGGATAAGTCGCCCCTTGGGCGCCTGTGGATCTTGCGGCATGACCAGTAGCACGGTGTCGCCAGCATGAGCGAGGTTACCGGTGAGCGAATGATTGCCGCTTTCGGGCATTAGGCCGGCCAGGGTTTTCCTCAGCAGATCGAGTCCTGTTCCGTTTATGGCGCTCACGGGGATCACATCACAACCCAGCCGCTTGGCAATGTCAGCGAGTAGGGTAGAGGGGACTTCTTGAATCAGGTCCACTTTATTTAATACGGCAACATAGGGGGTATTGGCCTGCTTGAGTAATCCTGCCCATGCAGCCTCGTCGTCGAGTGAGTCACCGTCGGTGACAAGGATGGCGATGTCGGCTTGTTTGATCACTTCACGGGTTCGTTCGGTACGCAGGTCACCCACAAGCCCAGTGTCATCAAAGCCTGCCGTGTCGATCAACACGCATGGCCCCAGCGGCAGGATTTCCATCGACTTGCTCACAGGGTCGGTCGTGGTCCCTGCCACATCGCTCACGATGGCTATCTGTTGCCCAGTGAGCGCATTGATGAGCGAAGACTTCCCCACATTGCGCCTTCCAAATAACGCGATGTGCAACCGCTCACTCTGCGGAGTCCTGTTAAAACTTTGATCTACCATATAAAACGACAGTATAAATAAAGGAAAACAATAAATACAATAATTACAATTGTTTGGAATTCAGCAATTTGTATTTATTGTATTTATTGTTTCCCATTTGATGCATTAGAAGTAGAAGTCGCGCTTGCCGGCAGCGATTTCCTCAATGTGCTGGGCGGCGATTTCGCGAACGCGCTGATTGGATATCTTGCCCAACTCCTGCTGGATGAGGGCGTTGCCTTTTGCAATAGTGTCCTCGCTGGCGAAATCCATGAGATACTCCTTGAGTGTCATCAAGGCATTAGGCGTGCAGATGTCACCAATCTTGCCGGCCTTACACAGTTCCATGAAACGGTCGCCCGTGCGTCCCGAACGGTAACATGCCGTGCAGAAGCTGGGAAGGTAGCCGATTGACAGCAGCCAGTTGATGACTTCATCAAGCGTACGCGTGTCGCTCACGTCAAATTGTGCCGTCTCGTCATGGCGTTCAACTGTGGTGTAGCCACCCACACTGGTGCGGCTGCCACCACTGATCT
This sequence comes from uncultured Prevotellaceae bacterium, assembly GCA_900318335.1. Taxonomy (GTDB): domain Bacteria; phylum Bacteroidota; class Bacteroidia; order Bacteroidales; family Muribaculaceae; genus Sodaliphilus. Next base: position 8,543 of record ONKF01000015.1, read on the forward strand.
GTGACACACCCAGGTCGAGCACCTTGGCGCGAACGCTCTGGCTCTCACGGGTCGAGATGATCATGCCGGTGTAGGGAACAGCCAAGCGGATTACAGCGATAATGCGGCAGAAGATGTCATCGGGTAACACATCGGGGAACTCGTCGAGTGAAATGTCCTCGGCAGGGCAGATGCGGGGCACACTGATGGTGTGAGGTCCCACGCCAAATCGAGCCTCCAAGTGCTCGGCGTGCATCAACAGACCGACGAAGTCGTAGCGGTAGGTAGTCAGGCCGTAAAGTACACCGATACCCACGTCATCGCAGCCACCCAGTTGGGCGCGGTCCATGGCCTCGGTGTGGTAGCAATAGTTGCTCTTGGGACCCGTCGGGTGCAAAGCCTCGTAGTTCTTGCGGTTATAGGTTTCCTGGAACAGGATATAGGTGCCGATGCCGGCAGCTTTGAGCTTTTCATAGGCCTCGACCTCGGTAGCGGCGATATTGACGTTCAGGCGACGGATTTCACCGTTACCCACCTTAGTATTATAAATAGTATGGATGGACTCCAGGATGTACTCGAGCGGGTTCATCACGGGGTGCTCACCAGCCTCAAGGGCGATGCGCTTGTGCCCCATCTTGACCAGGGCTTCGACTTCGGCACGGATCTCGTCCTGTGACAATTTCTTGCGGGGAATGGTCTTATTCTTAGCATGATACGGGCAATAGACACATCCGTTGATGCAGTAATTGGACAGGTAAAGCGGTGCGAACATCACGATGCGGTTGCCGTAGAAGCGACGCTTCACGTCTTTGGCCAGTTGCTCGTAGCGTTCAATCAGGTCGGGCTGGTCACAGTCGAGCAGCACGGCTGCCTCACGGTGGGTCAGACCCTTGCACAGGGCTGCCTTGTCGATAATCTCCTCGATGAGGGCACGGTTGCTCTTGTTGCTCTCGGCATAGGCTAAGGTTTCTTTTATCTCACTGTCGTCGATAAACTCATCGGCATGATTTGACTTGACGTTATACATGATTATGTTTTTTTATTGCCTCGTTCAGGAGGTGACATTAGTTATTAGTTGATTCAACCTGCAAATATACTTCTTTTTTAGGGAAAAGTAAATAATGAATCGTTAATTGTTGTTAGACCTTGTGCTATATTTTCTGATGGATGTCGATGGTTTTGAGGGCAACTGGCATTCACACTGGACGCGTCTGGTGTTCACGTGTGCGAGGCTGTGGTGCTAAATTAAGATAATAAAACAAAAAATGGCACAAAACTTGTCAATAATGCCATGCTGATTGCACGGGAGTGTTGATTTTTCCGTAATTTTGCAGTTTGTTTAGTAAATAGTGACGACAAGAAGTCTCCATATAATCTCTATCCTGGTAACTGCCGTGTTGCTGTTGCCCGCCTTGTCATGGGGCAGGTCGGGAACTCCTCAACAGAGCGTTAACACTTTACCGCCTCCTGTGACCGTCGAGGGGGATACCGTGCGTGACACGCTCAGCGCCCCCATGCTGCCGCCTCGAGACACCAGCCGCTTCGTCCTCGAGCAGGTGGACTTGGATCATGTGGTGGAATTCACAGCCAAGGACAGTATCATCCTGATTGGGCGCAACCGTGCGGTGATGTACGGCGGGAGCAAAATCCTGTATGGCGACATCGACGTGAGCGCATCCCAAATCAGCATGGATATGGACAGTAGTCAGGTGCATGCTATCGGCGTGCCTGACAGTGTGGGCGAATTGATTGGAAATCCTGTGTTCAAGGATAATAGCGGCGAATATGAGTCACGCGTGATGAAATACAACTTCAAGACCAAGCGCGGCTATATCACCGACATCGTTACCGAACAGGGCGAAGGTTATCTGACTGGCGGTGTGACCAAGAAGACCGAGGACGATTACTATTACATCAAGGACGGACGTTACACGACCTGTGACAACCACGAGCACCCGCACTTCTACTTCCAGCTCACTAAAGCCAAGGTAAAACCCAAGAAAAACGTGGTGACAGGACCCGCTTACATGGTGCTGGAGGACCTGCCGCTGCCCATTGCGGTGCCTTTTGGCTACTTCCCGTTCAGTGAAAAGTACCAGAGCGGTATTCTGGTGCCCACCTTCGGCGAAGACTATAACCGTGGTTTCTACCTGCGCAATGGTGGCTATTACCTCGCTCTGGGCCAATATGCCGACCTGGCCCTCACGGGTGAGATTTACTCGCGCGGCTCGTGGGGCTTATCGGCACAGTCGTCCTATGCCAAACGCTACAAGTACTCTGGCTCGTTCAGTGTCAACTACCTGACGACGATAACGGGATTGAAAGGCGACCCGGACTATAATAAAATGCATAACTTCCAGGTGCTGTGGAGCCATTCCCAGAACCAGAAGGCTAATCCCTACCTGACGTTCTCGGCCAGTGTGAACTTTGCGACGACGGGTTATGCCCGTAACAGCTTGAACACCTATTACACCAACGCCTTTACCGAGAACACCAAGAGCAGTTCGGTCAACCTGACTTATAAGGTTCCCAACAGCAAGTGGTCGTTCTCGACGACGGCCAATGTGTCGCAGCGAACTGCCGACTCGACCATCACGGTCTCGTTCCCCAACCTGACCATCACCATGAGCCAGACCGCCCCGTTCAAGCGCAAGCGCGCAGTGGGCGATGAGCGCTGGTATGAGAAAATCAAGGTGAGCTATACAGGCCGTTTCCAGAACTCATTGACGGCTAAGCAGGACGAGTTCCTACATAAGTCCCTGGTCAAAGACTGGCGTAATGGCATGAGTCACTCGGTGCCCATCCAGGCGACCTTCAACATGTTTAAGTACTTCAACATCACGCCTACCATTACGCTTAACGACCGCATGTATACCAGCAAGATACGCCAGCAGTGGGACCCCAATGCCAGCGCTGTGGTGCGGGACACGAGCTATAGTTTCTATAATGTGTTTGACTTCAGCTTCGCTGTTTCGCTCAGTACCAAGGTCTATGGTTTCTTTAAGCCGATGAAGTTCCTGGGTAAGTTGAGTGAAAAACTGCAGATGGTGCGTCACGTGATGACCCCCAACATCTCGTTCTCGGCTTCACCCGACTTCGGGTCGCCCTTCTGGGGATACTATGGCAATTACGAGTATGTTGATAAGGCGGGAGTTCACCGTCGCCAGCACTATAGTTATTTCCAGCATGGTCTCTACGGCGGCGCGCCCGACGGAAAGTCGGGAACAATCTCGTTCAACATCTCTAACAACCTGGAAGCCAAGGTCAAGAGCGATAACGACAGCACGGGATTCAAGAAAATCTCGCTGATCGAGAACCTCACTCTGAGCCAGTCTTGTAACCTCGCTGCCGACTCGATGAAGTGGAGTAACCTGAACACGAGTATCATGCTGCGCCTGACCAAGGGCTTTAACCTGAACTTGAGTGCCACATGGGATGTTTATAAATATGCCCTCAATGAGTCGGGCACCCCAGTGAGAATCAATAAGTTGCGCCTGTTTAACGGTGGCGGATGGGGTAGGTTGTCGAGCACGGGAACCTCTTTCTCCTACACGTTCAACAACGATACCTTCAAGCGCAAGCGCGATAAGGATAATAACAAGAACAACGAGCCACCTAAGCCAAAAGGTGAGCTTGACCGGAACAACACGACAGAGGAGGGCGCTGAACAGGAAGGTACTGGCCCGACGACCGACTTGGAGCTGATTGACGGCTATGCCAAGTGGGACTGCCCGTGGAGCCTAACGGTCAATTACTCCCTGTCATACGGTTACGGCTCGTTCAATTACGACAAGCTGGAATATAACGGCCGCTGGACACAGAACTTGAGCCTGAATGCCAGAATACAACCGACCAAGAACTGGTCGTTTACGGCATCGGCCAGTTACAACTTCGATACGCACAAGATCGCCTACATGAACTGTAGCATCTCTCGCCAGATGCACTGCTTCGAGATGAGTGCCAGCTTTGTTCCTGTGGGACCCTACAAGAGCTATAACTTCCACATCGCTGTCAAGTCGTCCATCCTCCAGGATGTGAAGTATGACAAGCACTCGAGTTTCAATAATGGCGTTACCTGGTAAAACCCGTTTCCTGTCATTGCTGCTGTTGTCGCTTGTCGCTATGACGACTGATGCCCAGCAGCTGCTTGAAGGGGACCTGCTGTTCTGTTGCAGCGAGGCCCCTAATGCGATTACCCGTGTGACGAGTGGGGTAGAGGCCCTGCCGATTGACCACGTGGGCATTGTGCACCGCATCGGGGGAGATGATGGACCGCTTTTTGTCATCGAGGCCATCCCGCCTATGGTTTGCCTTACCCCCATTGACACATTCCTGTGCCGTAATACCAACGCATCGGTGCCCCAGGTCGTTGTGGGCCGCGTGAACGTGGATTTTGATGTGCGGCAATCTGTCAGGAGGTGCCTGATGCTAGTCGGCAAGCCTTATGACGACTTGTATCTGCCTGGGGACAGTGCCGTCTATTGCAGCGAATTGGTTCAGATGAATTATGTGACGCCAGCCGGTCAGGCAGTTTTCGGCACGATACCCATGTCATTCCATGACAGCACGGGACGTGTTCTGGACGAATGGGTTGACTTCTATTCCCGCCGTGGCATGGCTGTGCCCGAGGGCGCTCCCGGCACCAATCCAGGCGAACTCTCACGTCGAGACGAGGTGACCATCATTGGCAAATATCCCCGTCAACTGTAAGAAAGTAAAAAAACTGAAAAGTGTCGACTGCCAACTGAAAACTTTTTAGTAACTTTGTAAGTTTTAATGAAGGACCTCCTGTAGTGGGTACAATTATATCCATAATTATTGGCTGTGTGTCGATTGGAATCATCCTGTCGGCACCAATGGGACCAGTCGGTATCCTGTGCATCCAGCGCACCCTGAATAATGGCCGCAATTCCGGCTTTTTCACGGGCGTTGGTGCTGCCGTCAGCGACCTGTTCTACTGTTTGCTGGTGGGACTGGGCATTTCGCTGGTGACCGACTTCATCGCCGACCATGTCAATATCCTGCAGATCATCGGCAGTGTCATCCTTATCGTCTATGCCCTGTACATGATTGTGCACAACCCCGTGAGCCAGATCAAGGAGAACATCGATTCACGTGACGACCGCTGGCGGGATATGGTGACAGGATTCCTGTTCACCCTTAGCAACCCGCTCATCATGTTCCTGATCATCCCGTTGTTTGCCCGCTTCAGTTTCCCCTTGCCCGAGTATAAGTTCTACCACATCATTATCGGCTATGCCTTTATCGTGGTCGGGGCATTGTTGTGGTGGTCGGTAATCACCTTCTTTGTCGATAAGGTGCGCACTCACTTCAACATCCGCTCGATGTGGCTCATCAACCGCATTATCGGCTCCATCATCCTCATCCTCTCGCTCTATGGCCTCGTTTCGGGCATCATAGCCTATCTTCACGAGCTGGCCATCATCTAACCACCAGTCATCATCTCGACCAAGCCTTAAAAGGTGCGAAAAAAAGTTCGCGCCTAGAATTTTACTGCTTTGCGCGATAAATTCCAGGCGTGAACCCTTAGATTGTGAGTGGGTCATAATCGGCCTCTGGATTACAGGCTGGTGTTATGACACATCCTCATTGCCTTCTTAGTATTTCCTGACTTCGATTTCGCCATTGAGGACAGCTGCGGCATTCTCTGCCAGAGCCGACATCTCGTCCTCGCCGGGATATACGTGAACGGGAGCCATCCAGTCGACGCGCTTCTTGAGCTCATCAACCATATAGTTCCAGTAGGCGATACCGCCAGTGATGATGATGGCGTCAATCTTGCCGCACAGCACGGCGCCCTTCTCGGCGATAGCCTTGGCGATATGGTAAATCATCGCATTGATGACGAGCTTGGCGTGCTCATCACCATTGTTCATCATCTTCTCGGCCTCAATCATGTCGGTCGTGCCCAGGTGTGAGAATACACCACCCTTGCCAGAGATCATCTTGAGGATCTCATCCTTGGTATACTCGCCGCTGAAGCACAGGTTAATCAGGTCGCGTGCGGGCAGGCTACCAGCGCGTTCGGGTGAGAACGGGCCCTCACCGTCCAGAGCGTTGTTCACGTCAACAGCGCGGCCATGATCGTGGGCTGCTACCGAGATGCCGCCACCCAGATGGGCAACAATGAGGTTCAGGTCCTCGTAACGCTTGCCATTCTCCTTGGCAAAGCGGCGGGCAATGGCGCGCTGGTTCAGGGCGTGCCAGATGCTCTCGCGCTTGAACATTGCCAATCCGCAGACGCGGGCATAATCGTTCAATTCGTCGGTTACGACGGGGTCGGCTATGTAGCAGGGGCAACCCAGTCCCTTGGCAATCTCATTGGCAATCACGCAACCCAGGTCGCATGCGTGCTGATGCTCGCTGGCATAGGTTGCCTGGATCATGTTCTCGTCAACTGCATACACACCACCGGGCAACGGCTTGGTCAAACTGCCACGAGCGACGATGGCATCAAACTTAACGGGGATGCCGGCTTTCTCCAGCTCGTTCAGAATCATCTGGCGGCGGAAGTCAAACTGGTCGGTAATCTTGGCATAGGGTGCCAACTCCTCGGCAGAATGACGGATGACTTTAATCAAACGGGGTTCGCCGTTCTCGACAACGGCCATCTTGGTGGATGTGGATCCAGGATTGATGACTAAGATAATCATTATTAGATAGTTTGTGGTTAAAGTTTAAAGTGATAGTTAAATAACTAAAGCCTGATATTTACTCGGCTGCCATGGTGGCTACAGCAAGGCTGTAGAATTTGGACTGGCTGCTGTCGGCACGCGAGGGAACGACGGCGGGGCACTTGGCGCCTAACAACAGGCCTGCGGTGCTTGCTCCGGCAAACAGGGTGATGGCCTTGTAGAAGACGTTACCGGCCTCGATGTCGGGCATGATGAGCACGTCACTGTCGCCCTGCAGGGGAGAAGTGAGGCCCTTTGCCTCCATGGCGTGCATGCTACATGCGCACTTGGCGTCCAGGGGACCATCAACGATGCACTTGCCCAGCTCGCCCTTGTTGGCCATATCGATGATTACAGGATAATCCTCGGTGAAGGGGAAGTGCTTGCCATTGACCTTCTCGGTGCAGTGGATGAGTGCAACCTTGGGCACCTCAATGCCGAAGTTGCGTGCCACGTTGGACATATATTTCACCATCTCGATGCGCTGTGCTTGGTTGGGATAGGGGATAACGGCGGCATCGGTGAAAATCAACAACTTATGGTAGCTGGGGATGTCAGCCACGGCGGCGTGGGTCAGCACGTTGCCCTTGGGCAGAATGCCGGTCTCCTTGTTGAGGACAGCACGCAGCAGGTTGTCGGTGTTGATCAGACCTTTCATCAGCACGTCGGCTTTGTCCTCACGCACCAGGGCAACAGCCTTGGCGGCGGCATCGTCGGCGTCACTGGCGTCCACAAAACTCATGTTGGCGGCAAAGGGCTTCAGTGCCTCATTGGCCTTAAGCTTTTCTTCACAGCCCACAAAGACGGCCTCGATGAAGCCAGCCTCGAGTGCCATAGCGCATGCGGCGGGAGTCTTCTCGTCGGCAGCCCACACTACGGCCACGCGTTTTTTAACATTGTTTTCTTTGAGATGAGCAAGCAGCTCATCAAAATTCTTAATGGTATTCATTAAATAATTAGTATAAAGAAGTTAATGGTTTATTGGATGCCCAAAATTACTACTTTTTCGTGAAATGGCATCGTTTTTATGTCTTTTTTTAAATCATTTTTCGGGTTGTTCATCGGCAGTGAAATCAAAAAAGTGGCATCAATCCATGACAACTGAAAAAATAATACTATATTTGCAATCAATAATAACAGTTTTAGACATATTTACGCATTTATGGAATTAAACGGAATACTAGCCATCTTTAACCTGGGGACAGGTGAGGTTATCGCCATTGTTGCTATTATCCTGCTGCTGTTTGGCGGCAGAAAGATTCCCGAGCTCATGCGTGGCCTGGGCAAGGGTGTCAAGAGCTTCAAGCAAGGCATGAACGAGGTCGAGGACGAGCTCAAGAAGCCCCTTGATGAGCTCGACGGCAAGGACGACTCGTCAAGCAAATAGAATTATCATCAATCGGTCTGGCCGATAGGGCAGCAAGGTGTGTCAAGATAGGCCTCTGGGTTTTAATCGGCAGTACGCGGATTAATAACCGACGGGAGCCGTTGGCTGGGCGAAGCCAATTATGGCACAGCCTCTTGTTCTGGGTTGGTGGTGTGGTTTGCAATCATGTTTGTCTCATTTAGGTAGATGGCTGAGGAGAAGTTGCAGGAAATGTCGTTCTGGGACCACATCGACGCGTTGCGTTCGGTGCTGGTCCGCATTGTTATTGCCCTGGTGGTGGCCACAGTGGGGCTGTTCTGCCTCATGCCCACCATCTTTGATAGCATTATTCTTGCGCCCTGCCATGGTGACTTTGCACTTTACCGCCTATTTGAGCGCATGACCTCGTCGGTGGCATGGTTACCGCAGTTCACTACCGGCGGCTTTGAGGTCGAGTTGATCAATATCAAGCTCGCTTCCCAGTTCTTCATCCACATGTCCACTTCCTTCTGGCTGGCGCTTGTGCTGATGTTTCCCTTTGTCCTTTATGAATTGTGGGCCTTCATTGCACCTGCTCTTTATCAAAATGAGAAACAGGGTGTTAAGACCGCATTCTTCATCGGATGCTTGATGTTTTTCTTGGGCGTTTTGGTGGGCTATTTTGTCGTTTTTCCCGTCACATTGCGTTTCCTGGCCGACTATCACGTGAGCCAGTTAGTGCCTAACCAGATTTCACTCGATAGCTATATGGATACGTTCCTGATGCTGATTTTCGTCATGGGCATCATCTTTGAGTTGCCACTCGTGGCTTGGCTCCTGGGTGTGCTGGGCGTGCTGCATCGGGGATTCTTCAGGACTTATCGCCGTCATGCCATCGTCGTGCTGCTGGTGCTGGCCGCAATCATCACGCCCACTGGCGATCCCTTCACCTTGATGATAGTGTTCCTACCCATTTACCTTCTCTACGAGATCAGTGCCTATCTCGTTCCCCGCTCAAGCACTTCTCAGCAAGGCTCCTAATAAGAGCTTGCCCCTGTTTTCCGCATTGGGACACACTGTGAAGTCATTAATGGCGATTGTTGTGTCCAAGCAGGTCGAAGGCCTGCACAAGGCCATCGGCCTTGTCAAGGTCTTCGACCTTTTTAGCCGAATGAGAATAGTACAGGAAACACCATTTTGCAAAAATCATGAGGTTGTATCGATGAATATCAAACAACATTTATTTTAGCAAAATGCTAGTGCTGAAAACAGGAAAAGTCAAAAGGCCAATTATGACATACCACTCAGGGAGTTTGTATAATGTGTGTAATTAGTTAATTTTGCGTAAATTGTTGTTTAAAATTATTATAATTAATTGATCGTTTGCGTTTTTTTATTACTTTTGTAGAATTAAAAAATTTCCTACTATTAACACTAAAACTTTCTAATTATGAAAAAATTATTCCTAATGTTATTTGGTCTGGTTGCGGTTAATGCGCTTGCTGTAACGCCCGCCGACCCCACAGATGTGATATGGTATGATTGTGGTAATGAGACTGGTCACAGTTTTCTGACTTTCACCCTGCCCACAGTTGATGTGAATGGCAATCTCCTTGACATTGAGATGATGGGCTATCGCATTTATACTGATGACGACCAGATTTTCACTTTCACCAAGCCGCCTTATGATGACCTCTGGGGTAATACAACCGATGTCTATTATTACCTTTGGGACGAAGACACCGACATCCGGAGCAATGGTGTTTTCTTCTACCGCACCAACGCCGACGGTTATGAACGCTTCTTCAACACCCGCATTGGTGTCCAGGTGTTCTACGTGAATGACAATTTCACCATTGGTGGCGTTTCCAACATCGTCTATGCTTATCTGGGTGAGCCTGTGGCCGAATTGCCCAAGCCTGCTACTCCTGACATTGAAGACTTTATTGATTACGGAAATATGGTTGATTTGACTTACACCATTCCTCAAACCCTGATGACTCAGGAGCCTGTTGCCGATGACTACAATGTTGATTTGGAATTCAATGATGTTGAAGATGATTTCACTGTTCTTGATCCTGAGAAATTGAGTTTCAGTATTCTCACCGACAATGACAAGTTCTTTGTCTTCACTCCCGAGATGTTCCCTGGCCAGATTGAGGAAGCAACCACTCATGCACCGTATACTTGTAGGACTCCCAATGGAAATATCGGATATTGGGATATTCACTTTGCTGGATTAACCAATGAAGTTGAAAATGCCGAAGAGCGCTTCTTCGATTGGCGCATCGCTCTGCAGACCCACTATACCGATGGAGATCAGACCAACTCATCGGAACTCCTCTACATGGAGGTTTATCCCCAGCTGAAAGAAGCCGCCGAAGTGACATCCACGTCATTCCTTGCTGACTGGAACTGCGATGTCGAGAACACTTATATCCTCGCCGGTTTCAAGAGCTATGACCTTTATATCACCAACATGACCACTCAGGAAACGACCGTCATCAATAATGTTGAACCCACTTATCCTCAGTCACAACTGAATGAGCAGGGTGAGGAAGTGGCTATCCCGCATGCAAAGCCCGGTGCCGCCTACACTGTAACAGGCTTGACTCCTGGCACTACCTATCAGTACTATGTCGTTTGCTCGAATTCCTACAATTCGTTCAATTCTGCCACACGTGAGGTGACCCTGCCTGCTGAGGGCCATGGCTATGACCTGGGTGACGTTAACCACGACGGCAAGGTGAACATCACTGATGCCACCTTCTTGATCGACTTCCTGTTGGGCGTCGATAATGGCACCTGCAACATCTGTGGTGACATTAACGGTGATGACGCAGTAAACATCGTTGATGTTACTGCCTTGATCGACATCCTGTTAGGCGGAAATTGATGTAAACAGGGTTTGCCCCCCCTTGGTATAGGGGCTCCCGCCTTAGCGTGGCTGTTGTCACAGAACCCACGCTGAGTTAAGAATGTTGAATAGACTGGCGCATTGGTGTTCTTCGAGCCGATGCGCCAGTCTTATTGATTTTATCTGGCGTTGTGATAGGCTTGTTGTGAGTTTGGTGTGTATTATAAATAAATTAATGTGTGAACTGTAAATTTTCTTCACTATCGAAAATGGTAGTTTTTACATTTATTTGAATTCATGTTGAAAAATATTGATAAAAACTATAGATATATTAAAATTATTGGTGTACATTTGCAGTACTAACCAAGATTGAGGTTCATTTGTTCCGTTTTGACGTTCATCGTTGAAAAGAATTGATAAACTCATATGGATCGAATATTTGTGTTTTAACTCCATATTTATTATTAACTAAATTTTTTTACATTTATGAAGAAATTATTATTCTTAATGTTGAGTGCAGCTGTTGCAGTATCTGCTTCGGCTGGTGTTCGCACATCTATGACTCCGCAGATTGCTAAGGGTAACTCTAAGGCTAATGTTGAGGCTCGCACCGCAACTGGTAAGATCGTTTCAACTCCCGCCGTTATGTTCAAGGCTCCTGCTAAGGTGGATGTGCCCGAGGGTATGGCAGCAGTTACCCTGACTGCTGGTGATGTATGGCAGGATGGCACTGGCTATCAGATGCTTCTCGATGCCGATGCTACCGCTTATGGCACCATCATTCCCGAGACCGGTGGTCTGACCACTAGTGGTGACGCTTCAGCAGAAACCTATGCTGAGTTTGAGTACAAGATCCCCGAGAACGCTGATGGCTCATTGACCACTCAGAACATCGTTATCAACAACAGCATCACGATCTTCGTTCCCGCTGGTGTGTATGACTACTGCATCACCAACCCGACTCCCGGTGATCGTGTTTGGATCGCTTCTAACCAGGGTGATCCCGCTCGTGCTGATAACTTCGAGTTCGCTGAGGGTATGACCTACGTGTTCACTGTAACCCTTGAGGGTCAGAACGACTATGTGACCATGCAGATTCTCGAGCCCGGCGTAGCTGGTACTGTTCCCGAGAACCTGACTGTTACCCCCGCCAGCACCAGTGCTCTCGTAGCATGGGACGACAACGACGATCCCAGCTGGAACCTCCGCTGGAGGCCTTGGGTTGACATGAGCGGTAACCCCATCTATGTAACTCTGCCCTATGAGGGTTATGAGGCTCAGATTGAGAACTGGTTCATCTATGACGCCGATCAGGATGGCTACAACTGGAGTCTGGCTTATACTGACGATGCTCAGACTGACCTGTGCTTCTACAGCTATTCATGGTCAAGCACAAGTGGTGCTCTTACTCCCGATAACTGGCTGATTTCACCGGAATTCGATGTAACCGAGGCTACTCAGCTTAAGTTCGACGTGTGGGGCAACAGCTCAAGCTATCCCGAGCAGATTAACGTTCTGATTGAGGTCTTTGGTGAGGACACCACTGTTTATCAGCTCTTCGAGGAGAATATCGTAACCACTACCACTCAGACCACCTACACCGTTGACCTGGGTCAATTCGCTGGCAAGAAGGCTGACCTCATCTTCCGTCACAATGGCACCACCGACATGTATGCCATGTATCTGGACAACATCTTCATTGGCGATCCCAATGCTGAGATTATTGAGCCCGCTGCTTGGGTTGAAGAGAATGGTCTGACCGCTACCGAGTTCACCATCAATGGCCTGACTCCCGAGACCAAGTATGAGGTTCAGGTACAGTCTGCTGGTACTTACAGCACTTCTGCATGGACCGATGTTGTAACCTTCGTTACCCTGCCCGAGGGTCCCGTTGGTCTGCTTGGTGATGTTAACAGGGATGGTATTGTTAACGTTTCTGACGTTACCACTCTGATCGATGCTCTGCTGAACCAGGCTCTGGACGACAGCGATGAGTTCAGCTATGAGAACGCCAATGTTAATGGTGATGACACTGTTAACGTACTTGACGTTACCGACCTGATTGACCTCCTGCTTGGTGGCAATTAATTGCATCGATGAGGTAATGTAAATTAAGGTTTAGGATAGTGAGGATGCGCCAGATGACGCGTCCTCACTTTTTTTGTGTCTTCACTTCAGGGGATGAAGACGCATGCGCAATTACCTGTTTTCCGCACCAATAATTTGCTGGAACTATTTTTACTTGAAATTCAATGATTTAACGTCTTGATTTTTCAAAATAGCATGTCCCGTGCTAATTACATTCGGCAAAATAGGTCGGAGGCCTTGACAAGGCCTTCCTGCTAAGACACAACATCCGCCGTGATTCTGTCAATCATGAAGTTCCTCTCTTCACTTGCCTATTACGTGGGGACGGTTCCGTTAGCAACAAAAGATTGATCTTTTGTTACAAACCGAACCGTCCCCTTGAAGCGGCCTTAATGGCTGCTATTGGTCGTCTTTAACGGACACCATTGAATTTATTTCTCAGTGGGCAATACGGACATAATTACATGCTAGGACCCATCACCTGTTCTGCCAGTTAAGAACGGCTTAGGGGCAAGTCTCTGTGCATGAGGAAATGCGATTGTCGGGTTACTTGAGATGAGAGAGTTCCTTAGGGTCGCCAACAATCCACAGGATGTCGCCGTTCTTGAATTCCAGGTCAGGAGTGGGGGAGATATAGTCATCCTCGCCTCGCTGCACAGCAACGAGCAGAGCCCCATAGTCCTCGCGTAAGCGGCTATCCTCGAGCGTCACACCCACGAGAGGAGAGTTCGTCGAGATGGCAAAGTGGATGAATTTCACGTCACGATTGGGCGTGTCACCCGTGTTGGTCTGGGCTTCGACAAGAGGTAACAGATTCTGGATTTGCTCCTCGGTTGCAATCACACCTAACACATCACCGGGGAAAAGACGCATGTCGCCCGAGGGCACGGGATGTCGCTTGCCCGCACGCTGAATGTTCACAAGATTCACACCATATCGCGAGCGCAGGTCCAGGTTGCGTAACCGCTCGCCTGCAAAGGGGCAGCCATGTCCCACAGTCATATAGGCCAAGTGCAGGTCGCTTACCAGATTGTTCTCGTGTCCCGTGCGGCGGTTCTCACGCTCGTTGATGTTGCTGATGAAGCGTTTCTCGATCTTTGACAGACGGTGCTTGAATCTTGTCGGGAAAGCCGCCACAGCCACAGCCATGGCGATGGTGAGTAGTATAGCCGCAATTACGGCAGCCGCACTGGGGTAGATGGCCTGGAGAATAGTGGCAAGAAACATGGCTGAAATGATAATGCTGATGAGAATCATCACCACGATGGGGACGTAGGACATCCTGCCCGACGACTCGAGCAATACAATCTGCTCGGACCGCTTGGCCGACGGCATGATGATGGACAGGAGAAATGGCGAGATAATCATGATGGCCAATGTGGCACAGGCCAAGCGTCCCCAGATGTTCTGGCCGATGTGCTTGAACAGCAGTGGCATGAGGTAAGTGCGGCAAACGACAATCAGGGCGATGATGATGACCGAATAGACGATGAGGCGCACCAGATATCTCGAGATGATGGACTTCCATAACTTGATGGTCTCGCTGCCCTCGGTCACGTTGGCGTTCTGGCTATAACCGTTGAGCAGGCGTGTCCAATTCTTGGGTAAGACCTTGACCAGTAGATTGTAGCAGGGTATTGCCTGCTTGATAAAGAACGGAGTGGTAAATGTGGTGATGACCGATACCGCAACGATAATCGGGTAGATGCTCTTGTCAAGAACACCCAAACCGGTACCGAGTGTGGCGATGATAAACGAGAACTCGCCAATCTGGGTCAACGAGAACCCCGACTCCATCGCCAACTTGAGCGGCTGTCCGGTCGCCAGCATGCCGAAGGTGCCAAACACGATCATGCCCACAATCACCACGATGGCAAGCAGGGCGATGACGCTCCAGTGCTTGGTCATCACCTCGGGGTTGACCATCATGCCGACCGAGATGAAAAACACAGCCCCAAACAAGTCCTTGACAGGTGAGATGAGGCGCTCGATACGCTCGGCCTCGATAGTGCCTGCAAGGATTGAACCCATGACAAACGCGCCAAGTGCCGCCGAAAAGCCGGAATTGATTGAAAACAGCACCATGGCAAAGCACAATCCCATAGCGATAATCAACATCTGCTCGTCGCTGATGTAGCGCTTGAAACGCTTGAATAGCGTGGGAATGATGAAGATGCCCACCGTGAACCACATGATGAGAAAGAACGACAGCTTGAGGATGCTGCCCACCATCTCATTACCCTTAACGCTGTTATTCAGTGCGATAGAGGACAGGATCACCATCAATACAACGGCAAACAGGTCCTCGACAATGAGCACGGCGAACGTCATGGGCACAAAGCGCCGTTGACGCATGTTCAGGTCGGTCAACGCCTTGAGAATAATAGTTGTCGACGACATGGAAATCATACCGCCCAGAAAGATGCTGTTGACCAGCCCATAACCCAGGAACTGTCCGACGACAAAGCCTAAACTCATCATACCCAACACGATGATGAGCGCCGTGAGGATGGCCGAACCTCCCACATCGATCAGTTTCTTGAAGCTGAATTCCAGTCCTAACGAGAACAGCAGGACGATGATACCGATTTGAGCCCAGAACTCGATGTTGGACTCGACGATGATCGAGGGCGACAACGTGAAATGCGGGCTGGCCAAGAAACCAGCCACAATATAACCCAGGACGACGGGCTGCTTGAGCATTTTGAACACAACCGTGGCAACAGCCCCCAGCATGAGGATAAGCGCCAGGTCACTAATCAGACTGTTTATATCGAGGGATTCCATTATTCAGTTTTTGGTTTCAGGATGATGTGGAATGCAATTGGCAAACTTTTACATATTCATCTCGTTGGTGATGGTAATCGAGATGGCATCGATTTTTTCTTTAATCTCGTGGAACATGGTAGTCACCGACACGTCATTCTTGCTGCGCACCATGAAGTTGACAATCGTCAACTGATTGTCATACTCAAACTTCATGAACTCATCGCTGATGTGCACATCATTGGCATGAAGGATGTCGCGCAGGGGCTGGATGTCGCTCAGGATACCATGCACCTTGACCCGGATAATCTTGGATTCCCACAGGAAATTATGCCTCAACTCGATGCGCTCGATGTTGACAAGGATAAAGATGATGAGCAGGGTGGTGATGATGGAAATGAGGTACATGCCCGCTCCGACGGCCAAGCCGATACAAGCCGTCATCCAGATGCCGGCAGCAGTGGTGAGCCCACGCACTGAACCTTTCATCTGGATAATGGCTCCAGCGCCCAGGAAACCCACGCCGCTTACCACTTGGGCAGCGATTCGGCCAGGGTCACCGTTCTTGAGGCCCAGATACACTTGCGGGATGTAAATCGAGATGAGCATTGCCAGTGTAGCGCCCATCGAGATGAGGGCAAATGTGCGAAGGCCAGCAATCTGTCCCTTGCGGCGGCGCTCCATGCCGATGGTCGCACCCAGCAACATACTGAGCAGCAGTTTCACCACCGCATTCACCAAGTTGACGTCGGGGCTGAGGATATCGTTATAAATGTTCTGAAGCATTGCAAATCAGTGTTAATGTAATCGGCAAAATTAACAAAAATCCGCAACATTAACAATATCACGGTTATGAAACCTCATGCACACTCATAATTTAAGCCGCCAAGCTGCTTAAAAACTTAGCGGCTTGGCGGCTTATGAAAGATTTGCTATGACAGTTATGTCGTCACGGTTGGAGTCGTTTGCAGCTTGTTGATGCCGGTGGTGATTTTACCGTCCTGGGCATCGATGACGATGGTGTCGCCAGCGGCAGCTTCCTCGCGCAGGAGCATCTCGCTCAACGGGTCCTCGATTTCGCTCTGGATGGCACGCTTCAAGGGACGAGCGCCATACTGGATGTCAAAGCCATGGTCGGCCACCAGGTTCTTGGCAGCAGGGGTGATCTCGAGTTTCAAGCCGTTTTCCTCAACACGCTTGTAGAACGAGGCAAGCTCGATATCGACAATCTTGAGGATGCTGTCGTGGTTGAGTGAGCCAAAGGTCACAATGTCGTCAACACGATTCAGGAACTCAGGGGAGAACTTGCGGTTCAACGCCTTGCGGATCACCGCATCGCTGCGTTCCTTGGTCAACTCATTGGTATTGAATCCCACACCAGCGCCAAAGTCCTTCAGTTCCCTGGTACCGATGTTGCTGGTCATGATGATGATGGTGTTCTTGAAATCCACCTTACGGCCCAAGCCGTCGGTCAAGTTACCCTCGTCGAGCACTTGCAGCATCATGTTGAACACATCGGGGTGGGCTTTCTCGATCTCGTCGAGCAGCACGACACTGTAGGGGTGACGGCGTACTTTCTCGGTCAACTGGCCACCTTCCTCATAACCCACATAGCCCGGAGGCGCACCCACGAGTCTGGAGACATTGAATTTCTCCATATATTCACTCATGTCAACACGGATGAGCGCGTCGGCCGAATTGAAGAGGAATTCAGCCAGTTTCTTGGCCAACAGGGTTTTACCAACGCCTGTCGGGCCCAAGAACATGAACGAGCCGATGGGGCGCTTGGGGTCGCGCAAGCCTGCACGGTTACGGCGGATGCTGCGTGCGATCTTGTCAATTGCCTCGTCCTGGCCGATGACCTGCTTCTTGAGTTCATCGGTCATGCCCAGCAGGCGGATGCCTTCGCTCTGGGCGATGCGCTGGGCGGGCACACCGGTCATCATGGCCACTACCTCGGCAATATGACCCTCGTTGACGGTCACACGACGGCTGTCAAGCTCTTGTTCCCAGCGCTCCTTGGCCACAGCGAGCTCTTCTTTGAGTTTCTCCTGCTGGTCACGATAGCTGGCGGCACTCTCAAAGTTCTGGGCCTGAACGGCCTTGAATTTGTTGGCCTGAGCTTCGGCAATGCGTTTCTCCAGGTCTTCAATTTCCTTGGGAGTGTCTACCTTAGTAATATGTACGCGCGATCCGGCCTCGTCCATCGCGTCGATGGCCTTGTCGGGGAAGAAACGGTCGCTGATGTAGCGGTCGGTCAAGGTGACACAGGCCTTCAGGGCCTCGTCGGTATAATTCACACCGTGGTGCTTTTCATACATCTCCTTGATGTTGTGCAGGATCTCGAGGGTCTGCTCGGGAGTGGTGGGCTCGACAAGGACTTTCTGGAAGCGGCGCTCCAGGGCACCGTCCTTCTCGATGCTCTTGCGGTACTCGTCGAGGGTGGTGGCACCGATGCACTGGAACTCACCACGTGCCAGGGCGGGCTTCAACAGGTTGGCGGCATCCATCGAACCGCTGGCATTACCAGCGCCCACAATGTTGTGGATCTCGTCGATAAACATGATGACGTTCTTGTTGGCGCTCACCTCGTCGATAACGGCCTTGAGACGCTCCTCAAACTGGCCACGGTATTTGGTGCCTGCCACGATAGCCGCCATGTCGAGCGAGATGATGCGCTTGTCGAGCAGGGTGCGTGCCACCTTGCGTTCGACAATGCGCTTGGCCAGCCCCTCGATGATGGCGCTCTTGCCCACACCGGGCTCGCCGATCATCACGGGATTATTCTTCTTGCGGCGGCTCAGGATTTGTGCCAATCGCTCAATTTCTACCTCACGGCCCACCACGGGGTCAAGATGCCCCTCGGCGGCTTCACGGGTGATGTCTTTGCCATATTTATCGATAACAGGAGTGGCAGAATTGTCACCCCGACTGACATTTCGTCGCTGTCTTGTCTCGCGATAGGACGGATTCTCGCTGCCCGCCTCGCCGGGATAACCACCGCCGCCAGGCAATTCCTCGTCCTCGTCGTCTTCCTCATCAGGAAAGTCCGCACCCCCACGGGGCACGGTAATGTCCTGTTTCCAGTACTTTTCTTGCATTTCGTGCTGGTTGTGTATCATGCTTAAAATTTTCCTTTCTTATTGCAATAGTGTTAAAATCTCACAATTATAGTAGCAAACACCGTGCCAGTGCCGATTGGGCAGGCTGAGTAGCACTTGTCCGAAAACGGGATCGCCCGTCGAGACGATCCCGTTAAATAGACATTAAATAATGTGTATGCGGTTTAATTTCCGCCCAGGAGTATGTCGATGAGTGCCGATACGTCACCGATAGTCACTTCTCCATCGTGGTTGATGTCGGCGATATCTTGGTCGATAGTGTCGCCAGCCGAGCCCAACAGGTAGTCGATGAGTGCTGACATATCGCCGATAGTTACCTCGCCATCGCCGTTGATGTCGCCAATGAGCGGCTCATCACCACTGCCAGTTAGGGTGACGTGCTCTATGTTGGACCACACGCTCTCGGTACCATCAGTATAGATGGCCTTGACAAAGTACTCATAGATACCGCCAGCCAGAGCCTTCACGGTATAATTGTCGGCGTTGATGCCACTCACGACACGCCATGTGGAATCGCCCTCCTCGACAACGGCACGGCGCGGGGGGACAGCTGTGAGGTCACCGTTATAGATGTCCACATGATAGATGTAAAAGCGCTTGCCGTTAGCTGTCATGGATAGCTTGATATTGTTGTCAGAGCAACCTTTCAGCACAACGGTGTAATCCTCGGGCGTGGCGCTCAATGTGATGGTCTTGCTGACATCGCCACATGAAACAATCACCGAACTGCCGTCGCTGTCGCCATGGCTGTTGATCCAGCACTTGGAATTGAAAACGACTGTCACGGTGCTGTCTAACTCCAACTGGGGGCTAATGAGATAGCCAACTGCACTGCCGGTGCCCACTTTCAGGCTTTGATTGGCGGCGGCATAAAGCTTATAACCGCTCCAACCGGGATTGTCGGTGTAATTGTCGAGGGACTGGCTGATGTCTGTGTTAGAGTCATAATCGACATTGATGCCAGAGAAATTCTCAGTCATCAACAATGTGGCGATTTCTTCACCCGGCGCAGCGATACGGTTGACCTTGAGGGTGTAGCTCGACACGTTATCCACGGCGGTCCAGTCGGCACGGAAAGCGGTAGCCTCGATAGCATCCTCGTCAACAGGTTGCATGACAGGCACTTCCTTATCAAACGGGTCAACAGGGGTGTCCTGTCCCGTCCAGGCGGTGTGTTGCTTGGTGCCCCAGATGTACTCGGCAAGTTCAGGGTGGTCAACAAAGGGGTTGCGGTTGCCTTGCTCGTCATATACGCCCTCGTTACGGTTCAACTCTTTCTGGCTCACGGGGTCAGCGCGGTGCCACTCCATGAGTAATTGTAACGACCAATCAGAGAACGCTTTGTAACCGTTCTTTTCATAGTCCAACTGGCCACTACCTGGCCACGTTCCTAACACGCTCTTGTAGCAAGTTACCATATAGAAGTAGATGCGTGCAAAATCGCCCTTGTACTCGTCGTCGGGCTCAAACACGGTTTCAGTGCAACCATTGTAGGTGCTGGTGCCCAATTTGCCCAGCATTGTCACACCCAATTCATTGTTGGTATAGGTTTGGCCACCAGCGCACACACCATACGGGTTATTGCTGCGACGCTGGTTTACAAAGGCATCGGTGGGGATGAGCATCGTCAGGTCAGTGTACATGGGATCCACGTCTCCACCGAACCAACTCTTGGGGAACGAGTGCTCACGATTAATACCCTCACCAACGTAGGACGCTCCAGCCACATGAGCTGAGGCGTTGTTGTACTTGCAGGTAGAGTACATGTCGATATAATAGCCGTCACTGCCCAGATCAGTGACATCATAGGCTGTCCACATATAATTGTATGACAACTTGGCGTGGGTGTAGATGATACCCTCAAGGGCGGTCATCAACGCCTCGTCCTGTTTGCCGATGGCGTTGGTGTAGAAGCCCTCGGGAATCTCGGCCAATGCTGAGAAGCCGAGAAGCAAGGCAAATAATGAAGTAGAAAACTTTTTCATGTCATATCGATTTATTGATTGTTCAATGAATTGTAAATGTCGTCAAATAGTTGTCTGAATCGAGGTTCATCGGCCAGGAGTTGGCGAAACTCCTCGAGCCTGCGGGCATTTGCGCTTTGTGGAATCCACAGCTTGAGATAACCTCCGTAGTCATATTTCTCGCGCATGTGCTCCATCAAGCGGCGATACTGACCCTCACGGTCAAGGCCAGGCTCATGCTTCATGCCGTATTGCAGGGCACGGCGCACGATGGTCTCCCCGTCGATAATGCGGTCGGCCTCGGCCACAATGCGGCCGTAGATGGTGCGGGGCTCATGGTCGCTTGATGCGCGGTGATCCTCGGCAGCATCGGCAATGGTGTTGATTTCGTCATCGTCAAACCACTGTCGCAACCGTGGGTCCTCGCGCACGATACGCGCACTATCGGTGTGATGGTGCTCGCGACCGTTCACCAGCCCCAGGTCATGATAGGCAGCTGCCACGAGCAGGATGCACCTATCGACTTCAGGATAGAATTCCGCTAATTGCAGGGCCTGGTCGATAACGGTCTGGGCATGATCAACGCCATGTCCCGCATCAAAGTCATTGTAGCGGGGTATGATTTCCCGCTCGATGAATGCTCTTATTTCGTTGATATCCCGCATAACGGACGCCTTGTTTCTCAACTTGCAATTGAAACCAACTCAATCCACCTCGTGCAGGTCGTGTCCCATGCGCGTTTTCTTGGTGTGCATGTAGAACTCGTTGTAGCGGTTTGGTTTCACCTCGATAGGCACATTCTCGACCACTTCGAGCCCGTAGCTCTCGAGTCCCACGCGCTTCACGGGATTGTTGGTCATCAAGCGCATCTTGGTAACCCCCAGGATTCGCAGGATATTGGCACCCACGCCATAGTCGCGTTCATCGGGCTTGAATCCCAGGTGCACGTTGGCATCGACAGTGTCGTAGCCATGCTCTTGCAGCTTGTAGGCCTTGATTTTGTTCATCAGACCGATGCCACGGCCCTCCTGGTTCATATAGACCAGAACGCCCTTGCCCTCTTTCTCGATCATCTGCATGGCCAGGTGCAGCTGCTCGCCACACTCACAACGCATCGAGCCAAAGATGTCACCCGTGGCGCACGAGGAGTGTACACGCACCAGAATGGGTTCGCCAG
Organism: uncultured Prevotellaceae bacterium; assembly: GCA_900318335.1. Classification (GTDB taxonomy): domain Bacteria; phylum Bacteroidota; class Bacteroidia; order Bacteroidales; family Muribaculaceae; genus Sodaliphilus. Next base: position 30,536 of record ONKF01000015.1, read on the forward strand.
GAGTCCATTCACCCTTAATGAGGGCGATGTGTTCACGGCCATTGTTGATCTGCCTGAAGGGGATGAGTTTGAAGTGGCCGTACTGGGTGGGAAGATCCACCTCGTCACCGACTTCAACCACCTTCTCGGTGCGTAACCGATAGGCAATCAGGTCCTTGATGGTGATGATGGGCATATTGAATTTCTGGGCCACCTTCATCAACTGTGGCAGTCGTGCCATGGTGCCGTCGGGATTGATGATCTCGATGAGTGCGGCAGCAGGGTAGAGACCCGCTATGCGCATCAGGTCGATGGAGGCCTCGGTGTGACCAGCGCGTTTCAGGACACCCTTATCGACGGCGCGCAACGGATTGATGTGACCGGGACGGCCAAAGTCCTGCGGCTTGCTGTTAGGGTTAGCCAGGGCGCGTATGGTCATGGCACGGTCGTGCATCGACACGCCAGTCGTGCAGCCATCAAGCAAGTCGATGGTCACAGTGAATGGGGTGCCCAGCATCGAGGTATTGTCATCCACCTGCATGCTAAGGTCCAACTCGTGGCAGCGCTCGGCAGTGATGGGTGCACACAGCACGCCGCGACCCTCACGGAGCATAAAGTTGACCTTCTCCTCGGTAATCTTCTCGGCGGCAATGATAAAGTCGCCCTCGTTCTCGCGGTCCTCATCGTCAACAACGATGACAAACTCGCCACGTCTCAGTTGCTCGACAGCTTCGTCGATAGTATTCAGTCTGATTTCGTCCATGATTATATTCTGAAATTTATGAAGCCACGCACAGGCGTGGCCGTCATCAGTATTTATTTGTCTGTTGAAGGTAGAGGTTTGTCACTGTATTCCATCTCACGGCTATACTCGCCATTGAAGATAGCCACGAGCTGGTCGCAGGTCTTGATGGTGAGCTTCACGTCACGCTTCAGGTTCTTCTGGTGCCTCAAGCCCACGAGCCACACGGGCAAGCCAATGGGGAACAGGGCTGCCACAACAGTACCGGCATTCTTGTTGGGCACGGGATGATAGGTGAGCAGCTGCCTGATGATGGGGTAGTCCATGGCCTTGTTCAGCACCATCTGGTCACGGGAATTGGAGAGGTAATCCACCACGCGGTCCACTTCCTCGGCAAGGGCCTTGATCGCATCCTTGTCATAGCCGTGTTGCCAGTAGTCGATATAGCGTTGACGGCCGGGATAGCGGTCCAGGAACTGCTGGCAGGAAGCCTTGAGGGCATTGATCTGGCTGAGAGCCTCGCTCGTGTTCACCTCGTTGATGATGACTTCCTTGAACGCAAGTTTGCGGGTCTGATGCAGGCCGGTGAAGCGACGGATGAAGTTTAACCAGGCGTCGGGATTGAACACGGCCGAATCGTTGACGGCCTTCTTGGTCAAGAAGATGCCTAAAGGCAACAGCACAGCTGAGCTGAGCCAGATTCCCTGCCATACGATCCAACGGCCATCACGGGCCAGTTTATAACCCGTGTTGTCGATGATGTAATAGATGATGAACAGGATTACAGAGATGACGATGGGCATACCCAGGCCGCCCTTACGGATGATGGCACCTAACGGGGCACCGATGAAGAAGAAAATGAGGCATGCCAGCGACAAGGTAAACTTCTTGATAAGCTCAATCTGATGCCGCCTGATGATGTAATTGTCTTCATTGACAGCATATCCCTGAAATTGCATATCCTGCATCTCGGTAGTCGTATTGGACAGCGCCTGATTCAGGATCTGCTGCTGCTCCTGATTAGATAGTGATTTAATCAATTCATTGATATCAACCGGTTTATCTAATTGCACCTCCTTGACGGGCTCATAACTTGTCTTGCCGTTGTTGACGACAACACGTTGTTGCGGCACACCGCAGATGGGTTGGCGGTGCATCCTCTCAACGATAAGACTGGCCGCAGAATCCACCTTGAGGGACATGGAGTCGATACTCTGCTGCAACTCGGCGATGTCCTTGCCCACATATTGCGACTTCATGGTCTCGTCATCCATGCGGGTGAAGTTGGCATCGTATGGAATCAGGATTTCCTTTTCACGGAACGATTCACGACGATACAAATCGCTGCTCAGGCCATTCACACCGCCCGCGCTGCTCATCTGCTCGTACCAGGCGCCTTTGTAGAGCGTGAGCACGAGATGACGCTTGTCCTCGGTCATGCTCAACCTGCCGGAGTCGGCGGCAACGATACGGGGATACATGGTCGTGGCCGACACGTCATAGATAAGCAGATTGTAAAGCATGTCACGCTCCTTGTCCTTGCGCTTGACATAGATGTTATAGCCTGGAATCTGGCTGTAAACGGCACCTTCGGGAATATCAAGAGTCGGGGATGTCTGGCGCATCGAGAACAACAGGGTCCACATCTTGACCTGCGACTTGGGCAGCGCATTGTTCATGAAGAAGAACGCGCCAATGGCGACAAAGACTATCAGGATGGCGATGGGTTTCATGATGGTCGTCAAGGAGATGCCTGACGACTTGAGCGCTGTCAATTCCACATGCTCGCCCAGATCGCCAAATGTCATCAGCGCAGCCAGCAGGATACTCAACGGCAGTGCCAACGGCAGCAGACTCAATGCGGCATGGAAGAAAAGCTCAGCTATCAGGTCCATGCTCAAGCCCTTGCCAACCAGCTCGTCGATGTAACGCCACAGGAACTGCATCATCACGATAAAGAGGCAGATGCAGAAGGTCATCAAAAACCTCGGCAGGAACCTCGACAGCATGAATGTGTATAGTCTCTTGATCTTGAACATGAATAATTAGCGTCACACGCGTGTTAAGTGGCGACAAAATTACAAAAAAAACACCGCAAACGTGGCCGCTACGCTGTTTTTTTACAAATATTGATGTGACGGGCCGCTACTTGGCGATACCTAACTGCGAATTGTAGTAACGGGGATCGCCTGTCACCTCCTTGCCCACAAAGGGGGGTAAAGTGAAGGAATAATCCTCGGTAGGCACCTCTAACTCAGCGATTACCAACCCTTTTAATTCTCCCTGGAACTCGTCAATCTCCCATCGGTTGCCCTCGTGCATGACGATATAGCGGGTCTTGATGATAATGGGGGGCACACACAGTGACAACATCTCAGTTGCATCAGCCAACGCAATCGGGTATTCAAATTCGGGATGAGCTGCTCCCTCGCCCTTGCCCTTGATGGTGATGAATGCTTCGTTATCGCGGATTCTTATCCTCACGGTGCGCTCGGGGTCCCGAGACAGGAAACCCTGGGTAATCTTGCTTGCTGAACAAGCCATTTCCTTGTAGGAATCGTTGTTCACAAGGAACTTGTGTTCTATTTCAATAGCCATATAATAAATAACGGGCTTAGGTGTCTTATTATTACATCTCAAGGCCGCATCAAGCACGGGTACCTTGCTTTTTTTCAACTATTTTGCGTAGCTCAACCCAAAAAATGTCTAATTTTGCGACCTGATGAAGATGGCATTAAGACACATACTCGCTATGGCGCTGGCGCTCTGGACTGCAATGACCCTTGTTGCCCAGCAGCCATCCATGACCCAAATCACGGGCATGGTGCGCGACTCCGTGTCTCGAGAGGGCATCCCCTATGCTTCAATCTCCCTCGTGGGTACCAACGAGGGAACTCTGGCCAATGCCCAGGGAGGATTTACCATCAATTCACGAGCCAGTTTCACTAAGTTGCGTGTAACGGCCATGGGCTTTCGCAGCAAGGAGGTCACTGTCAAGTCGGGACAGGGGAGTGTTGTGCTTGTCGATATGGTTGCTACAGGAGTGGAACTCGAGGAACTGATAGTCAACAAGGGCAAAGAAAAGTACAGCAAGAAGAATAACCCTGCTGTCGACATGATCAGGAAATTGCGTGCCCGACGTGACGACAACGACCCACTGCGCTTTCCCCATTACGGCTATACCCAGTACGAGAAAATGTCTTTAGGCTTCGCCGATTTGGACGATATCATGAATCGGCCCGAAGATCAGCAATGGATTAAGCAGTATGCCGACACATCATTGCTCACTGGCAAGCGCGTCCTGCCCATCTCGATTAAGGAAACCGTTGCACGTGACTACTATAGCCGTGACCCTAATCAGCACAAGCAACTTGTTCTCGGAACCAAGTTTGCCGGGCTCGACGAGCAGATGGACCAAACGAGTATTAAAAAGGTGCTTGATGACTTCATGGGTGAGGTGGACATCTTCCAGAATGATGTGACGCTGTTGACCAATCGTTTTGTCAGCCCCTTGTCGCGCATTGCCGTTGACTTTTACAAGTTTTACCTCAACGACACTGTCATGGTGGATGGTGAGCGGTGCGCGGTGTTGAGTTTTGTTCCGTTCACCCCTCAGACGTTTGGTTTCTTGGGGCGCCTTTATGTCTCGCTCGAGGACACGACCATGTTTATCAAGCGGGTGTCGATGGGAGTCCCTTATGACATCAACCTCAACTATGTGGAGCGGATGAGCATTCAGCAGGATTTTGAACGGGCTCCTAACGGCTCTCGCATCAAGGTGCGGGACGATGTGGAAATCTCATTCAAGCTCATTTCGGGTATTCCCAAGGCTTTTGCTCGCCGGGAGACATCCTATCGTGACCATAACTTTGAGCGTCCCGAGGCGGGCGTATTCAACTTTAAGGCCGAGCAGTCCATCGACAATAGTGCCCCATTCATGCCCGATGAGTTTTGGCAAGAGTACCGCCCTGCAGGGGCACGCACAACGGCAACGTCCATGCGGTCTTTCATGCAGCGCCTGCGCGGCTCTCGATTGTTCTATTGGGCCGAAAAAGCGCTCGTCGTCATGGTCAACGGCTATATACCGACGGGAAAAGAAAGTAAGTTTGATATCGGTCCTCTCAACAGCATCATCAGCGGTAATTCATTAGAGGGCTTCAGGTTGCGATTAGGAGGCATGACCAATGTAAACCTGAGCCGCCACTGGTTTGCACGCACCTATCTTGCCTATGGTTTCAAGGATGAGAAGCTCAAGTACATGGGTTCGCTGGAATATTCATTTATTCCCAAGAAAGCTATGGATCAAGAGTTCCCTATCCATAGCTTGCGCTTGACCCATCGTTATGACGTGGACAAGTTGGCGCAGCATTATCTGTACACCAGCCAGGACAATATGTTCCTCACCCTGAAGCGCCACAAGGATGTGAGGATCCAGTACTTGCGGACAACGCGCCTGGAGTACCGCCACGAGTGGTACAATCATTTCTCAATCGCATTAGGTATCGAACACAATATCCATGAGGCAACCCGATACGTGCCGTTTGCCTATGCAGATGGCACTGCCCGCAACCGCTACACACAGGCGGGATTTACCGCCCAGCTGCGCTTTGCCCCTGGAGAAACGTTCTACCAGGCACGTACCATTCGCATTCCCATCAATATGGATGCCCCCATTATCACCCTAAGCCAGACTTATATGCCTAAGGGGTTCATGGGGAGCCTGTTTGAGGTGAATAAGACCGAATTGGGTCTGCAGAAGAGGTTCTGGTTTTCGGCTTTTGGCTATGCCGATGTTATCGTCAAGGGTGAGAAAGTGTGGAGCAAAGTCGCATATCCTGAATTGCTGCTTCCCAACGTGAACCTGAGTTACACCATTCAGCCTGAGAGCTATACACTGATGAAACCGATGGAATTTGTCAACGATCAGGCACTGTCATGGGACCTCACCTATTGGGGTAACGGCATCTTAATGAACCGCTTGCCGCTCATCAAGAAACTACGCCTGCGCGAAGTGCTTACCTTCCGTGGCCTCTGGGGCAGCCTGAGCGATAAGAACGACCCGGTCAAGAGCAGTGACGTGTTCCTGTTCCCGAGCGACGTGCCTTGCCTGCCCATGGGCAGCAAGCCCTATATGGAGGCTGGAGTGGGCATTGATAATATATTGACTATCCTGCGAATTGACTATGTCTGGCGCCTTACTTACCGTGAGAATGCGGGGACAGACCGCCGCGGCATCCGCATTCAACTTCACTTCAACTTCTGATACCAACAGATAGCAATTCTGATTGAGGACCTTAGCCAAAACACACCCAATGTTGTTAATAACTTTATTTTGGTGAATGGGAAAAATAGCGTAATTTTACACTCCAATTCTATACTCATTTCATCTGTCGGAAAAAGTCAAAAAAGCAATCCAAGATATGATACCTTTTGTACATCTGCACGTACACTCACAATACTCGATCCTTGACGGTCAAGCTCCGGTCAAGGCGCTCGTTGACAAGGCTATAGCCAACGGCATGCGCGGCATGGCGATTACTGACCATGGCAATATGTTCGGCATCAAGGAGTTTCATGACTATGTGAACAAGCTGAACAAGAAGCGCGGCGAGGATGAGAAGTTCATTCCCATCTTCGGCTGTGAGGTCTATGTGGCCAATAAGGACCGATTTGAGCACCTTGACAAACGAGATATCGGCCGCCACTTGATCCTGCTGGCCAAGAACCTGAAAGGCTACAAGAATCTCATTAAGATTGTATCACATGCCTGGACCGAGGGTTTCTATTCTCACCCCCGCACCGACCACAGCGAGCTCGAGAAGTACCATGAGGGTATTATCTGCTGTTCAGCATGCCTGGGTGGTGAGGTGCCGCAGCTCATTATGAGTGGCAGGATGAATGAGGCCCGTGAAACGATCATGTGGTTCAAGAGCGTGTTTGGTGATGACTATTATCTGGAGTTGCAGCGTCACAAGGCAACTGTCGCCCGCGCCAACCACGAGACCTATGAAAAGCAATGCCTGGTTAACGACGCGTTGATTCAGTTTGCCCGCGAATTGGATATCAAGCTGATCTGCACCAACGACTCCCACTTTGTCAATGAGGAAGACGCCGATGCCCACGAGCGTCTCATCTGCCTCTCGACAGGCAAGAAACTTACCGACGAGAACATCATGCTCTACAGCAAGCAGGAGTGGTTCAAGACCCAGGAGGAGATGAACGAGGTGTTTGCCGATGTGCCCGAGGCTTTGCAGAATACCAACGAGATACTGGACAAAATCGAGATTTACAGCATTGACCATGCACCGATTTTGCCCGATTTCCCGTTGCCCGATGGCTTTGACAACGAGGATGACTACCTGCGTTACCTGGTTTATGAGGGCGCCAAGGAACGGTGGCCAGAACTAACCGATGAACAGCGTGAACGCCTTGATTTCGAGCTCGAAACCATCAAGAAGATGGGCTTTCCAGGTTATTTCCTCATCGTGCAGGATTACATCAGGATGGCACCTAAACTGGGCTGCACCGTAGGTCCGGGCCGTGGATCGGCTGCGGGTTCGGCCGTGGCTTACTGCTTGGGCATCACCAAGATTGACCCGCTGAAGTATGACCTGCTGTTTGAGCGATTCCTGAATCCCGACCGTATCTCGCTGCCCGATATCGATACCGACTTTGATGATGACGGACGTGCGGCTGTACTTAATTATGTGACAGAGAAATATGGCGCTGAAAAAGTGGCACACATTGTTACCTATGGCACGATGGCGGCCAAGAGTGCCATTAAGGACGTTGCACGTGTTGAGGACCTGTCGGTTGCCGAGAGTAACCGCTTGGCCAAGTTCATTCCTTCTTCACCCAACGAGATGCCCGAGGATAAGAATGGCAAGAAATACAAAATCACGGTCAAGAACTGTCTGGATTGCTTCGACGACTTCCGCGCCGAACTTAATAATGAGGATCCGCGAGTGGGCGAGACCATACGATTTGCCGAAAAACTCGAGGGTAGCGTCCGTAACACCGGTGTCCATGCGTGTGGCGTGATTATCGGCCGAGATGACATTACCGACTGGGTCCCCGTGAGCACGGCCACCGACAGCGATGGCGAGCGCATCATTGTCACCCAGTATGAGGGTGGTGTCATCGAGAGCACCGGACTTATCAAGATGGACTTCCTGGGTCTCAAGAACCTGTCAATCATTAATGAAGCCCTTGCTAACATCAAGCTCAACCACGGCATTGACATTGATATTGAAAAAATTCCTATCGATGACCCCAAGACCTATGAACTGTATTGCAAGGGCCAGACTTCGGGCACGTTCCAGTTTGAGTCGGCGGGAATGCAGAAGTACCTTATTGAGCTGCATCCGACTTGCTTTGAGGACCTGATTGCCATGAACGCCCTGTATCGCCCGGGCCCCATGGATTATATCCCCCAGTTTATCAACCGCAAGCAGGGTAGGGAAGAAATCAAGTATGACATCCCCTGCATGGAGAAGTACTTGAAGGAGACCTACGGCATCACGGTCTATCAGGAGCAAGTCATGCTGTTGTCACGTCAGTTGGCAGGCTTTACCCGTGGCCAGAGTGACACGCTGCGCAAGGCAATGGGTAAGAAGCAGATCGAGAAGATGAACGAGCTCGAAGCGTTGTTCTACGAGGGCGGTGAGAAAAACGGACATGACAAGGTGGTACTCAACAAGATATGGGAAGACTGGAAGAAGTTTGCATCCTATGCCTTCAATAAGTCACACGCCACCTGTTACAGTTGGGTCGCCTATCAGACCGCTTATCTTAAGGCTAACTATCCGAGCGAATACATGGCTGCAGTGTTGAGCAGCAACCTGAACGATGTGGACAAACTCTCCAAGTACATGGACGAGTGCCGCGCAATGGGCATCGAGGTGCTGGGACCCAACATCAACGAATCGTATAAGAACTTCAGTGCGACCAAGGACGGCCGCATCCGTTTCGGTCTCGCCGGAATCAAGGGCGTCGGGGTAAGTTGTGTGGACTCGATTGTCGAGGAGCGCCAGAAGAATGGTCCCTACAAAGACATCTTTGACTTTGTGCAGCGCATCAACCAGGGCGCTTGCAACCGCAAGGCGCTGGAATCGATGGCTCTGGCAGGTGCATTTGACGATTTCAAGGATATCAAGCGTGAAGATTTCTTTGAGGTCAATCCCCGTGGTGAGGCCTATAGTGAAACCCTCATGCGTTTTGGCCAGAAGTATCAGGCCAGCCAGCAGGAGATGCAGAATTCCCTGTTTGGCGCATTTGGCGCCATTGAGGTGGCAACTCCACCCATCCCCAATGCCGAACCCTGGTCACAACTCGAGCGCCTCAACCGTGAGCGCGACCTGGTGGGCATGTACTTGTCGGCCCATCCCCTTGATCCATACTATATTGAGGTGAATTATGGGTGTGACACACCTCTGGCCGAGGTGAAGAACCAATCCGACAAGTTGGACAAGGAACTCACAATGGGCGGCCTTGTCGTGGATTTCCAGACCCGCATGGGCAAGAAGGGAAATCAGTTTGGCATACTCAAGATAGAGGACTATAGTGGCTCGTTTGAGTTCATGCTCTTTGGCAATAAGTTTGTGGATTACCAGAAGTTTGGTGTCCCTGGCTTTGCTATCGTTGTGCGTGGTGCTTATGAAAAAGGTTACGGTGACAATGTGCGCTTCAATGTCAAGACGATAGACCTGCTCGAGAACCTCAAGGGCAAGATGTTGAAGAACATAGTCATCACACTGCGCGACAGTGACTTGAATAACGTGGACTTCCTGAAACAGAACCTCGGCATCGAGGGTGACAACCGCTGTGAGCTCTACTTCCGCATGAAAGATCAGGCGAGCGGCAATTATGTCATGTTGCGCTCCAAGCGCCTCATCGCTGTTGACAAGCGCCTGCTCGAGTCGCTACGCGAGGCTGGCGTTAAGTTCAAAGTCAATGCCCGCGTGTGACAGAAAACGTTTTGGCACTGTATTTGCTGTTAAACAATCAGAAAATAAATATTATATCAACTACTAAACATTAACAAAGAAATGGCAAAAGAGATTAACGACGCTAATTACAAGGAATTACTGGAATCGGGCATGCCCGTTGTGATTGACTTCTGGGCTCCCTGGTGTGGTCCTTGTCGCAGCATTGCTCCTATCGTTGAGGAACTGGCAACAGCCTATGAGGGCCGTGCTATTATCGGTAAGTACAATGTGGACGATGAATCCGATCTGGGTGTAGAGTATGGCATCCGCAATATCCCCACGCTGCTGTTCTTCAAGGATGGCAATATGGTGGAGAAGCATGTGGGCACTATCACCCGCGACGCGCTTACAGCCAAGATTGACGCTCTGCTGTAAGTCTGACAGATAAATAAGGAACTGCTGAATAGCTTGACATCCAGTGTCAGGCTATTCTTTTTTTGTGGGGGAATCTCCTCGCGACCAGTCGATGTGGTATCCAATGAGAGAAAGCTCGTCGGCAAGTTCTTTCACACCCTGCGCCGACTCGGCACCCAGTGATGCCTTGTTGTCATATAGGGAATAGAGTTTGCGGGTATCAGTCGGTGAAAGGTTGGGCATGACAACATTGGCTCCAGCCAGGATGCCGCGCAACCGACCATCGGGCGCAAGAGTGGCCATGGCTGTTGTGCTGGGAATCAAGGCTTGTGGGATAGCCAGCCTCATGATTGCATACAACCTTGCGGTCATGTCGACCGAACCTGCCGGGAAACGTCCTAATGGGGTGTCATGTTGGGGGACAAACGGACCGAGACCTATCATGTGTGGCTTAAAAGCAGTTAGATACTGGATGTCTTCGACAATGCTGCCTATGGTTTGGAATGGCGATCCCACCATAATGCCCGTTCCCACTTGGTAACCCAAGTCCTTGAGCCAATCAAGACACTGCAAGCGATGTGCATGTGACATCCCTCGAGGATGAAGCAGGCCGTAAAGGCGTTCGTTACGGGTTTCATGGCGCAGCAGGTAGCGGTTGGCTCCTGCTTCTCGCCACAGGGCGTAGGTCTCCCGCGGGTGTTCGCCAAGTGATAAGGTAATGGCACAATCGGGCCAATGTCGCCTGATGTCCCGAATCACGTCAGCAATCCACTGCGACCGTTTCTCATCCCATTCGCCGCCCTGGATCACAAAGGTGCGGAAACCAATTCTGTAGCCTTGCTCACAGCAAGCAATTACCTGCTCATGAGTGAGTGTATAGCGGGACACATGGCTATTGCTGGAGCGAATACCGCAATACAGGCAATCATTCCGGCAGACGTTAGAAATCTCAATGAGACCACGCAGGTAAATTCCTTTACCGAAATTCTCCTGCGCCACTTCACGGGCTTGGCTCAGCAAGTATTCTACATCTTGTGGATTGCGCGTAAGAAGCAACGCCCGATACTCATCGGATGCCAACTCGTGCTTTTCCCTGAGTTTGTCAACAAGACATCTCATCATTTATCCAGATTACTGATGACCTTGTTGAGCTGTTCGCCGAGGCCGATTGTGTAGCCCTGGGAGCAGAACATTACACGGTTGAACGTGTCGGCAAGGATGAACATGGGCAATTGGGTATCGCTCTGAAGTTTCATCTCTTGGGCAATCTGGCGGCGGATACTGCCATCAGTGTCAATGCCGTATATTATATTCTTGGGCAAGGCACCGTAGTTCTCATGACGATACTTCTGCGCTTCAGTCTCATTTTCAAACAACAGCACCATCGGGCGTCCCCATTTGTTGAGTTCAGCGCTCATTTTGGCAATGTCACGCATAGCATGGTTAGTGGGTTCCTGTCCCACGCCGAGCACACCTACGATGAAGTAACCACGACCTGTCTGCGAGAGGATGGACACATCATCACCGGCAATGGGCTTCAATTCATTGTCCAGCAAATGGAACTTGGATTCAGAGTTGAAACTGCCAATGACTGCCACAATGTCATCACTCTGGCGCATGGTCAGGTTGATGGTTGTGGTTTCTCCAGGATTGACCGTGAAAATGCGGTTGGCCACCAGCACCTTACCACTGGCGGCACGGGTGCCGCTTGTGAGCATATAGGTGCCTGCATCGAGTGTGGTACCGTTCTGGAACGTGTTGCTCCATGAGGAACCTTCTTCCAAACCTGAGTCGCCCTCGTCGTAGTTCAGCAGTTGTGTTGTTCCGTCGTCCATGATGCGTGACAGCGAGAAGTGATGGTAATACTTCGGGTCATCGAGGGCGGGAGTGGGGGTGTAACGCAGTTTCAAGGTGCCGGTCTGGGCATTCTGTTGCTCAACGGCCTCAAAATTAACATCTTGCCAATCGCTGCCGTTGCGGTACTGTACTTTACCGGTAATCGGGTCCATACGGGCCTCAATATCAAGCGAACGGGCTAAATCAACAAAGAAGATGTCCCTGCCACGGCCGTCGGCCACGCGAGAGCGCCACACACCCATCGGAGTCTGGGCAATGTGTAAAGCATTCTCTTCGGGATGGAGGGCAATGTTGTCACGGACCCAAGTGACCAATTTTGCGGGGTCTGACTTGAATTGCTGGGCTGTAGCCACGTCAAAGGCATCCTGCAACTCCATCTTGAATGGTGATGTGATCATTTCATACTCAACACGTTGGCTCAGCTGGCTGCTGCGGGCATTGAAAGCATCCTCGAGAATGGCCATCGTCACATCTCTCATATCCTTGTCGTTAAGTCCTTTCAATACGCCAAGAGCTCGGTCACTATTGTCGCTGTGCCTATTCATGAACTCCAGGATGGTTTTCCAGTTACCACGAGCCTTGACAAGATAATCGGCGGCAGCGGGGCAGAGCGATTTGGCTTTATCAGCATCAACAAAGGTGGCCTCGTAGGCCTTGCGGATTGAATCCTCGCGGGCAAAGCGCAACTTATTGGCGGCTGCCATTTCGGGGCTGACCTTGGGCATGACGGCTTTCTCGACAGGAGGCACAATGTCAAATGTCTCGTAAGTTGGCCCGCTCTTCTTGCTGTTACTCTTATTGAGCATGACATCAACCTTGCCATCCTTGCCGAAAGTCACCTTGCGGTAGCCATACCAGCCGTCCTTGCTGGCCCACACGAGCATATCACCCTTGCCGGCAGTGAGACTGGTCTTGCCATTTTTGTCAGTATATTTGGTAGCGGCAGGGTAGAACTCGCCATAATTGTAAATGCGGAATTCCACTTGCGCACCTTTCACGGGAGCCCCCGTGCGGTCAATCACCTGTACTTGGGTTGATGCAGTGGTGGCATAGTTATCAATAAGGTTGATTTCGGTGAAATTGCGGGTGCGCAGCATCACTTCCTCGGGACCGTTATAATTGCCGAAGGCGCGAGTGTGCATCAGCAGAGCCCTTGATGCAGGGGCATTGAACCATCCCAAGTCCAGCACCGCTTCGGGCTCACAGGCTCCCATAAAATGCCATTTGCCGTCGGCCCATGCCTCAACCCAAGCATGGTTGTCGTCGGTATGTGCCCAGCGTGGTGTATAGACTTGGCGGGCGGGAATGCCGATGGAACGCAGGGCGGCAACAGTAAAGGTGGATTCCTCTCCACAACGGCCTATGGCCGTGTTCATGCAGGCCAGCGGCGACAACGTGCGAGAATCGCTGGGCTGATAGGTCACGTGTTCATGACACCAGTGGTTGACCTCGAGGATTGCCTCTTCCATGCTCATGCCGGCAACGCGTTTTTTCAACTCGTTGAAGAATACCGGGCGGGACATATCCAGCGCCTCGTTATTGATGCGCAATGGCAGCACAAAATGGTTGAAAAGCAGATCAGGAACCTTTTTGCCCCAGGGCATCTGTTCTCGGGCTTCGAGGGTGGCCCGCACGTTCTCAAGGTGGAACTCTACCGTGTAGTCCGTCACATCGGCCAGTGGCATGTAGGCATATAAGAACCTCAATGCCTCCATCTCTTGTTGATTCACGTTCAAGCCCTTCACGTCGGGCGTCCTTAATTCATCGATAGTCGCTGCTTGACTGATTCCAGCCACAGCCAGCACCATCACCATTATTGATAATAATCTTTTCATCTTGATATGATAAACGCAGCAAGCCATACGTCTGCAATAAAATGCAAATGTAGCACATTCTGGCTGGCTTGGCAAATATATAAGCAAAAAAACAACGCAACAAAGAATGGGGATAATCACTTCAGGCTTTGCCAGCTATTCTGGAGTTCCCTGAGCACTTTCTTCCCACGTCTTTTACTGACTTTGCAGTTCTTTTCTGATTATCACTACCCCTGCCGTATCATTTGATAGAGAGACCAGAAGTTGCATACTCTCTTACAGGATGCGGATTACCACCAATATTGAGGAATGCTCTCAATATCCATTTATAGGTAGGTCTTGAAAACTACCCACAAATCAACAGTAGGATATGTTTGATACGCTTCATCTGACACATCTTTCATTACATTCCTGCAAATATATCATCTTTAATTACGAGATACAATTTTCAAACCATACTTTTATCGTGGTGTGGAAAAAACCGGGTGGCAATGCGGCTTCACGTGAGTTTTTTTGGCATTTCGCTCGTCTTTCACTATCTTTGCACCCAAAATAAAGGAATTCCATATATGAAGACAATACGCAACTTTTGCATCGTGGCACATATCGACCACGGCAAGAGCACCCTGGCCGACCGACTGCTGGAAGTCACTAACACTGTGGCGGGCAAGGACATGCAGGCACAGGTGCTTGATGACATGGATCTGGAGCGCGAGCGCGGCATCACCATCAAGAGCCACGCCATCCAGATGGACTACATGAAAGACGGCGAGAAATATACCCTCAACCTTATTGACACCCCGGGACACGTGGACTTCTCCTACGAGGTGTCCCGCTCGATTGCTGCCTGTGAAGGCGCTCTGCTGGTGGTGGATGCCACCCAGGGCGTGCAGGCTCAGACCATCTCCAACCTGTACATGGCGATTGATAATGGTCTGGAAATCATCCCCGTTATCAATAAGATTGACATGGATAGCGCACACCCCGATGAGGTGGAAGACGAGATTGTGGAACTGCTGGGCTGCGATCCAAGTGATATCATCCGCTGCAGTGCCCGCACGGGAGAAGGCGTCCCCGCCATCCTTGATGCTATCGTGGACCGCATTCCCGCTCCCGTTGGTGATCCCGAGGCACCATTGCAGGCATTGATTTTTGACTCAGTGTTCAACTCGTTTCGCGGCATCATTGTCTATTTCAAGATCCTGAACGGCTCGATTGCCAAGGGGGATTTTGTGAAGTTTGTCAATACGCAGAAGGAGTATAACATCGACGAGTTGGGTGTTCTCAAGTTGCGCCAGCAGCCGTGTGACCGCTTGTCGGCAGGCAATGTGGGCTACATCATCTCGGGCATCAAGAATTCTGTTGAAGTGCGCGTGGGCGACACCATCACCCATGTTCAGCGCCCGTGCGAGAAGGCTATCGAGGGTTTCCAGGAGGTGAAGCCGATGGTGTTTGCCGGCGTTTATCCCATTGACCCCGAGGATTTTGAGAACCTGCGTGCCTCATTGGAAAAACTGCAGCTCAATGACGCGGCGCTGACGTTCACCCCCGAGTCATCGGTGGCCCTGGGCTTTGGATTCCGTTGCGGTTTCTTGGGTCTGTTGCACATGGAGATTGTGCAGGAGCGCTTGAGCCGCGAGTTTAACATGGAGGTCATCACCACGGTCCCCAACGTATCTTATAAGGTTTATGACAAGAAAGGCGGTTTGACCGAGGTGCACAATCCCGCTGGCCTGCCTGATATCGCGATTATCGAGAAGATCGAAGAGCCTTATATCCGCGCCTCGATAATTACCCAAAGCGAGTTCATGGGTCCGATTATCACCCTGTGCCTGTCCAAGCGAGGCGAACTGGTTAAGCAGGAGTACATTTCGGGTAACCGACTGGAGTTGACCTTTGATATCCCATTGGGTGAAATCGTTATCGACTTCTATGATAAGCTGAAAAGCATTAGCAAGGGTTACGCATCATTTGACTACTACATTAACGGCTACCGTGAGTCGAAGCTCATTAAACTTGACATCCTGCTCAATGGACAGCCTGTAGACGCCTTGAGCACGCTGACTCACGTGGACAACGCTGTGACGCTGGGCCGCCGCATGTGTGAAAAGCTCAAGGAACTGATTCCGCGCCAGCAGTATGACATTGCTATCCAGGCTGCTATCGGTGCCAAGATTATTGCCCGCGAGACAGTGAAGCAGGTGCGTAAGGACGTGACTGCCAAGTGCTATGGTGGTGACGTGAGCCGCAAGCGCAAACTGCTCGAGAAGCAGAAAGCGGGTAAAAAGCGCATGAAACAGATCGGTACTGTGCAAGTGCCGCAGAAGGCCTTCCTTGCTGTATTGAAGCTTGACTAATTGTTGCTCTCATTTCGGGGTGCGCCGTGGATGGTGAACTGCAAAATATTGACCTCAACAATCCTGAATTTCAGGATGCTTGGGATGTGTTGCAGCACACCCACCGTTCGGTATTCCTCACGGGTAAGGCGGGAACCGGCAAGAGCACATTCCTGAAATATATACGCGAGACCACCCGGAAGAAAACCGTGGTGCTGGCGCCAACAGGCATCGCCGCTGTCAATGTTGGCGGACAGACGATGCACTCGTTTTTCAAGATTCCCTTCAAGCCATTTCTGCCTGATGACCCCGACATCGCCAATATCACGCGCCTGCGGAAGATGTTGCGCTACACCAAGGAGAAAGTGAAACTCATCCGTGAGTTGGAGCTCATCATCATTGATGAGATTTCGATGGTGAGGGCCGATATCATTGACTTTGTTGACAGGGTATTGCGTGTCTATTCGGGAAATATGCGTGAGCCGTTTGGCGGCAAACAGCTGCTTTTGGTGGGCGATATTTTCCAATTGGAGCCGGTGGTTACCCACGACATGCGTGACATCCTCAGGAGGTACTATAAGAATTTCTTTTTCTTTAATGCCCGGGCATTCAGTCTGATTAATCTGGTCTCGATCGAGTTGCGTAAGATCTACCGCCAGAGTGACAGTGATTTCATTTCCCTGCTGGACCGTGTGCGCATCAATCGCGCAACAAGTGCCGACATCGCACGCCTGAATCAGCGCTGTAACCCTAATTACCAGGAAATCAACGATAATTTTGCCATCACGCTTGCCACTCGCCGTGACACCGTGGATTCAATCAATGATGAGCACATGCAGGCCCTCAAGACCCCCGAATTCATTTATGAGGGAAAGATTGAAGGCGATTTCCCGGAGAACAGCCTGCCCACAGCCCTGCGTCTCACCCTCAAGGAGGGAGCACAGGTTATCTTTATCCGCAATGACAAGGAGGGCAGGTGGTATAATGGCACAATCGGCAAGGTAACGCTACTGCGTGATGACGAAGTGTATGTAACACTCGAGAACGGAATAGAACTTGAGGTTTTACCCGAGATATGGGAAAACATGCAATACTCCTATAATGAGAAGGAGAAAAAGGTCGAGGAGAAGGTGTTAGGCACATTCATCCAGGTTCCCATCAAGCCGGCATGGGCTCTAACGGTGCACAAGAGCCAGGGACTCACATTTAATAATGTGGTGATTGACTTTGTGGGGGGCGCATTCACGGGCGGCCAGACCTATGTAGCGCTGTCACGTTGCACATCCATGGAGGGAATCACGTTGCTCAAGCCCTTGAGCGAACGCGATATCATTGTCAATATGGCTGTTGTGGATTTTAGCCGCCAGTTCAACAATAAGCAGATCCTCAACGAGGCGATGGAACAGGAACGTGCCAATCAGCTCTACAGACGAGCGATACATGCCTTTGAGCATCAGGAGTTTGAGGACTGTGTCGAGTATTTTGCCGAGGCCATGAAGATTAAAGACAATCTTCAGAATCCAGCAGTCAAACGCCTGATTTCCAAGAAGCTGAATGCATTTAAGAAGCAGTTTAAGACTATTGACAGGTTGAAGCAAGTGATTGATAGTCAGAAGAAAATGCTTCAAGACCTGGCTCTTGAATATGCTTCAATGGGTGACCAGGCTCTCTCTATGGACGAGAGTGGGGTATTGGGAGAGGGTAGTGTCCCCTATTCCAAGCGCCTTGATGACATCGCAATACGCTCTGCATTAGCCAATTATAACAAAGCATTGCGCATCATGCCAGAATGTGTGCCCGCTATGATTGGAAAAGCGCGACTGCTCATGATACTTGACCAGCTCGAAGGCGCCGAGGAGGAGTTGAAGAAGGCAATTGAACTTGAAAAACAGAATTATCAAGCCCACATGACGATGGCAGAGTTGATGGAGATGATGAAAGATGTGCCTGAAGCCATCAAGTCCTACAAGCGTGCCATCAAGTCAGATAAGAAACGACCGGAACCTCACGAAAGGTTGCAAGACATCTATGAGAAGATCGGATTTGAAGACCTGGCCGATGAAGAACAGGAAATAGCTGAACGACTTCGTAAAGCATTGTATAAATCTCAGTCCAGGAAAAAAAAGAAATAGACCTTTGATGTCAGGGTGTCTATGAATTACCTGCAGATTACCATTATTTTTTATTTGTCTTTGAAGGGGTAAGGGGAATCATGAAATGCGCGAATATGTATTTTACATAATATCAATTCTAATTTTTTTAGGTGGATTTTGAGGTATTGGGCAATACATGAGTTTTTAGGTGTATAATGAGCGGTCTTTTGTCGTGCTGACAATGCCGAAGATCCGCACAACTGGCAATGAAAAAATGAATTTGAAAATCTCAGCGAGTTAAGATCGCAGAAAAATTAAGAGAATTCCTTATTCATAAAGCGATAAGCGTTTTCAACTGCAATTCACTATAGCCACTTAGATAATTCAAACAACCAGCATATCCAAGGTGTTTTTTCCGGTCGGTATGTTATCGATAAAATAGAAAATTCTCTACAGGCGATATTCTTGTCTCAATGTGGTAACATGATTATGGAATTATAATTTAAGTCATTTTGTAAAATCGCTTATAATAAATGTGTTTAATATTTACTATTAAAGTAAAAGTTAAATTATTTTTGTCGCCTTTTCTTTAATCTGTAAGCATTCAAACTATACTAATACAGTGATTGCTTTAGATTTTGTTGTTTTGCAAGTAATTATCATTTGTAAATAATTGAATAACAAAAATATAAATAAAATTTAATCAAGCAATAATTTAAGTTTTGCTTTAGGTGTGTTGTGCCCCGCTATTCTTGGTGATTTTCTTTATTTTTCCTTGTTCTATATTTATATAATGAGAAATGTTTGCTACCTTTGTAATTCAACTTTATTACCAAAATCAAGATGTTAAAGACACTACTCAAACAAGTCAAGCAGTATAAGACAGCGTCGCTATTGACGCCTGTTTTTATTATGCTTGAGGTGGTGCTTGACGTGCTCATCCCCTATGTGACCGCCAAGCTCATCGATAACGGCATCAGTGCAGGCCACATGCCCAGCGTCTATAAATATGGGCTCATCATGCTTGTCATGGCATTCTTGAGCATGATGGCGGCTATTATGGCGGGCAAATATGCGTCATACGCGTCGTCGGGCTTCGCCTGCAACCTGCGAGATGCCATGTACAAGAATATTCAGCGGTTTGCCTTCAGTGACATTGACAAGTATAGCACCTCTGGTCTGGTTACCCGAATGACGACCGACGTCACCAATCTGCAGAATGCCTTTCAACAGATTATCCGCACCTCGGTGCGAGCCCCGTTCAACTTGTTGTCCAGCATTGTGATGTGCTTTGTCATCAGCCCGGATTTAAGCTTGATTTTCATCATTGCCAGTGTTGTGCTGGGCGTGATTCTGGCACTGATTATCAGCAAAGTATCAAAGATGTTTGCCCTTGTGTTCAAGCAGTATGACGTGTTGAACAGCGTTGTCCAGGAGAATGTGACGGGAATACGTGTTGTCAAGGCTTTTGTGCGGGAGGATCATGAGAATGCCAAGTTCTGGAATGCCGCCAAGCGCCTCTATGACCTCAACGTCAAGGCCGAAAGCCTGATGGCGCTCAACCGCCCATTGATGAACATGGTGGTGTATGGCTGTATCATCGCCCTTTCGTGGTTTGGAGCGCAATTCATTGTCGGCGGCAGCCTGACCACCGGCCAGCTGACGTCCTTGTTCACCTACGTCATGACAATCCTGATGTCCCTGATGATGTTGAGCATGATTTTTGTAACCATTACTCAAAGTCTTGCCAGTGGACAACGTGTGGCACAGGTGATTAACGAAATCCCTGATATCACAAATCCCGAGGACGCAGTGACCGAAATCCCTGACGGGTCCATCGATTTTAACCATGTGTCATTTGCTTATAAAGGCGGCAGCGGTGAGTATGCTCTCAATAATATTGACCTGCATATCGCCAGCGGCGAGTCAATCGGTGTGATCGGTGGTACAGGTAGCGGAAAATCATCGCTCATTAATCTGGTGAGCCGCCTTTACGACGCATCCAAGGGTGAAGTGCTTATCGGTGGTAATAATGTGAACACCTATGACTTAGAGGCCCTTCGCAACAATGTGGCGGTCGTATTGCAGAAGAATGTCCTGTTTACCGGCACCATCCTTGACAATCTGCGCTGGGGTGACGAGAATGCCACGCTTGAACAGTGTCGGCAGGCTTGCCGGACGGCCTGTGCCGACGAATTCATCATGGAAATGCCTGATGGTTACGAGACCCGTATCGAGCAAGGCGGCACCAACGTATCTGGTGGCCAGAAACAGCGACTCTGCATCGCTCGTGCGCTATTGAAGAAGCCCAAAATCATAGTGCTTGACGACAGCACCAGCGCATGTGACAACACGACCGATGCCCGAATCCGTGCGGCCCTGCGTGAAAATCTGCCTGAAATGACCAAGATTATCATAGCCCAGCGTATCAGTAGCATCAAGGACTGCGACCGCATCCTCGTGCTCGACGATGGCAAGATGGTTGGCTTTGACACCCATGACAACTTGCTCAAGTCATGCAAGATTTACCAGGAGATCTGTGCCATCCAGGAGGAGGCCGGTGGCGACTTTGACAAACCCCAAGACAACAGAAAGGAGGCACAATCATGAGAATGCCAGGAGGACCCAATAACCGACATGTCGTGGTGGACACGACGGGTGTGAACAAGCGCAGCACCTTGTGGCGCCTGTTCAAGATTGTGATGAAGAACTACAAGTTCTCGTTCCTGGCTGTGGCCGTGTGTATCGTCGTGACAGCGTGCACTACCCTAGCCTCTACCCTATTCACAAGAACCCTTATTGACGACTACATCACGCCGATGATTGGCCAGGCTCATCCCGATTATGGCCCACTGGCCGAGACGTTGGTAAAGCTGGGCATCATCCTTGCATTTGGTGCGCTATGTTCTTATCTGCACAGCCGCCTGATGATTAACGTGACCCAAGGCACGATGCTGAAACTGCGTAAAGGCATGTTTGAGCACATGCAGACGTTGCCCATCAAGTACTTTGACACCCATGCCCATGGCAATGTCATGTCAACCTATACTAATGACGTGGACACCTTGCGCCAGATGATTTCCAACAGTCTGCCACAGGCGTTTAACTCGCTCATCACTCTGGGCATCACATTTGCCAGCATGATTGTGATGAGTGTGCCGATGACCATCCTGTCGATTGTCATGGCTCTCATTATGGCATGGTCAACGACTTACCTGGGCAAGCGTTCCCGCAAGCACTTCCGCGTGCAGCAGCAGAAGTTGGCCGAGGTCAATGGCTTCATCGAGGAGATGATGACGGGCCAGAAGGTGGTCAAGGTATTCTGCCACGAGCAGAAAGCCATCGAGCAGTTTGAAGTGATCAACGAGGAACTGCGCAGCAACACTTACGACGCCAACCGTATCGGCAATATTGTCATGCCCGTTAACGGTAACCTGGGCCACTTGAGCTACGTGCTCATGGGTGTGCTGGGTGCCGCGCTTATCATCAGCGGGCACAGTGGCATGACACTGGGTACCCTGGTGGCATTCTTGACACTGAACAAGAGTTTTGCGCGCCCCATAGCCAGCATCAGCCAGGAAATCAACAGTGTGTTGAACGCCTCGGTCGGTGCCGACCGTATCTTCAAGATTATGGACGAGCAGCCCGAACCCGACGCGGGCAAGGTCAAGTTGATCAATGCCAAACGTGGAGCCGACGGCTTTCTGCATCCCTGCAACCACCACACTGGCATTTGGGCCTGGAAGATTCCTCAGGACGATGGTAAACTGCGCTATATCAAGGTGTCGGGCGGTGTCAAATTCAATAACGTGGACTTTGGCTATAATGAGGAGAAACAAGTGCTCTTTGATATCGACATCGATGCCATGCCCGACCAGAAGATTGCCTTTGTGGGCGGTACTGGAGCGGGTAAGACGACCATTACCAATCTGATCAACCGTTTCTATGACATACAGGACGGCAAAGTGCTTTTTGACGGTATCGGTATCAATGAAATCAGCAAGCGTGACTTGCGTCATGGTTTAGGTATGGTGTTGCAGGAAACCCATCTTTTCACAGGCACTGTGATGGACAATATCCGTTACGGCCGTCTTGAAGCCACCGACCAGGAATGTATCGAGGCCGCCAAATTGGTGAATGCCGACAGCTTTATCCGACGCCTGAGCGACGGCTATCAGACCATCCTCAATGCTGATGGAGGCAACCTGAGCCAGGGTGAGCGCCAGTTGCTCGCCATTGCCCGTGCTGCGGTTGCCGATCCTCCCGTACTCATCCTCGATGAGGCGACCAGCAGCATCGACACCCGTACCGAGACCCTCGTGCAGCGAGGCATGGACTCCCTGATGAAGGGGCGCACGACCTTTGTCATCGCCCACCGTCTCTCCACGGTGCGCAACAGCGACTGCATCATCGTCCTGGAAAAGGGCCGCATCATCGAGCGGGGCACCCATGACGAGCTCCTCGCCCTCAAGGGCAAATACTACCAGCTCTACACCGGCGGCGAAATCGCCTAACCCGTCCCCTATGGGAAACACTTATCGACCGCTCGCCTAGTGTGGGCGGTTGCTATTTAAAGAGAAAAAAATGTTGTTTGGGGTTTAGTAAATCGGTTTTCGCGTTTCTATATAGTGAATGGAGGACAAGACACGACATATCGAATCGTTGTTCAAGCAGCATTACCAAGCGATGTATCGCCTGGCATTCATGATGTTGCATGACGAGGAGGAGAGCAGGGATATCGTGCACGATGTCTTTGCCCGGTTGCTGGACGGCGACATCCGTTTCGATTGCGACAAGGCGAGAGCATTCTTGTTATCATGCGTTCGCAACGCTTGCCTGAATGTGATGCGCTTTCATGACTACCGTGAGCGTGCCATGCGCTACTTCCCTGTAGATGACGAGAACGCTAGTGACAGCGAGGCGTTTGAAAGCGAGATTGAAGCGTTGCACGATGGCATCTGCCATCTCACTCCGCCCGTCTGCCGAGAAATCATCCTGCTCCATTACAGGTATGGATTGACGTTCAAGCAAATCGCCACACGACTGCAAGTGAGCGAGACGACAATCTACAAGCATCAGCGCAATGCGCTCAACCAATTACGTTTAACTTTACGGGACACCTATAAATTATCGAAATGATTATGATTTGTGTTGGCTGTATTTTGCTGCTTTTTGGCATCTTTTGCCTCATCTTCTTGGACCATAGTTTGCTATGCTCCTGCGAAGCTAAGACAAAGTCTGCTCAAAAATCATTCAAAATCCAACTCAAGCTAATTTATAGGAATCCCTCAAAATCTTTGCGATGATGGAAAAGACCGATTTACTGTTCCGCATGATGGACGATCCGGGACAATATACCGATGAACAATGGCGGGAAATCCTCGCCGACAGTGAGTGCGCATCGCTCTATGAGATGATGTGCAAGACGCGCAGTGCCCTTGACGCAGAGCAGATTGATCAGGAATTCACGTCCGACACGGTTGACCAGGAATGGGAACGCTTTGCCGCAGCCCATCAAGCTCGCAATGTCAAGCCCTTTGACTGGAGAAAAATCGCTGCCGCTATTGTCGTCCTGGCAGTCTTCGGCATCGCTGCCGCGGCCATTTATTCCCATTTCGCCCATACTCCCCAAACCGAAACCGAAACCATTGAAAACACCATTCCCAACGTAAATCCGCAAGTGACCGACACGACAGAAGGTGCCATTGATGCAGAGGCGGACAAGTCGCAGGCGCACTTGTATGATGACGTGCCGCTGGAGCAGATCATCAATGACCTGGCAGCGCACTACAACGTCCAGCCCCAGTGGCATGGCGACGACGTGCGCTCACTGCGGTTATACTATAAGTGGGAACCCGATTTCACCCTCGACGAGGTCGTTGAGATGCTCAACAATTTCGAGGCATTCAGCGTCAAGCTCGATGGTGATCAACTGGTGATTACCGGGAACGATATGAAGGCCAATCAATGATGAGACAGCGGGTATTGATATTATTCCTCATCGGTTGTGTCATGGCTATGAGCGTGGATGCACAACAGATTACGCATCGCTTCAATCGGGTCTCGATGAGCGAGGCGCTGAAGTATCTGCAAGGCCAAACCGACCGTTACCGCATCGTGTTCATCTTCAACGAACTCGAGGACTTCAGTGTTACTGCCGATGTGAGAGGAAAAAGCGTCCCTGATGCCATCCGTCAACTCATTGGCTTCTACCCTATCGCCATGACCGTCAACGACAAACACGAGATCTATGTGGAATGTACCCACAAGACCGACCGCCGCCTGATCGGGCGTCTCGTTGATGAGAAAGGAGGGCCGCTGGAGTATGCCAATATCATCGTGATGGATCCACGGGATTCCACCCTGCTCACCCACGGCGTGAGCAATGCCAGCGGCATCTTTGTCATTCCTGTTGAGCGAGAAAAGGTCATTGCGCGTGTCAGTCATGTGGGTTACAAGACAGTGTATAAGCCTTGTAAGACGATGAGAATCGGTACCATCAAGATGGAACCCGAGATTATCAGACTCCAGGAAACCTTTGTTACCGCCCCCAGAATGCAGGTAGCGCGCGACGGGACCAATTATACCATCTACAGCCTTGGCGGCACCATCATGGGTAATGCGGGTAATGCGCTGGACCTGTTACGATGGGCGCCGGGTATCATGGTCGATGCGGGTGACGGCATTTCAGTCATTGGGCGCAATTCAACCGAGGTGTATGTCAACAACCGACGTATCACCAATAAATCAGAACTCAGGGCTTTGAGCTCCCAAGACATCAAGCGCATTGAGGTCATCCGTGACCCTGATGCTCAATATTCCTCTACTGCCGATGCGGTCATCATGTTATACACGCACAGTTCCATCAAGAACCACCTGGGCGCCAGCCTTACCGACATCGTGGACTTCAAGCACAAGGTGTCCAACACCACGACCCTGACGATTGACGGCAAGTATAACAAGCTGTCGGGCAACGTCTCACTGGGCTACAGCCGCAACTATTCCCGCAGTCACAACACGCAATTTACTGATGCTTACGACAGTGGCTCGAAAAACGACACTACGAGCTATTCGGGCAGCGGAGACAACTACCTTGTGTTCGCCGGCATCAACTATGCCTTCACCCCTAAGAGTGTCGTGGGTGTTCAATACAGTGGAGACTTCAGCAAGACGGGTATTGACCTGCAGACGTCACGTGAGTACAACCATGGTTTTGTCACTGAGCAGACCGACAAACAGTGTGACTTGGCCTTGAGATCAGACCACCAGAGCATTTCGGCCAGCTACTCGTGGCAACGCACCGACGACTCCCGATTGCTGCTTATCTACGATCGTGCCTATTCCTGGCAGACCAATCGTCAGGACATCCATAGCCATGGACTGGCACCTCAAACGATAGACTACTTCAATGACTATGAGATCAGTACGGCAACGGCAAAATATGTTTTTGTAACCCGTGGTTGGGAACACAAGTCGGGGCTGGAATGGGGCCATGCCAATAATGCCAGCGAAGTAGAGAAAGAGGGTGATAGGCAACGAAGCAACCGCAACAACTACTGGGCCTCGGCCTATTATGCGCTGAGCAAGCAGTGGAATCGCTGGCGGTTGAACCTGGGATTGCGTTATGAGTATGACTATACCAAAACGCTTCAGGACGTCGTTATCCGTTATGAGAAAACATATCATGACCTGTTGCCGAGCTTTAAGGTGGGTTATCGGGTGAACGACGACCTTGACCTCACGGCCAGCTATCGCCGCACGCTCGTGCGCCCGTCCTACAACCAGTTGCGCTCCACATTCTACTTTAACGTGTTGCCGTACAACAGCCTGGGGTATTCCTTCTTGTCAAACTCTGATTTCATGACGGGTCATTCATCGCAAGAGAATTTACCGAGTAGCAACCTGTCGCCCAATATCATCTATCTGGGCGCCGATGACCTTGCCACGGGCAATCCCGAGTTGCGCCCCACGTCGACCGACCGCTTTGCCCTGACGGCCCAGTATCGCCATTTTGCGGCCCAACTGTCCTACAGCCTTGTGGACAATGCCATCCAGACTGTACATCAATTGCTTAGTTCAGGAGCCTTGCTCCAGAGCCCCATCAATATCGGTCGCATTCATGCCCTGAGCCTTGACGTGGATTATTCTTTCAACAACAGATATTTCAACATATTCTTGCTGGCATCGGGCACATGGCCCCGCATTCCCGTACCATCGTTGGGACGAACCGAAATCGAGAACAGGCCGTTTGCCGTGCTGCATGGCAACCTACAGTATAACCTCTCGCAGCATGTGATGCTGGGGTGTGACCTGTTGTATTCCACGCCTTGGACCTCGGGCAGTAGCACCCGTTGCAATTCAAGGCTGGGGTTGAACCTGAGCGTGATGGCTCGCCTGCTTGGCGACAGACTCACCCTGGGTGCCAACTTCAATGATGCGTTCAACCGTAGCATGAGCACCCGTAACGAGACTCAATACGGCAACGTGTTCAACCGCACCGATATCCACAACGACTCGCGCAGCGTCTCGCTCATGGTCAGGTGGACGTTCAACACCATCAACAATCCATTCAAGCGCCGCAGCGGCAACGATGCCACGCTGCAACGCACCCAAGAAACAGTCAATTAGCAGTTAGGAGTTAGCAGTTAGGAGTTAGGAGTTAGGAGTTAGGAGTTAGGAGTTAGGAGTTATTTTGACAACCAACAAATAAAATATCAAAAGAATTATGAAAACAAGAATTATAATGATGACACTTGCCTTGGCTTTGCTGAGTTTGAGTGCTTGCACAAAAGACGATGATGCTGATGATCCAATGTCTGGATGGGCGATGCCCGATCCTAGAATCCCTTTAATGCCCGTACCTGACTTTGAGATGTGGCCGACTCCAACGATTGACGACAGCGATCTGCAGGGTGAGGGTTACACATTTGACTATTGGAGAGAGCACAAAGACGAAGCACAGACAGGTGATGAACTCATGGCTATGTGCAATATCCCCAATGATTTGCTTAAAAACATGTCAACACCCAACCTGGCATGGACCTGCTTCAACCACCCCTATAACACTGATTGGATAGCATTCAATAATTACTATGAAGGCATTCTATCGGTGATGACGAGATTTAATGGCTATGGGGAACTCATGAAACGAAAAGGCGGTGCCGAAGCCGTGATAGACCTCTTTGTTGATTTAGGCTACAATGAAGAGGGAAAAATCAATGTGAACGAACCATCTATGATTGCATGGACACTGGTGTTGTGCACTGCCAACGATTATCGGGCATTTAATCAGGAACAGGTGTCAAGACTTGCCAAAGAGGTGCTCTATAAAGACTTCATCGCCCTAGCCACCTCTTCCGCAAACCTCTATCTATCGCACAAGTCTTATTGTCTGTTGGGCGCATTTATGGCCTATCATTATGATGAGGCACTGCCAGTAGAGCAACGCATCCTTCTAGCCAGTTTCATTGGAAATCTGAGCATGACATACTATACCAGCGAGGTGGACTTGGTCCGTTCCTACATCATCATCAAAGAAAGTCTGAACCGCCTCGCCGGGGAATAACATAAATTGCAAAATAAATGATAACTTAGTAGAAACGATTATGAAAAAGATTCTTTTTTTACTGCTTATTGGGCTGCTGGCACTGACAGCCTGCGATGTGAAGGATGAGCCGAATTCCGATATCGAGACAATCAAGGTGAACGGCGTGTCATTCAACATGGTAAAAGTCAAGGGTGGCAACTTAACAATGAACATGGAAATCTGGTCTGACTGGGGCTTTGTTTATCATAGAGACACTACACTCAATGTCACAGTTGGAGACTTCAGGATTGGCCAGACCGAGGTCACCCAAGCCTTATGGCTTGCCGTCATGGGCGAGAACCCAAGTTATTTCTCCAGCAATAATGACAAACGAGTTTTTGAAGATGATTTTAACCGCCCGGTAGAAAATGTATGGTGGGACGATTGCCAAGAATTCATAGAAAAACTGAACAAACTCACGGGACGGCACTTCAGGATACCCAGCGAAGCCGAGTGGCAGTTTGCAGCCCGTGGAGGAATGAAGACACATGGCTACCCTTATGCCGGTAGTGATAACATTGACGAGGTGGCTTGGTGGTTTGAGAATTCCGATGGCATGACGCATCCTGTAGGCCAAAAGAAGGCCAACGAACTGGGGCTCTATGACATGAGCGGCAATGTGATGGAGTGGTGCTACATGCCCTTGTCAGGTTATTCTTTCCGCGTTTGCCGTGGCGGATCATATTTCAGTAAATACTTCATGTGGAAAAGTGTCTATTCTAGCGATCAAGGTGAAGTCAGGGGAAGCGATATCGGCCTGCGCCTCGCCGAGTAGGAACAATTAAGAATTCAATATCATTAAAAACATAAAATAATTCAATCATGAAAATGACAAAGAAACTGATGACCCTGGTGCTGGTGATGCTGGCACTGACGGCCTGTAAAGATGACGGTGAGGTTGTTTATATGCTCCCCGAGAAAAAGCCTATCCAGTTGAGCGCTGAACAAAAGCAGATGCGTGACAACAACAATGAGTTTGCATGGCGGCTGTTCCAGTGACCTATATGCTGGGGATGCTTAACGCTGGTGCAGCAGGGACAACACGCGACGAAATCACAGCAACGCTGGGATTCGGCTCAGACCCGACTGCGGTGAACGAATACTGCAAGAAAATGATTGAAGGAGCGCCCAATGTCGATCCGGCTGCTACCGTGAAAATCGCCAACTGCATCAACGTCAATTCTGCTATGGGATTAAGCCTGCTCAAACAGTATGTCAACGACATGGAGAACTATTATAGCGCCCAAATCGAAGCTCTGGACTTCACCAAGAGCAGTACCTTGGAGAAAATCAATAAGTGGTGCTCAAAGAACACAGACGGGATGATTCCCAGTATCCTCGACGAGTTGAATCCCAATGTCGCCATGTGTCTGTTGAACGCCATCTATTTCAATGCTGACTGGAAAGAGAAATTTGACAAAAACGACACCCGTAACTCGAGCTTTACTTTGCCTGATGGATCTATCGTGACTCGTGAACTCATGCACCGCAAGGCCATCGCACAAGGCTGCGAGAGCGAGTTGTGCTCCATGTTGCGCATACCATTTGGCAACGGCGGCTACAGCATGTATGTCATGCTGCCTGCCGAGGGGAAGACCACGGGCGACCTCATCCGCGAAATGAGCCAGCAGGAATTGACCGACCATCTGGACGCCATTGACATGACTCCCCACGAGGTGGATATCCTCATGCCCCGGTTTGAAATCGTGAGCGACATCGACCTGATAGATGTCCTCGAACCCATGGGCATCAAATCAGCGTTCACCTCCAGCGCCGACTTCTCAAACATGTCTGACATGAGACTGTTTGTATCAATGATGAAGCAGAAGGCTAAGATCGAAGTCGACGAGGACGGAGCCAAAGCCTCGGCAGTGACCGTTGCGGAGATGGGACCAACATCCCCTGGACCACAGCACTATGAAAAAGCCGAGTTCCATGCCATCCGTCCCTTCCTGTATTTCATACTCGAGGAGAGCACCCGCAGCATCTTCTTCATCGGCACCTACTGTGGCAACGTCACAGAGAACTGACGCAAGAACAAAATAACGCCCAACTTGCCTTCGGAATGAAGTTTTGACCATTTTATACTCGGCATTCTTATGGTTTCGTGCAAAAAACACTATCTTTGCAGCAAAAACTAAACCTTAACGATATGAAGACCACTAGACTGTTACTCTTAGGAATGATGTTGTGCCTGGCATCAATGGCATGGGCACAAACGCTGGAGCCAAATCTCAAGTGGGGAAAGCCCACTGACGCTGAACTGAATATGACAACATATGCCCCCGACCCGGAAGCCGAGGCGGTGGTGCTGTGCAGTCAGACACTTCTGCGGTATGACTTGTCCTCGGGTTCGCTCAAACTGATACTATCCACTAAGAAGCGTATCAAGGTTCTCAAGGAAGAAGGAAAAGACAAAGCCAATGGTGCTATCTCATATGTTTACAATGGCCGTCGAATGGGTGACTGCGAACTATTAGTCAAACTCAAAGCCACAGCCTACAATATGGTTGACGGGAAGTTGGTCAAGACCAAAATGGAGGGCAATATGGTCAATCATGAGGATGTGACCAAAACGCTGCGCCTGACCAAATACACTGTGCCACAGGTCACCGTGGGAACCATCATAGAGGTGGAATATGAGATAGAAAGCGACTTTTTCAGCCACATTGATGACTGGTGGGCACAGAGTGAAATACCAGTGATGTACACTTCGTTTGATGTGACTGTTCCGGAGTATTTCGATTTCAGCGTTGATGAACGCGGTTCTTATCGGTTGGAAAATAAGATTGAGGACACAAACATGAATTTGGCAGCAGGAATACCTTGTATAGGTAAGCGATATCAGTTTATTGGCCGAAATTTGCCGGCTCTGCGCAAAAAGAAAATGCTTTATGCTCCTCAATACTATGGGCAGCGCGTTTCAATGGAGTTGCGTTCTATCCAGATACCGGGTAGGATGACCAAAAACTTCACTTCCAACTGGGATGCTGTGGACAAGCACCTATTAGATGATGGTGAGTTCGGTGTTCGGCTGGGTAAGAACCCGCTTAAGACCGAAATGAAAGAGGCGGGCGTGGCCGACATCGCCGACCCTGTAGAACGCATCATGGCCATTTATCGCCTGCTTAAGGATCGTGTCAAGTGGAACGATCAATACACTCTCTATGCCGAGAGCGCTGGCAAGGTGCTCAAGGAACGCTCGGGCAGCAACGCCAGCATCAACTTCATCCTAATCAATATGCTCAGGGATGCAGGATTTGAGGCTTATCCTGCTGTGATGAGGTCGCGCGACAAGGGATTCTTGACCGTCGCCCGTGCTACTGTTAAAGAGTTCAACACCTTTGTCGTGGCAATCAAGGTGGGTGATAAGTTCTCATACCTGGACGGCTCGATCGAGGACGGTTGGCTCGATGTCCTGCCCGACCATCTGCTGGTTGACCGCGCTCGCATCGTGAGCAAGGACAAACCGACCGAATGGGTCGACCTGAGGGGGGTGTCGGAATCCAAATCAGGAAGCTTGGTCAAGGGTGAACTCCAAGCCGATGGTACCTTGCAGGCCGACATTCAGACGAAATATACGGGTCTGGAGGCTGCTTCCCTGCGACATGAATTCCGCATGGCCACCGACAGTGCCACTTACGTGTCAAAGTTGGCTCAGGAGTTGAACTGCGAAATCGAATCCCTCACCCTTGCTAACCATCACGGATTGGGACCCGACGTGAAGCGGAACATGCATGTGACCAAGCATTGTGACGCTGCAGGCGACATCATCTATCTCAACCCGTGGGTGCTGAATGTGATGAGTGAAAACCCGCTAACCGAGGAGCAACGCACGTTGCCCGTCGAGTTCCCATGTCTCAACACCGAAAATCTGACCTCAGTAATTACCCTTCCCGAGGGCTATGTGGTTGAGGAACTGCCTAAATCACTGATGATCAAGAGTGAAGATGGCAAGCTAAGCTGCCTCATCGCATCGACTACCGATGGCTCGACGCTTTCGTCAAGGTGTCAGATACAGGTCGGCAGGCTTTTCTTCTCTTCCCAAGAGTACCCCTTTGTGAAAAACTTCTTCGAAGAGGTGTATAAGCGACTGCAAGATGTCATCGTAATTAAAAAGGCGTCATGAGAGTACTGATTTCCATTCTCCTGTTGCTGGTGTGCGTGCTGCCAGCCGCATCACAGACGGTCGATGCTGTCGTTGTGCAATCGACCACCGAGGTTGACTGTCGTGACATGCGCAACACACGCATCAGCGAGCAGCGCGTCTATCGCCTGCTCCATGAGCGCGCCAACGACATGGCGCAGTTTGCGATAGGTTGCAGCAAGTGGCAGAAGTTGACCGACTTCAACGGTCAAGTGACCGATGCCACAGGCAAGGTCATCCGCAAGTTTAAGAAGGGGGAGCTCAAGCGCAGTGAACTGAGCGGCGACTTTGCTGATGACTTCTATACGCTCTCGCTTGACTATACGCCGCCCAGTTACCCAATTACTGTAGAATTCAACTGGGTCACCGAACGCAACAACGGCAACTTCGGATTCCCTGCCTTTGCTCCGGTCGAAGCCTACAATACCCAGGTGGAACACGCCAATTACGTGCTCACGGCGCCAGCCCAGATGGCATGCCGGTACCAGTGCCGTAACATCGCCGACCAGGTGACACAAAGCACCTTGAGTGATGGCCGCATCCGCTACGAGGTGCACATGGATAACCTGCCCGCCATTGATAGTGAACCCTATTCGCCCCCTGCCCGTGAAATCCTACCTCACATTCTATGGTCGCCAGGCAAGTTTGAATTTCATGGCGTCTCAGGCGATATGACGACATGGCAGGGATACGGGGAATGGATCCATTCGTTGCTCAAGGGTCAGCAAGAGTTGACGCCCAAATTCAAGGAGCAGCTGCACGCCATGACCGACACCTGCCGTACCGACCGCAGCAAGGTGGAGGTCATCTACAATTACCTGGCCCAAACCACGCGCTATGTGAGTATCCAGTTAGGCATCGGAGGCTGGCAACCGTTTCCCGCCAACGAGGTGTGCCGCACCGGTTTTGGCGATTGCAAAGGCTTGACCAATTACCTGTGCACCATGATGCATGAGGTGGGCATTCCGGCCAACTATGTGGTCATCAAGAGTGACCAGCGCCACCTCGTCAGGGAGTTCCCGTCCAATCAGTTCAATCACGTCATTGCCCAAGTGCCGCTGCCGGGCGACACGCTGTGGCTCGAGTGCACGTCCTCGGCCTTTGTGCCGCTGGGATATGTGCATGAAAGTATAGCAGGCAACGATGCGCTGCTGATTGATGACAATGGCGGGCACTTGGTGAAACTTCCTGCTTACACCCCCGAGCAGAATGTCTCTTATAACAAAGCACACGTCACGCTGCAGGATGACGGCAGTGCCAAGTTGGATGTCGATATGCGATATGAGTGCCGCCAATACGAGGACATGTTACCCCTCATGTCGCGCACCGAGCAGCAACGCCGAGATGCCATGCTCAGCAGCATCAACCTCTCGGCGGTCACGCTTGGCGACTTTACGTTTACAGAGCATAAGCAGAGCTACACCACACCCCATATCGATGTGAATATGCAGCTCGAAACACGCAATCTGGCCAATATCACCGGCTCTCGCATGTTTATCCCAGTGGGAATATTCCACAAAATGACCGTACCACGGGCATTACAACAGCGCATGCAGCCCGTCAGTATCGGCTATGGTTATGTTGATGTTGACACGATGGAGGTAACCATCCCCGAGAGCTATGTGATTGAAGCCTTGCCGTCGCAGGTCAACGAGGTGGCGCCCATGGGCGAGTTGTCACAGACCTTTAAAGCCGATGGCAACACGATAACCATCGTTACCCGCTACTTGATGCGAGGCGGACGCTATCCCGCTTCCGAGTATAATACTTTGCGCAACTTCAAGTCCGCTGTCAAGAAGGCCTATGACCAGCGCATCGTCCTTCGCAGGAATTGATCGACCATCTCATCGCATTGTTGCTGATGATGTTGGCTTGCAGAAGCCGTATGAGTGGGAGGGACGGTCCTCCCACTTATTTTTTGGGGATTGTCAAACGGGTTTGCTGGAAATCTACAAACCAGTGATTTCTTTTTCAAAATCCATGATCTGCTTACTGACGATAAGGCCATGAATACATAATAAAAAGAAAAATATTGGATTTTTTGGCCATTGTGAATAAAAAAGCAGTACCTTTGTAGGATATTTTGGAAATCAACTTATTAACTGACTATACTATAGACAAATGGCAAAAAAACTGACTGACCGAGTGACTTGGGTTGGTAAAGTGGACTGGGAATTGAAGACCTTCCATGGCGACGAACTGTCCACGCATCGCGGCTCGAGTTACAACTCCTATTTGATTCGTGACAAGAAAAACGTGCTGATTGACACGTCGTGGCTGCCTTACAGCCGTGAGTTTGTAGCGAATCTGAAGAAAGAGATAGACCTCGACAAAATCGATTATATCGTGATGTGTCACAACGAGATAGACCACAGTGGCGCTCTCGTTGACCTGATGCGCGAAATCCCTGACACGCCTATCTACTGCACCGCTAAGGGCGAGGCTATCATCCGTGGCCATTATCACCAGGACTGGAACTTTGTGAACGTCAAGACCGGAGATAAGCTGGAATTGGGTGATACCACACTGACCTTTATCGAGGCCACGATGCTTCACTGGCCCGATACCATGTTCTGCTACCTGAGCGGTGAGGAAATCCTGTTCAGCAACGACGGTTTTGGCCAGCACTACGCCACCGAGTCGCTCTATGACGACCAGGTGTGCATGGACGAGGTGCTGCAGGAGGCCGAGAAGTACTATGCCAACATTCTGGCTCCCTTCAGCCCGCTCTGCAACCGCAAGGTGAAGGAAGTCGTGGGGATGAATCTGCCGCTGAAGATGATTTGCCCGAGTCATGGCATCATCTGGCGTAACAATCCCGGCTTGATCATCGAGAAATACCTCCAGTGGAGTGACGCCTATCAGGAAGACCAGGTGACCATCGTCTATGACACCATGTGGCAGAGCACACGCTTGATGGCCCAGGCCATTGCCGAGGGCATACGCGAGCAGTCGCCCACAACGACCGTCAAGATTTACAATGCCGCCCTCAACGACAAGAACGACATCCTGACCGAGGTGTTCCACTCTCGTGCCGTGCTCGTGGGTTCTCCCACCATCAACAACGGCTACAGCTATGCCATCGCCGGAATTCTGGAGATGATGAAGGGCATGAAGCTGAAGAAGAAAAAAGGTGCCGCATTTGGCAGCTTCGGTTGGAGCGGTGAGGCCGCCAAGCTCATCACCGAGCACTTGAAGGCAGCCGGCATCGAGCCCGTGAACGACGGAATCCGCGCCCAGTGGGTTCCCGATCAGGACGCTCTGGAGCAGAGCCGACAGTTTGGCCGCGACTTCGCCAAACAACTGTGATTTGGTCAAACAACTTGAACAACAATAAACAACATATACAACTAATAACTAATAACTAAAACAAATGAACAAAATCGTTAGTAAAGAGCAGTTTTCTGCTAACGTGGCGAAGCTTGTCGTTGAGGCTCCCCTCATCGCCAAGTCGCGCCGTGCGGGCCACTTTGTAATCGTCCGTGCAGGTGAAAAAGGCGAACGCATCCCCCTGACCATCGCCGACAGCGACCCCAAGGCCGGCACCATCACGCTGGTTATCCAGAGTGTGGGCGACAGTACCCGCAAGATCTGCGCTCTCGAGCCGGGTGAGTTCCTGAATGACGTGGTAGGTCCTCTGGGCCAGGCCACTCACATCGAGAAGTATGGCACTGTGCTGTGTGCAGGTGGCGGTGTGGGTACCGCTCCCCTACTCCCCATCATCCGTGCGATGAAGGAGGCTGGCAACCGTGTTATCAGCGTGCTGGCAGGCCGTACCAAGGACCTGATTATTCTGGAGGACGAGGTGCGCGCATCGAGCGACGAGACCATCATCATGACCGATGACGGCAGCTACGGCAACAAGGGTGTTGTCACCGTGGGTATGGAAGAGGTGCTCAAGCGTGAGCACGTGGACTATTGCGTGACCATCGGTCCCGCCATCATGATGAAATTCTGTGCCCTGTTGACCAAGAAGTATGAGGTGCCCACCGAGGCCTCTCTCAACGCTATCATGGTCGATGGTACCGGCATGTGCGGCGCTTGCCGCGTGACCGTGGGCGGCAAGACGCGCTTTGTGTGCGTCGAGGGTCCCGAGTTCAATGCCCATGAGATTGATTTTGACGAGTTGATGATGCGCTTGAAAGGAGCTCAATAATGCTCGCTGCACTCGCAGTTTAGAGTTTAAAGTTTAGAGTTTAGAGAGGCTCCGCCTTGATGCTCGATAGGTTTTAGACGACAGTAATCGTACTTAAAACTTACAACTAACAACTTAAAAAAGAAAAAATAATAATGGAACAGAATAATATCGATCCGCGTAATGAACAGTGGCGTGTAGATTTGCGCAACGCCAAGACCCCCAAGGAGCGCACCGCTATCCCCCGCGTGGAGATGCCGCAGCTCGACCCCAAATACCGTATCACCTGTAACGAGGAGGTGAATCAGGGCATCAGTGCCGAGCAGGCTGTGGTTGAGGCCAGCCGCTGCTTGGACTGCGCTAACCCCCAGTGTGTTACCGGTTGCCCCGTTAACATCAATATTCCCAAGTTCATCAAGAACATCGAGCGTGGCGAGTTTGGCGAGGCCGCTGCCACCCTTAAGGAAACCAGTTCATTGCCCGCCGTTTGTGGCCGCGTGTGCCCGCAGGAGAAGCAGTGCGAGTCGCGTTGCATCCACACCAAGATGAAGCACCCCGCTGTGGCCATTGGTTATCTGGAGCGCTTTGCCGCCGACTGGCAGCGTGACAACCTGCCCCAGGAGGTGCCCGCTATGGCTCCCGCCAACGGTATCAAGGTTGCTGTCATCGGCAGTGGCCCCTCGGGACTGTCATTTGCTGGTGATATGGCCAAGAAGGGCTTCAGCGTAACCGTGTTTGAGGCTCTGCACGAGATTGGTGGTGTGTTGAAGTATGGTATCCCCGAGTTCCGTCTTCCCAACCACATCGTGGACTATGAGATTGAAGGTCTCAGGAAGATGGGCGTTGAGTTCGTCAAGGACTGCCTGGTGGGCAAGACCATCAGCTATGAGGACCTGCACGAGATGGGCTTCAAGGGCGTGTTTGTAGGCTCTGGCGCAGGCTTCCCCCGTTTCATGAATATCCCCGGTGAGAACCTCAACGGTATCATGTCGAGCAACGAGTACCTGACCCGCATCAACCTGATGGAAGCCGGTCGTGGTGGTGATACCCCCGTGCTGCGTGGCAAGACCATCGCCGTCATTGGTGGCGGTAACACCGCAATGGACTCGACCCGTACCGCACTGCGCATGGGCACCGAGCGCGTCATCCTCATCTATCGCCGCAGCGAGGAAGAGATGCCTGCCCGTCGTGAGGAAGTGGGCCATGCCAAGGAAGAAGGCGTTGAGTTCAAGACTCTGCACAACCCCATCGAGTACATCGGTGACGACAAGGGCCGCGTAGTGGCTATGCGCGTTCAGAAGATGGAACTGGGTGAGCCCGACGCTTCAGGCCGTCGCAGCCCTGTGCCCATCGAGGGTGCCATCGAGGAAATCCCTGTTGACCTCGTGATTG
Source organism: uncultured Prevotellaceae bacterium (assembly GCA_900318335.1). GTDB lineage: Bacteria > Bacteroidota > Bacteroidia > Bacteroidales > Muribaculaceae > Sodaliphilus. The sequence continues at coordinate 67,958 of ONKF01000015.1, forward strand.
TGGCTGTGGGTGTATCGCCCAACCAGCTCGTGCCCCGTTCGATTCCCGGTCTGGACATCAGCAAGCGCAACACCATCGTTGTCAACGAGGAGACCATGCAGTCGTCGGTGGGCGACCTCTATGCCGGTGGTGACATCGTGCGTGGCGGTGCTACCGTGATCCTGGCTATGGGCGATGGCCGTCGTGCCGCCCTCAACATGGCCAAGGAACTCCTGGGAGAGTAATCTCTTAGATATATAATACTGAAGTATATGGGATTCAGTCTGCAAGGACTGTTTCCCATTTTTTCATTTCGGGATAAGCGATGAAGGCCCTACGATTATAGTCGAGCGAAGGATTGGGGTGATGGGCATGGGGTGGTAGCTGACGTTTTGTCATAGTTGGATTTTTACGTACTGACATTTCCATAATCTCACTTTTATAATAAAACACTTAATTATTTACTCATTTTCAAAGGGTTAGATTGTGTGCCAAAACTCTCGTTATTATTCGTGGTACGCACGAAGAAATTAAACCAGAAGCTGTTTATGACACATCCTCATCCGATGGATTCTATCTGTGTTATACCTTGGCAATACTTGTTCCAAAAATTGTTAAATTGCGAAAATTTGCTAAAAACGGTGGCCTGGAGAAATAATTTCAGCCAAGTTGTTTGTTCTACCCTCGAATTGCAGTATCTTTGCGGTAAATGAAGAGAAATAGGACGCAGCACATTGCTTTGATGTTTGCGGCACTTGCCGTGAGCCTTGTTTTGATGTGTGCTTGCGGGGGGCGTAAGGAGATGAGCAACCTTGTCATTGTCCAGAACGAGGTGTTTACCCTGACGGGAGACAGCATCATCGAGGATTCAGTCTATGCCTGCGTATTACCCGACGGCTCTATCAAGTCCAATGTGACCCTGGCACGGCTGGACAGCCAGTTCAGTCATGTGGATACCGCTCAAGTCCGTTTTGTCCAGGGCTGGCGTTGGCGCAGGCATGAAAAACGCCCGATTATGATGCCTGTCTATAGCAGCGATCAGCCCCTTGTCGACGCGTTATACGAAATGTCGGTAGACTATATTGCAGGCGCTGTCGACAATACAGGCCGCTTTGCCCCGTCCCAGAATAATTATAGCCGCCTGTACTGTTCCATTTTCCTGTCGCTGGCGGCACTCAAGCCCCATCAGTCAATGGCCACCCTGCGGTCGATTGTGGACCGTGACAGCATCATCATGCAGCGCGAGGGCCAGTGGCCTGTCGTGAGCGACCACATCGGCTGGGCAACCGCTGCTTGGGAAGTGTATAAGGCTACAGGAGACCGCGCTTGGCTCGCCTATAGCCACCGTGTCATCGAAAAGACACTCAATATCAACCGTGAAGTATTGCTCGACCACAACCTGGGCCTGATACATGGGGCAGGTTACACTTCCTCCAAGCCCATAGGTGTACGCCGCATGACTTGGATGGGCTATAATGACCTGTTTGCCTGCATGTCGCTGGGTAACAACATCCTGACGGGGAATGCCTATGCCATCCTCGCCGACATGAGTGACGAGTTGGGGATCGAGAACGAATACCAGAAGGATGCCCAGCACATCAAGGACGCCATCAACCAGCACTTGTGGAACGAGGACAAGGGCTTCTACAGCTCCTTCCTGTTTGGCATTGCCTATCCGCGCCAATCACCGCTCACCGACAATACCGCCCAGGCGATGTGCGTCCTGTGGGGTATCGCCGACGATAACCGTGCCGAGAACTTGATTGCCCACACCCCAGTGTCCAACCTGGGAGTGAATGTCTCCTACCCTGCCGGAAATCCCATTGAACCCTATTTCGCTAACTCCTCGTGGGCAACGACCCAGGCGCTGTGGAACCTGGCGTCGGCCTATGTGGGCAATGAGAACGCCCTGCGTCGTGGCTTGGGTGCCTTGTACCGTGCCCAGGCTCTGTACCAGTCCCGAGGCATCCACATGCAAGGCCTGGATACTGATCACCTAGGTACCAGTGCCTCTAATGCGGCAATGGTGTTGCGTGTGCTGATGGGAATGAATTACACGACCGAAGGTATCGAATTCTCGCCAACCGTTCCCGCCTGCATGCCAGGCAAGAAGACTTTCACCGGGCTGAACTACCGCAAGGCGGTGCTTGACATCACCATCATCGGTACCGGCAATGATGTGGCATCGATTACCGACAACGGTAAGTCGATGGAGAGTCCCTTTATTCCTGCCGGCATCGAGGGAAAGCACCACATCGTCGTTACCCTGAAAACTGGTAACCGTCCGTCTCAGCACGTGACGATACATCATGGTGAGGTGGTTCTGCCGCCCACGCCAGTCGTTACTTGGACAGGCGACAGCGGGCACATCGTTGATTTTGTGTCAGGAACGCCCTATCGCTTGTCGGTCAACGGCCAATTCACGTCGCTGAACGACTCAGTATTCACCCTACCCCATTCCGAGACCTTTGCCGAGTTCTCGGTTGAGATTGCTGGCAAGTATGGCAACGGATTCATGTCCAAGCCCTTATACTACTTTGGCCTGACTCCGCAAGTGGCTTTCTTCCCAGGTAATGTTGATAATGGTCATGTGGCCATCCCAATGAATGTCGCCGAAAGCGGTGAATACCTGCTGGACATCGGTTACCGCCCCACAGGTACACTCGATGTGCGCCGTGTGAGCGCCAATGGGCACCCGATGGGGACTCTCGTCATGGCCAGCAGTAACAGTGGGGATGCAGGAGACATGGCATACAGCAACATGGTGAAAGTCTTGTTGCTCAAGGGCGAAAACAGCATTGAAATCGACCAGATACGCCTGCCCAAAGCCTTCACCCCCTGTGAACCGGTGCACGTGAGGCTGATAAAATTCTAAATGGTTGATAAAAAGAGTATTAATAACAATATCATATAACATCATAAATAATAGTATCTGTTTCTATGAACACTAAACTCATCATGATTGCGGCACTTGCCGCAGCGGCACTCACCTGCCAGGCCGACGAGGGGCGCCTCTTGCGTTTCCCCGGCACTAACGGCCGCGACGTGGCTTTCAGCTACGCTGGCGACATCTACACTGTGCCCATTACCGGCGGCACAGCCCGCAAACTCACTTCCCACAAGGGATATGAGGCTTTTGCCCGTTTCTCACCTGATGGGCAGACCATCGCCTTCACAGGTCAGTATGACGGCAATACCGAGGTCTATGTGATGCCTGCCGAGGGCGGAGAACCCCGGCGTATCACCTTCACCGCGTCCAATCCCCGTGACGATTGGGGCGACCGTATGGGTCCCAACAACATCACCATGACATGGACACCCGATGGGCGCGGCATTATCTACCGTAACCGCATCAGTGACAGCTTTGACGGCAAGCTGTGGTGTGCCCCCGTCGATGGTGGCATGTCACAACAGCTGCCACTGCCCGAAGGCGGTTTCTGCTGCTATAATGCTGATGGAACCAAGTTGGCTTACAACCGCGTGTTCCGCGAGTTCCGCACATGGAAATACTACAAGGGCGGTATGGCCGACGACATCTGGATTTATGACACCCAAGCCAAGACGGTGACCAACATCACCAATAATATTGCCCAGGACATTGATCCCATGTGGATTGGCGACGAAATCTATTACATGAGCGACCGAGACAACCGCATGAACATCTTTGTCTATAACACCCGCACTGGTGCTACCCAGAAGGTGACCGACTTCACCGAATATGACGTGAAGTTCGCCAACTGTGGCGGCGGCAAGATTGTGTTTGAGAACGGTGGCTACCTCTATGTGCTTGACCCCGCCACAAAGCGTAGCGAGAAGATTACCGTCTATCTTAACAGCGAGAACAACTTTGCCCGCGAGGAGCAGCGCAAGGTCAAGGACAACCTGACCGGTGGCAGCCTGGCCCCCGATGGCAGTCGTCTTGCCATCAGTGCCCGTGGCGAGGTGTTTGACGTTCCTGCCAAGCATGGTGTGACCCGCAACATCACCCACACGCCTGGCGTGCACGAGCGCAACGCGAGCTGGAGTCCCGACGGAAAGAATATTGCTTACATTAGCGACCAGACCGGCGAGACCGAAATCTGGATGCGCCCCGTGGGCAGTGACAAAGCCATCCAGCTGACCAAGGACAACGACACCTACATCCGTGACCTGGAGTGGAGCCCCGACGGCAGCCAGATTGTCTATACCGACCGCAAGAACCGCATCAACCTGCTCAACGTCAAGACCCTGGCCAAGCAGACATTGCTTACTGACGAGATGGGCGAAATCCCCGTCCCCTCCTTCTCGCCCGATGGCAAGTGGCTTACCTATTACCGTCAGGGAACCAACGAGTTTGGTGTGGTTTACCTCTATAACATCGCCGAGCGCAAGGAGTATCCTGTGACCGACCGCTGGTATGACAGCAATTCGCCCGTCTTCAGCAGTGACGGCAAGTATCTGATATTTGCTTCCTCCCGTGATTTCAATCCCATCTACAGCAGTGTCGAGTGGAACTTCGCTTACCGTGACATGGAGGGCATCTACCTTGTCATGCTTGCCAAGGACACCCCTTCACCTTTCCTGCCCAAGGATGACCAGGTCAACGCTGGAGCTGACAAGCCCAAGGATGCGCCCAAAGACGCCCCCAAGGATAAGAAGAAAAGCAATAAGGCACAAGCCGATGCCAACGCAGTGCGCATCGACATTGATGGCATTGCCGACAGGATTGTGAAAGTGCCCATCGGCACTGGCAGCTACGGTAACTTTGTGTGCGACGGCAGCCACTTGTGGTATAGCGGACGTGGAAGCGTGCGCGTTTATGACTTTGCCGAGCAGAAGGACGAGGTCGTTGCCGACCGTGCTTACATGATACCCTCGGCCGATATGAAGACCGCTGCATTCCTGAAAGGTGATGAGCTATATATCGCTCCCCTGTCACCCCGCAAGGCCGACTTGAGCGAGGCTGTCAACCTTGACGACATGATTGCCACCGTCAACTACGACCAGGAGTGGAACCAGATCTTTAACGAGGCATGGCGTGCCTATCGTGACGGTTTCTATCTGGAGAATATGCACGGTGTTGACTGGCAGGCCATGCATGACAAGTATGCCGCGCTGCTGCCCTATGTCAAGAACCGTCTCGACTTGACCTATGTCATCGGTGGTATGATTGGTGAGCTGGCCGTGGGACACGCCTATGTCGATGGTGGTGACCATATCGAGGCCGATCAGCACAACATCGGTATGCTCGGCGCTGAAGTGGAGAAAGTGGCTGATGGCTACAAAATCAAGAAAATCCTGCGTGGCGCTCCCGACCGCGAGTCGCTGCGTTCGCCGCTGCTGGAGCCTGGCATGGATGTCAAGGAGGGTGATGTCATCACTGCTGTTGATGGCGTGACTACCCAAGGCGTTGCCAATTTCTACACCCTGCTGCGTGACAAGGCTGGTGTGATGACCGAGCTGACCCTGAACGGCAACCGCAAGGTCGTTGTCAAGCCCATCCAGGACGAATATCCCTTGTATCACTATGAGTGGGTACAGCACAATATCGACTACGTGAGCGAGAAGACCGACGGCCGCGTGGGCTACGTTTATATCCCCGACATGGGTCCCGAGGGCTTGCGTGAATTCTCACGCTACTTCTTTGCTCAAACCGACAAGGAGGCCCTTATCGTTGACGACCGTGGCAATGGCGGTGGCAACATCTCCCCGATGGTTATCGAGCGACTGTTACGTCAGCCCTACCGCTTGACCATGTTCCGTGGCAGCAACTACAACGGCACCATACCCGAGCGCACGCTCGACGGCCCCAAGGTGTTGCTCGTCAACAAGTACTCGGCCAGCGATGGCGACCTGTTCCCCTGGAGCTTCAAGGAGAACAAGATAGGTCCCGTGATCGGTACCCGCTCATGGGGTGGTATTGTGGGCATCAGCGGCTCACTGCCCTATATGGACGGCACCGACATCCGCGTGCCCTTCTTCACCAACTACGACACCCGCGGCAACTGGATTGTCGAGAACCACGGCGTTGACCCCGACATCCTCATCGACAATGACCCAATCCAGGAGTTTAATGGCATCGACCAGCAGCTTGACAAGGCCATCGAGGTTATCCTCGACTTGCTCAAGGACCGCCAGCCCAAGCCCAAGACTCCTGCTCCCCGCACCCTCCACGACCTGGGCGTGAAGTGATGCTCGCAGTTTAGAGTTTAAAGTTTAGAGTTTAGAGAGTCATCCGTATTCATGATGAATGAAATACGGATGACTTCATTTATGGGTCGCAATAAGATGGAACCAGTGGTTTTCCCACTTTTTTCACCTTGTTCACGTGTGCATGTTTCCTGTTTTCAGCATTATTACGTGCCGTGACGTATTTCACGGCGATTGCTGCGTCACAGCAGGTCGAAGGCCTGCACAAGGCCAGCGGCCTTGAATAGGGATAGCCCCAGGGCGCATAGGCCGTAGGTCTATGTGGCCAGGGGAGTGAGAGCGATATGGAACGGGCCTCGTAGAGGGCCACCCAGTGCCATCATTTGTGGCCCCCTCCGGAGCCCGAGGTGTGTATATGTTCCCTGTCACCAAGCCACGAGGACCTACGGCCCTCGCGCCATGGTGTTTAATACAAGTCAAGGCTTTCAGCCTTGTGCAGACCTTCGGCCTGCCTATTCTACAACATAGCTTCTATAGCTGGACGTTAAGGGTGGAAAGAGTGAAAAAACGAAAACAAAGGCCGTGAACTCTAAAAATATGTTTTCCGTTGCTTGTCATGTAGGAAAAATGCAGTATCTTCGCAATTTGTAACAAAACCAAGTATGAGAGAAACCAAACGAAATATCGCGGTGCTGGGCAGCACGGGTTCCATCGGGCGGCAGACGCTCGACATCATTGCTGAGTATCCCGACCTGTTCAACGCTTGGCTGCTGGTGGCACGCAGCAGTGCCGACCTGCTCATCCAGCAGGCGCGCCAGATGCGCCCACACATGGTGATCATCGCCGATGAACAGTACTACGAGTACGTGCGGGACGCGCTGGAGGACACCGACATCGAGGTGGCAACAGGCAGCGCCGCCATCGCCCAGGCTGTCACCGCCCCCGAGATCGACACTGTGGTGACCGCCATGGTGGGTTATAGCGGCCTGGAATCGACGATAGCAGCCATTGGAGCCGACAAGCGCATCGCCCTGGCCAACAAGGAGACGCTGGTGGTCGCCGGCGAATTGATTGACCGCTTGCTGAAAAAATCCGAGAGTGTGCTCTACCCTGTTGACAGCGAGCATGGCGCCTTTTACCAGTGCCTGGTGGGCGAGCGCATGCAGGATGTCGAGAAACTGTGGCTCACGGCCTCGGGTGGCCCTTTCCGCACGTTGCCCAAGGAACGGCTGGAGGCCGTCACCGCTGCCGATGCGCTTAAACATCCCAACTGGTCGATGGGTGCCAAAATCACCATCGACTCGGCAACGATGATGAATAAGGGTTTTGAGATGATCGAGGCGCGTTGGCTGTTTGGCATCGAGCCCCGTGACATCGAGATTGTGGTTCACCCCCAGAGTATCATCCACTCGATGGTGGCCTTCAAGGATGGATCGGTCAAGGCTCAGTTGGGTCTGCCCGATATGCACTTGCCCATACGTTACGCACTCGGATTGCCTGACGGCCGCCTGGCCAGTGACTGCCGCAAGATGACCATCGAGGACATGGCCTGCTTAACGATGGAACGTCCCGATTTTGAAAAATTCCCGTTACTGAATACGGCCTATGCCGCTGCCCGCAAGGGAGGCACAGCCCCCTGTGTGATGAACGCTGCCAACGAGATTGCTGTGGCATCATTCTTGCAGGACAAAATCCGTTTTACCGACATTCACCGCATCATCGAGGAGACGATGGCATGGGCAAAATTTATCGAACAGCCTGGCTATGAGGACTACGTGGCAAGCAACGCTGCGGCGCGCGAATATGCATCTGGTCTGGTTGGGCATTAATTGACACAAACTAAACGTAATCAAAGCCTCGAAATATCAACCGTGAGGCAAATTAAAACCGACAACTGACAACTAAAAAATATGGATTTATCTTTTTTATTGACCTCATCCTTCTGGATCAAAGCAGCAGAGCTGTTTTTAGCACTCAGCATTCTGGTTGTGTTTCATGAATTTGGTCACTACACGTTTGCACGCCTGTTTGGCGTCTGGGTAGAGAAATTTTACATGTTCTTCAATTACAAGCTCACCCTTGTCAAGTGGAAACCCGGCAAGTACCTCAAGTGGTTCTCATGGGGTAAAGAAATGGGTGCCATGGAAGACAGCAACCCTAACGAGAATAAAGACTCGTGGCGCGCGACGGAATATGGCATCGGCTGGATTCCACTCGGTGGCTATTGCGCTATCTCGGGCATGATTGACGAGTCGATGAACACCGAGGCCATGAAGCAGCCTGCCAAGCCGTGGGAATTTCGCAGCAAGGCCGCCTGGAAGCGCCTGCTCATCATGCTGGGTGGCGTGTTGTTCAACCTGCTGCTCGCGATGATCATCTACTCGGGCATTGTCTATACCCAGGGCGAACAGATCATTCGGTTTACTGACATCACCGAGGGTATGACCTTCAGCGACACGATGAAGAAGGCCGGATTTGCCGATGGTGACATCATCTTTAAGGCCGACGGACATGAACTGAACAACATGTTCAACGCCAGTGAGTTCAACGACGTGCTGCTGGCTAAGCAAGTGACCGTACTGCGCAACAACGAGGAAAAGGTAATCAACATGCCCAAGGACATGTTGTCTGACCTTGAAAAGGACGCTAAAGAAGGCATTGGCCCAATGGAGCCGCGATTGCCAGTTGTGGTCAAGGAGACAATGCTGCATCAGGGCGGTGAAAAGGCCGGCCTGCAACCTGGCGACCGCATGAAGGCCGTGAACGGTGTCGCAACGCCCACGTTCACCGAATTTTCACAGGAATTACTCAAAAATAAAGGTAAAACTGTCACACTGCAATATCTGCGTAACGGTCAAGTAGTGACCGCTACCGATGTGCCCATCGATGGCGATGGCAAGTTGGGCATCATGCTGGAAGACATGAAGACGGTCTATGGTTCCACCCTGCGCCATTACAATTTCTTCCAGTCCATTCCGCGAGGCATCGTGATGACCTGGACCCAGACGGCAAGCTACGTCAAGCAGCTCAAATTGATTTTCACCCCCACGGGTGCAAAGAGCGTCGGCAGCTTCGGAACCATCGGCAGCATATTTCCCCCGACCTGGGATTGGGTGCGTTTCTGGGACATCACGGCATTTATCTCGGTCATCCTTGCTGTCATGAACCTGTTGCCCATCCCCGCCCTTGACGGCGGTCACGTGGTATTCCTGCTGTTTGAAATGATTACCCGTCGCAAACCCAGCCTCAAGTTCATGGAGGTGGCTCAGATGGTAGGCATGTTCTTGATTATCGCCCTGATGGTGCTTGCCATCGGTAACGACATCTTCAGGTTTATAATTAAATAGGCTTCAGGAAATAAAAACTAAGGACTAAAAACTAAAAGATGCTATACAAGTCAGTTACACTCAAGCGCGGCAAGGAGGAGTCCCTCCAGCGGTTCCATCCCTGGGTGTTCTCGGGAGCTATCGCGGCTGCCGACGACACTATTGAGGAGGGCGACCTGGTGACCGTGTATGCCCACGACGGTACCCTCATCGGGCACGGACACAGCCAGATAGGGAGCATCGCCGTGAGAATGCTCACATTCGACGACACGGCTATCGACGAGGCCTTCTTTGAGCAGCGCCTCAACGCCGCTTACCAGATGCGTCAGACCCTGGGGCTGCAACGCGAGGACAACAACGCCTTCCGTCTGGCGCATGGCGAGGGTGATTTCCTGCCGGGACTCGTGGTGGACATCTATGGTCCCACCGCAGTCATGCAGGCGCACTCACCGGGTATGCACTTCGCCCGCAACGTCATAGCCAAGGCTTTGACCCAGCTGCCGGGCGTGCGCAACGTCTATTACAAGAGCGAGACCACCCTACCCTACAAGGCCCACCTTGACCCGATGAACGACTATATCATTGGCGGCATGGAGACCGACGAGGCTTTGGAGAACGGGCTGCGCTTCCACGTGGACTGGCTCAAGGGCCAGAAGACAGGATTCTTTGTTGACCAGCGCGAGAACCGCAGTCTGCTGGAGCATTACAGCAAGGGACGACGGGTGCTCAATATGTTCTGCTACACGGGCGGATTCTCGGTCTATGCCCTGCGCGGTGGTGCCACCCTGGTTCACTCGGTAGACAGTTCGGCCAAGGCTGTGCGACTCACCGATGATAACGTGGCGCTGAATTTCGCCCCTGAGGACGGCCGCCACAAGTCCTTTGCCGAGGATGCTTTCAAGTTTCTCGACGCGATGGAAAAGGATGCCTATGACCTGGTTATTCTCGATCCCCCGGCATTTGCCAAGCACAAGAGTGCCCTGCGCAACGCCCTCGTGGGCTATCGTCGCCTGAATGCCAAGGCCCTCGAGAAGATGCCTCACGGCAGTATCCTGTTCACATTCTCGTGCTCTCAGGCCGTGAACAAGGAGCAGTTCCGCCTGGCTGTCTTCAGCGCAGCTGCTCAGACTCGCCGCAAGGTTCGCATCCTGCACCAGCTCACCCAGCCCGCCGACCATCCCATTAACATCTATCACCCTGAGGGCGAATACCTCAAGGGCTTGGTCCTGTATGTGGAATGATGACGCACTTGCGTGGAAAATGTGTAAAAAGTGGAAAAAACGAATTAATCATCATAATAGTTATCAAGACAATGAAAAAGTATTTTATTCTTCTGGCAGCCGTGGCACTGATGGCCATGACCGCTTGTAACGAGAAACCCGCTAAGAATGCCGACGCGCCCGCAACCGAGCAGACCGACAACGGCAAAGCCGGAACCCCCAAGGTGAATGTTGAAAAAGCCGCTCCCACCGAGGACGGAAAAGACCACACCGTGGCCGAGTTTAATACCAAGGAGTATCAGGTGCGCCTTGAGAACCTCGCCGACGGCACCTTCCGCTTGAGCATGTGGAAAGCCGGTGAGGACAAGAGCAGCAAGCCCGAACGTCTGGTAGAGACCAAGAAGTGTGTGCTGCAAGGCAAGAACTACCTGATGAAGGATGATGATGGCAACCATTACATCATCACCAATGCCGATGGTAAGAACGAGATTACCATCATGAGTTCTAACAGCATCGTTTATCACGGTGATAATAGCGGCAAGTAATCGGATATGAAGAAAACCGTTATTCTGCTCGCCATGCTTGGCCTGGTGCTGTCTTCCTGCTCCAAACTGGAGCGGAACGAGAAGAAATACCTCGACGGCATCTTGAGCGAGGATTATGCAACCTCCAACCAGGCGATGGCCGAGTTCAACAAGTGGATGACTGCCGACGAGGCCACTATGACCTATGACTTCAACCTCATGCGTGAGAAGTTGGGGATGAAGATCGTCGATAGTCCTGACGGCAAGTTGCGTTGCTATAGCTGGATCACCAGCCGTGGAGATACCATTTGCAACTATGCCAACATCGTTCAAATGATTGTGAACGGCCAGATGGTGGGATATGCTGGTCCGCTGGAAGTCATGCTCACCGGACGCAAACCTGCGGTTGGGCGTCAATGGTCACTGTCACACAGCATCGACACCATTTATCAGCTTGAGGCAAAACCACAGCCCATTTACTTGATCGAGCAGTCCTATGTCAATGAGACAGGCTTGAGCTTTTCTTACCTCTCGGCAGCTGCGCCCAACGGCGTGTTATTGAAGATATTGCCTTTCTTCTTTAACGGCATTGAGACCGCAGGCAACCGCGGGTATGTTGACGATGGCAAGGTGAACAAGAAAGACCTCATCAAGTGGGACGCCAAAGAAGGCAAGCTCTATTCCTACATGACCGATGACCAGAATCACGTCATCCCTGGCAAGTATGAGACCTATGTCTTGGGTGTGAATCAGTTTACCAAGGTCGATGAGCCTCAGAATGATAACAATAAAACCGAAAATATCAATAACTAAAACAATTTTATGAAGAAAACCATTCTTGCCGTCCTCGCTACGACGGCGTTAGCAACTACAGCTATGGCACAGAACAGCAGCTTTGACTACAATGTTGACCGCTTTGCCGACATCGAGGTGCTCCGCTACCAGGTGCCTGGCTTTGAAGAACTCTCGCTCCAGCAGAAGGAGCTGGTCTATTACCTCACCGAGGCCGCGCTCAATGGCCGCGACATCCTGTTTGACCAGAACTGCAAGTACAACCTGATGGTTCGCCAGACCCTTGAGGACATCTATACCAACTACAAGGGCAGCAAAACCGACAAGGATTACCTGGCTTTTGAAAAATACCTGAAGCAGGTGTGGTTTGGTAACGGCATTCATCACCACTACTCGATGGACAAGTTCATCCCCGAGTTTTCCAAAGCCTTCTTTGACACTCAGTTTGCCGCCCTTCCCGGTGCCGACAAGCGTACAGGCGAAAAGAAAGTGCTGGACCGCGTCATCTTTGACCCCACCTTCATGGCCAAGCGTGTAAACCAAGCTGATGGCGAGGATTTGATCCTGACATCAGCCTGCAACATGTACGAGGGTGTGACCCAACAGGAAGTTGAGGATTACTATAACAACCTCAAGGACACCACCGACCTCACCCCGGTTTCGTGGGGCTTGAATTGCAAGGTGGTGAAGCGCGACGGCAAGATTGTCGAGGAGCCTTACAAGGTGGGTGGCCTCTATAGCAAGGCCATCGAGAAAATCGTCTACTGGCTCCAGAAGGCTGCCACCGTGGCCGAGAACGAGGGCCAGCGTGCCTATATCAATGAGCTGATTAAGTTCTATCAGACCGGTTCGCTCAAGACCTTCGATGATTACAGCATCATGTGGGCCGAGGAAACCCAGAGCGATGTGGACTTCATCAATGGCTTTATCGAGAGCTACGGCGATCCCCTGGGCATGACGGGTTCATGGGAAGGCATGGTCAACTTCAAGGACAAGGCCGCATCACGCCGTTCCAAACTCATCAGCGAGAACGCTCAGTACTTCGAGAGCAACTCGCCCGTTGACAACCGCTTCAAGAAGAAAAACGTGAAAGGCGTCAGCGCCAAGGTCATCACCGCAGCCATTCTGGCTGGTGACAGCTATCCCTCGACTCCCATCGGCATCAACCTGCCCAACAGCAACTGGATTCGTGCCGCCCACGGTTCCAAGTCGGTTTCTATCGACAACATCACCGACGCCTACAACAAGGTGGCTGCCGGTACCGGCTTCAACGAGGAGTTTGCTTACAGCAATGTTGAGGTTGAACTCATGAAGAAATACCTTGACCTTGCCGACGCCCTGCATACCGACCTGCACGAGTGCCTGGGCCATGCTTCGGGCCAATTGCTGCCCGGCGTTGACCAGGATGCCCTCAAGGCCTATGGCTCATCGCTCGAGGAAGGCCGCGCCGACCTGTTCGCCCTCTATTACCTTGCCGATCCCAAGCTTGTCGAGTTGGGCATCTTCCCCAACAACGATGTGTACAAGGCTGAGTACTACAAGTACATCATGAACGGCCTGATGACCCAGTTGACCCGCATCGTGCCCGGTAAGGACATCGAGGAGGCTCACATGCGCAACCGCAAGTTCATCAGTGAGTGGTGCTACCAGCACGGCAAGAAGGACAACGTCATCGAGTATGTGAAGCGTGATGGCAAGACCTATATCCGTGTCAATGACTACGAGAAACTGCGTGGCCTGTTCGCTCAGCTCCTTGCCGAGGTACAGCGCATCAAGAGCGAGGGTGACTACGAGGCTGGCCGCCAGCTTGTCGAGACCTACGGTGTCAAGGTGGATCCCGCTATCCACAAGGAGGTTCTCGCCCGCTACGAGGGCCTGAACATCGCTCCTTACAAGGGCTTTGTCAACCCCATCTACACTCCGGTCTATGACAACAATGGCAAGCTCATCGACGTCAAAATCTCTTACACCGAGAATTACATCGACCAGATGCTTCGCTACGGTCGTGACTACTCTCCCCTGACCCGTTAATCAACGGAATCAGAGAACTCTGAAACTCCAACGAGGAGGCGGCCATCACTATTGGTCGTCTCCTCGCCGTTTTTACAAACAGGGGCAAATTATTGCTAAAATGTCATATTTTCATTAATTTTGCGACATTGTAATATCCAAAACTCAAAATAATGAAACATCTTTTTACATTCCTGATGACTGCAGTATTGGCCATTACTGCCATGGCTCAGGTGCCCCGTGCTGATTACCGGGTGATTCCTTTGCCCAGTGTGATAAACGGCATTAAGAGTGCTGATTTCAGGCTCACCGACCAGTGCCTGGTCAATTACCCGACAGGTAACCGCGATATGGAGCGCAATGCCACAATGCTAAGCCAGTATGTCGAAGAAATGACCGGGATGCACCTGAGTATCCGCCCGACGCTCTCCGTTAAGGACCATGTGGGTAATATCTCATTGCTCATTGACGGGAAAATGAAGGATGACGAGGGCTATCGCATCACGGTTACCCCACGGGGTGTGGAAATCAGCGGTAAGACGCCAGCGGGTGTTTTCTATGGCATACAAGTGTTGCGCAAGGCATTGCCGGTTGGCGCCGCTGCCGCTGTGAACCTGCCTGCCGCCCAGGTGGAAGGCACTCCGCGCTTCGGCTACCGCGGCATGCACTTGGATTGCGTGCGTCACTTCTTCGGTGTCGAGACGGTGAAGCGTTACCTTGATATCATGGCCCTGCATGGCATGAACCGTCTGCACTGGCATTTGACCGATGACCAGGGATGGCGAATCGAAATCAAGAAGTATCCCCGCCTGACCGAGGTGGGTGGTTGGCGCAACGGCACCACGCTTGGTCACAATTCCCCGGTGAATGACGGCATCCGTTACGGTGGTTTCTTCACCCAGGACCAGATACGCGAAATCGTGCGCTATGCTGCCGACCGCTATATCACGATCATCCCCGAGATTGATATGCCGGGCCACATGGTGGCTGCACTGACAGCTTATCCCGAACTGGGCTGTACTGGCGGCCCCTATGAGGTGTGGGGAATGTGGGGTGTCCATGACGACATCTTGTGTGTAGGCAAGGACCACACGCTCCAATTTGTTACTGACGTGCTCGACGAGGTGATGCAACTCTTCCCCAGCCCGTACATCCACATCGGTGGCGATGAGTCTCCAAGGGTCCGCTGGCAGGAATGCCCCCTGTGTCAACAACGCATCAGGGACGTGGGCATCCATGCCGAGGGCAAGAAAAGTGCCGAGGCACTCCTGCAGGGGTGGTTCACGACCCAGGTTCAACAATATCTGGCAGAACATGGCAAGCGCATTATCGGCTGGGATGAGTTGCTGGGATGCGATGTCGATACGACAGCAACCATTATGTCGTGGAGAGGAGCAGAACCTGGTGCCCAGGGCGCCCTGCAGGGACACGATGTGATTATGACCCCCGTGGGACCTCTATATTTTGACTATTACCAGACTGATAAAACCTGGAATGAGCCTTCGGCCTTCGGTGGCTGTAATACACTCAAGAAGGTCTATGAGTTTGAGCCTGTCGCTGCCGACCTTCCTGCCGACAAGCGTCACCATATCCTGGGCGTCCAGGCCAATCTGTGGACCGAATACATCACCTGTGAGCCTCAAATCCAGTATCAGGTATTACCCCGCATGGCGGCTCTTGCCGAGTTGCAATGGCTGCAACCCAATGAGAAAGATTATCAGGACTTCAAGGTAAGGCTTCCGCGCCTTGTGGACATCTATAAGCTCTACAACTGGACTTATCGTGCCAAGAGCCTTGTCCTTGAGAATGAGGACAAAGAATAACTGTATCTTACATCATTGAGATATATAAAAATGTCATCCCCGCTGAGGTATCAGTGGGGATGACTATTTGTGGTGGTTATTCGAGTGTGCAAACAGATGGGGCTACCCAGCCACTTGCATGAAAATTGGGAAGAGGCTTTCTATGCAGATGATGGCAATACCAGCCACATAACCGGCCAGGGCAAGCAGTGTGATATGCTTCACATACCAGAAGAACGGAATCTTCTCGATGCCCATTGCCACAACGCCGGCAGCCGAACCAATGATCAGCAGCGAACCGCCTACACCGGCACAGAAGGTCAGCAGGTGCCAGAACAGACCGTCCTCGACAAAGGCCAGCAGATAAGGATCGGTAGTTCCCGCAGGAGCCATCCCTTCAAACATCTTGATACAAGCCGATACCAGAGGCACGTTATCAACAATGGAGGAAAGCACACCGATAATCGAAGTCATCAGCACGGGCTGATGGATTCTGGTGTTCATGTCGTTGGCAAGCGTGTTAAGCGCGCCGACCTCGGACAATGCTGACACGGCCATAAGGATGCCCAAGAAGAACAGAATGGTGGGCATATCAATGGTGTGCAGTGCCGAGGAAACACGGCCGCCCATCTTGGAATCAATCTTGAACCTTTTTACCCAAATCTCGGTCACACCCCAGATCACACCCAACGAGAGCATGATGCCCATGAAGGGGGGCAGACCGGTAATTGTTTTAAAGATGGGGACAAACAGCAGTCCCGAAACACCGATGATGAGCATGGCCCTGCTCAGGTGGGGATGGCGCTCATGCAGGCCCGGATTCTTGTCGGCCATCGTGGTGATGGTCTGCATCTTGCCTTCCTTGATGAAATACTGGGCGATAAACACTGGGATTACCATAGCCACAATGCTGGGGATAAGCAGGTTGATAATCAAGCCCACAGAAGACACCTTCTCGTCCATCCACAACATGATAGTGGTCACATCGCCGATGGGAGAGAAAGCACCGCCCGCATTAGCGGCAATTACAATGAGACCTGCAAAAAGCCAACGGTCCTTCTGGTCACTGAGCAGTCGGCGCAACATCATCACCATGATAATGGTGGTGGTCATGTTATCCAGCACTGCCGACATGATGAAGGACAGGGTGCATAATATCCACAGCAGATGGCGTTTGCTCTTGGCATGAATGTGCTCGGTAATGAACGAGAAACCTCCATAGCGGTCAATGATTTCCACAATGGTCATAGCGCCAATGAGGAAGACCACAATCTCACAAGTATCACCTAACTGGGTCACAATGCCCTCGTGAATCTCAGGATTGTGCCCGAACAAGGCATACAATGACCACATGATGCCACATGTGAGCAAGGCAAATGTCGCTTTATTGATGTGGAGAGGATGTTCCAATGCAATCAGCAAATAGCCGATTACAAAGACAACTATCATCGCAGTAATCATCGTCAACAGATTTAAGACTTACTTTATCGTATAGAGTAGTAGAAGTTGAGAAGCTGATTACCTCAAGCGATCGGCATCGCGCAGGGTCTTCTTGTCCCTGGACATCGCCTTGTGGGCCAGCATCAGGAAGATGATTGACAGGATCGGCAATATCAGATACCACTGCCATGAAACAGTCCAGCCTTCACGATTGCCAACGACAAACGCTTGGATGCAAATGGCAATCAACATGGATATACCGATAATGATGTCAACAAAGCAGACTGTCATTTGTCGTTGCAGATTCTTAAACAAGAAAATGTCAATGATAGCCAGGAAAGAGATTAAAATGATCAACGTGATCAACAAGGGGTTGATGTGCATATTACCAGCCCTGCCCGTCTCAATAGCACCGTAAAGAACAGTTTTGTCGGCCAAATCAAACGACAATGCAGGGAAGAATGCAAACACGATCATTAAAATCACTGCGATAAGCAGATAAACAGATTGAATGCGTTGAATAACCATAATCAAGATTTCTTAGAATTAATTTTCGGCAAAATTACGGAAATATTTCTATAATCCTCACAAATCAAAGAGAAAATTCGATTATAAAATCATTTATTGTTAAATTTGCATGAAATTTGCTACTTCTCCCCGAATAAGAATCACGACAAGAGAGTATATGACAAAGCAAGAAATAGAAAATACATATCGTCAAGCCACCAAGTGTATCGATGATGCCGAGATCAAGGATGCATTCGCGCTCATATCGTCGTTAGTCAACGAGACAGGGCGCGCAAGCCTCACCGATGAACTCGAGCGGTTGAATATGTCCTATACCTTCATGCTCAAGTACTTGGAGCAAGGTGTGATGGACCCTCAGCGCGACGATATCCTGTTCAATATCCGCCAATCCCTCTATCAGCTCAATGACCAGTGCTATATTGGACTGATGGAGCCAGCGAGTCCTGAGGTTTTTTATGCCCGCAGGCGTGAACTGGCTAACATATCACTCGTGAGCATTGTTGAGGAGTACCGTGAAGAGCTGAAGAATCTGTCATTGGCCCAGTCTGTGCCCGAACAGCAGCGTGACAGTCATGCCATTTTGTCACGATTACATCAGGTAGAGGAGTTAGAGACCAAATTGTTCAACCGGGTGTGGTCCACTTTCCCCATGTCAACCGATGACACAAGTACCATCAAGTTGTGCATCAGTGGAGACATCCTGCCCGTCCATACTCGTTGCCTGCTGGTAGCGGCTTTATTCTTAGGGTTGATGAAATTCTACGATGAGAACAAGTTGCTTCTGTTGCTCGAGACTTATACCCTGAGCGATGAGCCTCAGGTCCAGTTGAGGGCGTTGATATGTGCCATGCTTGCGCTGCTGAGTCACAAGAAACGGGCAAACGTATCCCGTTCCATCCAGTCGCGTATCGAAGCCTTGCACGAGATGGCTGAGTTCAAGCAAGACGTGTGGGGTATCCAATTGCAACTGGCGCGTTCCCGCAATACCGAAAATATCAAGAAACGGGTGCGTAACGACCTCATCCCCAATATTATGAAGGTGCGTCCAGACATCGTGGACAAACTCAAGGACAAGGACTCCCAGATCATAGACCTGAGCGGTATCGAGGCCAACCCCGAGTGGCAGCAATGGCTTGACGACAGCGGCATCACCCGCAAGATCGAGGAATTTAATGCCATGCAGCTCGAGGGCAGCGATGTGTTCATTGCCACGTTCTCTCACTTAAAGACGTTCCCATTCTTCAAGACATTAAGCAACTGGTTCCTGCCCTTCTACCCTGCCCACTCGGCAGTGGTCGAGAATCTTGGGGCGGGCAAGTTGAACCTTGCCGAGGTGGTGCAGCACGCCCCCTACTTGTGCAACAGCGACAAGTACTCCTTCTGCCTTTCGCTGGGGGCATTACCCGAGTCACAGCGCTCCATGATGTCGGCTCAGCTCGAGGAACAGGACGCCGCGCTCAACGAGGCACGCCATGCCGAGCTGCCCGATGATCGCCGCCGGCGGGTGTCGATCATCAACGCGTTTGTTCAGGATCTGTATCGTTTCTTCAAGTTGTTCTCACGTCGCCGTGAGTTTATCGCTGTGATGGACAATGTGGCCCTGGATATGACCGATTGCCTGCCGCTTGTCCAGGTGACCCGTGACGCGCACGTGCTCGAACTGCTGGGCACGCTGTATTTCAAGAACGCTTTTTATGATGACGCCATCAAGTGTTTCACCCGCCTCGAGAGTATGGAGGAGATGACCGATGAGCATATCTACCAGAAAATCGGATTTGCTTTTCAGAATGCGGGAGATTATACCAACGCGCTTACCTATTTCAAGCGCTATGAACTCTTGCACGAGGATGACGCCTGGAACACCCGCCACATTGCCGCTTGCCACAGGGCACTCGGACATCGCGAGGAAACCCTCGACTACTATCGCCGTGCCGAGGCGTTAAGTCCCAATAATGTGTCGCTCACGCTCACTATTGGCCATGTGTTGCTGGAGCAGAACGAGACAAAACTCGCCTTGCAACAGTACTTTAAGGCCGATCTGATGGAGAATGCCAACCACCGTGCATGGAGACCTATCGCATGGTGCTCGTTCTTGTTGAGCGATTATGACCGTGCCCTGGATTACTATGACCGCATCTCACGAGATGACGAACCCACTGCTCAAGACTTGTTGAACCGCGGCCACGTGTTGCTGTGTCAGGGAAAAACCCAAGAGGCTATTACCACCTACCGCCAGTCATTACGGCTGATGGATGGGGACTGTAAAAAGTTCAGGGCCGCATTCAAGGGAGATGCCGTGGAACTCAGGCTGCACGGAGTGACCTCGGTTGACCAAGCGCTCATCCCCGACGCCGTGTGCTCAAATCCTAACAATAATTAGAGAACTATCACGCCAAAAAGATGATTGACCACAATACAGTACAACAGATTCTCGATACCGCCGACATTGTTGACGTGGTGAGCGATTTTGTCGCTCTCAAGCGCCGAGGTGCCAACTGGATTGGTCTATGCCCGTTCCACAACGACAGACGTCCGTCTTTCTATGTCTCCCGTGCCAAGGGTATCTGCAAGTGTTTTGCCTGTGGAGAAGGTGGCAGTGCGGTCAACTTCATCATGAAGCATGAGCAACTCAGTTATCCCGAGGCATTGCGGTACCTGGCCCGCAAATACCATATCGAAATCCAGGAAAAGGAGCTCACCGACGAGGAAAAGCAGGCGCAGACTGAGCGTGAAGCCATGCTTATGCTCAACGAGTGGGCATGCGCTTATTTTGAGAAGCAGCTGCATGAAACCCAGGCTGGTCAGGATATTGGCTTGTCCTACTTTAAGCAACGTGGATTCAACGATGCGACCATCAAGGAATTCCGTTTAGGGTATTCCAGCGAGGGGTATAACGATTTCTATCAGGCAGCAATCGCTCAGGGTTTCAATCCCCAATTATTGTTTGATGTGGGCTTGTGCATCCCCGATGACCGGGGTGGCCATGACCGTTTCCGTGGCCGTGTGATGTTCCCTATCATGAACATTGCCGGTAAAGTCATCGCCTTCGGTGGCAGGACATTGCGTAAGGATAAGGACATTGCCAAGTATGTCAATTCGCCGGAGTCAATCATCTACTCCAAGCGCGACGTGATTTATGGCTTGTATCAAGCAAAACGCGAAATCAGCAAGCAGGACAAGTGCTTTATTGTTGAGGGTTATGCCGATGTGATCTCGATGCATCAAGCCGGGTTCAAGAATGTGATAGCCTCGTCGGGTACAGCGTTGACCGAGGGGCACATCCACGCCATCCGCCGTTTTACCAACAATGTCACCGAGATGTTTGACGGTGATGCCGCAGGTATCAAGGCTGCGATCCGTGGTGTTGACATGCTGCTCAAGGAGGGATTGAGCATCAAGGTGTTACCTTTGCCTCCCGAAGATGACCCCGACACTTTTGTCAGGGCACACAGCTATGTCGAGGTCGAGGAGTACATTAAGCAGAATGAGGCCGACTTCATCAATTTCAAGTCGAGTGTCGTGTTGAAGGACGCGCAAAACGATCCCATCAAGCGCACCGCCGCCATCACCGATGTTGTCAAGTCGATAGCCATTATCCCTGACGAAATCGCCCGAATGGTTTATGCCAAGGAATGCAGCAACCTGTTTGGTATGGACGAACAGGCAATCCTGCGCCAGATCAAGCACTACCGTGGCAAGTATATTGAACAATGGCGCAAAGAGCGCCAGCAGCAACAGGCCCGTGAGCAGCGCATGGCCCAACAGGGCAATCAGGAAATTCCTGACAGACAAGGTCCTGATGAGCAAGCGCCTCCTCCCCTGCCCGATGACTTCTCGCCCGGTTTTGTCCAGCAGTCAGGCCCCGCGCCGACAGCCCCGCTAGAAACGCAATACCGTCCATCGGCCAAAGCGGCTACTGATGTGTCGGTTCAGGAGCGTGAAGTGATACGTCTCATTGTAAATTACGGCATGTGTTACCTGGCCGATACTTCATACGAAGACGGCACGGTAAGGCCAACCACTGTTCTCGAATACATCAACAATGAAATCGGCCTGGACAACATGTCCTTCAGCAACCCGTTGTATGGCCGCGTGTTTGAGATTTCTAAGCAGTATATTGAGCCATATTATGCTGACCTGGAGCGCTTTAATGTGGAACTGAAAGAACGCATTGACCAGTTTGTGGCACAGGAGATGTCCTGCCAAGATGATGATGAACCTGACGCCCTCGATAGCGCCGCATTGATTAATGCACAGGAGCGAAAAGAGAAATCGGTCAACGCCAAGGCCAGTGTGAAGGCAAAGAACGAACTGCTGGAATACAGCAGCAGCTACCTGCAGCGTGTATTATGCTCAATCGATGATGACCAGGTGCGCCAGTTGGCTTGCGACCTTGCAACCGATAACCTGCCGCAGCTTAGCAAGATACACACGCAATATACAGTAATAGTTGAAGAAAAAGACAGGCTCCTGAGCCTCGTTCCTGAACGGCTTTATAACTGGAAAAATGCCTTACTCGTGCTCAAGATCAATGACATCAAAAGCCAGATTGCCAAGGCGCGTCCTGAGGAGATTCCACAACTGATGGAGCAGTTGCAATCGCTCTATAGTGTGCGGCATCAACTTGCCGCCATCATTGGAGACCGTGTGGTGAATCCCAACTGAAACACACCTTAGCTTGATTATCGCATAAAAAAATTCAGGTCAATAACGTTGTATTTCGGGCATATTTTACTAAATTTGCCGTGTTATTGGTGTCCGTAGCACCCTTTAACTTAAACCGTTACTTTAAGCAGAAATATACAACTTATTGATTATGAAGTTTAAGAATATCATTGCATTGGCTATAGCGGCCATTGCTGCCACATCATTGCAGGCACAATCTAATTTGCCCAAGACCACTGTAGGCGGCCACGAATTCTATTATTATCAGGCTGGAGCCAAAGAAAGCATCTATGACATCGCTGCCAAATTGGGAGTAAGCAAGGATTATATCATCAAGAATAATCCCAATGCCGCTGATGGCATCGAGAGTGGCATGACACTCTATTTCCCGATTGAAAATAACGGTAAGGCCCCCCAGCAGGCTGTCAGCCAGTCCGCACAGGCAGCATCTTCGGCAGTCCACGTTGTTGAGGAAGGCGAGACTCTCTATGGCCTGGCTAAACGCTATGGGGTCACCGTGGACGAGCTTATAGCAGCCAACCCGGGTTCTGATAATGGCATTAAGATTGGCCAAAAGCTTAATATCCCTGCCGCTTCATCAGCATCGGCCGCCGTGGTCAATGCTGACCAGCAGGTACATAATGCATTCAGCAACAATGCATCCACACCCCAGATTGCCGTTCCCCAGGGTTCCGATCCCGTTTTCCATACCCTGCAGTCTGGCGAAAGCATTTATACATTAGCCAAGCAATACAATTCCACCATCGAGGGCATCCTGACCGCCAACCCCGGACTTGAACCCTCGGAATACGTCACTGGTGCAAAGGTGAAAGTGGTTCCCAATACCGCATTACCTTTTATCTATGAGCGCATGGGGCGCCGCAATTACAAGTATGAGGCAAAACGTGGTGAGACGTTCGCCTCGATTGCAGCCGACAATGGTATCACCGAGGAAGAACTGAAGGCCGCAAACCCCGATTTGAAGAAAGTAAAGAAAGGTAAGACCCTCACGCTGCCCAAGCCCTTCAGTGAGCGCGTGACAGGTGAGATGGCCACTATCCCTCTCAATGAGCTGCAAGACTATTACGAGCCCCGTATCGATGAGTTGTATAAAAACCTTGTGGACAAACGATTGGAGAACGAGATGAACATCGCCATGATTCTCCCGTTCCAGCTCCACAAGAGCGCTCCTCCCAAACAGGCATATCTCTATACCGATTTTTATAAGGGATTCCTGCTTGCTATGGATAGCGCAAGCCATGTCACCAACAAGCATATCAACCTCAAGGTCTATGACACCCAGCACAACCTGAATGTCACCGACAGCATTCTCGCCCTGCCCGAGCTCAAGGCCATGAATATGATAATCGCTCCCAGTGAGCCTCAGCAGTTGGCCAGAATTAACACATTCGGCAAGACCAATGGAGTTCCTGTGATGAACTGCTTCACGACCAAGAACGAGGACTATCTCGATAATCCTTATGTCTATCAGGTCAACACGCCCACCGGTGAGATGATGCATGACGTGATGAACTGGTTTGACGAGCAGTTTAAGGGCTACGATGTGATTTTCCTGAATGCGTCCAGCGAGAATGGCAAGGATATGTTTGAGGACATCCGCAAGCATATTAATAACAAGAAATATGCGACCAGCACCATCAACGTTAATGGTGATCTCACCTATAACGACATCTCCAACAAGATGAATCCCGGTTCGAAGTATGTCTTCATCCCGTCGTCAGGCGACAAGGCCCTGGTCAAGAAGTATATCAAGGCGCTCAAGCAGGTCAAGAGCGAACGATTTGACTGTGATCTGTCACTGATTGCTTATCCCGAATATGTGCTCTACCTGAAGGAGTACCAGACCGATCTGCAGGACGTGGACACTTACATGTTCACCCGCTTCTTCAACGCCAAGGGATTCCGCACCCGTGACCTTGAGGCCGCATATAAGGCCAATTTTGACGGAGAGCCCTTGCAGGCCATTCCACACATGGCCATCTATGGCTTTGATACAGGAATGTACTTGCTCAAGTCACTGGGCGTGGATGGCATCATCGATGACGAGACGCCAATGTATAAGGGTATCCAGACGAGTTTCCGTTGGGAGCGTGGCGACAACTGGCGCGGTTACACCAACCAGGCCATCGAGATCGTACACTTCTCGCCTGACCATCAGATTACCGTCAATGTGAAATGAGGCGCATCGCGTTCATCCTGACAGCACTCATGGCGTTATCGGCCACGGCACAGACCCACTACGAGGGCACTATTGCCGTGGGCGGTAAAGCAGGTGTTTCATTGTCGCGTGTGAACTTCAACCCCACGGTTGAGCAGGTGATGTTGCCCGGCATGACTGCAGGCGTGATGTTCCGCTATATCGAAGAGAAGCATTTCGGTCTTATAGGTGAGCTTAACGTGACTCAGCGAGGATGGAAAGAAAAATTTGATAAATCCGACTACCAGTACAGGCACAGTTTCACCTACCTGGAGTTGCCCATCATGACTCACATCTTCTTTGGCAACAAGCGGGTGAAGGGCTTTTTTAATCTGGGGCCTGAAATCAATGTGATGTTGGGTGATGGCATTAAGTCCAATTTCCCTTACCAGGATGCTGGTGCCGATGAGTATTTCATCAACGACACGCGGCACATCGAGCAGATGGCGATGAAGATCAATAACAGGCTGGATTACGGCATCTGTGGCGGCGCGGGCATGGAAATCAACCTCAACAGCAAGCATTCACTGCTGCTCGAGGGTCGTTTCTACTATGGCTTGACCGATGTTTTCCCCAATCACAAGACCGACATCTTCTCGAGCTCTAATTCCATGACAGTTACCGTGACACTGGGCTACTTCTATCGTCTTAAATAACCCCTGATCACGGTCATATGCCTCAGGATTTATAATCGGCCTGACGGCCGAGAAATTAAACAATTTCTCCGTATATAGCATGGTCATAATTCCTGGATAGAACTATGACACATCTTTATAGTGTTTATGATTGCTGTGTTAATGAGTAAGGATTTTGGGACCGTCCTCGGTCATGACAAAGGTGTGTTCCCACTGGGCACTGGGCTGCAGGTCGCCTGAAATTACTTCCCAGCCGTAAGGATCATCGGCATCGATAAACACTTTCCAGGTACCCATGTTAATCATCGGCTCGATGGTGAATACCATGCCCGGCACAAGAATCATACCCCGCTTGCGCTGGGCGAAATGGCACACCTCGGGGTCCTCGTGAAACTTACACCCTACCCCATGTCCAGTCAGGTCGCGCACTACCCCATATCCATGCTGATGGGCATAAGGCTCGATGGCACGGCCGATGTCGTTCACGTCACACCAGGGTCGTGCTGCCTTGATTCCAATTTCCAGACACTCTTTTGTCACACGGACGAGTCGCTCCTTGGCCGGCGTGGTCTCGCCGATGATGAACATGCGCGAGGCGTCGGCAAAATAGCCGTCGAGAATCGTTGTGAAGTCCACATTGATAATATCTCCCTCCTTGAGCACATCCTTAGCCTTAGGGATGCCGTGGCAGACCACCTCGTTGATGCTCGTGCAGACGCTCATCGGGAATCCTCCGTAGCCCAAGCAAGCCGGTGTGGCACCATGGTCGGCACAGTACTCGCGGCATATCTTGTCAATCTCGAGGGTGGTCATTCCGGCATGGATTTCCTGCTCGATGGTATCAAGTACACCCGTATTGACCACTCCGGCACGGCGAATGCCCTCGATCTGCTCGGGGGTTTTGATCAAGTCCCGAGTGGGGACGATGGCTCCTTTTCGCTCCATGTCCATGATGCGTCGGTCAAACTCAGTGGGAGCCCCTTTAGGGATATAATGTAAACGATGTTTTGCCATTTTCAGAATGCTGTTTTGATTTATAAAATGCTGTGTTTTGAGTCATCAATTGGGCTTGAATTGAAGCCCCCGTTAATCGGATGTGCAAAGGTACTGCTTTTCTCGATAAAGAAAAAGAGAAAACTACCCGTTTGGTGCCAAAAAATCCCTGTTTGGGGAGGCTATATCAGAGTAATTTTTTGTAATTTTGTGCGATATTTTGAGAATTAACTTATTTCAATTAAATAATCGTTTAAAAAACAGAAAGTTATGAACATTTCGCACATCGAACATGTGGGAATCGCCGTTACCTCTCTTGAGGAGGCCATTCCTTTCTACGAGAAAATGTTAGGCTTCAAGTGCTTTGCCATTGAAGAAGTTGCAGACCAGAAAGTAAGAACCGCTTTCTTCCAAGTGGGTCAGACCAAGATTGAGCTCCTCGAGGCAACCGCCCCCGAGAGCGCAATCGCCAAGTTCATCGAGAAGAACGGTGGCCGTGGTGGCATCCAGCACGTAGCATTTGCCGTCGAGGACGGTGTCCAGAACGCTCTTAATGAGGTACAGGAGAAGGGCGGCCGCGTTATCGACGCACAGCCCCGCAAGGGTGCTGAGGGCCTGAACATCGCCTTCCTGCATCCCAAGACCACTTGTGGTGCCCTGTTAGAACTCTGCGAGAATCCCAACAAGTAAAATCAGTTGTGAGTTTTAAGTTGCAAGTCTAAGTAACTGTACTTTCAGCTCAAAACCAATGACTAAAAACTGGATATAATAAAATGGGAAAACAACTCGATAAAATTCAAGAGCTGATCGAGCGTCGCGAGAAAGCGCGCCTGGGCGGTGGCGAGAAAGCTATTGCCAAGCAGCACGAGAAGGGCAAATTCACTGCCCGTGAGCGCATCAATATGCTCCTAGACGAGGGTAGCTTCGAGGAACTGGACATGTTTGTTCAGCACCGTTGCACCAACTTCGGCATGGAGAAGAAGACCTATGACGGCGATGGCGTTGTAACCGGTTTCGGTACCGTTGGTGGCCGCTTGGTTTACGTCTTTGCTCAGGATGCTACCGTCATTGGCGGTTCGCTGGGCGAGACCATGGCGTTGAAGATGTGTAAGGTGATGGATCTGGCCATGAAGCAGGGTGCTCCTGTTGTTGGCCTGAACGACTCGGGTGGTGCCCGCATTCAGGAGAGCGTTAACGCTCTGGCAGGCTATGCCGAGATTTTCCAGCGCAACATCAACGCTTCGGGCGTTATTCCTCAGATCAGTGCCATCCTTGGCCCCTGTGCCGGTGGTGCCGTTTACTCCCCTGCCCTGACCGACTTCATCATCATGGCCAAGGGTATCTCCTTCATGTTCCTGACCGGTCCCAAGGTCGTTAAGACCGTGACTGGTGAGAACGTGACCCAGGAGCAGCTGGGTGGTGCTGGTGTGCATGCCAGCAAGAGCGGTGTGGCACACTTTGCCGCCGAGACCGAGGAAGAGGCTATCGCCATCATCCGCCAGCTGTTGAGCTACATGCCCAGCAATAACATGGAAGAGACTCCCCGCGTGGAGTGCACCGACCCCATCGACCGCGTGGAGGATGCCCTGAACAACATCATCCCCGAGAGCGCCAACGACCCCTACGACATGTATCAGGTGATCAGCGCTATCGTCGATAACGGTGAGTTCCTTGAGGTACATAAGGACTTTGCCAAGAACATCATCGTCGGCTTCGCCCGCTTCAACGGCCAGGCCGTGGGTGTTGTTGCCAATCAGCCCAACTGCATGGCAGGTGTGCTCGACGTGAACGCTTCCAAGAAGGGCGGCCGCTTCGTGCGTTTCTGCGACGCCTTCAACATTCCTCTGGTAACCCTCGTTGACGTGCCCGGCTTCCTGCCCGGTACCGGTCAAGAGTACAATGCCGTCATCATGAACGGTGCTAAGTTGCTGTACGCTTATGGCGAGGCTACTGTTCCCAAGGTGACCGTTACCCTGCGCAAGAGCTATGGCGGTTCCCACATCGTTATGAGCTGCAAGCAGCTGCGCGGTGACTTGAACTACGCATGGCCCAGCGCCGAGATCGCCGTTATGGGTGCTGCTGGTGCTGCCGAGATTCTGTATGCCAAGGACAGCAAGAACTTCAAGACCCAGGCCGAGGAAGCCAAGGCCGCTGGTGACGAGAAGAAGGCTAAGGAGCTGCTCGAGGAAGGCAAGAAGTTCATCCAGGCTAAGGAGGACGAGTACAACAACCTCTTCTGCACTCCTTACAATGCAGCCCGTTATGGCTACATCGATGACGTGATTGAGCCCAGGAATACCCGCTTCCGCGTGATCCGTGCCCTGGAGGTACTGCGCACCAAGAAGTTGACCAACCCTGCTAAGAAGCACGGTAATATTCCTCTGTAAGATAGTTTAGAGTTTAGGGGTTAGAGTTTAGAGGGATGAAATACAACCGCATCCATCACACTCAAAACCGAAACTGACAACTAAATAAACTCAATTTATTATGAGTAAAAAAGCATTGACATTATTGCTGCTGTGTGCCATCCTCGCATTGCCCACGCTGGCCCAAGGCCGTAAGAACGTGCGCATCAACGAGGTGATGGTGCAGCAGGACAGCACGGGCGGCAATGGCTGGGTCGAGTTCTATAACTCGTCCTACAGCTCCACTGCCGTCGAGCAGATGTTTATCACCACGCTGAGCCGCGAGGAAATCCAGAGCGTGTTTGACAAGAACAAGGGCAACAAGAAAAAGCCCAAACAGATCCTTGTTGAACTCTGCGAGGCCCAGCCCCAGGACATCTACGAGATTCCCCGTGGTGATGAGCGCAACACCAAGATCGCCCCGCGCACCCACTTTGTCATGGAAGCCGATGGCGATCCCAAGTCAGGTACGTTCCACATGCCTTTCACTTTCACCGCTGGCCAGGACAATTACATCGCTCTGTATGACGTGAATGGTGACCTCGTTGATGACGTGACGGTTCCCGCCACGCTCAAGCTGGGTGAAACCTACGCTATCAAGGCCGAGGGACGCCTCCCGAGCATCCTGGGTGACGGCAAGACCGAGTGGACTGTCAAGGACGGCCAGACCATCGAGACTGCGGTTACCAAGGGTAACTACAACATCCGTGAGGTGAACGAGAACATCGAGGCCTTCCACATCAAGGATCCCCATGGATACTGGATTGCCTTGCTCGCGATGTCGGTAGTGTTCATCGCCCTTGCGCTGCTCTACATCTGCTTCAAGTTGTTTGGCAAGTTTGCCAGCAAGAATCTTACGGACGATAGCAAGCAGCAGGCCGCAGCTCCCGAAGCTGTTCAGGCTGTTGCGTCGCCCGCCGCTGGCGACATCGACGGCGAGAAGATGGCCGCTATCTGCTTTGCGTTGTATCAGCACCTGAATGCCCACGACAACGAGAGCGGTGTGTTGACACTTGCTCCCCGTGACAATTCGTCATGGGCCAACAAGACCGGCCTGATGCGCGAACTACCCGTTATCAAGAAATAATCACCATTAAAAATCATTCACTCAAATGAAGGAATACAAGTATAAGATCAATGGTAACGAGTATAATGTTGCCATCGATAACATTGAGGGTAACATCGCCCACATCCAGTTGAACGGTGTGGCCTATGACGTTGAACTGCCCGAACAGCCCAAGGCTGCTCCTGCTGTGAAGCGTGTTGCCGTGAGCGATGCCCCTGCTGCAGCTCCCAAGCCCGCAGCCCGCAAGGCCGCTCCCGCTGCCGCTGGCGGTCACGTGATCGAGTCACCGCTTCCCGGCGTTATCAAGGACATCTTTGTTAAGGTGGGTCAGCAAGTGAAGGCCGACGACGTTGTGTGCATCCTTGAGGCCATGAAGATGGGCAACGAGATTCACGCTGGTGTTGACGGCACCGTTAAGAGCATCGAGGTATCGAAGGAGGATTCGGTACTCGAGGGTAACACAATCATGGTAATTGGATAATAAGTTTATAGTCCAGAGTTTCAAGTCCCTAGTTGGCATCCGCTTCCTAGCGACTTAAAAACCAGAAACCAAGGACTAGAAACCAGAAACTAGCTAAAGCTATGGTACTGCTTGACAATTTCCTGTTCACTAAATTGTTGGATTTCTGGCATTTTACCGGATTTTACAACTTTGAATGGACTAACCTGATCATGATTGCGGTGGGACTGTTCTTCATCTTCCTCGCAATCAAATATGATTTTGAACCTATGCTTCTCGTGCCCATCGGCTTCGGTATCCTGATTGGCAACATTCCTTTCCAGCCGGGCAACGAGATTGGCATCTATGAGGACGGATCGGTGCTCAACATCCTATACCAGGGTGTGCGCAACGGTTGGTACCCGCCACTCATCTTCTTGGGCATCGGTGCGATGACCGACTTCAGCGCCTTGTTGGCCAACCCCAAGCTCATGCTTGTGGGTGCCGCTGCGCAGTTCGGTATCTTCGGCGCCTACATGATTGCCCTCTTCCTTGGCTTCATGCCCGACCAGGCTGGTGCTATCGCCATCATCGGTGGTGCTGACGGCCCCACCGCCATCTTCCTGTCGTCCAAGCTAGCGCCCAACCTGATGGGTGCCATTGCCGTGAGCGCCTACAGCTACATGGCACTCGTGCCGGTGATCCAGCCGCCCATCATGCGCCTGTTGACGACCAAGAAGGAGCGCACCATGCGCATGAAACCTGCCCGCAAGGTCAGCCAGCTGGAGAAGATTGTCTTCCCCATCTTCGGCTTGATTCTCACCTGCTTTGTGGTTCCCTCGGCAATCCCCCTGCTGGGTATGCTGTTCTTTGGAAACCTGCTGCGTGAGAGTGGCGTGACCAAGCGTCTGGCCAATACCGCCAGCAACGCAATGACCGACATCGTTACCATCCTGCTGGGTATGACCGTCGGTGCCTCGACCCAGGCATCACAGTTCCTGACCAAGGAGACCCTGTTCATCTTCTTCCTTGGTTTCTGCGCCTTCATCATCGCCACCTGCTCGGGTGTGCTGTTTGTGAAGATCTTCAACCTTATCTTGCCCAAGAGCAAGAAGTTGAACCCGCTGATTGGTAATGCAGGTGTATCGGCTGTGCCTATGGCAGCCCGCATCAGTAACGACCAGGGCCTTAAGGCCGATCCCAGCAACTACCTGCTTATGCATGCCATGGGTCCCAACGTGGCCGGCGTGATTGGTTCGGCAGTTGCAGCTGGTGTGCTGTTAGGCTTCTTGGGATAAAGACAAACAAGCGATTTATCCTACTATACGCAATCAGGCGGCCCCGCAAGGGTCGCCTGATTTTATTGATGTCCACACACATAAAACAACAATCAATAATCTAAAAACAAGAAGTACAAGATATACAATTTAGGTTTTAGGCTTTTTGGGGGGGATGCTCGCTGTGCTTGCAGTTTAAAGTATAAGGGTGGGCGCAGTCGCTGTTGTTTTTTTTTGATTTCTTGCGAGCCTTTGCGAGCAATCATGGAGAGGCTGTAGTACTTCGCTTAATCCTTATAATTCGCCGTTAGAAAAAGAAGACAAGAATTACAAGAAACACAATTTATTGATAATCAATTTATTGTACTTCTTGTATTTCTTGTTTTTAATAATAAAGTTTTGTTGTTTCGGTTGTTCAGCGTTGTACCAGTTGTTTGAAAAAGTCATGAGCGCGGATGCTAGAATTCGTTGAATTCGTGTAATTCGTAGTTTAAAACCCGCCAGAGGCAGATGTGTGGACCTCCGGCGGGCTTTTCAGGATCAAATGTGTGTTCTCCAAATAAGGAACATTCTCTTCCTCCCTGTTCGGGGAG
>ONKF01000029.1 GCA_900318335.1 uncultured Prevotellaceae bacterium
AGCCTCACCACGCCGATGGTACTGCGAAAGTGGGAGAGTAGGTAACCGCCCCCTAAGAGAGGTGATGTCAGCAATGATGTCGCCTCTCGTTTTTTTTTTTACGAGCCGGAGGCTCGCAATACATCGACAGGACGGGTGGATGGGAGAAATGGGAGGGGCGGTGCTGTTTGGTGCCGCCTCTCTCTTTTTTGTTGGTTCATGGATTTTTAGTAACTTAGCGAGCCAGTTATAGCTGTGATAGTAACCAAAATATTGATATTATGAAGAAAATGAGGCGTTTAAGTTTTGTTGCATTGATGGCGCTGCTCGTGTCGTTATCATTGCCGGCTGAGGTACAGACTGCCTATTCACCTAATCAGAACATCGTTGTGAACTTTGACGTTCAGGACGGGAAACCGTTCTATAATGTGGTGTTTAAGGGCAAACAGGTCATCAAGGACAGCCGATTGGGCTTTGACCTTGTCAGCTCCAAGGGTAGCGGTAAGGGAAACAACTTTGACAGTAAAGAGACTGTTGCCGATAATTCCCTAATGGATGGTTTTACCCTGATAGCCGCCAATTACAGATCATTTGACGAGACGTGGCAGCCCGTGTGGGGTGAGGAAAGTTCCATCCGTAACCACTATAACGAAATGGCGGTCACGCTCAATCAGGCCAAAATAGGCCGATGCATGATCGTCAGGTTCCGTGTTTATGACGACGGAGTGGGATTCCGCTATGAGTTCCCCGAACAGGATAACCTCACTTACTTTGTCATCAAGGAGGAGCACACCCAGTTTGCCATGCCAGGCGACATCACCGCCTGGTGGATAGGTGGAGACTATGACACCCAGGAGTATGAATACACCCGCTCTCGCTTGAGCGAGATACGTAGTATCTTCCATACCCGCATTGCCGACAATGAATCACAGCAGCAGTTCAGCGAGACCGGCGTCCAGACGTCACTGCTGCTCAAGACCGATGACGGCATCTATATCAATCTGCATGAGGCTCAGCTGGTCGATTATCCCTGTATGCACCTCAATCTGGATGATAAGAACATGGTGTTTGAATCCTGGCTCACCCCCGATGCCCAGGGCAACAAGGGCTATATGCAGGCACCCTGTCACACACCGTGGCGCACCATCATGATTGTCGACGATGCCCGCGACATGCTTGCCTCGCGCCTGATTCTCAACTTGAATGAGCCTTGCAAGATTGAAGACACCTCATGGATCAAGCCCGTCAAGTATATGGGCGTGTGGTGGGAACTCATCACCGGCAAGAGCACGTGGCATTACACCGACGACATCCCCTCGGTTCAGCTTGGCAAGACCGATTACACCAAGCTTAAGCCCAACGGCCGCCACGGCGCTAATAATGATAATGTGAAGCGTTATATCGATTTTGCTGCCGCCAACGGCTTTGACCAGGTCCTCGTCGAAGGCTGGAACGAGGGTTGGGAAGACTGGTTCGGCAATAGCAAGGACTATGTGTTTGACTTTGTGACGCCCTATCCTGACTTTGACATCAAGATGCTTAACGACTATGCCCACAGTAAGGGCATCCGCCTGATGATGCATCACGAGACTTCGGCCAGCACGCGCAACTATGAGCGCCATCTGGAAGAGGCCTACACGCTGATGAACAAACTTGGCTATAACTCGGTCAAGAGCGGTTATGTCGCTGATATCCTGCCTCGTGGCGAGAACCACTACAGCCAGTGGATCATCAATCACTACCAGTATTGCGTCGAGCAGGCGGCCAAGCATCACATCATGGTCAATGCCCACGAGGCTGTGCGTCCCACCGGATTGTGCCGCACATGGCCCAACCTGATTGGCAACGAGAGCGCCCGTGGCACCGAATATCAGGCCTTTGTCGGCACTGTGCCTGGCCACACGGCTATTCTGCCGTTCACACGCTTGCAGGGCGGTCCCATGGACTACACGCCCGGCATCTTTGAGATGGACTTGTCTAAGTTCGCTCCTAACGACTCCAAGGTGCAATCGACCATCTGTGGCCAGTTGGCACTCTATGTGACGCTCTACAGCCCGTTGCAGATGGCTGCAGACCTTCCCGAGAATTATGCCCGCTACATGGACGCGTTCCAGTTCATCAAGGACGTGCCTGTTGACTGGCAGCGCTCCATCTACCTCGAGGCGGCTCCCATGGAGTATATCACCATTGCGCGTAAGGACAAGAACAGCGATGAGTGGTATGTGGGTAACGTGACCGACACCAAGCCTCATGACAGCGTTGTCAAACTCGACTTCCTGGATAAGGGCCGCAGTTACGAGGCAACCATCTATGCCGACGCCAAGGATGCTGATTACAAGACCAATCCTCAGGCCTACGTCATCACCAAGAAGAAAGTGAACTCCAAGACCACCTTGAAGCTGCATAGCGCTCCCGGCGGAGGATTTGCTGTTAGCATCAAGCCTCTTTAAGAAAACAACCACGAAGTGGTAGCGATGTTGTTAACGCATAGTGGCCTGCTCGATGATACCGGGCAGGCCATTATGCATAAAAAAGAATGGGCAACCAGCCGAAGCATGGTCACCCAAATCCTCTCTCCACTGCGGTGCGTACGTGACTCGAACACGCGACCCCCTGCGTGACAGGCAGGTATTCTAACCAACTGAACTAACGCACTTCTCAAAGCGAGTGCAAAGGTACTGCAAGTTTTTGAACTGACAAAGGATTTTGCAAGAAATTTTTCAAAAAATATCACACCACCAATTAATCATCTGGTAATCAGCCTAATAGAAAGATGCTCTATTGTACTGAAATAGATAATCTGATGATGTGATATTGAAAAATGAAACAGGTGTTTTACAGTCTTTCCTTCTCGCTGGAGCCCGCACCGGTGCCCTTGTACTTACTCTGGGTGGCGTTGAACTTGTAGCGGACGGTGAATTCCACCTCACGGGCATCGCGGCGCTGGACCTGGCACATGTTGCGCAGTCCGTAGCGCAGTTTGTAGTGCTCTTGTGAGTCAAGCAGGTTGTGGCCAGTCACCTGGATGGAAAGGCGGTCGTTCAAGAAGGTCTTGGTGGCACCGATGTCGAGCAGATAGAGTGGCTCGGAGATGGTGACGTTTTCCATATCGCCTCGGCTGGTGAAATTGAAGTTCACGTTGGCGGTCAAGGTGGGCAGAATCTGGAAGTTGTTGTTGAACTGCACAAGGTAGGCGGGGTCCTTGGGGGAGATGAAACCGATGGGTGACGGAATCTTGATCCACTCCTTGATGATGCCCAGCGTCAATGAGGGCTGGTAGAGTCCGAAGCGCGGCGAGAAGGTGAGCATCACGCGCATGGCATCCTTGTGGTCCACATTCTCATTGCTCATCAGGGTGGTGGCCTCACTGCCGGGTACCTCATGGGCCACGTTGACAATCACGTCACGGTCATGTTTGTAGCCCAACATCAGGTTGACCCACTTGTACATTGCCATGAGCGACACCTCGTTGTTGATGGTGGGCTTGAGATAAGGGTTGCCGCTCTCCCAGGTGAAACGGTTGGCATAGGTGACACTGTTACGCAGCCGCCAGTAACCAGGACGTTTGATTTTCATCGCGTAGTTCAGCATCAGTTGCACATTGCCAGCCCGTGCCACCAGGCCCACGCTGGGGAAGAAGTGGTGATAATTGCGGCTCTGCTCGGCCATGTGCACACCCTGGCTGTAATAGTCGGTATTGACGTTCTCGTTGCGCAGACCCACCTTCAACTGGCCGAAAGGCAACGGATGGGCATACTCGGCAAAGAAGATGTAGTTGCGCTCCTTCTGCTCGGTAAAGGACGTGGGCACGACTTGCTCTGGGTTGATGTAGTCGTCGTTGCGGTGCGTGTGGTCATACTCACTGCCCACCTGCAGATTACCACCCCACAGGGGCCAAGAGAGGACGAGTTTGGCAGCCCACAGCTGGTTGCGGATCACGCTGGTGCTGGTCACCGTGCGGCTTTCCCACTCCTGGCTCACCTCATCGTTAAGTTGGCTCTTGCGTTCCTTGTGGAAGACGTAGTCGGTGTTGAAGTCGATAGATGTCTTGCCCACCTTTCCATTATAGTAGGCATTGAGGGTGTGAGGCATATTGAACTTGCTGGACATGTGTACACCATTTTCCAGATGGTCATAGAAGTCTCCGTTGGCTATTACGTCGGCGGTGAAGGTGCCACGGGTGCGGTTCAGGAAAAAAGCCTTGGTGTCATAGCGGAAGCCCATCGAGTGGTTGTCATTGAAGATATAGTTCACGCCCGCCGAGGTGTAAATCGAGTTATCGTGGGTCTTGATGTCGGAATGTTCATTCATGTGCCAGATGGTGTCGGCTTGTACCTCAAAGACGAAGTCATCATTCTCCAGGTACCTGTCATCGTTGTACCACACGCTGCCGAACACGTCCAACCCCTGATGGCGGTAATTCCAGTTCACTCCAAGCGCCAGGTCGGGACCCTCGCCCACGTAGTAACTGGCCTGGGTGTTGAAGCTGAAGCCCTCACCTTGGGGCCGCTTGGTCTTGATGAGGATGACCGACTCTACCGTCGCGTCGTACTTCGCCCCGGGGTTGGTGATCAGTTCCACGCTCTGGATGTCCTCGCTGCTGATCTGGTCCAGTTCGGTCTGGGTTTGGAGTTTGCGGCCGTTGATGTAGATGAGCGGCGTACCCTTGCCGAAGACCTCCAGTCCGTCTTTCTTGCGCTGCACACCCGGAAGATTCTCGAGCACGGCCTTAGCGGTGCCCACCTTGCTCAGCAGTGTGTTCTCTACCTGGGTCTTGAGGCCTTCGGTGGTGAGTTTGAAGGCAGGGCGCTGACCCTTGACGACGACCTCACCCAACAAGGTCGCCTCTGGCTCCAGTGTGATGGTGCCCAAGTCGGCATTTATGGCATCCATTACATGTGTCTTGTAGCCCAGATAGGTGATTTTCACGATGGGACGGGTGGCGTTACCCGTGAGAGTAAACCGCCCATCGGTGTCGGTTGTCGTTCCTGCCACAAAGGCGCTGTCGCTGGCATTGAGCAGCACCACGTTGACAAAGGGTGCCGGAGCGTTTGTCTCGTCAACTACCCGGCCGGTAAACGTGTCGGCTACGGCCGTCAATGCGACCGCCAGCGCCATCATCAGTGTGAAAAAGTTTCTTTTCATTTGTCTATAGGTTTTATTGAGTTATCGTATTACTGGTAGCAATAGTATCCTACCGTTTTCCCTATAGACGCGCACCAACGGGTGAAAGGTTGCAATCTACAATAATAAATCCTCCATTTTCACACTTTAGGGTGTTAAAAAATGGCCGCAGCAGAGCCGCGACACAGGGGACAGGCCTTTTGGGACTTGGCTTTCTGGGACTTGTCTTTAGAAGATTGGGCTTGTGGTTGGGGTTTCCTGTGCTGGAGCATTGCTACAGCAGTGTGGATTTCTTTTAAATCACTTGGGGAATTGCCTGAAAAAGGGTAAATTTGCATTATGGATTGGGATAGGTACAAGAGCAAGAAACAATGGGCTGGGGACTTGAAACCGTCGATGAAGCGTCGCCGGGTGGGCCATGACTATCAGAGCCGTTGTATCTACATGATTACTCTTGTTGTCAATGAGCGGCGCTCCTTGCTTGGAAGTCTCACAGGCAACGGCGAGACAACGCCAGCCATTGTGGAGCCGAGTCCACTTGGTCAAGCGGTTATACAATCTCTGATAAATCTTCCCAAATTCTATCCCCAGATTGCTATCTGGACGTTCCAACTGATGCCTGATCACCTTCACTTTATCGTCTTTGTCAAGGAACGTATTCCTGTGCATCTCGGCAAGGTGATTAATGGCTTTAAAGTGGGATGTAATCGTGCCTATAAAGAACTTGTCAAAGGCGACACACCAGGATTGTGGGAAGATGGCTATAACGACCTGATTCTCGATCGAGATGGGCAGTTACAGCGCATGAAGGCATATATCCATGATAATCCTCGTCGTCTTGCCATCAAGCGCAACCATGCAGACTTGTTCCAAGTCCAAAGAAATATCAAAGTGGGGAAATATACCTTTGCGGCGCTGGGGAATGTCTTCCTGCTTGATGCCCCATGCTTGCTGCAAGTGCAATGTTCTCGCAAACTCACTCCTCTGCAAATCAATGCTACTGTGCAGCGGTTCCTATCATTGGCACAAAACGGGGCAGTTCTCATTTCGCCGAGTATCAGTCCAGGAGAAAAGGCTGTGATGAAGGCAGCCTTCGAGCATGGTTTTCCCGTTGTTGTGCTTCAAGAAAACGGTTTCGCGCCTCTTGCCAAGCCAGGTGGCCGTCGTTTTGACGCTTGCGCTCAAGGCCGCCTGCTCATGCTTGCCCCGTGGGAACATCACAACGATAGGAGGGTAATCAAGCGCAACCAGTGCCTTGACCTTAACGAGATGGCGAGGGTGATTTGCCTCAAGAGCGGGCAGTAAAATGGCCGCGGCAAAGCCGCGACACAGAGGACTGGTTTTTCTGTGCCGGGGCTTTGCAACGGCGATAATCTCATTTTATACTTGATAGACTTGGGTCATGCCGTCGGGTTCCAGGGGTGTGAAGGGCTGCTGCAACATCACGATATAGAAACGTGGCAGGCATTCAACAGGCGGGTGTTCGGCAATGTAGCGGGCGATCTTGCGTCGGGCGGATGCCCGCAGTGTCTCGTCTTCGCAAGGAACCAGCCGCTCTTTCTCGACAAAAGCGATCTGCCAGAAAGCCATATAACCGATAACGTAACGCTCTACTGCTTGCTCTACACTCCCGTCGTGGACGAGTTGATTGATGGTGAATGAATCAGTCTCACACACGGCCACGACGGCCCATGACAGATTGATATATCTCAATTCCTGCTTCATAGTCTGTTTTTCTCTTGATTACCGGCTCCGGTGCCCTTGTACTTGCTTCGTGTCCAATTGAAGTGGTAGCGCACGGTCACTTCGGCATAGCGGGTTTCGTTGGTGCGGTGCTGCCACAGAGTCAATTCCCCGAAATGCACCAGCACGTCCTGGCCATTGCGATGAAACAGGTCATGCCCCGCAACCTTAACTGATAGTTGGTCATTAAAGAATGTCTTGGACAGGCCGATGTACAAGTCAAGTTGGTGGCTGCAGCTGCTGATGTTCTCGCTGTCGCCCTTGCCCTGCCAATCAAGGGAGAGCGACCCCGTCCACGAGGACGAGAATTTGAAATTGTTGTTCCACTGTGCCATGAAGACTGGCCTTGACGGACTATAAAAACCATCAGGCATGGGAATCTTCATCCACTCTTTCATCATGCTGACCGTGAGCTGGGGGTGCCAGATGCCAATGTGTGGTGCGGCAGTTAGGCTGAGGCTCAACACGTCCTTTTTGTCGATATTCTCTTGTATAATGAGTGTTGTGGCCTCGTGCCCCTCTATCTGACGGCCTAACTGCATGACCACATCATGCAGATGGGAATAACTCACATTAAGCGAGAGGAATTTCCATGTGGCATCCAGTGTCAAGTTATTAATGATGGTTGGTTTCAGAAACGGGTTACCTGACTGCCAAGTAAAGCGGTTAGAATAATAGGTCTTGTTGCTAAGTTCAAAATAGGTGGGGCGGCGAATCTTCATCACATAGCCCAACATCGCATTGACGTTACCCACTTGGGTCGATAACGAGAGGCTGGGGAACAGATGGTTCTGATGGCGGCTTTGCCCGTCCATGTGAATGCCTTGACTGTAATAGTCGGTGGTAACATATTCGTCACGCAATCCACCGCTCACCTGGCCGATAGGCGTCAAGCGGGTATACTCGACAAAGGCGCTGTAGTTGCGCTCCTTAACTTTGGTGTAACTTGACGGAACAATCTGCTCAGGGTTGAGGTAATCATCGTTGCGGTGGGTGTAGTCAATCTCACTGCCTACCGACAGGTTGCCACCCCATAATGTCCATGAGAGCACGAGTTTGCCTGCAAACAGTTCATTTCTCACGGTATTCTCGCTGGTTACTGTGCGGTCCTCCCACTCTTGGCTCTCCTCAAGGCTCCACTCACTCTCGCGGTTCTTGGTAAAATAGTAATCGGCATTGAAATCGATGTTGGTTTTGCCTACTTCGCCATTATAATAGAAATTGAGCGAGTGCGGCATATTGTGCCGTGTTTTATTCTTATTATGGGTCATCAGGCTGTCGTAGAAATTGCCGTTGGCGGTCACTTTGGCAGCAAAAAAGCCTTTGTCAACATCCTTGAGGCGGATGCTGCTATTATATTGGATGCCCATCGTATGCTTGTCATTAAACTGGTAATTGGCCCCAAAAACCAAGCGCAAGATATTGTAATTACCCTGGCTGCGACCGTGATTGTCCTGATGCCACAAGGTGTCAGCGGCGACATCTTGGGTGATGCGATATTTCTGCAACCAGCCGTTCTCAAAGTCGCTGACTGTACCGAATACATCCAATCCCAGGTGGCGGTAATTCCAAAGAAAGGCATTATAGGTGCGGGACATTTCGCCCTGAAAGAAACTGCTGCGCAGGTGACCTCCCCAGCCTTCACCCTGTGCCTTGCGTGTCTTAATGCGAATAACGCTCTGTACTGATGCGTCATACTTTGCTCCAGGGTTGGTGATTACTTCAACACTGATGATGTCTTGAGATTTCAACTCGTTAAGTTCGCTGGCATCGCGCATCAGGCGGTTATTGATGTAAATGAGAGGCTTGCCCTTGCCGAACACCTCCAACCCATCGTCCTTGCTTCGCACGCCCGGGACGTTGCGCAGCACGTCCTCGGCAGTGCCCAGCCTGCTCAGGATGGTGCCGTCAACACTGGTGATGAGTCCCTCCCTTCCCAACTTGTGAGCAGGGCGCTGGCCTTGCACGACGACCTCTCCCAGCAGGGCTGCATCGGGCTGCATCACGATATCGCCCATGTTGTTTCTGGGCGACTCTAAGAAAAGGGTTACATAACCTACACTTGATATTTTCAACAAGCAGTCATCACAATCGGCCATGAGGGAAAACCTGCCGTCCTCGCCCGTTGTAGTGCCTTGTACAAAAGTCGAGTCGGTCCGATTAATCAGGATCACGTTGACAAAAGGCATTGGCACACGGTTCTCGTCCAGCACACAGCCTGTAGTCGGACCTGCCACAGCTGTCAAAGCCGCAATTAGTTCTACAATGATGATAATAATCGTTCTTTCAATCATAATATCTCTATTTTTGGTTGCACGAGTGCAAAATTATCGAGGCAAACCTCAATAGAGACACGCACTAAAGGGTGAAAGGTTGCAGTATCGGGGCGATGAAATCGCATTTTCACACTTTAGGGTGTTAAATTGCCTTGTGGTGTGTTACTACTTCTTAAGGGTAAGGCTTTTTAAGTTTCATCTTTTGCTGGAATTGGGCATTTGGGGTACATTTGCATAACTATTAACCAGCAAGACCGATATGGCAAGAATTGAG
Organism: uncultured Prevotellaceae bacterium; assembly: GCA_900318335.1. Lineage (GTDB taxonomy): Bacteria > Bacteroidota > Bacteroidia > Bacteroidales > Muribaculaceae > Sodaliphilus. Next base: position 9,397 of record ONKF01000029.1, read on the forward strand.
GATTTCTTCACGTTGACCAACAGTGTAGAGGGTATTGATGATGAGCAATACCGCCACCTTGAGCCCATGATACGCGCCATCGATGCGATGGCCAATGCGACTTACCAGAGCATTTATGTCATCGACTACTTGAAGCATGGCTTCCTGCATGTGGCGAGTAATCCGTTGTTCCTGTGTGGGCACACTGCCGAGGAGGTTCGCCAGATGGGCTACCGCCTATATATCGACCACGTTCCCGCCGAGGAACTGACGATGCTCACTGAGATTAATGAGGTGGGCTTTAAACGCTTCAACGAGGAGCTCATGACCGAGCGCAGCCGCTGCTTCATGAGCTACGACTTCCATATTGTGAATGGCGAGGATTGCTATCTGGTAAACCACAAGATTACACCGTTTGCACTTGCGCCCGACGGACGTGCCTGGCTGGCGATGTGTGTCGTGTCGTTGTCTCATCACACCACTCCCGGTCATGTGGAGTTCCGCAAGAAGGGTCAATCCATTTATTGGGAATATGACCTGAACGGTCATCGCTGGCAGGAACACAGAAGCGTGACCCTGAGGCAACAGGAAAAACAGGTGCTCATCCTGTCGGCTCAGGGTTTCACAGTTCAGCAGATTGCCGACAAGATGTGCCGTGCGCTGGATACAGTTAAAACCTACAAGCGTGCACTGTTTGAGCGCCTGGGTGTGCGTAGCATCACCGAGGCGCTAACTGTTGCCACTAATCAGGTGCTGTTGTAGAATCAGAGAAAATTATTCGGTGTAGTCGATGAGTTCGAGGCCGTAGGGGGTGAAGAGGCGTTTCATCTCCTCGGGCTTGAGCATGTAGGGATAGATGGGGGCATCGATGGCTCCCTGGGCATAGCTGGCAATCTCATAGACCTGATAGACGGCGTGGAACACTTGGCCATCGATATGGAAGTCACGGGGCAGGGGCAGCAGTCCATTGTCGGGGAGGAAGAGGTCGTCCTTGTCGTAGTCGTAGGTTTGCTTGATGGACTTCAGGATTGCGGTGCGCAGTAGGGTAGTGTCGGCGATGACGTCCTCAAAGGCGACGGCCTTCTCGTTCTTGAGATCGTAGGTGACGTAGTTGTTGGCGTAGATGCCGTGAGCAGCACCGGCCATATAGGAACTGGTTCCCAGATGGTAGATGAGCAGGCGGTCGGTCATGCTTTCCATGATCACGCTAACCTCGCTGCTCGAGAGTTTGCCTTCATCATCCTTGATGGAGTTGGCGGGAATAAGCTTGTCGCTTTCGATTTCAGTATAGTTGGCTGGATTCAGCAGGAAGTCGATGACCTTGTCCAGCTGGTTGAGACCTGCACTGTCGGTCATGGCTCTGAACAGGGCTTGCTGGAGCTCGGGACAGGGCTTGCCATTGATAACCTGTGGCCAGAATGCCGAGAAAGTGTTATCAAAATACATCGTGTCGCCCTCGTCGTTGACGTAGGTGAACATTTTTTCGGCATCGATGTTATTGAATTGGCACAAGGTGCTGTCCATGACCATGTTGCCGTCATTGGACGGGATGTTGCCATTGCTCTTGGCGCATGACCACAAGGTGGTCACTGTGATGATGGTTAAGGCGAGAAGGATAATCTTTTTCATTGTCATATACCGGTTTAATTGTTGTTTTTGCAAAGGTATATAATAATGATGAGAATATATCCGGGTAAAGCACAAAAAAAATCCTCGACTCACGTCGGGGATTGCTTAACTAATTAACCTTCTAATACCATTAACATAAACCTTAAAACAATCTTTTCTGTTTTCTTCTGAGTTGACAACTGTCTCACGACACCTGAAATCTCATAACCTTAAAAACTAATACCATGAAAAACCGATGCAAAAATAGTGCTAAATATGTTTTATAACATACTTTTTGAGCACAAAGTGACGTAAAATTAACAAAAATTCACAGCAAAAAGCCATTTGCTGTGAATTTTTACATTTATTAACAATCTAACCTGGCGGATTACCGCTTGGACAGCGTTGCAAAGTAGATCATGTCAATCTCCTCATAGGAGAAGTCCCCACTGAAGAAATTACCCGTCTTGAGCTTGAGATAGTCCGAGAGGCGTTTCAGGGCCATATTGAACATTTCCTGGTGGTCGAAGGCCAAATCGGGCAGCCGGTTGATGGGGAACCACTTGGCCACATTGGCATCATCGCCGCCCTGGACTTCCTGGACGCGGGTGAGTGTGAAAAACGCGATAGAGATAACGCGTTCGCGCGGATCGCGGTCGGGAGTGGCGAAGGCGCCCAACTGTTCGATATTGGACACCTTGAGACCGGTCTCCTCGAGCAATTCACGGCGTGCGCCCTCAGGGGCGTCCTCGTCTATATTGAGGAAGCCGCCAGGGAAGGCCCAGCAGCCCTTGTACGGCTCGTTGCCGCGCTCGATGAGCAGCACGTTAAGCCTGAGTCCATCGTAGCCGAACACGACGCAGTCGGTCGTTACGGCGGGGTGGGGATAGCGGTAGCAGAAATTTCCTTCCATTGTTGTCTTACTTCTCAATAAAGAACACCTCCAGTTGCTGCGGGTCAACAGCGCGGTCAAGAGCTACAGCGGTAAAGGGCACCAGAGTGTAGCTGGTCTTGGTGCCACGGTTCACCTGGTATTTCATGATGATGCTGTGGTCGTTGCGCTTCACTTCCAGCGGGGTGACCATCGTGGGACGGTTGGTCTCGGGCAGCAGGACGGCGATGACAAACTGTTTCTTCCAGTTGATGTCGGTGGGCAGGCCGCCCATAACGGCAGCCTCACCGAAGAAGCCCTTGAAGTCCTGCTCGTTATCGAGGATGAGACGTTGCACATGGCTGCAGTCGACGTCGTTGCGCACATAGTAGTTTTTCAGCTCAGTGAAGGGGACTGCTTTGGCTCCTTGCTGAGCCTTGCGCAGCTGGCTTGAAGTCGCACACTGGCAGCATAGCATGACCACGGCGACCAGCGAAAGGATGAGGGTTAATCTTTTCATGAGTTTTTATGTTCGTGAATGATTTTGCTGTAATAGAAGTTGAGCACATCGCTTGCAGCGACAAACGATGTCTGTTTCCCTGCCAGGACAGTGTCCTCCTTGATGCTGAGCAGGCGCTCGATTTCGGGGTCGAAATAGAAGCGTGCCAGCAACTGCTCATTGATGGTCTCGCGCATCCAGTAGCGCTCCTGCTCGTGGCGTTTCTCGTCAAAGTAGCCGCTCGCCTTGACGTGGGCAAAGTAGCGGTCGATCATGTCCCACACCTTGTCAATGTCCAGGTCGTAGTAGCCCGAGTAGGTAATCACTTCGGGCAGGAAGCCGCTGGGGGGCAGGGGATAGAGGTGGAGGGCGTTGCGGAACTGGGCGGCAGCCAGTTGGGCGCGCTCGATGTTGTCGCCGTCACACTTGTTGATGACGATGCCGTCGGCCATCTCCATGATGCCGCGCTTGATGCCCTGCAGCTCGTCACCGGTGCCGGCAAGCTGGATGAGCAGGAAAAAGTCCACCATCGAGTGAACCGCGATTTCGCTCTGTCCCACGCCGACGGTCTCGACAAAGATGGTATCATAACCCGCTGCCTCACACAGCACAATGGTCTCGCGCGTCTTGCGGGCCACACCGCCCAGCGAACCTGCCGAGGGGGAAGGGCGGATGAACACGTCGGGCTCGATGGCCAGACGTTCCATGCGCGTCTTGTCGCCCAGGATGGAGCCCTTGGAGCGCTCGCTGCTGGGGTCAATGGCCAGTACGGCCAGTTTGTGTCCCTGCTTGATGACATGCATGCCGAAGGAGTCGATCGACGTGCTCTTGCCGGCGCCAGGCACTCCGGTGATGCCGATGCGGCGGGAGTTTCCCGTATAGGGGAGGCACTTCTCGATGACTTCCTGGGCAATAATCTGGTGCTCGGCATTGCGGCTCTCGACCAGCGTCACTGCCTGACCCAGGACAGCGCGGTTACCCTTACGGATGCCCTCGACATACTCGGCGGGCGTCAGTTGGGGTTTACGCTTGCGCTTGAGATAAGGATTGACGATGGGCGGTTGCTCGACACCGCTATTCACTTGCAGGCCAGTGAATTGGTCATCGTTCTCGGGGTGCTGCATACTGGGGCACTCCTCGGTGTGCTGTACGATTCTTGATTTGTCTGCCATATATTATGATGATAGTTATTTTTTATTGTCAATGATACCCACGAGGCGTATGGTCACCCGTGGTGAGTCGGGGTCGTTACACAGGAGCGTGAGCGGCACGTTCAGGATGCCGTCATGCTGCTGTGACGTGTCCACAGTCACAGTGACTTTGGCTGCCTTGCCGCGCTTGACCTCCTGCTTGTCTGACTTGACGGTGACGCCTTCGCCCTGTGGAACCCACAGGCGGCGGATGGCGAGTTTGTCCTTGCCCTTGTTGGTGATGGTGAAGGTGCGTGTCACCACATCGCCTGCCGTCATGTTGCCGAAATCCACCCTGTCACCGCAATCCAGACCCACGACGGGAGCATCGGCACGTTGCTGGTCGGTCATGCCTTCAAAGTCCTCGATTACCTGGGCCATCACATGGATGTCGGCACTGCCGTCAATAGCGGTGGACTGTTGGGTTAAAGGCCTGCAGTGGAGTGTCAGAGTGTCGATATTAAGTCCCCACAGCGGTGCTTGCCCTGACAGGTAATGCACCGTGAGTGCTGTGACGCGTGCCGGAGGGACCGTGTCGGGCACTACTGCGGGCTTGATGTAGTTGCAACCGCCCTGCACGCTCACCAGGATGGTGTCGGTCGAGGCGTTATAGGCACTCAGGTATTGTGTCTTGTTCTTGCCTCGGGTGATTTCTCCCATCGGGATGTCGCCCTGGCTGATGCGCAGCGATCCCGCTTGCAGGGGATACTGCTTGTCGAGTGTGGCGGCGGTGGGGATGACGTTACCCGTTATTTCCAGGACGGAGCGCTTGGGCACTGTATTGGTAAAGATGAGCGCCTGCTTGCTGAACTGGCCAGGGCGCCCTGACGGGTTATAGGTGATAGCCACGGTCGCCGTGTCTCCGGGCATAATGGCATCTTGGGGATAGGTAAGGCCCGTGCAGCCGCAACTTGCCTGTGCCTTGACGATGAGCAGGGGCTCGTTGCCCGTATTGACAACGCGCATCTGGCAGGTGACCTTGCCATCCTGTTCCATAAAGACGCCGAAATCATGCTTGCTCTCCAGCCATGATGCCACGGGCTGTGCAGTGGCCGACAGGGCCATCGCAGCCAGCAATAACACTATGTGGAGGGTTCGTTTCACTATTTCTTGGGGACGACAGTGCCCTCGATGTGCAGGGTAGTTGTGCGTTCCTTGCCGTTGGTCTTCACTTTGACGGTTTTCTTGAAGGCACCGGGGCGTCCGATGGGGCTGTAGGTCACCTTGATTTTACCTTTCTTGCCTGGCTTGATAGGCTTGGATGGATACTCGGGACGCGTGCAACCGCACGATGCCGTGACATCGATGATGAGCAGGGGCTTGTCGCCAGTGTTGGTGAACTCAAAGGTGCACGACACGGGGCCCTTGGACTCCTGGATGGTGCCGAAGTCATGGCTCTTGACAGGAAACGATGCCTCGGCTTGCTTGCCATCGGCCATTGCGCTCAGGGCGACCATGCAGATGGCGAAAACCGCAATAAATAACCGTTTAGCCATTTTCTCAAGTTTTTGATAATTGTCTAACCTGCAAAGTTAGGAACATTTTTTGGTGGCACAAACTGAAAGTCGTTTATTTAATATTATTTTATTGTTATGTAACGGAAAAACCGCTCTAAACTTGTGAAACCAGATAAAAGTGTTTACATTTGCGGTATTGGATAAATAGCATATTATTAACGCAAATAGAATTGATTATGAAAAAGACCAGATTATTTATTGCATTGCTGGTGATGCTGGTTGCCGCCAGTGGCTATGCTCAGGACAGTTACCGCCAGGCTGTTAAGGATTACATGAAAGCAGTTAACCAATTAGAGAAGGAAAAGGCGTTAATCTCAAGTATGAGTATGATGTTTGATAGGGATGGTAAAGTTGACATTGACCAGTTGACAAAACGCTATCTTGATGAACAGTATGAGAATGACATGATTGACTTCTATGTCTTCGCATATAAAGGACAAGGCATTACCGAGGCTGATTTGAGAGAATTGTCATCGCTGCTCACTACCCCTGAGTCTGAGACCTTAACCGCCCATACCAAAAGCTGGATGATGGAGTACGCCTCCTATATGATAACACCGTTCATGGAGCAGATGAAAGTTTTACAAGAACCGATGGAACCTGGTGAATATTTGGACAAGGTAAAAGACTACGTGTCTTTTTTAGACTCGCCCGTTCAGCCCAAACCGGAGATTGATGCTGCCTATGCCGATAAATTCAATCATGTGATGTTGGGATCGCCTGTTGTAAAGCAGATGATGGACATGATGCTCAAGAGGCTAGATGAAAAAGATCCCGAGTTACAAGAGTCGAGTAAGAAGGTTAAAGATTGGATGACCAAGAATGTGCCCGTTCTCTTGCTGAATTTCGCTTACGGCAATTTGACTGACGAAGACCTTGACTATGCTGCCAAGCTTCAAGCCAACGAGACCTATAGCAAATTCCTGAACTTTGACCTGAGCAGCATCGATATGGAGAAATACTATAACAAGCATGCTTATTTCAAGTACCTGAATTGGATGAAGGAACAGGGTGCAAAGACCAGCGAAGACCCCAACGCCATCATGGAATACTTCAAGTCGGCGCTTGAATTTCTCAACACGAATAAGTGACGATATCAACACTAAGGGATTAAGAATCCTGCTGAGTGTTTTCTCACTTCGCTTTGAAGTTTTGTGATAAAAGCTTAAAGTCAGGGTATTACTTTTTTAAAACAGGTGAGTATGAAAAAAACAAGATTTCTCATCGCGCTGCTGGTGATGCTGGTTGCCGCCAACGGCTATGCTCAGGATAGTTACCGCCAGGCTGTGAAGGATTACTTGACTGCAATTGGCCAATTTGAAAAGACCAAGTCACTCCTTTCAGATATGAAGATGCTGTTTAAGAAGAGTGATCAGGTGGACATTAACCAGTTGACACAACGCTATCTTGATGAACGGTTTGAAGATGACATGTTAGACCCTTACGTGTCGGAGATGACAGAAATCGGCATGAGCGAGGCCGATTTGAGAGAAGTCGCGTCACTGGTTTCCACGCCCGAGGGCAAGACCTTTGCAGAACATGAGCAAGAATGGATGGCCGAGTTCTTAGCTGAATTTATGATGCCGTTTATGATGCTGGAAGAAGACAAGGCGCCTGCCGAAGCGCCTGCCGAAGACAAGGATTGGAGCAGTGGGGGACTGGCCGATCTCCTGGGTGAGCCCGTTCAGCCCAGAGCCGATATAGATCCCGCCTATGTCGCCAAATTCAAGGATGTGATTCTGGAATCGCCTATCGCCAAGAATATGATGGATGCGATGATGAAGCGGATGGATGAAGATTCTTCCGATGAGTCCAAGAAACAAGAAGAGCGTAAGGCTTTTACCGATTGGATGGTTCCAAGCATGTCTGCTCTCTTGCTGAACAGCGCTTACGGCAATTTGACCCTCGAAGACCTTGATTATGCTGCCAAACTCTATGCTAACGAGTCCTATTGCAAACTCGGAAGCTACGACTCATTTGATAATGATAAGTTAAAAATGGGCTATTTTATACTCAAATACATGGATTGGATGAAGGAACATGGCGCGACGCTCAGCGAGGATCCCCAAGACGCTGCTGAGTTCCTTAAGTCAATGTTTAATCTTGATAACTTGGATTTGGACAAGTGATTCCTTCACTTCGCTTTATTATTTATAAAGATTCTTAAAGTCGGGATAATATTTTTTTAAAATAATTGGTGGATATGAAAAGAACAAGATTTCTCATCGCGCTGCTGGTGATGCTGGTTGCCGCCAACGGCTATGCTCAGGATAGTTACCGCCAGGCTGTGAAGGAATATCAGTCGAATTTAGGTGGGTATCTCAAGATGGGGGCAGCCTTGCATGAGATAAACGAAGCCTTTTTCGATCAGAGTGGCAATGTGGACTTGGGGCAGTTGACCGAGCGTTACATCAAGGAGGTTTTAGTTGACCAGATGACGGACATGGTGGAATCCATGATGAAAGAGTGTAAAGTTACTGAAGCCGACTTGAGAACTGTCAATACAATGTTGGCAGCCCCCGAATTCCAAACATTTTTAGCCCACAAGAGCGAATGGGACGAAAAGATAGATAAGGTCTCAGATGAATGCATATCGCAGCTCATGGCTGGCGGTGAATCTGAGAAGATACAAGTGAATCCAGCCATCGATGCTGTTTATGCCGCCAAATTCCAAAAGATGTGGAAAGATAGTGGCATAGAGGAAAAAACAATAGGACTCTATGACAGATTATCTCTTGGTGAGATGACCGAAGAGATTGCAAAAATCGGCAAATACAAGACCTGGCTCACTGACAATTTAGACACAATAGCCCTGAATGCGGCTTATGGCATCTTGTCGCTCGAGGATATTGACCTTGGCATGAAATTATTCACCAATGAGTCTTTCCGCAAGGTCACGGACACATCGGACATGAATATTTTCAGCGTAGTTGGCCCAACCGCTAAACTCCTCACGAAATATCTCGACTGGATGGAATCTCAAGGTGCTAAGCCGAACGCTAAAATGCAATACTTGAAAATGTTCCAGAATCTTATGAAGTCGCCGAATCGTGACGTTGACGAAGAATAAGCCTTAGAATCATTCAGCTTATGGATTTTCACCCCATTGCCATCAGCCGCTTGCATGACCATTGTGCAAGCGGCTGTTTTTTGCCCCTTATCAGATAATTTGTAGCACAAAGTACCCGCTTGTACCGACTTTTTATGTAAATTTGCAGAATAAAACCCAATAAATTAATAAAATCATGATGAAGAAATTCTTGCTCTCACTCGCCGCGGTGACGGCGATGACCGCAATGGCCGACACGCCATTGTGGATGCGTTTTGCGAGCATTTCGCCTGACGGCAACAAGATCGCGTTCTGCTACAAGGGTGACATCTATGTGGTGCCCTCCAGTGGCGGACAGGCTGTGCAGTTGACCTCACAGTCGAGTTATGAATCCATGCCCGTGTGGTCGCCCGATGGCGCGTTGCTGGCATTCGCCAGTGACCGGAAGGGTAACAACGACATCTATGTGATGCCCTCGACCGGTGGCCAGCCTAAGCAGCTCACGCGCAACAGCGCTGCCGAGACACCGTGGACCTTCAGCCCCGATGGCAAGTACATCTACTACAGTGCCGCCATCCAGGATCCCGCGAGCAGCATGCTGTTCCCGAGCGGTCGTTTGACCGAGGTGTATAGGGTGCCCGTCGAGGGAGGCCGCTCCACTCGTGAGTTGGGCACTCCTGCCGAGTACATCACTTGGAACAAGACCGGTGACTATTTTGTTTATCAGGACCGCAAGGGTGGTGAGGACGAGTACCGCAAGCACCACACTTCATCCATCACACGCGACATCTGGCGCTATGATGCCAAGACGGGACATCACACCAACCTGACCAACATCGGTGGCGAGGACCGCAACCCCGTGCTCAGCCCCGACGGCAAGACTGTTTATTTCCTGAGCGAGCGCAACGGCGGCTCGATGAACGTGTATTCGATGCCCATCGACAATCCCAGCCAGCTCACGGCTGTGACCGATTTCACGGTTAATCCCGTGCGTTTCCTCTCGATTGACAACAAGGGTACCCTGTGCTTCACCCAGGATGGCGAACTCTATACCATGCGTCAGGGCGCTCAGCCCCGCAAGGTGGACATCAACCTCTGGCACGACGACAGCGACCAAATCCAGCGCATGTCTCACACCCGTGGCGCTACCGATGCCGCCGTTTCTCCTGACGGCAAGATGGTGGCCTTTATCGTCCGCGGTGAGGTCTTTGTGACCTCGGTGGAATACAACACCACCAAGCGCATCACCGACACCCCCGCCGCCGAGAACTGGGTGTCGTGGGGCAGTGACAACCGCACGCTGGCCTATGCCACCGAGCGTAACGGCAACTGGGAACTCGTCCTCGCCACCATCGAGCGCAAGGAGGACCCCAATTTCCCCAACGCCACCCTCATCAAGGAGGAAATCCTGATGCCCTCGACCACGGTGGAGCGCACCCATCCCTGCCTGTCACCCGACGGCAAGAAGCTGGCCTTCATCGAGGACCGTTTCAATCTCAAGGTGTATGATCTCAAGACCAAGCAGGTGACTCAGGTGACTGACGGCTCGACCTGGTATGAGACCAACGGAGATTTCAACTACAGCTGGTCGCCCGACGGCAAGTGGTTTGCCCTGGAGTTCATCGGCAACCAGCGCGACCCCTATAGCGACATCGGTATCGTGTCGGCCAACGGCGGCCCCATCACCAACATCACCAACAGTGCCTACATCAGCGAGGATCCCCGCTGGGTGATGGAGGGCAACGCCATCATGTTCCGCAGCAACCGCCTCGGCATGCGCAGCCATGCTTCATGGGGCTCGCAGGACGACGTCTTCCTGGCCTTCGTTAACCAGGATGCGCTGGACCGCTACAACCTCAATAAGGAAGACTTCGAACTGCTGACCGAAGCCGAGAAGGAAGCCAAGAAGGCTGAAGAGAAGAAAGCCGAGGAAGCTAAGAACAGCAAGAAGAAAGGCAAAGCCGCTCCTGCTGCCAAGGCCGAGGACAAGGGCCTCAAGGTAGAACTCGACGGCATCGAGGACCGCATCGTGCGCGTGACACCCAACTCGAGCAACATCTCGGGCTGCATGATCACTCCCGACGGTGAGTCGCTCTATTACCTGTCGGCGTTTGAGAAGGGCTATGACCTGTGGAAGATGGACCTGCGCAAGCATGAGACCAAGCTCCTGAACAAAATGGGCGGCGGTGGCGCCGACATCCAGGCCAGCAAGGATGGCAAGACGCTGTTTGTGCTGGGCAGCAGCAAGATGCAGAAACTCACCGTGGCTGGCGACAAGCTCACCCCCATCACCTATCAGGCCGATATGAAGATGGACCTGTTTGCCGAGCGCGAGTATATGTTCAACCATGTGGACAAGCAGATCACGAAGCGCTTCTACAACCTCAGCTATCACGGTTGCGACTGGAAATCCTATGTGGAAATCTACCGCAAGTTCTTGCCCCACATCAACAACAACCAGGATTTCGCCAACCTGTTGAGCGAGTTGCTGGGTGAGTTGAACGCATCCCACACCGGTGGCCGTTTCTATCCCACCAGCGGTGAGGCAACGTCCGACCTGGGCCTCATCTACAACTGGAACTACACCGGCAACGGCCTCAAGATTGACGAGGTTATCCATGGCGGTCCGCTGGCCAAGGCCAAGAGCCAAGTCAAGCCCGGCACCATCCTTGAGAAGATCAATGGTGTGGCTATCGACGAGGAACACGATTATACCGAGTTGCTCAACGGCCAGGCGGGCAAGAAGACCCTGCTCTCGCTCTATGATCCCAAGACTGGCAAGCGCTGGGAAGAGGTGGTGAAGCCCATCAGCAAGGGAGCGCTGGGCGACCTGATGTACAAGCGCTGGGTAAAGCGCAATGCCCATATCGTGGACAGCCTGTCAAATGGCCGTCTGGGCTATGTGCACCTGGAGTCGATGAACGATGCCAGCTACCGCGACATCTACAGCGATGTGCTGGGTAAATACAACAAGCGTGACGGTATCGTCATCGATACCCGCTTCAACGGTGGTGGCCGCCTGCACGAGGACATTGAGGTGCTCTTCAGCGGTAAGAAGTACTTTACCCAGGTCATCCGCGGCCGTGAGGCCTGTGATATGCCCAGCCGCCGCTGGAACAAGCCCAGCATCATGCTGCAGTGCGAGGCCAACTACAGTAACGCCCACGGCACGCCCTGGGTTTACAGCCATGACAAGTTAGGCAAACTCGTGGGTATGCCCGTTCCCGGCACGATGTCGAGTGTGTCATGGGAGAGGCTGCAAGACTCGTCGCTCGTGTTCGGTATCCCCATCATCGGTTACCTGTTGCCCGAGGGCAATTACCTCGAGAACACGCAACTCGAACCTGATATCAAGATTGCCAACAATCCCGAGACCGTCATCAACGGCGAGGACCTGCAACTCAAGGCAGCAGTCGAGGAATTGATGCGTGAATGTGGCCTGAAATGATTAAATCTTAAATAAGGTTAAAGAAAGAACTCAGTAAAGGCTACATGGTGGAATTGTTGTACTTTTGTGGGCAAAATTTGAGAGAAGATGTTAAATGTGAGCAAAATATTCGATCAGATTATGCGTAAAACGCGGCTCTTCTCTGTGCCTTTCCTGTCCAGTAAATTCCACAATACAAAGATAATAATGTGACTCAATGGGACCCGATGACGGGTCCCATTTTGCATTTATGATATTTACAAGACCAAATATAAATTAATTAGCGCTACTTGTTATGACTGATTTCATTACTACTCACTTGACCGACATTATCGGTTACACCGCATCGGTGTGCTTGATCCTTGGCTATATGCCCCAAGCGATTTACACGATCCGCACCCATGACACCGACGGCATCGCCCTGCCCACGTTCCTGATGATGGGCCTGGGTGGTATCTTCTTTGCCATCCAGGGTCTGATGCTCAAGAACTGGCCCCTGTTTATCACCAATGTCATCACAACGGTCTCGAGCGCCATTGTATTTGGCATCAAGATGTACAATGACTATTTTAAGAAAAAGTGAAAAATGACTGGCAGTTTTTCTTTGGCAAGTCAGAAATAATCTGTAATTTTGACAAATTTAACCCATACAAGGATATTAGCCGCTCGGGTTTTATTTAATTTAACTTAAAAAAGTGTCAGTTTTCTGTCAAGCAAACATTTGTAACTTTAAATACTAATTGTGATTTTATGAGACTTAAACTGTTTTTGCTATTAGCACTCTTTGCCACCTTGACGGCGCTGGCGCAACGTGAGGGTGTGCAAGGCGTGGTGATTGATGCCAAAAGCGGGTTGCCCGTTGCAGGAGCGACCGTGATTCTTGACAATCAAGGCAATGCAGCTACGACCGACTCCGAGGGTCTGTTCATCATCGATGATGCGGTTCCCGGTTCCGACAAGCTGCTTGTTCTCGCTTATGGCTACAATGACTGGTCACGTGACGTCACCATTGTCAAGGGAATGGTGGAGAACTTGGGCGCAATTCAGATTGAGCCTGTTTCCTTTGAGAGTGCCCAAGCCTTGGAGTTCCGCAATGCCATGGCCGACATGGCGCTGTCGGAGTCACAGCTTGAGGACGAGGAGGGCAACACTCAGGAGGTCGCCCTGTTGAGTGGCGCGACCGACAACCCCTTCTACCAGGCATCGAGCTACACTTTCAGCACAGCTCGTTTCCGTATCCGTGGTTATGAGAACCAGAAGACCGAGACCTACATCAACGGCGTGCCGTTTAATGATGCTATCCGCTTCTCGTTCAACTACTCGATGACAGGTGGCTTGAACCAGGCATTCAGGAACAAGACCATCGGCATGGGTCTGGAGAACAACACTTACGGTTTTGGTGGTATTGGCGGCGCCAACAACATCAAGACCTTTGCTGCTGATTATGCACCTGGCACACGTTTGAGTCTTGCCTATACTAACGGTAATTACCGCTGGCGTGGTATGGTGACTCATGCCACCGGCTTGAACAAGCACGGCTGGGCAATGACCGTTTCGGCTGTGGGACGTTATGCCAAGGAGGGTGTGTATCCTGGCTCGTTCTATAACAGCGTGGGTTATTTCCTCGCGATTGAGAAGGTTTTCAACCCGCAGCACTCGCTGTCGCTGACGACCTTTGGCGCACCGACCAAGCGCGCGGCCAACTCGGCCATCTATGAGGAGTGCGCCCAGTTGGTGGGCAGCAACATGTACAACCCTGACTGGGGCTGGCAAGATGGTAAGAAACGCAACTCCAAGGTGGTTGAATCCTTTGACCCGACTGCCATCCTGAACTGGTTGTGGAAACCCAATGATCACACCTCATTGAACACGGGCTTCGCCTATCACAAGTCGTTCTACAGCAAGGCCGCGCTCAACTGGCACAAGGCTGCCGACCCGCGTCCCGACTACTATCGTTATCTGCCGTCCTACTATGACGTGAATAGCGAAGCGTTTGACGTCTATTTCGACCGCTGGCGCGATGAGAGCGAATATACCCAGATCCGTTGGGACAACCTCTATCAGACCAACTACCTGAACAACCTTGAGGCTGACGAGACTGGTGTGGAGAAGGGTTCGACCTACATCCTTGAGAAACGCCACAGCAACCAGTCGAGTTTCACGCTCTCGTCGGTGCTCAACATGCATCTTTCCAATCAACTGGCTATGCAGGCCGGCGCTAACGCCAACTATACCTTATCATCCTACTACAAGACCATCAAGGACCTGCTGGGTGGACGCTATTGGCTGGATATTGACAACTTCAGCGAGCGCGACTTCCCCGAGAATCCCGACATGGCCCAGAACGACATGGACAATCCCGACCGCAAGGTGGTCAAGGGTGACCGTTTCGGTTATGACTACGATATCCTCACCCTCAAGACCCAGTTGTGGAATCAGTGGGTGCTCAACCTGGCCAAGTGGGAGATGTTTGCCAGTGTCAAGGGTGAGTACTTCCAGTTCCAGCGCGACGGTAAGATGCGCAATGGCCGTGCTCCCGAGAACTCTTATGGCAAGGGTGAAATGCACCGTTTCTTTACCTATGGCGCCAAGGCCGGTATCACATTCAAACTGGATGGCCGCAATAGCTTCACGGGCCATGCCTTCTATGGCACCGAGGCTCCTCGCCCCTATGACGCCTATATCTCGTCCCGCACCAAGGATGATGTCATCGAACTCAAGGTGGAGAAAATCTTCTCGGCCGACCTGAGCTATGCGATGAACTACCGCAACTTCAAGGGCGTTGTCACCGCCTTCTTTACCGACCAGCGTGACAACGTTGAGCGTACGGCCTACTACGATGACGTGCACAGCACGTTTATGAACTTTGCGCTTACCGGCATCCACAAGCAGTATAAGGGTGTCGAGGTGGGCTTGAGCTACAAGCTCTCACCGTCGTTGACCGTCAGCGCAGCCGCCAATATCGCCCGCTACCAGTATAAGAACCGTCCCACCGGTACCCGCAGCTATGAGAATGGTACCAGCCCCGATGTGGCCTCGACGATTTATCTGAAGAACTTCTATGTGGGAGGAACCCCTCAGGAATGCTACATGCTGGCCTTTAACTGGGCTGGTCCCAAGCAGTGGTTTGTTGAGGTGAATGGCGCTTGGATGAACCGCTCCTATGTGAACATCTCGCCTGTGCGCCACGAGGAAATGCCTACCCTGTACACGATGGCCAATAGCGAGGAGCAACTCCAGCAGATGATTAAGGACATCACCCAACAGGAGAAACTGAACGAGGCATTGATCATCAATGCCAGCATCGGTCACGTGATTTACATCAACCGCAGTGCATCGTTCAACATCAACTTGAACCTGAACAACATTCTCGACAACAAGAACATCCAGACTGGTGGTTACCAGCAGGGTCGTATCGACACCAAGGATATCACCAACACGGCTAACAAGTTCCCCAACAAGTACTACTATGCACAGGGGTTCAAGATGTTCTTGAACTTGGGTCTGAAGTTCTAATCCATTCATCACATTTCATTTAACAATCAATCCATAGATATTAATAAAACAAACAATACAACCACTATGAAACGTTTTAATTTTTATCTCAGCTTGATGCTCCTGTTGGTGTTCACCGCTGCTTGCAGTGATGAGTTTGACCAGCCGCCCATGGTGATTCCCACCGCCGAGCACACACCCAACATGACCATCGCTGAATTCAAGGCCAAGTACTGGCAGGATGCGGTCAATTATATTGACACCGTTAAGGAGGACATCGTCATCCATGGCTGGGTGACCAGTAGCGACGAGAGCGGCAACATCTACAAGTCGCTTTACATCAGTGACGGCACTGCAGGCATTAACATCTCAATCAACCAGAACAGCCTGTACAACAACTACCGCATCGGTCAGGAAATCGTGATTCCGATGAAGGACTACTTTGTGGGCAAGTACAATGGCCAGCAGCAGCTGGGCTACCCCGCATGGTATGCCTCTGGCAGCGTGTGGGAAGCCACTTTCCTGCCCCAGGCCATGTGGGAAGAGATGGTAGAGATCAATGGTCTGCCCAACCTGAGCAAGGTTGATACCGTTGAAGTAAGCATCAGTGACTTCCAGGGCAAGTATGACAGCGAGACCCTGCTCAAGTATCAGGGCAAGCTCGTGCGCATCAGCGGTGTTCACTTCACCGAGGCCAATGGCAAGACCACCTATGCCGAGTCCAGCGCTACGACCAACCGCACCGTTGCCGACGAGGATGGCAACCAGCTTGTTGTGCGTAACAGCAACTATGCCGACTTCCGCGCCGACACGCTCCCCGATGGAACAGTTGACATCGTGGGTCTGCTCAGCTTCTACGCTACCCGCCAGAACTCCTCTGGTACCTGGCAGTTCTACCTGCGCAGCATCGACGACGTGATCGGTGGCGACGGCAAGGGCACATTGAGCAACCCCTACACGGTAGCCGAGGCTATTGAAGATCAGAACACTGGCGCTAAGGGCTGGACCGTGGGTTATATCGTGGGTGCTGTGGCTCCCGGTGTGACCACTGTCAGCGGCAATGCCGACATCGAGTGGAAGGCTCCCACAACCCTCGACAACACTATCGTGCTGGCCGATGACCCCAATTGCACCGATATCAACAAGTGTGTTATCATCCCGCTGCCCCAGGGTTCAAAGGCTCGTGAAGACCTTAACCTCAAGGATTTCCCCGCATTGTATAAGAAGCAGATCAAGGTGAAAGGTACTCTTGCCACCTTTATGGGCAAGCCTGGTATCGTCGATGTTGACGCCTATGAGCGTCCCGACATTCCTGTCCTCTCGATTGAGGAAGGCTTTGATACTGGATTGCCCAGTGGTTGGTTTAACGTCACCGTATCGGGCGACAAGGCTTGGTATCACACCGTATTTACACAGACCGGTAACGGCTATGCCGCTATGACGGGTTACAAGGGTAACAATCCCCCCTTCGACGTATGGCTTATCACTCCTTGTCTGGATATCGAGCACGCCGCCAGCAAGGTGCTGAATTTCCGCACCCAGGTCGCTGGCTATGGCAGCACGACGAGCAAGTTTGAGGTCTATATTCTCGATGCCAAGAATCCTGAAGAGGCTACTGTCAAGGTGAAACTGAATCCCGCTATTGCTACTCCCACTGGAGGATCACCCGTTTACAGCGATTGGAAGGAATCAGGCGATGTTGACCTGAGCCAGTGGGCCGACGGCTGCTATTACATCGGTTTCCGCTTCTATGCTACCCAGGACGCTAATTATGCTACCTGGTGTGTTGACGATGTGACCTTCGGTCTTGCTCCCAAGGTGGCTACCTCGTCCGACTTTGAGACAATGCCTGCCCACACCACTACACTGGGCAACTACACCTCCAATGCAGGTTGGAAGGCTAACAACTGCACCCTGCTCGAGGGTGGCGCTACCGATGGTAACCCTGTATTCACCTTCATCGGTTATGCTTTGGGATCCACCTCGGAATATGCCAAGGCACCGACCATGAATGGCGGTACCTCTACAACGGGTACCATCGTGTCGCCCGTGCTGAAGGGTGGTATGACCAAGTTGCGTTTCAACTACGGCTCAGCCTATTCGGGCAAGTTGCTTGCCTTCCGTGTTGACGTGAAGCAGAATGGCAACGTGGTCAAGACCTGGACTATCAATGACACCAATGTGACCCAGAAGCACGCTTACAGCTTCGAGGAGAATTGCTCTATCCAGGGTGATTTCACCATCGAGTTCACCAACCTGTGCCCCTCTAATGCAACGGGCAACAAGGATCGTGCTTCCATCTGGAACGTGAACTGGGATTCGGCTGAGTGATTTATAGGATTTGGCTTTAAACTTTAGTAACAGACTTCATGTCATAAGGTTAAATTTTAAAGTCGAACATCTAAAATAACACGATTATGAAAAAGTTATTATACATGGCCCTGGCGCTGGTGGCAATGCTGCCGGCGCTGGCAGTGGCCCAAGAGCAGCAGGACGAGCAGCAGGAGCGCCGTTACACGATGTATGGCGTGATGTTCTACAATCTTGAGAACTTGTTCGACACCATCAACAACAATGGTGTCTATGACAAGGAATTCTCGCCCGAGGGCGCCCGCCAGTGGAACGGTACCAAGTATTGGCAGAAACAGCACAACATGGCCTATACCATCGCCCAGATGGAGGTTAAGGGCTCGCCTGCCGTTGGTCCCGTCATCGTCGGTGTGAGTGAG
This sequence comes from uncultured Prevotellaceae bacterium, assembly GCA_900318335.1. Taxonomy (GTDB): domain Bacteria; phylum Bacteroidota; class Bacteroidia; order Bacteroidales; family Muribaculaceae; genus Sodaliphilus. The sequence goes on from ONKF01000029.1 coordinate 27,761, forward strand.
ATTGAAAATATCACTGTATTGCAGGACCTCGTCCGTCAGCCTGAGCTCAAGGACCGCCATTACCAGATTGTTCACGTTGATGGTCCTGACCGTCGTGGTGTGGACGTTGGACTCCTGTACAACCCGCGCTTCTTCAAGGTCCTGAATGTGACTACCCAGCGCATCAACAAGTATCTGCCTGACTATCCTGAGTTCCGTACCCGTGACCAGTTGACAGTGACTGGTATGCTTGCTGGCGAGAAGGTGTCGGTCATGGTCAACCACTGGCCCTCGCGACTGGGTGGTGAGGAGGCTTCGAGCTACCTGCGCGAGGCCGCCGGCCGCATGGCGCGTGAGACGATTGACTCGCTGTTGCGCGATGACCCCAACCAGGGCATCATCTTCATGGGCGACTTGAACGACGACCCGCAGAACAAGTCTTGCCGTGAGGCCCTGGGAGCCAAGAAGGAAATCAAGGACTGCGTGGAGCCGGGTTCGTGCTTCAACCCCTGGTGGAATATCCTGAACAAGGGTATCGGAACCCTGGGTTACAAGGGCAACTGGAACCTGTTTGACCAGATCATCTTCACCGAGTACTTCTTGAGGAACTACGACAGCAAGGACAAGCCCACCTTGACCTACTCGCGTGCCGAGGTGCTGAACCGCAAGTTCCTGCGCAGCAACGAGGGTGACCGTCAGGGTTATCCCCTGCGCACGTTCTCGGGTGGTGTATTCCTGAACGGTTACAGTGACCACTTCCCCACGATGATTTATCTGGTGAAGGAAGTCAAGTAGCCTATAGCTGATGGCCATTGGCCATCAGCGATTCTGTAACACACGTCATGATGTGGCATGGTTTTATGCCCTCATGACGTGTTTTTTGGTCGAGGGTAAAAGTGTTTTTGTCGATTATATTTGTCGAGGCGGGAATAGTTGAGTATCTTTGCGATATGTAACCAAAACGCAATCCAAGAAATGTCAACCGATATAGAAAAATCAAAATCGCGTTATCTCATTCTGCACCTGTTATGCTGGACGGTACTCATTATTGTGCCGCTGTTTTTCCATAGCTCCAATGATGACTGGACTGTGGTGTGGAACCGCTATATCAGGTGGCTGGGCAATCCGGTGACCTATTTGATAGTTTTCTACTTGAACTACCTGTGGTTGGTTCCGCGTTATCTGCTGAAAAAGAAGGATTGGAAGTCGTTCTTGTTCATCAACTTGATGGTGATTATCGGCGCCATCTTCTTGATGGATGTGTGGCACTGGTGTGCTGTACAATGGCTTCCGGAAATCAACAACGATCAGCCCAGGAAGCCTTTCTTCAGGTTTCCGCGATATTTCTGGGCTGTCTTGTTGCTCATCTTGATTATCGCGCTTGCCGTGGCGGTGCGCATGATACAGCGGTGGCATCACATCGAGGAGGCACGCAAGGAGGCCGAGGCCGCCCGTGCCGAGGCCGAGTTGAGTAATCTGCGCAACCAGTTGAATCCTCACTTCCTGCTCAACACGTTAAACAACATCTATGCCCTCATCGCCTTTGACCAGGACAAGGCTCAGACCGCGGTGGGAGAGTTGAGCAAGCTCTTGCGCCACGTGCTCTACGAGAATCAGCAGGATTTTGTGCCGCTGTGCAAGGAGGCTGACTTCATGCGCAATTATATTGAACTGATGAAAATCCGCTTGACCGATAACGTCAAGATTGAAACTAACATCAATATCCAGCCCAACGATTCCACACCCGTGGCACCCCTCATCTTCATTTCGCTCATCGAGAATGCCTTCAAACACGGCATTTCGCCGCAAGGCTCGGGCAAAATCAAGGTTGACCTGTCACAGGCCGATGGCAACATCACCTGTGAGATACACAACACCTGCTATCCCAAGCGCGAGAACGACAAGAGCGGCTCGGGCATCGGGTTGGAGCAGGTGAGCCGCCGACTGGAACTCATGTACCCCGACCGCTATACCTGGGAGAAGGGCATGACCGACGACGGCAAGGAATATTACTCTAAAATCATCATTAAGAAAGAATCATGAACATCAAGTGTGCCATTGTTGACGACGAGCCGCTGGCAGTAGAACTGTTGGCGAGTTACGTGAAAAAGATCCCGTTCCTGGAACTGTGCGGGAAATATAATAACGCCACCGATGCTCTGCACGGAATCGGCGAGACGCCTGTCGACCTGCTCTTCCTGGATATCCAGATGCCCGAACTCAACGGCTTGGAATTGAGCCGCATGGTGCCCGAGAACACACGCATTGTGTTTACCACGGCCTTTGACCAGTATGCCGTCGATGGTTTCCGTGCCAACGCGCTGGATTACTTGTTAAAGCCTATCAGTTATGCCGACTTCATGGAAGCCTGCAACAAGGCTCTGCAATGGTTCCAGCTCGTGCAGCAGAGCGAGCAGCAGCCTGCAACATCAGCCCCTGCCGAGGAGGAACCGCGTAGCATCTTTGTCAAGAGCGAGTATAAGCTGTTGCAGATCAATCTTGATGACATCCGCTACATCGAGGGTTTGAAGGACTATGTGAAGATTTATACCGAGCAGTCGCCGCATCCCATCCTGTCGCTGATGAACATGAAGGCCATCGAGCAGATGCTACCCACCTCGCGCTTCATCAGGGTGCACCGCTCGTTTATTGTCCAGAAGAGTAAGATACGTGAGATTGAGCGCAACCGCATCGTCTTTGGTGATGTCTATATCCCCATCGGCGACAGCTACAAGCAAGCCTTCCAGGACTTTATCAACGCTAAATGACCCCTGGTCATATCACCCTTTTTCAAGAAAAAATCCTTAAAGTGTTTGCATAATCAAAAAATTATTACGTAATTTGCATTATTAAAATTTAATAATTTATTACTGATAATTTTATGGCCAAGAAAAAGGGGATACAACTCAAGAATCCTTTTGTGAATCAGGGCTATGTGAGTCCAGATTACTTCTGTGACCGCAATCGGGAGACCGAATTGATGCTCAATCACTTCGAGAATGGGCGCAATATTACCTTGATTTCGCCTCGTCGCATCGGTAAAACAGGCCTTATCAAGAATCTGTTTTACCTCATCGAGCGCAAGGATAAGAATGCGATTTGCCTCTATATTGATATCTTTGCGACCAAGAATCTGCAGGATTTTACCGAGATGTTTGGCGCGGCAGTCATCAATGCCCTTGCCAAGAAGGAGAAAACCTTCTTGCAGAAGGCGGCAGCGGTGCTTGGCAGCCTGCGTCCGGTGTTCACCAACGACCCTTTCACTGGCATGCCCAAGATGTCGATTACCGTAGAGCCTTCGCGCTCGCAGTTGACCATCAGGCAGATCTTTGAACTGATTGCGGGCACACGCCACGAGGTATATATCGCCATTGATGAATTCCAGCAGATAGCCAACTATCCCGAGACCGGTACCGAGGCGCTCCTGCGCTCCCACATCCAGTTTGCGGGCGGCGTTCATTTCATCTTTGCAGGGAGCAAGTACCACCTGATGGCCGAGATGTTCGGCTCTCCCCAGCGTCCCTTCTTCCAGAGTACTGACATGATGGAGTTGGGACCGTTGGACAAGGAAGTCTATTATCAGTTTGCCAATGCGTTCTTTGAGAAAAAGCGGGGTAGTCTCGACCAAGAGACCTTCAACCAGTTGTATGACCGCTTTGAGGGCCACACATGGTACATCCAGAGTGTCTTGAACCGCCTGTATGAGAACTGCTTGCATGTGAAATCGATGGATGATGTCAACCGCGAGATTGTCCATCTGGTCGAGTCTAAGTCTCCCCAATACGAGAGTTTGGCGCAATTCCTGTCATCCAACCAGTTCAACCTGCTCAAGGCCATCGCAAGCGAGGGAATCGTTGACAAGCCCACGGGGGGCCGCTTCATCCGTCATCACAACCTGGCGTCGGCCAGCGTGGTGCAGTCTTCGTTGAGGGGGTTGCTGGACAAGGAAATCGTCTATCGCTCTCAGCGCGGTTACATCATCTATGACCGCTTCATGAGCATCTGGCTTAAACGCACCTTTGGTTAACCCGGTTACTGGAGGGGTTGGCATGATTATTGTACCAGATGCTTCGGATTTTGATGAACAACAGTTTAATAATGATAATTGAGGATTGGATATGGAATTTCATCTGATTAGAAACGGAAAACAGGAAGGTCCGTTTTCCGTCGAAGAGTTGTCGCAGCAGGGGATTACCCCCGAGAGCGAAGTGTGGGCGCCCGGCATGGCCGACTGGAAACAGGCTGGCGATGTGCCCGAGCTGACCGCTGTCCTGCAACGCGCCGAGTTTGAGGCTTCGCAGCAAGCGGCACGTGCTGCCGAGAATCAGCCGGCTATGGGGCAACCCTATGAGCCTGCCGTCAACCCGGGGCAAGTTCCGCCACAGGTTCCTCCCCGCATGCCCGTGCAGGATGATACCAAGAAGAAGAGTGGTTGCACGCCCTGGCTGATTGCGGGACTGATTTTGGCCATCCTGTTCGCCACGATGGTGTTCACTTGTCCTGACCGCTCCGACCATGAGGCGGCTATCCAGGAGGTCACCAAGGCTTGGGTAGGCGATAAGGTTGACGAGCAGCTGGGTGGCATCACTGGTATCGGCGGCGTCTTTGGCGATCTGATCAATAAGGCGCTCAAGGAACTTACCGGCAAGAGTACCGACAAGATCATTTCCTCTTATCTTGACGTCAAGAACTATGTCGTGTGCTCTGTAGGCACTGTCAGCTTAAAAGAGAACGAGAGCAAGATGGTGTCGCTGGGCGTGTTTGGTCACGTGTTCACCTTCGGCAAGGAGGATATCGAGAAGGCGTGGTCCCAGGCCATGGACGACTATGAGGCCAATCATCACGTTACCCCGCCACCTGCACCAGCTCCTGACCCCCAGTATGACGAGAGCGGGGACCCTCAGGACGAGGATGCCGCGTCCGATCCCGGGATGTTGCCCGACAGCGTGATGGGCATTGAGGTTCCCGAGGGCATGGACTCGATGGTCAATCAGATGGCTAATGAGGCCATCCGCATGGCCAAGGAATGGGCCAAGCAGCAGATCGACAACCTGGGCAAGTAAACCCTCCCGGTCACCGTAACCCATCAGGGGTTGTAAAAACAAGGACAACGATGATTCTAAGCGATCATCGTTGTCCTTGTTTTTTGCGTTCTTGGAGCGGGTGTCTTTACATCCCGCAGGCTTTCATGAGAATGATGACAAAAAAGATGATGATCAGGTAGGTCCAGCAACCCAAGCGGCGGGGTTGCGGCCTGCCCTGACTGCTGTTGCCGCCCTGCAAGGTGTCCTGGAGCGGGGTGTAGTCATAGAGCCCGCGGTGAGGGATGAGGATCTTGCGGGGACCACCGTTGTTGTATGGACCGACGGCGCCGGCAGCTTCAAGCTGGCGGATGAGTTCGGCAGCGCGCTCATCGCTGATGTGGAAACGGTCGCGCAGCATCATCGGCGTGATGGCCGTGCAGGTCATGAGAAACTTCAAGGCTTCATGATACAGCGGGTCGCTGTTGGGCAGTGGCGGTGGCAGGACTGTCACATCCTCGGGTGCGGTGTCCACAGCTGTGCCCGTTGATGAGGGCGAGTCAAAGCTGGCACCACAGTTGGGACAGAAGTGGGCATTGGTATTGGCCTCATGACCGCATTTGGGGCAGTTGATGGTGCGGGACGGCTCAACGCTGGTGTCCAGGTCGAGGGCCTCGTGGGGAATGTAGGCATAGTCGCCCACAATCTGCAACTGGCACAAGCACTGCGGGCAGATGACCCGGTACTCACTGTTAATGAGCACCTCGCTGCTCAAGTCCATTTTCTTGCCACATTTGGGACAGGTATATATCATAGCGTCGTTATTGTTTAATGCAAAGATAGCTATAAAAGCGGGTTATATCACCCAATTTCTGCAAAAACCGTGCCGTTCGGCTTACCAGATAAAGACGGCAGCCCCGCATAGGTTTGCGGGACTGCCGTTATCGTTTGCTTTCTCTTAATGATGGTTAATACTCGTCAGGGTCAAAGAAGAAGTCATCGTCGTTGGTCGGATAGTCGGGCCAGATGTCCTCAATGGACTCATAAGTGTCGCCTTCATCTTCAATTTCCTGCAGGTTCTCTATCACTTCGAGAGGTGCGCCACTGCGCACGGCATAGTCGATGAGGTTGCCAATTCAAGTGTCCAATACATAGTTTTTTCTTGTTGTGCTAATCTTTTATGAAAATATCCTGTGTCTTAAAAATTGCGCAAATTTAGTGCAAGTCGAGCGCATAGCAAAAGAAAAACGGAGTTTTTTTTGTTTTATGCTGGCATGCGGCCTAAATTACTTAAAAGTATGGTTATTTTTGTGTATCACGCATCCTTGTCCCAGTAGATTTCTTCGACCTGGTTCTGGATATTGTTGAATCTTGCAAACACAAAGAAGAAGTCGCTCAATCGGTTCAGGTATTCGAGTACGAGCGGCTCGACAGGGGCTACCCGCGCGAGCGACACCACGCGGCGTTCGGCACGTCGAGTGATGGTGCGGCAACGGTCGGCTTGGGCCGACAGGCGCGTTCCACCGGGCAGGATGAAACCACGCATGGGGGGCAGTTCCTCGCTCATTTCGTCCATCATCTTCTCCAGGGCAGTGACATCGTCAGGTGTCAGGCCATAGAGGGTGGCATCCTTGGCGTCGTTGGCCAGGTAGGCACCGATGTTAAACAGTTTGTTCTGGGCTTTGCGCAGCAGTGTGCTGATGTCACGATCGTCGAGTTTGGTGCTGTGAAGCAGCACGCCGATGTTGGAATTCAACTCATCGACGGTGCCGTAGGCCTCGACGCGCACGTCATCCTTGCTAACGCGGTTGCCGCTCACGAGCGACGTGGTACCGGCATCGCCGGTGCGGGTATAAACTTTTCCTTTCATAAGTGTTATATCTATTATTGTTGAGTTACTGACAATATGTCTGCCATACCAGTAGGGTAGGGCGTATTTCTATATACGGCAAGAATCATGCCGAATTGGTTTTTAGGTTGGGATCAGGAGGGAGGCGAGGGTGATGAGGGCGATGGCGGTGAGGCCCATCATCAGGGTCATGAGGGTCATCGTGCGGTAGCCGTCGCGGGCCTTGATGCCTCCGAAACCCGTCACCACCCAGAAGTAACTGTCGTTGGCGTGTGACACGGTCATCGCTCCGGCACCGATTGCCATGACGACAAGGGCTGCCGCAAGGGGGCTGGTGAAGCCCAGGGCGTTCATCATTGACCCCGAGTCGTTAAACATGCCCATCATGCTCGCTGTCGTGGTGATGGCAACAGTCGATGAGCCTTGGGCCGACTTCAGAATGGCGGCAATCAGGAAGGGGAACACTACGCCCAGCGCCTTGAGCGCTTCGCCTGATTCCTTGATGATATCCACAAAGCCGCTGGCAACGACCACGGCTCCGAGCACACCGCCTGCTGCGGTGATGAAGATGATGGGACCGGCGGTCTTGAGCGACGATTGGGTGATGTCATAGAATTGGCCTGTCATTTTTCTCTTCATGAGCAGGGGCAGGCAGGACAGCAAGGCTATCATTAAGGCAATAGCTGGCTTGCCCAGGAAGGTGAGAGCGGTGGTAATCCCTGATGGTAGCTGTGTTAATGCTGCCACGCTGCCCAGCGCCATGAGCACGATGGGCAAGACAATGGGCAGGAACGCCAGCGCCGCGTTGCAGGGGCGTTCATCCTCGGCCGTGAGGACTTCGTTCGGGGTTTCGGCAGGCTCAATGCGCTTGCCGACGCTGCCAGCAAAAAAGTAGGCTGGGATAAGCGTCAGCAGGGAAATCACGCTGCCCAGGGCGATGACAAGCAACAGGTTGTTTTCGAGCCCAACCATACCGGCAGCCGCCACGGGTCCGGGTGTGGGCGGAATGAACACATGCGAGGCAAACAGGCCAGCCGCCAGTGCCAGCATCAATGGCACGGGCGAGTTGCCCGACCGCTTGGCCAGCGACTTGCCTATCGGGCTGACCAGCACAAATCCGCTGTCACAGAACACGGGTATCGACACAATCCATCCGATGAGCATCATCGCCAAGCGTGGATGCCGCTTGCCCACCACACGCTCTACGGCACGAGCCAGTACCACAGCGCCACCAGTGCGCTCCAGCACACTGCCTATCAGTGTGCCGAAGATGATCACCAGGGCGATGCCGCTGGACACGCCCCCAAAGCCCTTGCCAATCACATCGGGTATGTCAGCAAACGGGATACCCAGCAACACTGCCAGCAGCAATGCCGTTCCCAGTATTGCCAGAAATGGATGAACCTTCCACCGCGCGATAGCCACCACCATCAGAATGATAGCCGCAGCAAATATCAGTAACGTACTCATCGTTGTCATATCTGCAAAGGTACGACATAATAACAAGAGTATCAAACCATCTGCCCCTTTTTGTGTTACATGCTCAGCCCGAGCCATTATGAAAAGATGAGGATGTCGCAAAACCATCGACTCTAAGGGTTAATCGGCCGTTAGACGGATTAATACTGAGTCAAGTGAAGTTTTGCAGCATCCTCTCAGTAGTTCAGCTTACCAGAGGCGAAATGATGATGCGGCTGAATTATGTCAAAGTCTCATCCGTTTTGATTCCTGTATTTAAAGATTTAATTGTCACCTTGAATCAAGTTGACGATGGCGTTGACATCGGCGATGGTGACTTCTCCGTCTCCGTTGGCGTCGGCAGCGGGACTATGGGTGTGACCGGCATTGCCGCCCATGACGACGATATCAATGACGCTGTTGGCATCGGAAATAGTAATCTCTCCATCACCATCCACGTCACCCGGAAATATGATTGCATTAGGATTAAAGCGCATGCCCTTGTAGATGATTTTGCCGTCCTTGATGACATGGCTCAATCCACAATACTCCTGATAATCGGCATCGGGGTCAGGCTTGCGGGTGAACGGCGTCAACAAGTCACCCATGTCATAGCTGTCGAAGCCGATACCCTCTACCACATAGGCCAAAGTGTCGCCCAGCTCATTGATATAGGCACAGCGGGAACACTTCACACCATCTATTTCAATATGATCAATATTGATGAAGTTCTCTTTGGTTAAGAACTGATTCCGTTGTGACTCAAGAAAGAAATCCACAGCATAAAACCCACGTGAGTTCGCTCCGAGTGAATAAAGCGCTTGAGTCCCACCAGAGTACTGGTAAGTATCGAAATAAATCATGTTCCTGTCTTGCTCAATCACACTATTCAAGGCCAGATTATTGTGGCAGAGAACAAAGGCTTCGTTCTCTCTTAACCCTGCAATCAAACTGTCGTTTTCAAGACTATAATCGAAATAGTACAATGCCTTAAATACCTGGTTATATCCATTCTTAAATGGGGCTAGGCCATTAAACCGATAAGTATAGTAGTAACTTGTCGTGTCACCATTGTTGATAATTACCTTCTCGTTAATCCATTTCACCCCCTCGCGAATCACGGACAGATACCTGTCTTCAACAAATCCTTCGGGATAAATTACCTCATCGTCTTCTACAACTTTTTCAAGACCAAAATAAGGGGCATCATGGATGCCAGTCGAAATAGGCATGAAGAAACTCAATGGTGTGCTATTCGCAGCGATCAGGCCGATTCCTTCTATTTGCTGGAACTCGCTCCATATTTCACCTACATAGCGCTTAGCCAAATGCTTACCTATAGAAATCGTATCAGAATAAAGATGATGATAAGGATGGAAGTATTCAGAATAGTTAAATCCCTCCCAGTAAGTGATGGGGTCATTAAAGTCATAGAGTATAAATTCTTGACCGTTATAATAATTTACTGAGTCAAAATAGTTATATACGGGACAGTCGTCAAATCTTCTTCCATCTGGGATAATACCATAAACTACCTTGTCCTCTTCTCGGAGGTATACGGGAATGGTGTCATTTTGTTCGTTAATGCAGTCCCCACTGTATTTGTGCATAGCCTTGTAGGTTTTGCCATTAATTATGGTATCGCCCTTGAATTCAAGTGTGCGGTAAACGCTATTATTGCCTTGTGCTGGGTTATTACAAGGATCATAATGATAATCACTAATCCAATATGTCCACTTGACGCCTTCACGGACGAAGGGAACATACTCGTACTCCTGGGCCAGTGCTTGGGTCATACTCAGCAGGGCCAAAATCGATAAAAGTAAAGTCTTTTTCATATCTGTATCTGATTTATAACGGTTATTGAATTTTCTCACCTGCAAAGTTAGTAAAGATAAATGTTAAATCACCAAAAATGGACAACATTCCGACCTTATTTTGAAAATAATAAGTATCTGATAATCAATCACCTTGAATCAAGTTGACGATGGCGTTGACATCGGCGATGGTGATCTCTCCGTCCCCGTTGGCGTCGGCAGCGGGACTGTGGGTGTGACCGGCATTGCCGCCCATGACGACGATATCAATGACGCTGTTGGCATCTGAAATGGTAATCTCACCGTCACCATCCACGTCGCCGGGGAGCACTATTGCATCAGGATTAAAGCGCATGCCCTTGTAGATGATTTTGCCGTCCTTGATGACATGGCTCAATCCACAATATTCCTGATAGTCGGCATTGGGATCAGGTTTGCGGGTGAACGGTGTCAACAAGTCGCCCATATCACGACTGTCAAATCCGATGCCCTCTACCACATAGGCTGCCGTGTCGCCCTGCTCGTTGACATAAGCGTAGCGGCTACACGTCACACTCTCAATTGTCAAGGGTTCCAACTGAACGAAGTTCTCACGGTTCAACCAATCCCCATTTTGGTACTCAATATAGTAATTAAGAAGGCAGTTTGAACTAATGTCTGATTTATCAAACGAATATATTTCATACTTGGTACCACCGTTGAGCTCAAAATCAATTAAGCACTCACTATTCTCTTGATACGGTTTTAACATCCGATTGTCTATGCAATAGACTCCGAATGTTCCGTCACTAACAAATGAAACCAAACTATCGGTACACGGATTCATCACATCTTCAGACGAATAGTAGCAGTAATAGTCGTTGGTTACATTCCCTACTGGCTTGAATTTATAGGTGTAATAGTAGCGGGTTGTGTCACCATGATTGATTAATACGTGTTCGTTTACCCACATGACATCACTGCGGGCTATCGGGAGATAACCATCATCAGGGTTCTTGTTAATCTCACTTTCTGAGCGATAAATGATTTTGCCATCTTCAATGACATGGCTCATGTGGAACGTAACAGTCTCATTCATGAATGTGTCATATTGATAGGCAAGTGTAAAACCTCTAATAATGCCATCAAAGCCGATTCCCTCAACAAAACAGAAGTCACCAAAAGTGCCGAAACCGAAGACATGGCGCCTTACTTTATGGCCATTCACTGTTATCATATCAGTGAATTTGTACGGTCTGTAGCCTGCATCCTCGTAGAATTGATAATACCGCGAATTGGAGTAATTGAATGAAACGGGATCATTAAAGTCATACAGAATGAATTCTTCTCCATTTTTCAAAAGAGAATATATCTCAGCGTTGTCACAGCAATTGATTGGGCAATCCGCATAGGTTCTACCGTCAGGAACGATGCCATAGACCACCTTGTCTTCTTCACGCATATAAATGGGGATTGTGTCATTTTCCTCATTAATTGTTGATCCACTGTATTTGTGCATAGCCTTATAGCTCTTCCCATTAATCACGGTATCTCCTTTGAATTCTAGATTATAATACAGTTGAATATACCTTGAATAATGGGCTTCACCATCTTCTGCCACACTATCTTCTAACTCCACTTGAATACGATACACCCACTTGACGCCCTCACGCACGAACGGGACGTACTCGTACTCTTGGGCAGCTGCCTGGGACATGCCCAGCAGGGCCAAAATCGATAAAAGTATAGTCTTTTTCATATCTGTATCTGATTTATAATGATTATTAAAATTTCTCACTTGCAAAGGTAGTAAAGATAAATGTTAAATCACCAAAAATGGGCAACATTCCGACCTCATTTTGAAAATAATAAATAGTTGATAATCAGCTGTCTGAAAAATAAAAATCTAATTTTGCCCTCATTCGGGTGTCTCGTTGGCTACAAATTGTTAATTTTGTGTCTCGTTTTCACCGATTCTTGGGGTGAAGCGAGGCTAAACCCGATACAATAACGCTATCAAATGATAAACGTCAAGAACATCCCAATAGCACTCGTCGCCGCTTTGGTCCTTATGGCGGCGGGATGCCACCACGACAGCGCCACCATGCGTGAGCTTGCCCGCATCGACACGATGGTGTATCACTATCATGAGCAGGAAGCCTTGCCCCTGTTGCAAGAGATGAACACCGGGCAGATGAGCAAACAGGAGCAG
>ONKF01000063.1 GCA_900318335.1 uncultured Prevotellaceae bacterium
GTGTTAAGCCTGTCGCTAGCGTTCATCCTGAGCCAGGATCAAACTCTTCGTTGTTGTATCTTGTCTTTTTCTTTTTCAAGAATAAATGAAAACGCAACGTCTTATCGAAGTGTCATGACTTGGCCCTTGATGATTCCTGCTCTATTGTGTTGTACTATGATTAAGAATTAACGGGAACTTAATCCCTGTTCTCTTGTACTACGTCAATGTTGTTGCAAACATGTCAATGAACTCTTTTTTGAGTTACTTTCACGCCCCGTTTGAGGCGAAAAGCGGTGCAAAATTATAGCCAATTTTTATACTGACCAAATTTTTTCGTCTTTTTTTTCAAAAAAAATTTCATCAAAAATAACCGAAAATGGTGTTTATTGCTGTTAATCACAATGTTAGGTTACGAAAAAAAGTTTGTGAAAAATCGAGGAAAATTGCGCATTTTGGAAAAATGGCCAAAATCCACGAGAAAATCGGATCCCAAGTAGAGACTTTAAGCCTCGTCCCAAAAGAGTGCTGTAGCAGAAATCAAAAATTTTGGCTCGCGGGCATCAAAAACCGCGAGCCAAAACAATTTCCTCTATATATAATAATGATTATATAGGGTGCCGTTCACTCTTCTCCCCCATCCCTTGCATTGACGAGGACATCGACACCAGTAATTTTACATATAGTATTAAAGAGCATGATTTCCCGGTCATCGTCTTTGGCATCGGCGTCGATGACTCGAGTCAATAACTGAGCAGTGGTTATCTTCTGGATATCGCTCATGTTCTTCATAATGTTGACAGCGACTATACCCTTGAGGGCACGGCCCACATTAAAGGTATCCTCGCAGATGCCGTACTCGACACAAATGGTGTCGAATACCGCGCACTCGCTATCGTCAACCTCATGGTCGGCATTAATCATCTCGATGAGCAGGCTGACGATTGCAGCCTTCTGTGTCTCATTAAACGTTACAGAAGCCATCACACTTCTTCTTTATTGTTATTCTCCTGCTCAAACGGAGGCGGTGTCGTCGACACGTTGCCACCGTCCCCAGCATTACCATCCTCCTGAGAGGCAGCCGAAGCACTTGCTCCAGCATTCTTCACGATCTCCTCGGTTCTTGATTTCCACTGGCGGGGACCAAAGATGCGCTCGGCATCCTCGGTATAAATCACCTCGCGCTGCTGCAAGAGGTCGGCGAGCTCGTGATGTCCCTGCTTATACTGGGTGAGGATCTGGCGGGCACGCTCATACTGGCTGTCGATGATCGACTGCACTTCCTCGTCAATGGCCTGGGCTCGGTTCTCGCTATAAGGCTTGGTAAAGCCATAGGCTTCGCCGGAGGTGTCGTAATAGGAGATGTTGGGCAACTTATCGCTCATGCCATAGTAGGTGACCATGGCATAGGCAATCTTGGTCGCGCGCTCGAGGTCGTTGAGCGCCCCAGTATCGATGAAGCCCAAGAACATGTCCTCGGCCACACGACCGGCCATGAGAGAACAAATCTTGTCCAGCAGAGCCTGTTTGGGCTCAATCTGGCGTTCTTCGGGCATATACCATGCGGCACCAAGGGCCTTGCCTCTGGGCACGATAGTGACCTTGATGAGGGGGTCGCCATAGCGGAGGTGCCAGCTCACGGTAGCGTGACCAGCCTCGTGGACAGCGATGGAACGGCGCTCCTCCTCGGTGATGACCTTAGAGCGCTTCTCGAGTCCACCGACGATGCGGTCGATGGCATCCATGAAGTCCTGGCGCTGCACTGCCTGCTTCTTGTGACGGGCAGCGATGAGGGCGGCCTCGTTGCAGACGTTGGCGATATCGGCACCCGAGAATCCGGGGGTCTGTCGGGAGAGCAGATCGAGGTCCACCGAGCCGTCGGTCTTGACGTTGCGCAGATGAACCTGGAAAATCTCCTTGCGGTCGTTAAGCTCGGGGAGCTCGACGTATATCTGGCGGTCAAAGCGTCCTGCACGCAGCAGGGCCTTGTCAAGGATGTCGGCACGGTTGGTAGCAGCCAGGATGATGACACCGCTATTGCTGCCGAAGCCGTCCATCTCGGTAAGCAACTGGTTGAGCGTGCTCTCACGCTCGTCATTGCCGCCCAAGTTGGCTTTATTGCCACGGGCACGGCCGACGGCATCAATCTCGTCGATAAAGACGATGCACGGAGCTTTCTCCTTGGCCTGACGGAAGAGGTCGCGCACACGCGAAGCGCCCACGCCGACGAACATCTCGACGAAGTCGGAACCCGACATGGAGAAGAAAGGCACATCGGCCTCACCGGCCACAGCCTTGGCAAGAAGGGTCTTACCTGTTCCCGGAGGTCCCACGAGCAGAGCACCCTTGGGAATCTTACCGCCGAGCTCGGTATAGTGCTTGGGATTCTTGAGGAAGTCGACAATCTCGGCAATCTCGACCTTGGCCTCGGCGAGACCTGCCACGTCCTGGAAGGTCACCTTGTTGGCATTATCCTTATCAAAGAGGCGCGCCTTGGACTTGCCGACACTGAAAATGCCGCCACCGCCACCAGCACCGCCATTCATGCGGCGGAACATGAGGAACCACAGTCCCACAAGCAGGATGATGGGGCCAAAAGTCCAAAACACCATCGAGAAGTCACTGGCCTGGTCATACTTGACCTCGCCCTTGAAGACGCCCTGCTCTCGCCACAGCTTGACATTGTCCTCAAACTTGTCGGAGCTGGGAATCTGAGCAGAGATCTTGGCCGTTGTCGCCGTCTTGTTCCCGAAGGGCTGAGTCTGTGCCGGCTGGTCCTTGATGACCTCCTTGGCGAGGCTATCAGTAAGGACAGCTTCGGCCAAGTTCTTGTTACTGTAAACAGTAATCGACTTGACACCGCCCTTCTGGACAATGTTCCCGAACTGTGTCCAGCTGACTTCTTGCGCCACACCCCCGTCCATGTTCATGACATACATTGTGACCAGGAAAATGGTCACAAGGGCGTACATCCAGTACATGTTGAACTTGGGGGCCTTGCGGTTATTGTTATTGTTAGCCATTATCTAAGTGAAATGAATAAATCTAATCAGGTAGTGGGATCAGTCCAGATCGGGGATGGTATTGATGCGCGCATCGGCCCAGAGCTGCTCGAGATTGAAGCGCTCGCGGAAGTCGGGCACAAAGACATGCACAAAAATATTGCCGTAATCAATGATAATCCACTGGGCATTCTGATAACCGTCGTAGTTAAACGGTCGCTGACCTGCGTTTTTCTCGACATACTCACGGACGCTGTCGGCAATAGTCTCGACCTGCATGGGCGTGTTTCCTGTCGCAATGACAAACCCCTGGGCGGCAGCGGTCTCGATACCTGTCAAATCCACGTGGACGATACTGCGTCCTTTCTTTTCCTGAATTGCTTCGATGATAGATTGAATTAATTTTTCGGTTTCGTTCATAAACAAAGTCATTATTCCAAGTTGCAAAGATAATGAAAGTTTCAAGAAATCAAGTCCGAAAAGTGGTAATTTATTTTAAATGGGAACAAATATTGCGGCAAGGGCCGGCATTGTCACATGGTGACACTATACAACAGGCGGGTTGCCATCATGTTGTGGCAACCCGCCTTGATTAGGTAATCGGTTAATTAAGCAATCTCCTTCAGGGGATTAGATAATGCCCTGCTCGAGCATAGCCTGAGCGACCTTCATGAAGCCAGCGATGTTAGCGCCCTTCACGTAGTCGATAGAGCCGTCGGCCTGAGTACCGTACTTCACGCACTGCTCGTGGATGTTCTCCATGATCCAGTGGAGCTTCTCGTCAACTTCCTTAGCTGACCAGCTGAGGTGAGCAGCGTTCTGGGTCATCTCGAGACCAGAGGTAGCTACGCCACCAGCGTTGACAGCCTTACCAGGAGCGAAGAGCACGCCATTCTTCTGGAAGAAGTGGATAGCGCCGGGCTGGCAACCCATGTTGGAAACCTCGCAGCAGCACCAGCA
>ONKF01000044.1 GCA_900318335.1 uncultured Prevotellaceae bacterium
ACGGCGCAGAAGGTGGCGATAGCGCCATCCAGCACGCGCAGCGAGCGCTCCACCTCGACGGTGAAGTCCACATGCCCCGGAGTGTCGATCAGGTTGATCTTGTACTTGCTACCGTCATAGTTCCAGAACGTGGTGGTAGCGGCGCTGGTGATGGTGATGCCCCTCTCCTGCTCCTGCTCCATCCAGTCCATGGTGGCGGTACCCTCGTGAACCTCGCCCATTTTGTGGGTCAGGCCCGTGTAGTACAGGATACGCTCCGATGTGGTGGTCTTGCCGGCATCGATGTGTGCCATGATGCCGATGTTGCGTGTATATTTCAGTTGTGCGTCAGTGCCCATTTTGAGATCACGTCGTCGCTAAATCAGAATCTAAAGTGAGCGAATGCGCGGTTAGCCTCGGCCATGCGGTGCATGTCCTCCTTGCGCTTGAATGCGCCACCCTGCTCGTTATAGGCATCCATGATCTCAGCAGCCAGCTTGTCGGCCATAGTCTTGCCGCCACGCTTGCGAGCGAAAATGATCATGTTCTTCATTGAAACCGACTCTTTGCGGTCGGGGCGGATTCTGGAAGGTTGCACCACCCACACGGCGGGACTTAACCTCGACTTGGGGAGTAATCTTCTCCAAAGCGGCTTTCCAGATCTCGAGAGGAGTCTTCTCTTCACTAGCCATCTTCTTGCCCACGAGTTCCAGGGCGCTGTAGAAGATACGGTAAGAGGTGTTCTTCTTACCATCATACATCAAGTGGTTGACGAACTTTGTTACACGTACGTCACCGAACTTAGGATCGGGAAGGATGATCCGTTTTTTTGGCTTAGCCTTTCTCATTTTTTTAACACAGTTGTAGTTTTAAGTCTGCTTGGTTGTCTCTTGCTTTGTTCTTCAACGCCCGCCGCTGCGGCGCGTTTACTCAACCAATAATCCAATCCAATAAAACTGAAAACTAAGTTTGAAATTAATTTTACTTTTTGAATTGTTTTAGTAAGTCAGGGCCTGTAGGTCTCAGAGCTTATTTTTTCTTCTTGGGACGCTTGGCACCGTACTTGCTGCGGCGCTGGGTGCGGCCTTCAACACCGGCGGTGTCAAGAGTGCCACGGATGATGTGATAGCGAACACCGGGAAGGTCCTTAACGCGGCCACCGCGTACCATGACGATCGAGTGCTCCTGCGCCGAATTCGGCTTCTTAGGCGTGGTCGTGTAAACACGAACACAAACACCGCGACGCTGCGGACACGAGTCCAGAGCGGGCGATTTGCTGGCTGATTCCAGCGCAGTGCGGCCTTTTCTTACTAATTGCTGAATAGTAGGCATCTTAGTTTGTTGTTTTGTTTTAATTAATTTGACATTTATTTTTCAGTTTGCTTTCCTGCCTCAAGAGCCCCTAATCACTCACGCTATCAAGCGGTTACATCGTCATTTAGGCGCTATCGGCGCAAAAAAGCGATGCAAAATTACATACTTTTTTCCTAATAGCCAAACTTTTCGGCAAATTTATTTTATATATAATGTAATTGCTAATCGACTGAGAACCACCACAATACCTAAAAATCAGCCATTTTCGCCCCTCTTTGAACTGTGAAAATTATTCAAACTTAACATAATTTAACATCATTTAGCCAAAAAATCCTCATTTTGGACCTGTTTTTAGCCGTTTTCGCGCCCATGCTCCTACCACAAATCACAGGGGAAAGCATTGGCGTGCTTTCCCCTGAAAGGCATATATACATTATTATATATATTACACTTGGAACCCTACCCTTCCTCATCGGGCTTGGGGTGCCGGCGAAGCTGTTCAAGCCCCTTGGGGTTGAGGATTGCGAGATAGTCATCATAGGGGATGTACCGGCCGCCCATCGACTTGAGGTGTGGCGTCTCGAGCTGGCAGTCGATCAGGCCGCCGCCACCATAGCGTTGCATTGTCTTGGCTAAGTATATGAGTGCCAACTTGGAAGCACTTGGCTCCCTCGAGAACATGCTCTCGCCGATGAAACATGACCCCATCACCACGCCATACAGGCCTCCCACGAGTTCGCCGTCGAGATTCCACACCTCGACACTGGCAGCGTGTCCCTGCCGGTTCAAGTGCCGGTAGGCGGTAATCATTTCCTCGCCAAGCCAGGCACCGTCCTGGTAATAACGGCCATTCACCTGGCTGCAGCCCTCAATCACGCGGTCAAAGTCGCGGTTGAAGGTCAGGTTGTAAGTCCCCTTGTTCATGAGCGTGCGCATCGAGTGGGAGATGTGAATCTCATTAGGGAAAATCACAAACCTCTGCAAGGGGCAATGCCATGCCGGATAGGGCCAGTCACGGAACGAGAACCAGGGAAAGATGCCGTAGCTATAGGCTAGCAGCAACCGCTCCTCGCTCAGGTCCCCGCCGACGGCCAACAGTCCGTCCTCCTCACCCAGGTGGGGATCGGGAAACACCAATTCATCAGATAACTGGAACAGCATGGCGCGCGTTTTTATAGACTCTCCTCTAATTGTTCAATCACATACTCCCCACCCTGCTTGAGCGACCCGAACAGGATTTCCTTGACCAGGCGCGTCTTCAAGCGGTT
The DNA here is from genome assembly GCA_900318335.1 of uncultured Prevotellaceae bacterium. Lineage (GTDB taxonomy): Bacteria > Bacteroidota > Bacteroidia > Bacteroidales > Muribaculaceae > Sodaliphilus. Next base: position 2,562 of record ONKF01000044.1, read on the forward strand.
GTGGATCACGCGGTCCATCTCACGGGCGCCATACACGGGACTGTAGCCCTCGTTGAGCAGCTGAGTGCGAGCCTTCTCGCCCAACTTGAGGGTGACCCCCTTGGTGGTGAGCATCTCCTGCAGCTCACGCAGTTTCTTATCAAGGATCATGCCCGCCATCTTGAGGTCCATGTCGTTGAACACGACAATCGACGAGAGGCGGTTGATGAATTCGGGCTTAAAGGTCTTCTTGACCTGCTTGAGCATCGCACTGCCAGCGGTTACCGACGAGGCGAAGCCTACCGAGGCCTGATGGGCGAACTGAGCCCCGGCATTACTGGTCATGATGAGCACCACATTACGGAAAACCGCCTTGCGGCCCTTGTTGTCACTCAGGGTACCGTAGTCCATCACCTGCAGCAACAGGTTGAACACATCGTCGTGAGCCTTCTCTATCTCGTCAAGCAGCAGGACGCAGTCGGGGTGCTTGCGCACAGCGTCGGTCAACAAGCCTCCGTCGTCATAACCCACATAGCCAGCGGGCGAACCGATGAGTTTTGCGACCGTGTGCTTTTCGACATATTCACTCATGTCAAAGCGCACGAGCTCCACGCCCAGCTCACGGGCCAGCACACGTGCCACCTCGGTCTTGCCCACACCAGTGGGACCAACAAACAGCAGCGACGCCAGGGGCTTGTTCTCGTCGGTGAGGCCCGCCTTGGACATCTGCACGGCCTCGACGACATGCTTGACGGCATCGTCCTGGCCATAGATTTTATCCAGGATGCGGGGCTCTAAGGATTCAAGCCTGTCGTTGTCGGCATCGTCCATCGTGAGGGATTCAACCTTGGCGATACGGGCCAGCACACTGGCGATAAGCGCCTTGTCCACACGGCGCTCCTCACCCTCCTTGCGGTTCATCTGCACCCAAGCGCCAGCCTCGTCAATCAGGTCAATGGCCTTGTCAGGCAGGTAACGGTCGGTAATGTGGCGGGCACTTCCGGTCACGGCATACTCCAGCGCATCGTCGTCATACACCACATTGTGGAACGCTTCATAGCCTTCCTTGAGCATCTGCAGTATCTTGATGGTTTCCTCGACCGAGGGCTCCTCGATGGCCACTTGCTGGAAACGGCGCATGAGGCCCTTGTTGCGCATGATGTAGCGGTTGTATTCCTCGTAGGTTGTCGCCCCGATGAAACGCACCTTGCCCCCTTCAAGATAGGGCTTGAGCAGGTTGCTCGCATCCATCGAGCCTTCCCCGATCTGGCCAGCACCCACGATGTTATGAATCTCGTCGATATAGAGGATTGCGCCACGCTCGGCTGCGATGCCCCTCATCACCGACTTGAGCCGTTTCTCGAAGTCGCCACGATACTGGGTGCCAGCGATAAGTGAGCCCAAGTCGAGCTGGTAGATGCGGCTACCCTGCAACGAATCAGGCACACGGCCATCCAGGATGCGCTGCGCCAGACCATAAACGATTGAGGTCTTACCCACACCCGGCTCACCGATATGCAAGGGGTTGTTCTTGTCCTTGCGGCACAGCACCTGAATGGTACGGTCCAACTCATTTTCACGACCGATGAGGGGATTATGGTCAGCCAAGTGGTCATTGATACACAGCACATAGTCGCGCCACGAACCAGTGGACTGACGGGTATCGGCGTCTTGCTCGTTGACGTCTTCTTCCTCTACATCTTCTGATTCCGTCTCGACGGCTTCCTCGTCTATCGAATCGGTAGAATAGGCATCGCTAAGCTTCTTGAAGAAGCGGTCCTTATCCTCACCCAAGAGCGCCTTGAGACAATTGGCGGCAAAGGAATCCTTCAATCGGGACAAAGCAGTGAAGAACTGCGGCACATCGGCCACAGCATCAGGTGACTGCTGCAAGCAGTCATCCTCCATGAGACGCATGAGTTCGCCATACTGGTGCGAGACATACATCTGTCGGTTGGTTTCATCATCACCGAAACACTCTTGCCGGACCATATAATTCCGCAACTGTTCTTTCACGTCATCGATCGGAAGATCCACCACACTTGACTCCAGCGCACCATTGACCACCTTGTCGCATAACGCGGCAAGCAGCAAGTGCTCGGGAGTCACCAACTTGTTGCGACAAGTGTCGGCAAGTATCATTGCCGAAGTGATGATATTTTCTAAATCAGTTGAAAAATCCACGTTGTGTAAATGCTTTAAAAAACAATTTGAATATAACCACACCTATTCAGGCTCACAGGTGATCCTGAGGGGGAAACCTTCTTGTCGTGCCATCGATGTGGCCATCGAGGCCTTGGTCATCGCCACGTCATAACTGTAGATGCCCACAGTGGCTTGCCCCTCGCGATGAACCTTCATCATCAGCGTCACTGCCTCGTCGGCCGGTTTATTGAAAACGCGGCGCAACACCTCGGTCACAAACTCCATGGTCGTGAAGTCATCGTTATGGAACACCACCTTGTACTGGCGCGGTTCGTCAATGACGACCCGCTCGCGGGTTCTTGTTCCCGCCCCGGTTCCAGGTTTTGGATTATCAGCCATTTTAGATGTGTTGTTTATCTTTCACAAAAGTACATATTTCCTATCAATGCAGCAAATACCATGCCACAGACCGTGCACCAGCAATACGGGGCGACGGCCATGACATAAAAGGAGCAGGAATTGACAAAAAGTCCTATAAAACAAATATTTTTTAAAAAATATTCATTAACTTTGCGGGAGATGAGAATCAAGCGACTGCCTACACATCCACGACTTGGCCTGACAGCAAGGCAGACAGTTGTCAGTCTGATGTTCGCCGTTTTTCTGTTCATGACAGGCGAACCCATTGATTCTCTCTATATCATTTACCAGAATTCCCCCGTCCCAAGCAAGACTCAAGCCGCTAACGACTTGTTCCATCGGCTCAAGCAGGTACAATTCACCGACACGTTGCTGCAATTCGGCAAGAAGGACAAGCGTGAGGTAGTCGATGCCCACGCCCATTACTGGATGGCCGAATATTACTATGACCAGGAAGAATATGAAGACGCCCTTGAAGCCGGCAGGCGCGGGTTGGAGCTGATATCCCATGTCAACGATGGCCAATTCAAGAGTGACCTGCTTGGCATAGTCGCCAACGCGGAGTTCAGGCTCTGTTATTACGACAACGCTCTCGAAACGCTCATGAGGGCCTATAAGATTGACAAGAAATTAAACCAACCTGAACTCATCAGTAGCGACCTGAATACTTTAGCCGCCATTTACCTCGAGACCAAGCAGCCTCAAGAAGGCATCAAATGCATCGAGAAATCCATCGACATCGAGCGCAAGCTGAACAGGCCGGAGCGATTGGCCATCAGGTTGGGTATGGCCTGTGAACTCTACCTGATGAACAATGAGCCGGACAAGGCCATGGCCGCCATTAATGAGGCCTACCAGATTGACAGCAAGGCGGGGCGCAGCGAGAAAGCGGCCATCAGGCTGTCGCAAAAGGCAGCCATCTTGATTGCCCAAGCTCAGTTAGAACCAGCATTGCAGAACGTCAACAAGGCCCTGGCCGTGCTGCAACAGGCCAACAACACCTACTCAATAGCCGTTTGCCACAACCAGCTTGGCGACATCTACAGCCAGTTGGGCAACCGGGAGAAGTCTCTTGAGAATTACAAGAAAGCTCTCGAGATGAGTATTAAGTGTGGTTCACCCAAGACCGAGTGTGTAGCCGAGCGAGGAATATGGGAAAACCTGCGGGACACCAACCCCTCGATCGCACTGCTCCACCTGGAACGCTATATGGTCTTGAACGACTCCCTGCATGACAAGTCCGAGTCCACCAAGCTGAAGGCCATGAGCCCTTCTATCATGGATGCAGAGCCCGATTCCGATTCCAACTATCAAAGGCTCTTTATCATTGCCGTCGCCTTATTGACAGCAATGCTGATGTTGATGCTGGCAGGAATCCTCTATTACTGGCGAAAAAACAAGAGCGCGTTGAAGATGTTCAAGCAGTCACAGGACCTCAAGAACAGACTGCTCAGCAACATCACCCACGAGTTGCAGACGCCGTTGACCGTTATCCTGGGGGCCGGCGAACGGCTTGTCGAGGAGCGCAAGACATCTGCCGAAGAGAATCGGCAACTGGGAGAGATGATCAACAACCATGGCAACAACATGCTGCATCTCATCAACCAGTTACTGAACATCGACAGCGTTTCCACAACTTCAATAAAACCTGATCTGAAGTCGGGTGACATCGTGATGTTCATGCGGCTTATGGTAGAGAATTACACTGATGATGCCCACCAGAAACTCATCAACCTGGAATTTCACTCGCCACTGAATAGTCTGAAAGTCATCTTCACCCCTAACTACCTGCGCGAGTTTGCACACATTCTGATTGCCAACGCCATCAAGTTCACACCGCGCAACGGCACTGTGACAGTCTCCCTCGATAACCCTGAACACAACAAAATGCGGCTCGTCGTGAGCGATACCGGCAATGGCATACCTATGGAGGAACAGGACTGCATGTTTGAACCGTTCTCCAGTAAGAATTATGACGATGGCGGAGTAACGACAGGGCTCGAGCTGTCACTGGCTTATCAGTTGATTAAGACCATCAATGGAGAGATAAAGGTGGATAGCGAAGCGGGCAAGGGAACAACATTCACAGTAGTTTTCCCCGTCCAGCCGCCACTGCCCGAGGACAAGACCGACAGCGAGGAGGCGCCTCAGTTTGCCGAAAAACGAATCAGGCCGACCGGCAAGGTTAAGCAGAAACCGCTGGTATTCATTGTCGAGGACCACGATGACATCGCATTCTTCATCGCCTCCCACCTAAGGCAAGATTATGAGTTGAGGTTCGCTCGTGACGGCCGCGAGGCATTCCGCAATGCACAAGACCTTGCTCCCGACCTGATTATCACAAACATCATGATGCCCGTCATGGACGGCAAGGAACTTATGAGGAAAATCAGGGAGAACGCATCACTCAGCCATATCCCTATCATAGCCTTGACATCGAGACTGGGCGAGGAAGAGAGGATATCCTGTATGCAGGCAGGAGCCGACGTGGTACTGGTCAAGCCATTCAACTCCAGCGAGCTCAAACTCGTAGCCGAGCACCTCATCACCCGCTGCTCTAACATCCGAGAGGTGGGCGTCAAGACAAGCAACGACAATAACGACTCGGCCACGTCAACGATGAGCAAGGAGGACAAGGAATTCATCAACCGTCTGGTCAGTGTCATCCATGCCCAGATGGCCAAGGATGACATCGACATGGAACATATCGCGGCCGCGCTGTCGCTGAGCCGCAAACAGCTGCGCACGCGCGTTATGGCCATCACGGGGTTGACACCTGTTGCCTATGTGCTACAGGTGCGCCTCAACTATGCCCACCGCATGATCACGACCTCAGACCTCACGCTGACGGCAATTGCCAACAAGTGCGGATTCCAGAACCTGTCCCACTTCTCTAAGGTATTCAAGCAGCAGTTCGGGGTCAGCCCCCTGCAATTCCGCAAAAACATTATCGACAACGTCAGTCCCCCTCAAGGGAGAACATGAACACCATATTAATTAACACCCCCTAATAAACGACAAGCAAATGATACCCTCCAAATTAAAAGACTACGATTCGGCACTATATCAGGAAGCCGAAGCCAACATCCAGAGAAGCATCGCCGACATTGGGCAAGAGAACCATGTCGAGTATGCAGCAGCAATGAAGCGCACCGACAGTTCTGAGACCAAACGATGGCTGTGGAGATTCTGCAACAAGCTATTCCATCGTCCTTAGCTTTCGGTCACACGATAAGAACTGAGCTTCATGTAGTTTTTAACACAATCATTGGTTCTATTACGGCAATAATGTGTACCTTTGACAACCATTAATCAACTGTTCATCATGAATCATGAAACGCTTATTGTTCATTATCATGTTCTGGAACCTGCTCTTCGGTAACACAGTAGAAGCCCAGGATTGGGCAAACAAGGCTCGCTATGCACGAGCCAACATGGAACTGCTGGCAAAGGCTAATCAACCTGTCAAAGTGGTCATGATGGGCAACTCCATCACCGAGTTTTGGGAAGAGCTTCATCCCTTTTTCTTCAAGGCCAACGGGCTTGTTGGGCGCGGTATCAGCGGCCAGGTATCCAGCCAGATGCTGGCACGTTTTCGTCAAGACGTCATCAACCTCAAGCCACAACTTGTCGTCATCAACTGCGGGACCAACGACATCGCTGAGAACAACGGTCCCTACGATGAAGACATTACCATGGACAACATCGTGTCGATGTCCGAACTGGCGCTCGCCAACGGCATCCAGGTCGTGCTCTCGTCAGTCCTGCCTACCGACCATTTCATCTGGAATCCTGACGTTGAACAGATTGTCGAGAAAATCCATCACTTGAACCAACGCATCATTGAATACTGCAACAGCAGGCATATCCCCTATCTCGATTACTACACATCGATGACCGATAACTCGGCATCGATGATTGAAGCTTATACCGACGATGGCGTTCATCCCAATTCGGCGGGATATGATGTGATGGAAGCCAAGCTGAAAGAGATGTTTGAAACATTGAATCAATATTACAATAACCAATAAATCACCTAATCACTTTTATGAGAAAAATCACATTATTATTCATGGCACTTGTTGCAATGACATCGGTTGCGGGCGACAACATCAAGGCTGTTGACCGCGAGAACCTGGACACGAGCACATCTCCAGGCACTAACTTCTATCAATACGCTTGCGGCGGTTGGAAACTCAACAACCCGCTTGATCCGCAGTATGCGCGTTTCGGCACATTTGACCAGTTGGCTGAGAACAGCCGCAATCAGGTCAAGGACATCATCACGACACTGGGCAAGAACAACCCTCAGGGCAGCATCAAGCAGAAGGTGGGAGACCTCTATGCACTGGGAATGGACAGTGTTCGCCTCAACAAGGAGGGCATGCAACCCCTCATGAATGACGTGAACAAGTACAAGGCTCTCACGCGCAATGACCTCTCTGCTGTCATCGCCGATTTCCACAATGGCATCTCTGACCCGTTCTTCAACTCGCAGGTCATGGCCGACATGAAGGATTCTAACACCAACATGCTGTACCTGATGCAGGGCGGTCTGGGCATGGGCGACCGTGATTATTATCTCGAGAAGGATCCCAACACCGTTAAGGTGCGCAATGCCTACGCTAACTACATTCAGCAGCTGTTCCAACTCATCGGTTACAAAAAGGGTAATGCCAAGAAAGCCGCCCAAGGCATCATGGCTATCGAGACCGAGCTGGCCAAGGTGGCCATGACCCGAGAAGACAGCCGCGATTACAGCAAGCTCTACAATGTGACGAGCGTTGCACAACTCAAGGCCGACTATCCCAACATCAACTGGGACCAGTACTTCAAGGGGCTCAACATCCAGACCCCTGAGAAGGTGTGTGTATTCCAGCCCAAATCTATCGCCAAGGTGAATGAGATGTTCAAGGGCCTCAAGGAACAAGCCATCCGTGAGTACCTGATTTTCAAGTACATTGATGCCGCTTCACCTTACTTGAGCGATGCGTTTGCCGATGCCAACTTCGACATGTACAGCCGTGCCATGTCGGGCAAGCAGGTGAAGATGCCACGCTGGAAACACTCGCTTGACGTGCCCAACACCCTGCTGGGTGAAGCCGTGGGTCAGCTCTATGTCGAGAAGTATTTCCCTGCCGACTCCAAGAAGAAGATGCAGCAGCTCGTTGATAACCTGAAGAAGGCCCTCGGTGAGCACATCGCTACCCTGTCATGGATGTCCCCCAAGACCAAGGTCAACGCTCTTGTTAAGCTCAACAGCTTTACAGTCAAGATCGGTTATCCCGACAAGTGGCGCGACTACAGCAACCTGAACATTGATGCTACCAAGAGCTATTGGGAGAACGTGCTGAACGCACGCCGTTTCCAGGCAGCTTATGAATATAGCCAGCTGGGCAAACCGGTTGACAAGGAGCGCTGGTTCATGACTCCCCAAACGGTAAATGCCTATTATGAGCCTTCGAGCAACGAGATCTGCTTCCCCGCAGGCATCCTGCAGGCCCCCTATTTCGACCCGAATGCCGACGAGGCTTGCAACTATGGCGCAATCGGCGTGGTTATCGGTCACGAGATGACTCACGGATTTGACGACCAGGGCCGCAATTTCGACCACAATGGTAATATGGTGGACTGGTGGACCGCCGAGGACGCCGCCAAGTTCCAGGAGCTTGCCAATAAGCTAGGTGCGCAATACAGCGCCGAGATTGTTGCTGACGACGTTCATGCCAACGGCAACTTCACGATGGGTGAGAACATTGCCGACCATGGCGGCCTGCGCGTAGCCTACAGTGCCTTTAAGAAGACGGATCAAGGCAAGGGCAACGAACTGATTGACGGTTTCACGCCCGACCAGCGATTCTTCCTCAGCTATGCCAACGTATGGGCAGCCAATATCACCAAGGAGGAGATGCTGCGCCGCACTAAGGTTGACCCCCACAGCCTGGGTGTTAACCGCGTTAATGTTGCCATCCGCAACTTAGATGAGTTCTTCAAAGCATTCAACATCGTTGAAGGCATGAACATGTGGCGCGATCCCGCCGACCGTGTCATCATCTGGTAAGCATAACCACAACAATTTGATAACCGTCCCGCCACTCGTGTGCGGGGCGGTTTTATATTTTACCGCTATGAATCAGGCTATGAGAATTGAAAATTCAGCTATTTATCCGATAAAACACACGAGCAATCAAGCCAAAATGCGCCACAAAACAGACAACCAACTGATTATCAACAAGAAACACCCATTTTCACCCCATCCCCAATATATACAGAAAACTAAACACCAGCCCTGTCAAAGTATTACGAGCCTCAGGCTCGTAAACAAGAGAGAAAGGATCCAAATTAAACCGCCCCTCCCTTTTTCCCATCCGTCCGCCCTGTCTATGTATTACGAGCCTCCGGCTCGTAAAAAAAACGAGAGGCGACATCATTGCTGACATCACCTCTCTTAGGGGGCGGTTACCTACTCTCCCACTTTCGCAGTACCATCGGCGTGGTGAGGCTTA
>ONKF01000010.1 GCA_900318335.1 uncultured Prevotellaceae bacterium
TGCAACGACTACTATACCGCAGTTCCCGCCATCGTCGAGGACTACATGAACAAGATCAGCGAGATCACTGGCCGCAAGTATGGTCTGTTTGACTACTACGGCGCCAAGGATGCCGACCGCGTGATCATTGCCATGGGCAGTGTTACCGAGGCCATCCGCGAGACCATCGACTATCTGACCGAGAAGGGTGAGAAGGTCGGCCTCGTTGCCGTTCACTTGTACCGCCCCTTCAGCGCCAAGCACTTCCTCGCAGCCGTTCCCAGCACTGCCAAGCGCATTGCCGTGCTCGACCGCACCAAGGAGCCCGGCGCTAACGGCGAGCCCCTGTATCTCGACGTGAAGGATTGCTTCTATGGCACCGAGAATGCCCCCGTTATCGTGGGTGGCCGCTACGGCCTCGGTTCCAAGGACACCACTCCTGCCCAGATTCTCGCCGTCTATGAGAACCTGGCCCTGCCGATGCCCAAGAACCAGTTCACCATCGGTATCGAGGACGACGTGACCTTTGCTTCACTTCCCATGAAGGAAGAGGTTGCCATGGGTGGCGCCGGCATGTTCCAGGCCAAGTTCTACGGTCTGGGTGCTGACGGTACCGTGGGTGCCAACAAGAACAGTGTCAAGATCATCGGTGACAACACCGACAAGCACTGCCAAGCTTACTTCTCCTATGACAGCAAGAAGTCGGGTGGTTTCACCTGCTCACACCTGCGCTTCGGCGACGAGCCCATCCGCTCGACCTATCTGGTGACCACGCCCAACTTCGTGGCTTGCCACGTTCAGGCCTATCTGCACATGTATGACGTGACCCGCGGTCTGCAGAAGGGTGGTACCTTCCTGCTGAACACCGTTTGGGACGGCGACAAGCTGGTCGAGAACCTGCCCAACAACGTGAAGAAATACTTCGCCGACAACAACATCAAGGTTTACTACATCAACGCCACCAAGATCGCTCAGGAAATCGGTCTGGGCAACCGCACCAACACCATCCTGCAGAGCGCCTTCTTCCGCATCACCGAGGTTATCCCCGTTGACCTGGCCATCGAGCAGATGAAGAAGTTCATCGTGAAGTCCTATGGCCGCAAGGGTGAGGACGTGGTGAACAAGAACTACCAGGCCGTTGACCGTGGTAACGAGTACACCGAGCTGGCCGTGGATCCCGCTTGGAGCAACCTGACCGTCGAAGGCCCCGCCGCCGACAATGCTCCCGCATTTGTCCACAACGTGGTACGCCCCATCAACGCCCAGAATGGTGACCTGCTGCCCGTGAGCGCGTTCAAGGGTCGTGAGGATGGTACTTGGGATGCCGGTACCGCTGCCTATGAGAAGCGCGGTGTTGGCGCCTTTGTTCCCGTCTGGAAGGCCGAGAACTGTATCCAGTGTAACAAGTGTGCTCTTGTCTGCCCGCACGCTGCCATCCGTCCCTTCGTTATGGACGAGGCCGAGGCTGCCGCTTCACCCTTCAAGGAGAGCGACAAGCTCAAAGCCATCGGCAAGGGCTTTGAGGGCATGACCTTCGTACAGGTTGTTGACGTGATGGACTGCTTGGCTTGCGGCAACTGCGCCGACGTTTGTCCGGGCAAGAAGGGCGAGAAGGCTCTCGTGATGGTTCCCATGGAGGGCCACGAGGAAGACCAGAAGCTCTGGGACTATGCCATCAACAATGTCAAGAGCAAACAGCACCTGGTCGACACCAAGGCTACCGTCAAGAATTCTCAGTTCGCTCAGCCTCTGTTTGAGTTCTCGGGCGCTTGCTCGGGTTGCGGTGAGACCCCCTATGTGAAGCTGATCAGCCAGTTGTTCGGTGACCGCCAGATTGTTGCCAACGCTACCGGTTGCTCCTCGATTTACAGTGCTTCGGTTCCCTCGACTCCTTACACCGTTAACGCTAAGGGTCACGGTCCCGCTTGGGCTAACTCACTGTTTGAGGACTTCTGCGAGTTCGGTCTGGGTATGACCATCGCCGACGAGAAGATGCGCACCCGCGTTCTGGGCTTCGTCAAGGAGGCTATCGAGGACGCTACCGTTGCTGCCGACGTGAAGGCCCTCTACAAGGAATGGGTTGAGAACTTCAACGACGGTGACAAGACCCGCGAGTTGAGCGACAAGATTCTCGAGGCCATCGAGCACAGCGACAATCCCGCCGACATCAAGGTTCGCGAGCTGGGTCAGTACCTGGTTAAGCGTTCGCAATGGATCATCGGTGGTGACGGCGCCAGCTACGATATCGGCTTCGGCGGTCTGGACCACGTGATTGCCAGCGGCAAGAACGTCAACATCCTCGTGCTCGACACCGAGGTTTACTCCAACACCGGTGGTCAGGCCCAGATCGCTATGGGCGCTAACGACGCTCAGTGCCTGAAGGCTATCCGCGAGGCCGAGGCCTATGACGGTCCCTCGATCATCATCGCCTACGCTCCCTGTATCAACCACGGTATCAAGGCCGGTATGGGTAAGGCTCAGGCTGAGGAGAAGGCAGCCGTTGCTTGCGGTTACTGGCACCTGTGGCGCTACAACCCGCAGCTTGAGGCCGAGGGCAAGAATCCCTTCACCCTCGACAGCCCCGAGCCCAACTGGGACGAGTTTGAGAACTTCCTGAAGGGCGAGGTTCGCTATGCATCGGTACTCAAGCAGTATCCTGATGAGGCAGCCGAGCTGTTCAACGCCGCAAAGGAGAACGCCCAGTGGCGTTACAACAACTACCGCCGTCTGGCCCGCCAGCAGTGGGGTGTTGACCCTGAGGCATGATCCTTTACAGGAGTTAGAAGTTAGAAGTTAGGAGTTAGGAGTTAGGAGTTAGAAATGACAACTAAGGACTAAGGACTAAAAACTAAAAACTAACGCAGGACTGGAACTCGATTCCGGTCCTGTGTTTTTCTTTTGGTCGGCAGATTGTTGTATATTTGCAGTGATTTACCGTCGGCAACGATGGTCCAACCAATTAATGACCTGAAAATGAAGCATACCACTACCCTATCCCTGCTGGCTCTGCTCGCCCTGACCACGCTCTCGTGCGGCGGCAACAAGGGCACGCAGTCACCACAACCCGCCGACACGGCCGCCGTCCAGGACACTGCCATGCGGCAAGTCATCACCCACCCCGACACGGCCTTCAATCGGGACTCGGCATTTATTGTCGTGTCCAAGCAGGACTTGACGCTCACCGTCTATGCTCCCGTCGGGGGCGACACCCTGGCCATCGAGGCCTTCCCCGTGTGCATGGGCAAGAACAAGGGCAACAAGGAGAAAAGCGGTGACATGCGCACGCCCGAGTCCCCTGCCGGGCAACCGTTCACCATCACCATGATCCAGGACGCCTCGGGCTGGGAGCACGACTTCGGCGACGGTCGCGGCAGCATCCTGTCCTACGGCCACTGGTTCCTGCGCCTGAAGACGCCCCACAACGGCATCGGCATCCACGGCAGCACCAACAACGAGAACACCGTGCCCGGGCGCGCCAGCGAGGGTTGCATACGCCTGCTCGACAAGGACATCATCACGCTCAAGGAGCGCTATGCCCGCGTCGGGATGCCCGTCATCGTCAAGGGCGAGGAGCAGGGGCTGTTGCCATTTGAGGAAAAATGCCTCATCCGTTGAGCCAGGTTTTCATGATGCAACAACCGCTGACGAGAACACAAAAAATATTAAACTTTCACACAGATATTGCCGTAATCAAATTTATTGTTTATATTTGTGGCAACCAAAAACGTATAATCGAAACATTTCTACACAAGAATCATTTATTAACGCTTAATTATTAGATTATGGGATTACTTGATGAACTTCAGAGAAAACTGGAAGAGGCCGCACGTCAGGCCCAACAGGGTGGTGGCGGTCAATCAACAGGCGGTAGCGAAATACCTAACCCCTGGGACCAGGCCCCACAGCAGCCGCAACAACAAGCGCCTAACTATCCTCCCGGCTACCAGCAGCCGCAGCCGCAGCAGCAACAGCCGATGCCCAACCAGCAGCAGTATCAGCAGCAGTACCAGATGATCATGCAGCAGATGCAGCAGCTCGTGCAGCAGGCCTACCAACTGGGTTACCAGTATGGCGTACAGGTTGCTCAAGCAGGTGGCTACCGTGCCGGCCTGATGGACGAGGAGAAATAGACGGTCGCTTCTTTTCATATCAGCACACCAGACTCCGCCCTGACAAGAGGTGGCAGTGTGGTGTGTTTGTTTTGTCCACGAGTCCACGTTTTTTCAAACAACTATAACAACGAATCTTACAACAAGAACAACATTTATTATTTAATCGTGGGCGGATGCCAATAAAATAAAGTTGTTCTTGTTGTCTTATACATGTTGTCCATGTTGTTTGAGGTACGCGAGCATAAAAAAAAGGGGCAACGCTTTTTTTCAGCGTTGTCCCCCCTTTTTTTTGTGTTGTCTTGAAGGTTTAACCGCACTGGAAGTACTCGTTGACGAGCTGGGCGGTGCGCTTGGGATCGTGCTCGATGTCGTGGCGCAGGGTGCGGTCGTTGAACGAGCGCAGCTCGGCGATGATGCCATCGATCATGTGGGCACTGAAGACGCCATGCTCCTCAAATGCGGCACGCAGTTTCTCCAGGCAATCGGCACTGGCGACACAGCTGTCGGGCAGACAATCGAGCTCGTTGAGGCGGTCGGCGTTGGCGGCGTCATGGATGTTAACGTCAACATAGGTCTTCTTGGCCAGCTCCAGGGCATTCTCCATCTCGAAGCCGTGACGGCAGGCTACGCACAGGCCAGCCAGCAGCTGGTAGATGTCGGCCGAGCCGTCCGGAGAGCGCATCTCGACGGTCTGCTTCTGGGTCGTGTCAAAGTCCATAGCGGGCTCCAGCGGGTTGGCAACGCGGCACATGTCGGCACCGGCAGTCCAGCCCAGAGGCACGCGCACGAGCACCGAGCGGTTGCGGTCGCCCCAGCACACGTTGGTGGGAGCCTCCTGATGGGGAACCAGGCGGAAGTAGGACATCGGGTTCTTGTTGCCGAATGCGGTGATTGCGGGAGCCAGGTCCATCATGCCGGCGATAGCCTTGCGGGCCTCGTCGCTGAGCACGCCCTTATCGTTGATCATCATGTTGCGGCCATCCTTCATCATGCGCATGTGGATGTGCAGACCCGAACCGGCCTTGCCCGTGGTGATCTTGGGGGCGAAGGTCACATTCAGGTTCTCGCGGAACGCCAGGTTGCGGATCACCCACTTGGCAACCATCAGCTGGTCGGCGGCATCCAGCACGGGCACGGGCAGGAACTCAATCTCGTTCTGCTCATACACCACACCGTCCTGCTCAAAGTTGCCCACCTCGCTGTGACCGTACTTGATCTGGCCACCAGCCTTGGCGATATAGTCCATGCAGCGCTGACGGAAACCGTTGGTCTTGGCATAGGGCATCGACTCGTGGTAACCGTGCTGGTCACGGGCGGGATAGTAGTCCACCGAGGGGCGGATGACATAATACTCCAGCTCACCCATGGCGTGGTACTCCATGCCAGTGGTCTCGCGGAAGGCCTTGGCAGCCTTGCGCAGCGTCTGCTCGGGAGAACTCTCCAGCGGGTTGCCGTCCTTGTCAAAGAACGAGCACAGCAGGCACAGGGTGGGAATCTCGGCAAACGGGTCAAGGAAGGCGGTGCTGAACCTGGGCAGCACATACAGGTCGCTCGAGCTGGCCTGGATAAAGCTGAACAGGCTGGAACCGTCCACGCGCTCACCACACGAGAGGATCGTGCGCAGGTAATCCTTGCTGCTGATGACAAAGTTCAGGGTTTTCAACTTGCCGTCACCGCCGGGGTACATGAAGTTGACCATGCGGATGTTGGGTTGGCGTTAAGTGCCAGAATTTCGTTTTCCAATTCTTTAAGATGTTAGGCTTTCAGCTATAGGCTAGTAGCTGACGGCTATTAGCAATGGCAGGAAAGCAGGTTAATTAATGGTTTTTAGTTTGTTGCAAAGGTAGTGCAAGTCGAGCACAATGCCAAACAAAAAGACATTTTTTTGCCACCCAGTTTTTTCAGACAAATAATGCTCGCTTTGCTCGCAGTTTAAAGTTTAAAGAGGGGCATCGGCGCACGTTCTTTACTGTCGGCGGATTTAGCGGATTAAAAAGATTGGCATCCGCATGGTTTTTGCAAGCCCCCTGCGAGCAAAATCATGCGGATGGCCTTCTTTAAACTTTAAACACTAAACTCTAAACTGCGAGCGCAGCGAGCTTGGATAAGAGTTTATCGATTAGGGCAGTGACGTCGCTGATGGTGGCGCTGCCGTCCATATCCACATCGGCTGCTGCCGTGTTGATGTCCTGGCTGTTTGAGAGCAGGGCGTCGATGAGGACTGTCACATCGGCGACATCGGCTTTGCCGTTGCCGTCCACGTCACCCGTGATGACCGGGTGCGGGTCTTCGGGCTGTGTCCCGCTGATGGCGCTGAGCCTCGCCTCCTTGATGGTGCCGCAGTTGTTGACACTGGCGTCCCACGAGACAAAGCGCAGGCGTGCGGTCGTCAGCCCTGCGGGAACCGCTATGGTACCCACCAACGTCTGCATCGAGGTCACCGGCTGGGGCATGCAATGGATGGAATCGCAGGGGGAACCCATATCATCATCGATGGCGATGGTCAAGCCAATCCCGCTGTCGGTGGAGAGCCATTTAACGGTCACCGCGATACTGTCCAGTTCCTGACAAGGGAAGCAGGGCGAAACGAGCTCCACGGCGTTCCCCTGGCTATTGACATACAGGGCGGCGCCGCGTGAAAACATGGCGGGCGTGATGTCGTTTCCGGCATATTGCCAACCTTGATACTCGTTGTAAACATATTGTGGCAATTCCTGGGCGATGATTGTCAGCGTAAAAGTGATGACAAGGAAAAGGGCAGAGGTCAGTCGTTTCATAATCATGCAGGTATTCAGTCAATTTGTCCACAAAAATAGAATATTCACCCAAAAACGCCAAATATAATGCCCGTTTTTTATGCTCGCGTACTTCAAACAACAGGGACGACCTTCATTCAGTTGTCCCTGTTGTATTAATGGTTGTTATTGTTGTCTGAAAGCAACCGACGCGGATGCCCCCTTTAAACTCTAAACTCTAAACTGCGAGCGCAGCGAGCATAAAGCGGATGCCCCTTTAAACTTTAAACTCTAAACTCTAAACTGCGAGCGCAGCGAGCATTACCTGCGGGGTTTCTTGAAGACGGTTTCCTCGACGGGGAGCAAGGGCTCCGGTGACGAGTCGGGGCGCTCGAACTGTGCATTCCTGATCTTGCCTGCCGGGCCGCTGAGCAGCATGTCGATGAGTTCGGTGACGTCGACGATGTTGACCTGGCCGTTACCGTCCACGTCGGCGTTGGCGACATTGATGGCACCCAGGTTACTGTTGAGCAGGGCATCGATGAGGGCGGTGACATCGACGATGTTGACCTGACCGTTATCGTCGACGTCTCCGGTGAGGACGCCAATTCCGGCATAGGGTTCCCAGTTATTGATGTCCCAATTCCAATGGTAGACATCCCAATTCTTGGCTGCGGCCTGGTTGACCTGGCTGGTGGTGATGACATTGCCATCGGCAGAACCATCTGAGGGGTCGACATCGACGTAGGCATAAATAATTCCCTTATCAGTGGCGTCGCGTGCGGGCAGGGCGTTGACAAGCTGTCCCATCTGGCCCGCTTGGATGTTGTTATAAAAGATAGGTAAGAGGTCCAGTTCACGGCAATTGTCCACTTTCACGCTGGTGAGCAGATTGGATTGGGCATACAATGTCTGTAGGGCGCTGTGGCCGCTGACGTCGAGGCTGGTCAAGAGGTTACCACTACAACGTAAATCCTCGAGGGCACTGCAGCCGCTGACGTCGAGGTCCGTCAGCTCATTACCGTTGCATTCCAGGTAGGTGAGCTGGAGGTGCTGACCCAAGGTGAGTTGGGAAATCTCATTACCACTGCATGCAAGTTCACGCAACCGGCCCTGCATGGAGACATCGAGGGTGCCCGAAATCCAGTTGTAGCGGCAGTCAAGAGAATAGAGCCCCTCGGTGCAGCCGCTGACGTCGAGGCTGGTCAACCGGTTGCTGTTGCACCACAGGTAGTAGAGCTTATGGTTGTGGCTGACGTCAAGTTCGGACAGCGGGTTCCCGTTACAGAGGAGGTACCGGAGATTCTCGCACGTAGTGATGTCTAATTCGGTCAATGGGTTATACTCGCATTCGAGGTATTCGAGGTTGGTGCAACCATAAACGGCCAATTGGGTCAGGGCGCAATTAGAGCAAGTGATTTCATTAAGATCTGGATTGTCCGAGGCTATCAGCGTCGTCAACTCGGGATGCTCCGAAACATTAATCTGGGTGAGCAGATTGTCATGGCACCACAGTTCCTTCAGACCGGACATTTCACCCAGATTCAAGCTGGAAATGGAACAATTGGAGCACTCGAGGTAGTCTATCTTAGTACAGTCCAACAAGCCGGTAATTTCCTCAAGGTCATAGTTCAGCATACAGTTCAGCAACCTCAACTTGGTCAAGCCCGTCACGTTGAGCGAGGTCAAGTTGTTGCGATAGCAATACAGTTGCTCCAGACCGGGGCAGAAGGTAGCGTCAAGCGAGGGCAACGCACAACACTCGACCGAGAGATAGGTCAGCGCTGTACAGGTCGAGAGACCCGTAATCGAGGTGAGAGAGTAATTGCTGTTACAATCCAATTCGGTCATTGAGGTACAGTTCGTCACATCCAGGCTGGTCAAGTTGCAATAGCGGCAGTGGAGCATCTCCAGGTCTGTGTTGCCCGACACCCTGAGATACCGCAACTGGCTCTTGTTATAGACGGCGAGGCTCGTCAACCGGTTGTTGCGGGCCCACAGCGTCTGCAGGTTGGTCATGTCGTCCACACCGGGCAGGCTGGTGATGGCGCAGTCCTCGCAGTCGAGGTAGGTCAAGGCGGTGCAGTCGGCCAGGCCCACAATGGCATCAAGGGAATAATTGTAGTAGCACTTCAGGGTTTTCAATGCCGTGCAGCCCGACACGTCAAGCGAGTTCAAGTCGCAGTTGTTGCACAGGAGGTCGGTCAACAGCGTATTGCCCGAGACACGCAACCTTGCCAAGTTACTCTTGTACGTCACGTCCAGTGTGGTCAGTTTGTTGTTACGCGCCAGCAGGGTCTGCAGGTTGTCCATGTCGCTGAGGCCGCTCAGGCTGGTGATGGCGCAATCCTCGCAATCCAGATAGGTGAGTGCCGTGCAGGTCTCTAAACCCTGGATGCTCGACAAGCCGGGATTCTCGTAGCAACGTAGGGCCTGCAACGCGGTACAATTTCGCACATCAAAATTGGTAATAGCATTACGCATGCAGTTAAGTGTCGTCAAGTTCGGGTTATTATTCACCCAGAACGTCCTCAGGGCGCTGTGGTCCATTACCGAGAAGTAGGTCAGCTGGTTGTTTTGGAGATACAATTGCTCCAGAGCCGTGTTAGTGTTCACACTGATTGACGTCAACTTGTTGTATCCCACATTGAGGTAAGTCAACTTGGTGTTAGAGCTCACATCAATTGTGGACAGATTGTTATTAAACACATCCAGTCTTGTCAATTGGGTGAAATACTGGACACCGGTCATGTCAGAGATGCCCTTGTATGACAGGTCCAGCGTGGTGCGGGCATTGAGCTGGGCAGTGGTGATGACGCCGCTGGGATACTCACTCATCAGGTAGGAGCGGAAGACGGCATCAGGGAAGTTGGTGGCATTGATGGTCACGTCGGCACGGGCGGCCAGCGCTGCCATCAGCACAATCGAAAGGAAGAGTAGCGCTTTTTTCATAATCATATGGGTTTAATGGTTAATACTGTCATCATATCACCCACAAAGGTAACAATACTCAGTCAAATTTCCAAAAAAAATGATAAATTGTTATGCGAGTTTTGCTCGCACGCGTGCACATGGACAAAATGGACTAAACAAACTACTTCTCTAAACTCTCAACTGCGAGCATAGCGAGCATCAACGCGGATGCCCCCCTTTAAACTTTAAACATTAAACATTAAACTGCGAGCGCAGCGAGCATTAACTACAAACTGCGAGCAGCGCGAGCATATAGCAGCACGACTACGAAGCAGATCGCGGGCACCACAAATGACAGGTTGACGGCTGGCATAAAGGTCACATCGCTGTCGATGATCATCGCCTGAAAGGCGGGCAACAGGCTGCCGCCCAGGATGGCCATAATCAGCCCTGCTGAACCCACCTCGGTGTCCTCGCGCACGTCGCCCAAGGCGATACCATAGATCGTGGGAAACATCAGGCTCATGCAGGCCGACACGCCCACCAGACAGCACATGCCCACTCGGCCGCCAACAAAGATGACACCACACAGCAGCAGCAAAGCCAACGCGGCAAAGAACGCCATCAACCGGTCCGGCTTGACATATTTCATCAGGTAGATGTTCACAAAGCGCATCAGGCAGAACAGCACCATCGCCACAATGTTGTAACGCTGGGAGAGGACCTCGGCTGCCTGCTCACCCATCCCCTCGGCCATGAACACACGCGTGCCATACTGGATGATAAACGTCCAGCAGGTGATCTGGGCGCCCACATAGAAGAACTGGGCCACGACACCGTTGCGATAGGACTTATTGCCCCACAACCGCTTCACGGCGGGCCACAAGGGCGCACGCCGCTCGCGGGCAGCCTGCCTCACAGCAGGAATCTTGACCACCAGCATGACCACCAGCAACAGGATGATAACCACACTCAGCAACGCATAGGGCTGCACGAGCACGCCCAGGTCGCTCTGCTTCAACGCCTCAAACCGGGCATCGTCGAGCAACGCACGCTGGGACGTGTCGAGCGGGGAGAGCCGCGCCTGGATGAAATTCATCGCCACAAACATGCCCGCCAGCGACCCGATGGGGTTGAACGACTGGGCGAGGTTGAGACGGCGTGTGGCGGTTTCGCGGTCACCCATGAGCAGGATATAGGGGTTGGCAGTCGTTTCCAGGAACGACAAGCCGCACGTGAGGATAAAATAGGCCAGCAGGAACGGGGCGAAACTGCCTATTGCCCGCGCGGGAATAAACAGCAGCACACCCAGGGCATACAGCGCCAGCCCCGTCACGATGCCGCTCTTGAACGAATGGCGGCGAATAAACATCGCAGCCGGCAACGCCATGCAGAAGTAACCGCCATAGAAGGCGACCTGGACCAGCGCGCCCTCGGTCACACTCATGCGGAATATCTTGGAAAACGCCTTCACCATCGGGTTGGTGATATCGTTGGCAAAGCCCCACAGGGCAAAGCAGCACGTCACAATGACGAAGGGCAGCACATAGCTCACCCCCTCACGGGTCACAAGCAATCGGGATTTCTTCATTTCCATTGTCCTCTAAAACATTAAATGCGAGCAACGCGAGCATCAATGCGGATGCCCCTTTAAACTCTAAACTCTAAACTCTAAACTGCGAGCAACGCGAGCTTAAGCTTTAAGCTTGAATATCCTCTCCATGAGCTGCCACTTGGCGGTCGATGGGGCATCGGGGTCACAGCCCTGGAACTGCGCCACATAGGCTTCCCACTCGGCCTGACGAGGCAGGGTCGCCAGGCGGGCGTTGTCCTTCTCCCAGTCAAAGTCGTCAACCGTGTCACAGATCATGAACAAGCGGTTGCCCAGGATGTAGATCTGCATATCCAGGATTCCCACACTGCGGATTCCCTCCTGTATCTCGGGCCACACGTGGGCATGGGCCTCCACATATTTCTCAATCATCTCGCGGTCATCCCGCAATTCAAGCGTCTGGCAATAACGTTTCATCTGTATTATTTTCTGATTGTCAATGAGATGGCACCCTCGGGGAAACTGTCGCGGTCACGGCACACCAGCGCCAGGTAGCCTCCACCACCCGCACCGGGCATCTTCCATGCCAGCACCCCGTCCATGGCACCGTAGCGGTCGATGTAATCCTGCACGCCGGGTTGAATCATGGCAGGGAACATCGCCACCTGGGCATCAAACGAAGCCTTGTAGGCCGACGCAAAGGCGGCCAGGTCCATACGCTGGATGGCATCCCAGCAACGGTCGGCAGCAGCAGCCAGGGCGCGCACCTTGACGGGCGTGATATCCTTGCCCTCGACCACGCTGCAGCCAGGCCGGCGCGGGAACATGGCAATCATGCACAGGTGGTCCTCGAGCCAGCCCAGCAGGGCCGCATCACTGGTATATTCTATCTTCTCGGGCCAGTAGCTGCCGTTGTAGTAGTGGCGGGCAAGACCAGGCACACAGATGCCGATGGCGTCCTGAGCCCCGCTGACAATGCCGTCGCTGCGCTCGGGGTCGTTCTCGAGGCAGAAGACCAGCCGTGCCAGCATCTCGGGGTCCATGTCGGGCAACCGGTAGGGCCACACCCGCTTGATCGTGTTGCGGGTGCTGGTCGACAAGCCGCAACGCTCGCGTATCTCAAACGTGGGCTCCAGCGAGATGGTCAACGCCCAGCCGGGGGCATGGCACGAGACATAGGGCTGGTCAATCCACGTCCCCGCCAAGTCCAGGCGGGTGGGCAGCTGGCTCACAGCCTGCTTCAGGTCGGTGCTGCTGCGGGCAGTCAAGCCCTCTCGGGGTTCACGCTTGAGCACGATGTACTCCATGCCCCGCTTGCGGCACAGCTCACGCTTGTCCTCACGGTCGCCGTCCTCGTTCACCACCAGGCAGTCGGGCCGGACAATGTCCAGGGTGGGCAGGAAGTCCAGATAGCCCTCACCCTGGTTGATGTAAGCCTCCTTGACATAACGGATGGCCCTCACCATGAACAGGCGCTCCTGCTCACTGTACATGGTCTTGTGCCCCTTCAGGCGCTCGATTGTGCTGTCGCTGCCGATGCCCACATACAGGTCGCCATACTGGGACGCCTGCCTGAAGAATTCCACATGACCCGAGTGCAGCAGATCATAACAGCCCGATACAAAAACCTTCTTCTCGCTCACTTCATTTCATTTTTTCGTTCCAGTGGCAAAGGTACAACTTCCCGTTCATAGGGCCATTATCAAAACCTGAAAAATATTCACCCTCCATGCCACAGGTGAAGCGTCGATAAGTGCAGCCGCGCCATTATTGGGGAATGTTTTGGAGGTTCTTCTCGATATCGGCATCAGTGACCCTGTAATTCACCAAGTCGCCGTTAAGGTACTGGTCATAGGCACTCATGTCGATAAGGCCGTGGCCCGAGAGGTTGAACAGGATCACTTTCTCCTCGCCCGTCTGCTTGCATTTATTGGCCTCACGGATGGCCGCAGCGATGGCATGGCTCGACTCGGGGGCAGGGATGATGCCCTCGGTGCGGGCAAACAGCATTCCCGCATCAAAGGACTCGAGCTGAGGAATATCAACGCCATGCATCAGCCCATCCTTGATCAACTGGGAAATAATGACGCCGGCCCCATGATAGCGCAGGCCACCGGCATGGATGTTGGCGGGCTTGAACGAGTGGCCCAGCGTGAACATGGGCAGCAGGGGAGTGTAGCCGGCCTCGTCGCCGAAGTCGTAGCGGAACTCGCCACGCGTGAGCTTCGGGCAACTCTCGGGCTCGGCGGCAATGAACTCAGTCTGCTTGCCATCCTTAAGATTGTGGCGCATAAACGGGAAAGCGATGCCACCAAAGTTGGACCCGCCACCGAAGCAGGCAATCACCACGTCGGGGTATTCGCCCGCCATTTCCATCTGCTTCTCGGCCTCGAGACCTATAATCGTCTGATGCAGTCCCACATGATTGAGAACCGAACCCAGGGTGTACTTGCAATTGGGCGTCGTCGTGGCCAGCTCCACCGCCTCCGAGATTGCCGTTCCCAGCGAGCCGGGGTGATGGGGATCACGCGTGATAATGTCCTTGCCCGCACGGGTCGACATCGACGGTGAACCCGTGACAGCGGCGCCAAAGGTACGCATGATTGACGAGCGGTAGGGTTTCTGCTGCATGGATATCTTCACCTGATAGACCGCTGCCTCAAGGCCAAACACCGAGGCAGCATAGGCCAACGCCGCACCCCATTGCCCGGCACCGGTCTCGGTGGTCACGTTGGTGGTGCCTTCCTGCTTGGCATAGTAGCACTGGGCCAATGCCGAATTGATTTTGTGGGATCCCAACGGGTTGACCGACTCGTTCTTGAAATAAATGTGAGCGGGTGTCTGCAACGCTTCCTCCAAGCCATAGGCCCGAACCAGGGGCGTGGAACGGTAGAATCGGTATTTCTCAATGACTTCGTCGGGGATTGGGATAAAACGGTGTTCGGTATCAAGTTCCTGGACACAACACTCGCGCGGGAATATATGGGCCAGGTCGTCCACTCCCAGCGGCTGCTTGGTAGCAGGGTGGATGGGAGGCATGGGCTTGATGGGCATGTCGGCCTGGATGTTATACCATGATGTAGGTAACTCACTCTCTTGCAAAATAAATCTCTTCTGTTTCATTTTAGGTATATTGATAATGATTAAAAATTTAAAGGGCCTGTCGCAAGTACGACAGACCCTTCATTGATATATTCTTATGATTCTATACGGTCAGGCGACTCACGACTTTTTCAATCTTGAGCTACGCCACCACCAAAAAAACGAATTAATTTTCATAATTACATCATATTTATGTCAACGCCGCAAAATTATATCCAATATTTTTCACCTGCAAGAATAATTCAAAAAAAATGCTCCTCTACCCGCAGAACTATAAAAATCGGTGAAGGCCGAGCCTCGACCACTCGAGCGAAAGTTCATGAAATGAAATGTAATTGCAGATTTGATTTGGATTTATGCAGGAAATGGCTTAACTTTGTGACCAGCAAACGACACAAACAAACTGGACAAACTGGACAAAACAAACATAATAAACAAAGTATAAAAAATAAACGACAAGACTATGTACACTCAAGAGAACGGATTCTACATCGCCCACGGGCCCAACGGACCTATCAGCATCCTGGGCAACATGGCCAACCGCCACGGCCTGATTGCCGGCGCCACGGGTACAGGTAAGACGGTGACCCTGCAAGTCATTGCCGAGAGTTTCTGCAAGGCAGGAGTGCCCTGCTTCATGGCTGACATGAAGGGCGACCTCTCGGGCGTGAGCCAACCAGGCAAACTGTCCGGCTTTATCGAGAAGAGGCTGCCCGAGTTCGGCATCGAGCAGGAGAGCCTCACCTTTGAGGGCTGCCCCGTCAGGTTCTATGACGTCTATGGCGAGCAGGGCATCCAGATGCGCTCCACCATCGGCGAGATGGGACCGGACCTGATGGCTCGCATCATGGGCCTGAACGAGACCCAAACGGGCGTGCTCAACATCCTGTACCGTATCCTCGACGACAAGGGCATCATGCTCGACGACCTCAAGGACATGCGCTTAGCCCTCGACTGGCTTTCCAAGCACGCCAAGGAGTACACCACCCAATATGGCAACGTGTCACCAGCGAGCATCGGCGCCATCCAGCGGTCATTGCTGCAGCTCGAGAACCAGGGCGCGGACAAATTCTTTGGCATCCCGTCATTTGACATCATGGACCTGCTGGCAACACGCGACGGCAAGGGCATCCTGAGCGTCCTCGCTGCCGACAAGCTGATGCTGCAGCCCAAACTCTATTCCACCTTCCTGCTGTGGCTGCTCAGTGAGCTCTACAGCACACTTCCCGAGGTGGGTGACCTGGAGAAGCCTAAACTGGTATTCTTCTTTGACGAGGCCCACATGCTGTTTGAGGACACGAGCAAAGCGCTCACCGACAAGATTGAGCAAGTCATCCGCCTCATCCGCAGTAAGGGCGTGGGCATCTTCTTCATTTCACAGCTGCCCACCGACATTCCCGACGTGATTCTGGGCCAGTTGGGCAATAGGGTACAGCATGCCCTGCGTGCCTACACGCCACGCGACCAGAAGGCCGTCAAAGTGGCTGCCGAGACCTTCCGCGCCAACCCCGAATTCAAGACCGAGGACGCCATCCTGGAACTGGAAACAGGCGAGGCCCTGGTGTCCTTCCTTGACGAGAAAGGCGCACCGAGCGTGGTCGAACGGGCCAAGGTCCTGTTCCCCCTGAGCCAGATCGGCGCCATCACCGAGGGGCAACGCCTCGACATCATGAACGCCAACAGCGACGTCAACTCCAAGTACAAGGAGGTGAAGAACAGGGAAAGCGCATTTGAGGTCTTTACCCGCGAAGCCGAGGCCGAAGCCAAGGCCGCCGAAGAGGCCGCTGCCGCCAAGGAGGCCGAGAAAGAGGAGAAATCCAAGAAAAAGGAGAAGACCATCTGGGATAAAGTCTGGAAGGCTGTCGTCACGGCCGTGACAGGCACCATCGCCACCATCCTGGGCAAGACGGTATCTGACGCCATCACCGGCAAGAAGAGCAAGAACAGCAGCGTCAAGGATGCTGCAGGACGTGCTGTTAAAAACGCCACCAGTGCTGCCGGACGCCAGATCCTGCGCGATGTATTGGGCAACGTCATCAAGAAGTAAGAACCCGTTCACATTTTCCTATACACACCAAGCAACAGCCCCGGGGCCATCCCCAGGGCTGTTCTCATTGCGTTCTGTCGCAGGTTTAATGTCAACAATGAGTTAATGGTCGTTTTATTATGCTTAGTATCAAAAAGGTTGTTTTATATATCTTCTTGTTCTCTCACTGGCTTGCTGGCCGCCTATCGATAGCAATGGTTCATTTTTTTATTCTGGTATTGGTTTGTTCTACTATTAATGTGCGGCAAAAGTCGTTATTAAATAATTAAGTGTGTGACGGCCAGCCAAGCCTGGTGAGTTAACATTATTACATTCAATTATCTTTATTCAGTTGTTATTGTTGCGGGACAAATTGCTCAAAACGGCCATCACTGTAGAATACCATGATGTTCAATACACGGCGGGCATCGGGCGAGGCGGCACCCCTGGGCATCCTGCCCGCAGTGCTGCTGCGCATCATGATGCTCTGGATGGCCTCGTTGACCGAGGTGGGGGTTGCCATGCGTTGAGAAGGACGGCTCACAGGACGGTACCCGCTGGGGTCATCTTCATCAAACGAAATCGCACGTTGACCCATCTCATCAACATGGCTCTCGGAGGGCTTACTCGTGGCTGACAAATTGTCAGTCGCCTGATCAGCATCATCACCTCCCATGATCATCTCGCCATCGCCAAAGAGGAGCCACATGATATTGAGCGTAGGATATGCACGATGTATCTTAGCGATGACCTCGTCACTCACTTTCTTGTTGCGTCCGTTCAGCAGCTGGGAAAGTGTAGGTCGAGGTATCACACAAGTATCCGCAAACTGGGAATTGGAAATCCCGGCATGCTCAAGGAACTTTTTTAATCTCGATACAATATCCATTTAAGAACAATTTTATGATCGCGCTCAAGTGCACGAGAATCTCATTTTGGAGGCCAAAAAATTTTCTGACCCGTAACTACGGTTTAGCAAACCTCGCTAAATCGTCCCAAAACCGAAAAAACGCCTGTTTGGTTTCTTTAATTTTGGGATTGCAAATTTAAAACGAATAATTGAATTGACCAAATTTAAAAACGAAAATTTTAAAATTTACAATTACTTTTTCCAAAAAACGACAATTTTCGCCAGATTTCAAAAGTAAACAAAATTACTTAAAGTAAATATGTAGTTATTATCGCATAATATACTATTTATTAGGTATTTACGTAGTTACAATTATGCCAATTATAGACCACATGAGGCGTAATACCTAATTTATATAGCAATACTCGAGGTTTTGCGCTTAATTTGTTGGTTTTCAGTATATTGTAGCATAGTTTAAGAAATGTTAATCCGATTTTTGCGTGGTTTTGTAAACTTTACGGGTGCAAATTCGTGATTTTTAAGCCCAAGTCCCATTTGCAAACTGCCGATCAGGGTCAAAAACCAGGGATTTTCACCCCCACCCCGCCGTTTGGAATCGCAAACGAAAAGGCGTTTTCAAACCAAAATAAAGGGTTGGCAAAATACCAATTTTGGTTTTCTGAGTGCTCAACTCGATTTCCTTGCGATTTTTTCCAGCGCCATCGAAGATTAATCGAAATACCCCATTTTGAACGATTCTAACAAAGTTACCTGTTTTCCACTATTTGACAATAACCTTGTATTAATAGGCATTCTGTCACAAAAATTCATCCCGAATTCGGCTATTTTTACAGGGGTCTAAAAAGTGGAAAATCGGGCATTTTCGGTGATTTTTCTCATTTTTCACTATTTCAAGCAAAAATTGGCCAAAATGCGACATTTTGACCAATTCTATAACATCCTATAAATGACGTAAAAGTCCTATTCTCTCCCACCCGTCAAGCAGTTATGGCATGAAAACCCGATTGGACGATGGGCAATTTTTTATGATTTTCTAAGCAGAAATGGCATGAAGATAATGCTGTTTTTGGGAGGCTGAAACGGAATTTTCTGACCCAAAATCTGTGCAGTTTTCTAAAAAAACTCGTTTTGCCCCACTCCACGGTCCAGAAAAATCGAAAAAAAACCTGACACGTGATGGCCAGGTAAGGACGAAAAATCGCTCCAGAAAAGTGCCACAAAAACATGACACGCGGGCAATTTTTTTATGGACAAAATGGAATTTATAGCTCTTGCTTGAGGAAGCGAGCGGTGATCGAAGTGGTGGATTGGGCAAGCTGCTCGGGGGTGCCAGTGGCGACCACTTGACCTCCACCCCGGCCACCCTCGGGCCCCATGTCGATGATGTAGTCGGCACTCTTGATGACGTCCATATTGTGCTCGATGACTATCACGGTGTTGCCCTTATCAACAAGACGGTTGAGCACACCGAGGAGCACCTTCACGTCCTCGAAGTGTAAACCCGTCGTCGGCTCGTCAAGAATATAAACGGTCTTGCCGGTATCCTTCTTGGCCAGTTCACATGCGAGCTTCACACGCTGGCACTCGCCACCCGACAGGGTGCTGGAAGGCTGGCCCAACTTGATATATCCCAGTCCCACATCCTGGAGGACTTTGATCTTGCGCAATATCGACGGCACGGCATCAAAGAACTCGACAGCCTGGTTGATGGTCATGTCCAAAACGTCGGCAATCGATTTGCCCTTGAACTTCACCTCGAGGGTCTCGCGGTTGTAACGCTTGCCGCCACACTCCTGGCAGGGAACGAGCACATCAGGCAGGAAATTCATCTCGACAGCCTTATAGCCGTTACCGCCACAAGCCTCACACCGCCCTCCGCCAGTATTGAACGAGAAGCGGCCAGGCTTATAGGCGCGTATCTTGGACTCGGGCAGGTTGACAAACAGGTTGCGGATGTCGGTGAAAACACCGGTATAGGTTGCGGCATTGGAACGAGGGGTGCGACCAAGCGGTGCCTGATCGACCGTGACCACCTTGTCCACACTATCCAAGCCCGTAATCGAGTCATAGGGCATGGGAGCAGTGTGGGAGCGGTAGAAGCGTTGGCTCAGGATTGGCTGCAGCGTGGCGTTGACCAGGGTGGACTTGCCGCTGCCGCTCACTCCAGTGACACAGATAAACGTGCCCAAGGGGAACGAGACGTCAACGTTCTTGAGGTTATTGCCACGGCATCCCGTCAAGCTCAGGCGCTTGCCATTGCCCTCGCGGCGCCGCGACGGAACCTCGATGGCGAGAGTGCCATTCAGATAGTCGGCGGTGAGGGTGTGCTGTTTCAACAATTCAGCTGGCGTGCCGGCAAAAACGACGTTGCCACCCTTGCGACCCGCTAACGGGCCAATATCGATGATATAATCGGCCTGCAGCATCATCTCCTTGTCATGCTCGACCACAAGGATGGTGTTGCCGTCATCGCGCAATGTCTTCAACGAGTCGATAAGCCGCTGGTTATCCCGCTGATGCAGACCGATGGACGGTTCATCAAGGATATACAGCACATTGACCAGGCGCGACCCGATCTGCGTGGCCAACCTAATGCGCTGACTCTCACCGCCCGACAGGGACGCCGAGTTGCGGTTCAGCGACATGTAATCCAGCCCCACCTCAAGCAGGAAGTTGAGTCTTGAGCCGATTTCCTTGACGATTTCACGCGCGATTTCCCACTGGACGGGCGTTACGTGATTGTGGAGGTCTTCAATCCAGTCGCGCAGCTCACTGATATCCATAGCCGCCAGTTCGGCAATGCTCTTGCCGTTCAGCCTGAAGTGCAACGCCTCGCGGTTCAAGCGGGCTCCACCGCAATCGGGACAAGCCGTGCGCGAGAAAAATTGGCCGGCCCACTTCTGGGCGGCACTGGTGGCGGTATCATCCTGCTGCATCTCGATATACTTAACCAGACCGTCAAAGGTCAGAAAGTAGTTGCTTGTCGAGAGTGTCTCGGTGCGCAGGCTTAACCGTTCGTTGGTACCATTCAGGATGTCGTTTAACGCCTCCTCGGGTAACTCGTTCAATGGGGTGTCGAGCGTGCAGCCATATTTCTCACATATTGCGGATATCTGCCAGAAAATCTGCACATTCTTGTATTTGCCCAGCGGCAGGATGCCACCATTGCGGATGCTCAAGGTCATGTCGGGCATGATCTTGTCACGGTCGATGATGTTGACATAGCCCAGTCCCTTGCAACGCGGACAGGCGCCCAGGGGGGAATTGAACGAGAAATTGTGGGGTGCCGGTTCCATATAGGACAGCCCCGTGGCGGGGTCCATGAGCGAGCGGCTATAGTAGCCCACCTCGTCGGTCTCGGCGTCGAGTATCATCAGTTGCCCGTTGCCCTGCTTGAAAGCAAGGTCAACGGTATCGGCCAGGCGCTTACTGTCCTTCTCGGCAACCTTCAAGCGGTCCACGACAAGTTCCACGCTGTGGTTCACATAGCGGTCAAGCTTCATGCCGAATGTGATTTCCCTCAACACGCCGTCAACACGCACGTTGATATACCCCTTCTTGCGCAGGTTCTCAAACAGGTCCTTATAATGGCCCTTGCGGTTCTTGACCAGCGGCGCAAGGATGTAGATGCGATGTCCCTGGTAACGCTCCATGATCAGGGCCAATATCTTGTCGATGGTGTATTTCACCATCTTCTCTCCAGACAGGTAAGAATAGGCATCGGCGGCACGGGCATAGAGCAACCTCAAGTAGTCATACACCTCGGTCGTCGTGCCCACGGTGCTGCGCGGGTTGCGGTTCACGGTCTTCTGCCCTATCGAGATGACTGGGCACAGACCGGATATCTTATCGACATTGGGACGCTCAAGCATTCCCATCATGTTACGGGCATAGGATGAGAAGGTTTCCAAATAACGGCGCTGCCCCTCGGCAAACACCGTGTCAAACGCCAACGACGACTTGCCGCTGCCGCTCAATCCGGTCACAACAGTGAGTTTGTCGTGAGGAATGTCAACGTCAATATTCTTCAGGTTATGGACCCTTGCGCCCAGAACCTCCACACAGTCTATTTCCTGCCCGTTCAATTTCATATCATGATAAGTCTAATCAACGACCCACTCCTTATTATACACGGTGAAGGTGCGCTTGCTGCGGTACAGCTCGCTCTGTTTGGGCACCCTTACCTTATAGGTCTTGCCACTGGCGTTGGTCAGCTTGGAGGAACGAATCCATGGATTGGCCTCACGCAGCTGGGCATAGGTTATGCCCTTACCCTTGGCCCAATCGATCCAACTGGCAACCGGCCCAGTGACATCCACAGTGATATATGCTACAGGCTGGTACAGGTTTTTGCGCGAGAAGCGGTAACCATAGCGCTTGGGTGACTCCATTACCAACTTGTAGGCGATGATGCGGAACACATAACGTGATGTTTCCTGTACCAGATACAAGTCGAAGGAGTTGTCCACCTTCTGCCTCGTCAACTCTGTAGTAAGTTTTTGCATTCCAGCATTATAGCTCGCAGCAACGGTTGGCCAGTGGCCATATTTCTTGTAAGCTGCCTTGAGGTACTTGCAGGCAGCGACAGTAGCCTTCTCGGGGTCATAGCGCTCGTCCACCTCATCGCCCACTTCCAGGCCGAAGTCACGTGCTGTCCCGGCGAGCAGCTGCCACATGCCAGCCGCCTTGGCGCTGGAGTAAGCGTTGTAGTCCATCGAACTCTCGGTGACCGCCAGATAGAGGAAATCGAGGGGTACTCCCTGCTCCTTCAGTATCTTGGACAATGCGGGGAAATAGCGGTTAGCGCGCTTGAAGCACAATTCAGTAGTCGTCTGGCCATATATGATACCAGTCAATTCACGGTCCAGCCGCTCGGCCATATCCAGGCGGTCAAAGTTGACCTTCTCGCCTGCAAAAGTCACACTCGTGGGTATATCAGGGCTCGCTGTCGTGCTGAACACGGGCGATGCCGTGCTCGGCTTACTGTACTCGCGCTTGAGCTGGCCTTGCATGGTTGCCGATGACATCAGCAGCAATGCGGCCATCACTAATATCTTTTTCATGTTATTCTCTCTGTCTCGCTAATCTTAACCACTAATCTCTAAAGGAGGCTGTGCCTTAATTGGCTTCATCGGGCTAAAGGGTTTAGCCTGTAATATATCCGTGCTGGGCACGTAGAAATGAAGGAATAATCTGTATAAAACTAATCTGGATTTTATTCCTAATTATGTTTAATTTCCCGGCTGCAGGGCCGATTAAAAACCCAGAAGCCTATGACGGCACACACTTTAGTAGACACCACCTGAGTCAATGCCACCACCACCTTCGGTGCCCGAGCCACGTTTCTTGTAACGCAGGATGGAGATGTCGCCACGTTTCTTGTACTTCACGCCATCGCTGCCCTCGGCCGTGATAACATAATAGTACACACCCGTATCAACGAGCTTTCCACGATAGGTGCCGTCCCAGCCACCATCAGGGTCGGTGTACTCATACACCAGAGTGCCCCAACGGTTGAAAATCCAGCAATGGAATTCCACCAGCGACTTATAGGTGACTTTCCACACGTCATTGACACCCTCGGTCGAACCTGGCGAGAAGGCGTTGGGGAGATCACCCCTCGGTCCTGACCCCAGGGAACTCTCACTCACGTTAATCGTGTAGGTGTTACCATAGGCCTCGCAGGTGCCATCGCTATTGGCTACCATGTAACGCACATAGTAGTTGCCGGCATCAATGAAGGTATAATCAAACTCGTCCTGATTATATTGCAGGATGACATTTTCGAAGTCGGGATCCGTTGCCACCTCCCATTCGCGGAAGACTACCCCGTCGGTGGGGTAACCAGTGAATACAATGTAAACAGGAGCCGAACCGTTCGTCAACTCGCCATCCAGCTTCGTCTCGGTGTCATCGTCGTCACGAATAATGGCTGTAGAACCGCAGCCCACGGCTTTGGTGTAATAGTACTCGCCCTCGATGCCATCACCGATGCCCCATTCCTCCAGGAAACGATCACCTGTGAGCAGGAACTCGGTGTTGCACAGGGGCGGCAGAATCTCGACGCCCTGATCCAGCGCAGCAAAACTCTCGACAACCGCTTTTTCCTGCCAGTGGGTGCTGTCATCCCACTCCAATGTATTGTACTCCAACTTGATCATGCGATCCAGCACCTGGCGTGAGCCGTTAACCGTGTAGTAAGGAATGGCGTCTCCATGACCATCGATGTTAAATGTGAGCAGGCTACACGGCGCCTCGTTATTGATGGACATGTCATTCAGCTCCAGAAAGTAGTCGGCATAGTTCACGACCCAGCAATAAAAGGGTTTGGTTCCATCAACGATTTTATAGCCCGTGTTGGGAATCACCTGTGTCAATGTGGTTGAATAACCGTTCCATTGAACACCGGGAATTGTGTCGATATGTAAAGTCCCGCCCTGCCAGTCATAAGTCTGCCAGATGGGCCGCTCACCAGTTGACGAGGGTAAAGTCATCCCCACGCCCTCAGTATCATAGACTACATATATTTTGTCCAAGCCTGTTGAAATATCGGGCGTTACCTCGATGACCGGATATTTTCCCACATTAGTAAACGACACCTGGCCGCTCGCCGACAACAAAGCCAGCGCGGCTGCCATGAGCGAAATCAATTTCTTGTTCATAGTGCGCACTTCAAATCGTTATTTTCACATTATATATAACGTGAATCAATCCCTGATTATTGTGATTCCAGCAAAAAGGGGAAAAGGAAGATGGCTATGTCGGTGGAAAGAGTTACCTTTGCGCAAATATTACACCTTATTAATAATAGCAAGATGGAACAGAATGATATGATGGCAAGGATGCCAAAACGTGAACGTGCCGTGATGTACAAGCGCAACTACAACTGCTGCCAGGCGGTGTTGCTGGCCTTTGCTCCAGAGCTGGATATGCCCGAGGAGAAACTGCTGGCGATGGGAGCCTGTTTTGGTAGCGGAATGGGCTGCATGGAGGAGACCTGTGGTGCCCTGTGCGGCGCCCAAATAGCGCAGGGGTTGCTAAAATATGACAACTGCCGCATGAACCCTCAGGCCAGCCAACTGAGAGCAGAATTTGAACAACGCTGCGGCGCCACCCGTTGCAAGGAACTCAAGGGCGTGGGCACCGACCACGGCATGCTATGCTCCTGTGAGGACTGCGTGAGACACGCTGTCGATGCTCTGGAAGAAACATTATAATGTTTCTCTTGTTTCAAAAAACTTCAAAAAACTACACGAAAACATAGCGGTGGATTGGCGATAATTCACTAATTTTGCAGTCCAATTTGAGAGAGATATTTTTACAGAATTCATAACTAACAATCATACAGACATTTTATCATGGGATGGTTTTCATTCACTCAAGAAATCGCTGTCGATTTAGGAACAGCCAACACCATTATCATCCATAATGACCGTATCGTCATCGACGAGCCGTCGGTAGTCGCCCTCGACTCCAAGACCAACAAGCCCATCGCCGTCGGCGAGCGCGCCCGCGAGATGCACGGCAAGGTGCATGAGGGCATCCGCACCGTGAGGCCCTTGAGCGACGGTGTAATCGCCGACTTCAACGCCGCCGAACACATGATCCGCGGCATGATCAAGAAGGTGAGCGCCAAGAACCACTGGTTCTCGCCCTCGCTGCGCATGGTTGTCTGCGTCCCCTCAGGTTCTACCGAGGTGGAGATCCGCGCCGTCCGTGACTCGAGTGAGCACGCTGGTGGCCGTGACGTTTACATGATCTACGAGCCCATGGCTGCAGCCCTGGGTATCGGCCTTGACGTGTTAGCCCCCGAGGGCAACATGATCGTTGACATCGGTGGTGGTACGACCGAAATCGCTGTGATTTCGCTGGGCGGTATCGTGAGCAACAAGAGCATCCGCACCGCTGGTGACGAACTCACCGAGGACATCCAGGAGCACATGCGCCGCGCCCACAACGTCCGCGTGGGTGAGCGCACCGCCGAGGCCATCAAGATCAACGTCGGCTCGGCACTGACCGACCTGGGCGCTGAAGCACCCGAGGACTTCATCATCCATGGCCCCAACCAGGTCAACTCGTTGCCCCTCGAGGTGCCCGTGACCTATCAGGAGGTGTGCCACTGCATCGAGAAATCCATCTCCAAGATTGAGGCTGCCGTGCTGAGCGCTCTGGAGCAGACTCCTCCCGAGTTGTATCAGGATATCGTCCACAACGGTATCTTCCTGACCGGTGGTGGCGCCCTGCTGCGTGGCTTGGACAAGCGCTTGACCGACAAGATCGGTATCGAGTTCCACGTTGCCGAGGATCCCTTGCACGCTGTGGCCAAGGGTACCGGCATCGCCTTGAAGAACATCAAGCACTTCAAGTTCCTCATGCGTTGATACTAAGGCATTAGGCTATAGGTATTAGGCATTTAGGTGCATCCGCAACCCTAACACCTGATACCTGAAGCCTAAAACCTAATAAAGGCACGATGAATAATCTGCTCAACTTTTTCGTCAAACACAGTGCGTGGTTCATTTTCGCAATCTATGTGATATTGAGCCTCGTGCTGCTGTTTAAGGATAACCCTTACCAGCAGAGCGTCTATCTGACGTCGGCCAACTCGGTGAGTGCCGCGGTCTATAAGGCGTTCAACGGCATCACGTCCTACTTCCACCTGCGGGACATCAACGAGAGCCTGCAGGAACGTAATGCCGCACTGGAGATGGAACTGATTGAGCTTCGTAACCAGATGGCCGACTTGGCGTTGCAGTCGCCCGACTCGTTGCGGCAACCAGCTCTGAGCCAGTACTCATTTGTCATGGCCCAGGTCATCAGCAACAGCATCGCCCAGCCCAACAACTACATCACCATCAACCGCGGTTACATTGATGGCATCGAGCCCGAGATGGGCGTCATCGACCAGAACGGCGTAGTGGGTATCGTCAATGTCGTCGGTCCTCATGCGGCACGCGTTATCTCACTGCTGAACCCTCACATGAGGCTCTCGTGCAAGCTCAAGAACAACAACTTCTACGGCAGCCTGGTGTGGGACGGCAAGAGCCCACAACTTGCCGTGCTCGAGGAGCTGCCCAAGCACGTCCAGTACCACAAGGGTGACACCATCGTCACCAGTGGTTACTCGGCTGTCTTCCCCGAGGGTATCATCGTGGGTACAGTTGAGGGTCTGGCCCGCGGCATGAGCGACAGTTTCCTGTCGCTGCGCATCAGATTGACGACCAACTTCAGCCAGCTGAGCAGCGTGCGCGTCATCACCAACTCGATGAAGGAACAGATCGATGCCCTGCGCCGCGCCGAGTTAGGCATAGACACGGCCGCCAATATCGAGACGCGCCCCGAAATCAAACCCGAAATCGTTGACGTGGTCCCCACCGACGAGCCTAAGGGCAAGAAGTCCACCAAGGAGCCTGCCAAGGAACCTGTCCAGCCGACCCAGCCAGCAGCCGTACAGCCCACCGAACCCGTTGAACCCGATAACACAGGAGGAGAGCAGCCATGACCAAGACCGTAATACAATTCATCGTCCTGTTCCTCGTGCTTGTGGTGCTCCAACTGGTGTGCAACAAGATTGTGCTGTTCAACGTCGCCATGCCTGTGGTGTTTATTTACCTCATCCTCAGGCTCCCCGTCAATCTGCATGGCGGCTGGGTGCTGACGGTCGCCTTCTTCAGCGGTCTCATTATCGACATCTTCAACAACACGCCGGGCATGAATGCGCTGGCTTGCACGATCATGGCAGCCGTGAGGAGGCCCGTGTTCAACATCTTTGTGTCACGCGAGAACGACATGAACATCCCCATCCCGTCGGTAGACTCGATGGGCGTGGGCGACTACTTCAAGTACATGGCCACGCTGGTGACCATCTATTGCACGCTCATCTTCCTGATCCAGGCCTTCACGCTGCACAACATTGTGCTCACCCTGGCACGCATCGCCGCCAGCAGCGCGTTGTCGATTGTCATCATCTTTGGGTTGGACTCCTTAGTCAGCACGAGCCGTGAGAAAAGATTATAATCTCGAGAAACGCAAGTTTGTCATCGGCGGCTTCATCATGGCGATTGTCATCATTTACATCATTCGCCTGGTGCAGTTGCAGGTGTTGGACAACTCCTACAAGGCCAACGCCGACAGTAATGCCTTCATGGAGAAGGTGATTTACCCGTCGCGCGGCCTCATCTATGACCGTAACGGCAACTTGGTGGTCTATAACACACCCGAATATGACCTGGTGATGATCCCCAAGGATGTGACCCCATTTGACACCATCGACTTCTGCAACACGTTGCAGATCAGCCGCACGGAGTTTGATCATCGCTGGCAGGAGATGAAAAAGAGCCGCAACTACTCGGCCTTCACCCAGCAGGTGTTCATGAACCACCTCACTCCCGAGGACTACGGCCGGCTGCAGGAAAAATTGTACCGTTTCCCGGGTTTCTATGTCGTGCAGCGCATCCTGCGCCAGTATAACTACCCCAATGCGGCCAACGTTCTGGGCGACATCCGCGAGGTCAATGCCCGCGACATCGAGAACGACGACTATTACCGTCCAGGGGACTATACCGGCGACTTGGGTATCGAGAAGAGCTACGAGAGCTGGTTGCGCGGCATCAAGGGCAAGGAAATCCTGATCCGCGACGCGACAGGCAAGATCAAGGGACGCTACAATGACGGTAACGACGACGTGTCGCCAGTCGCAGGCAATAACCTGAAGCTGAGCATCGACATTGAACTGCAGGCCTATGGCGAAATGCTCATGCAGGGCAAGGTGGGCGCCATCGTGTGCATCGAACCCAAGACGGGCGAAATCCTCGCCCTGGTTTCCAGCCCTACCTATGACCCCTCACTGCTCATGGGCAAGGAGCGCGGCAAGAATTACCGCGACCTGGTCAACAACAGGCTGAAACCGCTATATGACCGTTCCATCATGGCGGCCTATCCGCCCGGCTCAACCTTCAAGCCCACCCAGGGACTCATCTTCCTGCAGGAGGGCATCATCACCACGAGTACTGTGTTCCCGTGCCATCGCGGCTATGTCAACGCAGGACTGCGTGTGGGCTGTCATGGCCATGGCTCCCCCATCCCACTCAAGCCCGCCCTGCAGACCTCGTGCAACGCCTACTTCTGCTGGGGATTCAAGTACATGATGGACAAGCGCAGCAAGTATGGCTCAACGGGCAAGGCATTTGAGGTGTGGAAGAACCACATGGTGTCGATGGGCTATGGCTACAAGTTGGGCATTGACATGCCGGGCGAGAGCCGTGGCTTCATCCCCAACACGGCCTTCTATGACAAGATTTACGGTCAGGGCCAATGGGTGGGCCAAACGATCATCAGCGACGCCATTGGCCAGGGCGAAATCCTTGCCACTCCACTTCAGATTGCCAACCTGAGTGCCACCATCGCCAACCGCGGCTATTACATCACGCCCCACGTGGTCAAGAACATCGAGGGTGTGGGAGTGCTCAAAAAGAGCCTGGAACGGCACGACACCGATATCGACAAGAACTACTATAATGCCATCGTCGAGGGCATGCGCATGGCGGTGCTGGGCGGCACCTGCACCCGTGCCAATATCCCTGGACTCGACGTGTGCGGCAAGACGGGTACGGCCCAGAACCCGCACGGACGTGACCACTCGATTTTCATGGGTTTCGCTCCCATGAACGATCCCAAAATCGCTGTCTGCGTTTATGTCGAGAACGCAGGCTTCGGTGCGGCCTTCGGTGTGCCCATCGGCGCACTGATGATTCAGCGCTACCTGCGCGGCAACTCTCCGGGCATTCAGGCCCAGGGCCGCGCTATGGCCAGCCGCCACACTATCGCCTATCCCAAGGCAAAGAAAACATCCGCCACCGGCAATCAGGCCGACAATCATAAGAAATCAAACGTTAAACCAGTGACTGACAGCAATGAGGGAAATAAGGAATGAAGATGAGAATACCAACCTGTTGAGGTCGGTGGACTGGTTCACGATTGTCCTCTACCTCATTATGGTCGTCGCTGGAGCGGTGAGCATCTATGCCGCCACCTATGACTACGACAAGGCGAGCATGTTTGACCTGAGCGAGTTCTCGGGCAAGCAGTTCCTGTGGGCCGGCCTTTCGTTCCTCATCGGTTTCTCACTGCTGCTGATTGACAGGCGCATCTATGAGGCCTATGCCTACCCGCTGTACGGCTTCATGATACTGCTGCTGATAGTCACCATCTTTGTCGCGCCCGATATCAAGGGCTCGCGGTCATGGCTGGTATTCGGTCCCGTGAGCCTGCAGCCTGCCGAGTTTGCCAAGACGGCAACGGCACTCGCCCTTGCCAAACTGTTCAGTACCTATGGCTTCCAGCTCAACGGTTGGCGCAACTATGCCATCGCCATTGGCATCATCCTGCTGCCCATCCTGTGCATCATCATGGAAAAGGAGACTGGCTCAGCCCTGGTTTACACGTCACTCATCTTTGTCCTCTACCGTGAGGGCATGTCAGGTTTCGTGCTGTTTGCGGCATTGATGGCAGTGGTCTATTTTGTTGTGGTACTGAAGTTTGCCGCCATCACGTTTATGGGTATCCCGTTGGGCATGGTCATCGCCTTCATCCTGGTGATGGGACTCATCGTGGGTATGTTGCTGGTGTATTGCCGCTCGTGGATCCTGGGCCGCAACGTGCTGTTGGGCTATCTTGCTGCTGGCGCTATTGCAGGCGGACTGACTCTGGCTGGCGTGCATGTCAACGGCTACGCCTTCTTCCTGCCGGTCATCATCCTGTCTCTCATCTACCTGTTATGGGGAATGCTGCACGATGACCTGAAGAAGGTGTTAATCACCATCTGTTTTGCCGCCGCGTCACTTGTGTTCATGTTCACCGTCAGCTTTGCGTTCGACAAGGTGCTTGAGCCCCATCAGCAGACGCGCATCAAGGTTACTCTGGGTATCGAGGAGGACCTGCGCGGCGCGGGTTATAACGTCAACCAGAGCAAAATCGCCATTGGTAGCGGTGGCATAACGGGCAAGGGCTTCCTGCAGGGCACTCAGACCAAGCTCAAGTATGTCCCCGAGCAGCACACCGACTTCATCTTCTGCACCATCGGCGAGGAGCAAGGCTTCATCGGCAGCGTGGCTGTTCTGGTGCTGTTCCTGGCATTGATACTGCGCATCATCACCATTGCCGAGCGCAACCATTCGACCTTTGCGCGGGTTTATGCCTATTGTGTCGCGTCAATACTGATATTCCACCTTGCCATTAATATCGGCATGGTCATCGGGCTCTGCCCTGTCATCGGCATCCCGTTACCGTTCTTCAGCTACGGCGGCTCCTCGCTATGGGGATTCACTTTCCTGCTGTTCATCCTGCTGCGCATCGACGCTGACCGCCAGGCCTATGGCTCCTGGTAGCTATGACAAAATTATCATAACATTCCAGTGCAGTAAACAGGGATGCAATCAGTCTCTCCATCGCGGTAGAAGTCCTTGGTATAGATAAGGAAACGAGTTCCCACACGAGACGAAAATTTCTTGCAAAACTCGTCCAGGGACTTATGTGTCAGATATCCCGACGATTTAACCTCTATTGGGACAATCTTATTTCCTTTAGACAACAAGAAATCAATTTCGTAATTATGATTATTTCCATCGGGGAATGTATAATAATATAATGAATGCCCAGCAGCCCTTAACATCTGAGCCACAAGATTCTCATACACATAACCTAAGTTAGCGGCCAATTTGTCTGATAGCAATTTATCATAGATGACATTCTCGGTGTATTTCTTGTCCCAAAACGCCAAAGTGATAAACAATCCGGTATCTCCAAGAAATAACTTATAGTAGTCCATATTTCGACTCAGACCAAAGCCCACATTAGGATCATCGGCATGATATGCAATCGAGATGACCATACTGTCTTCCATATCAGCTATAATGGAATTCACGTCACTATTCTTCCTTTCAATAGCTGTTGAAATCTTATACCTTGACGCGTTCTTTGCCAACTGCCCAGGAATATTGAAAAACAGCCTTGATGCCCTACCCGATGCGTCGATTTTCCTGAAATCGTCGTCGTAGAGTTGAATAATTTCGCGCTTCACTGCATCCACTTGCTGCATGTTATTGCTCTTGAGATAAGCATTAACCGCTTGTGGCATTCCTCCTACAAGCATATATAGTCTCATGTCGCGCATCTGCTGGCGATGCGCTTGTCCCAATGGTATCTTTTTATCCCAAAACTGCTTCAAGATGGAAAGTCCGACGTCTTTTCCAGTTGCCCACATGAACTCCTCATAATCCAGTGGATAAAGTGTCAATCGGGTTTCTTCACTTGGTATCAGAATATTCTGTACATTTTTCTTCAGTGTCAACAAGGATCCTGTCTCGATATAATCGTACCTTCCATCCTTCACAAGATGTTTTATCGCCTGGCGCGCCAATGGTTGCAGTTGAACCTCATCAAAGATAATGACACTATTACGATTATACAGAGTTGTGTGTGTCTCCTGCTGCAACCTAAGGAAAAAGAAATCTAAATCGTTTATGTCCTCAAACAAGGAGTTAAGCTGCTTGCTCACATGTGAGAAATCTATCAGCACATAGGACTTGTACTCACGTTTGGCAAAATCCTCAACCAGCGTTGATTTTCCTACTCGACGAGCCCCTTTAATCAATAATGCAGTACTGCCTTGGCGCTCCTGTTTCCAACGGAGCATTTCATCATATAATTTACGCTTAAAAATCATGATTCATTATTCCTTACTGTAAATCAGGTGCAAATATACATATAATATCGTTTCCGCAAAATATTTTTAGCCAAATCATGTCATTTCCGCAAAATGTTTTTGAACATATTATGTCTTTTCCGCAAAATGTTTAGAGCGGTAACACATGAGATTTACCTAGTAGTGTACTGAATTCGTCAAGAGGACATCCAATTGTACAACAGCAATTCCTCAAACACACAAAGAAAAAGTGAAATGGACCATTCATGCAAAATTGTGGAATGGCTAAAAATTAAAAAGTCCGGCTCTCACGAGTGGGACTTTAAATTTTATGAATAGAATCTGTATAGAAAAGTGCAATATCTCCTTAATGCGACTGCAAAGAACGGAATTTTTATTGAACCGCCAAAATTTTTAACGGAGAATTTGAGAGCCACACTGTAAAAAAATGCATAATTTACCATTTTAGGGTAGGGGCATCCTCCATCTCACACTACAAATAGGCGTCATTTAGACACATTATATACTATAAGCCATGGGGAATACGTTAATCATAGAAGAGTGATTGGCATCATTCTTGCTTAATATAAAAATGTATAGATGCAACGACTGCTGAAGAAATATTGCTTGACGACAGTGTTGTGTGCCCTGTGTGCAACGGGTACACTTCAAGCTGCGCCCGTTATTCCCCTTCCAAGACCTGCCCAGGAGCAGGAAGAAGACTCGGTAAAGGTGAGTCTCGTTACCTTCTATCCTGGCAGTGAACCGCATAACATCTGGGGACACAGCGAGATACGCGTCCAGCAAGGTCCTATTGACCTGTATTTCAATTATGGCGTGTATGAATTCCAGGCACCGGCATTCCTGTGGCGTTTTGTACTTGGTGAGACCGATTACCTGTGCATGCCTGTCCCCCGGTTTTACGCCACCATCGGCATGGAGGAGCGGCGCATGGTCGAGCAGGAGCTTAACCTGCCTCAGGACAGAGCTATCGCCGTGAGGGACTTCCTGTGGAATAACGCCCAGCCCGAGAATCGCGTCTATCGCTATAAATTCCTGAGTGACAACTGCTCTACCCGCCCCCGCGACATTATCGAGATGGCTGCGGGCGAGGGTCTGCAATATCCAGCGATGGGCGACACAACTGTCACCTATCGTGACATTTTGGCACACTACTGCCGCAACTACTCCTGGGAACGTTTTGGCATCGACCTGGTATTAGGCTGGGACGTGGATACAGTGATTGATCAGCGTGCCACCATGTTTATCCCCATGCTGCTCATGGACGCTGTGGCTGGAGCCACCATCACGACCGACAGCACGACCCTGCCGCTGGTCAAGGCCACCACTGTCCCCATCGACAAGAGCACCGAGGGCAATGTGAGACCACCCACCCCGTGGTACCTCTCCCCCATGGCTGCAGCTCTTCTCGTGCTCGCCCTCACGCTACTCGTGACAGGACGCGACTGGAAACGCCATGAGGTTTCCCACCTGTTTGACACCCTGTTATTCACAACTGGAGGTCTGGCAGGCTGCATCCTGTTTTTCCTTATTTTCTTCTCCACCCACGAGGCCACTTCTCCCAACATCAATATACTGTGGCTCAATCCGCTGTTGCTGCTGCTTGCCGTGCTGCCCTGGTTCAGGAAGGCACGCCCCGTCAGCCGCTGGCTTCACGCC
The DNA here is from genome assembly GCA_900318335.1 of uncultured Prevotellaceae bacterium. Lineage (GTDB taxonomy): Bacteria > Bacteroidota > Bacteroidia > Bacteroidales > Muribaculaceae > Sodaliphilus. The sequence goes on from ONKF01000010.1 coordinate 33,672, forward strand.
CTCAACGCACTGGTCGTGATGCTGCTCATGCTGGCATGGCCCTGGCAGCCTCAGGTGGGTAACTTCGCATTCTTCCCGCTGATGGCAGCGCTTGTCATGCGCTCGGCCACCAACGTATGGCTCGGCAGCCAGACTACCCGCGGACCGACTTCATCAAAGGGCTGACCACCACATTCGGTCAAAATAAGCCGCCATTTTTGCCTAAAGTGGCGATTTATACCTATATTATAGCCTCTGGTCGGCTAAAAAAGTGTATCTTTGCAATTTGGACAAAAAACAATACATAACATACAACAACCTATAAAAATGGGACTTAGTGACATTTTGAAATCAATGTTTGGCAATAAGTCAACGCGTGACCTCAAGAAAATCACGCCTATTGTCAACCAAATCAAAGCGATTTATCCCGAGATCGACGCATTAGACATCGACAGCCTGAGACAGCGCACTGCCGATATCCGCAAGTATCTCAACGACTCGGTACAAGACAAGCGCGATGAGATTGAGCGCATCAAAGCCGAAATCGAAACCCTCGACTACGAGCAGCGCGAACCGCTGTGGAAGAAGGTCGATGATATCCAGAAGGAGATTCTCGACGTCCTCGAAGACAAGCTCAATGAGGTGCTTCCTACCGTGTTTGCCATCGTGAAATCGACAGCAAGACGCTTTGCCGAGAACGAAACCATCACCGTAACCGCCACCCAGCTCGACCGCGACCTGGCTGCCCAGGGTAAGGACTTTGTCTCCATCGACGGCGACAAGGCCATCTACACCAATCACTGGATTGCCGGCGGTAACGACATGAAGTGGGATATGGTACACTATGACGTACAGCTCATCGGTGGTATCGTCCTGCATCAAGGTAAGATTGCCGAGATGGCGACTGGTGAAGGTAAAACCCTGGTGGCTACCCTGCCCGTCTTCCTTAATGGCTTGACCGGCAACGGTGTGCATGTGGTAACCGTCAACGACTACCTGGCCAAGCGCGATAGCGAGTGGATGGGTCCGTTGTACATGTTCCACGGCATGACCGTCGCCTGTATCGACAAGACCGAGCCCAACTCGCCCCAGCGCCGTGACGCTTACAACTGCGACATCACCTTCGGTACCAACAGTGAGTTCGGTTTTGACTACCTGCGCGACAACATGGCGATGCGCCCCGAGGACATGGTGCAGCGTCCCCACAATTTTGCCATCGTCGATGAGGTCGATAGTGTGCTTATCGATGATGCCCGTACCCCGTTGATTATCTCTGGTCCCGTGCCTAAGGGCGAAGACCAGATGTTCAACGAATTCAAGCCCAATGTGGAGCGCGTTTACAACGCCCAGCGCCAGTTGGTGACCGGCCTGCTTGCCGATGCCAAGAAGATGATGGCCAGCGACGATGAAGCCACTGTCAAGGAAGGTACCTTGAGGCTCTTCCGCGCCTTCAAGGGTCTGCCCAAGTACAAGCCCCTTATCAAGTACTTGAGCGAAGAGGGCGTCAAGAACGCCATGCTCAAGACCGAGGCCTACTACATGCAGGACAACAACCGCGAGATGCCCACCGTCACCGACCCCCTGTTCTTCATCATCGATGAGAAGAACAACACCGTCGAGATGACCGATAAGGGTATCGACGTGCTCACCCGTGGCACCGATGACCCCGAATTCTTCATCCTGCCCGATATCGCCGCACAGTTGTCGGCCGTGACCAACGAGCCCCTCTCGGACGAGGAAAAGACCAACAAGAAGGACGAACTGCTTGCCAACTACTCGGTCAAGGCCGAGCGAGTGCACACCGTCACCCAGCTCTTGAAGGCCTACACCCTGTTCAACCGCGATGACGAGTATATCGTCGATTCCGAGGGCAAGGTGAAGATCGTCGATGAGCAGACGGGCCGTGTGATGGAAGGCCGCCGTTACAGTGACGGTCTGCACCAGGCTATCGAGGCCAAGGAGGGCGTGAACGTCGAGGCAGCTACCCAGACGTTTGCCACCATCACGCTGCAGAACTACTTCCGCATGTACCACAAGCTGGCTGGTATGACCGGTACCGCCGAGACCGAGGCCGGTGAGTTCTGGGACATCTACAAGCTGGATGTCGTGACCATCCCCACCAACAAGCCTGTCATCCGCAACGATATGCCCGACCGCGTTTACAAGACGCAGAAGGAGAAATTCAATGCCGTGATTGCCGAGATTGAGGCCATGCGCAATTCAGGTCGTCCCACCCTGGTGGGTACCACGAGCGTGGAAATCAGTGAGATGCTGAGCCGCATGCTCAACCTGCGCCACATCCCCCACAACGTCCTCAACGCCAAGCTGCACCAGAAGGAGGCCGACATCGTCGCTCAGGCTGGTCAGTCGATCGACGGCAAGGGTGTTGTAACCATCGCGACCAACATGGCAGGTCGTGGTACCGATATCAAGCTGTCTCCCGCCGTTAAGGAGGCTGGCGGTCTTGCCATCATCGGTACCGAGCGCCATGAGTCACGCCGTGTGGACCGCCAGTTGCGTGGTCGTGCCGGTCGTCAGGGAGACCCGGGTTCTTCGGTATTCTTTGTATCGTTCGAAGATAAGCTGATGCGTCTGTTCGCCAGCGAGAGCGTGGTCAAGACGCTCGACCGTCTGGGACTTAAGGACGGTGAGGCTATCGAGAGCAACATGGTGACCAAGAGCATCGAGAACGCCCAGAAGCGAGTCGAGGAAAACAACTTCGGTATCCGTAAGCATCTGCTCGAGTATGATGATGTGATGAATGCCCAGCGTAAGGTGATCTACACCCGCCGCCACCACGCCCTTATCGGTGAGCGCATCGGTCTGGACTTGATCAATACCCTCTATGACAGTGTGGAGGACATCGTCGACAGGCACGGCACCGATGACTTCGAGGACTTCAAGATGCAGGTACTCAAGACCTACGCCATCGAGACTCCGTTCGAGGAAGAGGAATACCGCCGCATGGATGACGGCAAGAAACAGGAAATCCTGTATGATGCTGTTATCAAGGCGTTTAACCGCAAGATGGACCGCTTGAGCGAGGTAGCTGATCCCATCATCCAACAGATTGTCGCCGACCAGCAGGCCAACGGCATGGAGCCCCAAGGACTCATCCGTGTGCCCATCACCGATGGCAAGCGCGCCTTTGGCATCGTTATCGACATCAAGGAGGCCGCCGAGACCCATTGCAAGTCACTCACCAAGGCTTGGCAGAAGGCTGTGATGCTGCTCACCATCGACGAGAACTGGAAGGAACACCTGCGTGAAATGGACCAGTTGCGCCAGAGTGTGCAGAACGCCAGCTACGAGCAGAAAGACCCGCTCGTGATCTACAAGACCGAGGCCTTCAACATGTTCAAGCAGATGGTTGGCATCATGAACGGCAAGTCCATCGCCGTGCTTATGCGTGGCCAGATTCCCGAGGCACCGCCCCAACAGAACGTTCAGGAGCGTGAGCCTCAGCCTCGCCAGCAGCGCTACAGCGAGAACCGCGGTGGCGAACCCGATCCCACCCGTCCCAACGCTGCGCCCGTCGGTCCGCGTCCCCAGGGTCCTGTAGGTCCCATCCGCAACGAGGGTCCCAAGATCGGCCGCAACGATCCCTGCCCCTGCGGCAGCGGCAAGAAGTACAAGAACTGCCACGGCCGGGGCTTGGTTTAAAGGTTCCCTAAAACACATCAACGACAGGCGTTTCAATCGAGTCTGATTGTCACGCCTGTCGTTTTTTTCAACTATTTCCAAAATTTTTCGGGTATTTCCTGTTTAAAAAAGGGGATGTCGCGTGTTATCATAGTGTAACAGCAATAAAAACGACAAGAATCATCGATGACAATAGACGCATTTAACCAGCAAGCGCCACGGCTCAGACAACTGGCGCTGAAGGCAGCCACCACGGCGGGTGCCGACAGCGACACAGCCGAGGACGTCGCCCAAGAGACGATGCTGCGCTTGTGGCAGATGCGTGACGATCCCCGCCTCTACAATCCCGAGGGCTATGCCTCGACGATTGCACGCCATCTGGCGCTGAATCAACAACGTCGCCGGTCCGCACTCCCGCTCGACGAGCGCCAAGCCGCCACACAGTCGGTTCCTTCTCCACTTGACCTGATGCTGCGACGAGAAGATGAGCAATGGCTACGAGAGCGCATCCGCAACCTGCCATTCACCCAACATGCCGTGCTAAGGCTGCGGCAAGTCGAGCACCGCTCCAACAGTGAGATTGCTGCCATCCTGGGCATCAAGGAAGCGAGCGTAAGCACTCTACTGGCCAGAGCACGACGGCAGTTACTCACTGAAATCCAACAACAACGAAACAATCACAGACAATGAAACGGTATTCACATCAACAAATAGAGGCACTGCTCGACAAATTCATGGACGGGCAGACCACCGTGGAGGAAGAGGCCCAGCTGGCCGACTACTTCCGCAGCGCCGACGTGCCCACCGAGTGGGAGGATTACCGCGTCATGTTTGACTACTTCGACAGCGGAATGGGGGACGGCCTGGTGCCCGTGGAGCGACCCCGCCCGACGTTGACTCGGCTCATGGGCCGCCGCTGGTGGGGCATCGCCGCTGCAGCCTGCATCACCGCCGCCATCGTGGCAACTGCCATGCTGCACCACCCGACAACGACTACCCAGCCCGAAATAGCTGAAGTCGTTACAGCGGGGAAACAAAAGCCTGCCACGCCCATCGTGGAGACACAGGATGATGCGCCTATACTGGCTCCAGCCACAATATCAGTAGAGACACCTCGTCTTGCGTCAGGGACCACATCGGTAAAAGCTGCCAGCAAACGTTCCCGCTCCACCCGCAATCTGCAAGCCGAGAACAAACGACTTGCCGAGGAGAACGCACGCCTGCAACGCGAGCTGGCCGACCTCAAGCGCCGCGCCTTCATCATCGACCTGGAAGCAATGGGCTACAAAGCCGTGCAGGACGAGGACGGCAGCATCGTGCTCATCGACCTCGAGCAAGAGTTAGAGAACGAATTGAACAATCATCTGAATAACCAAACCACAACCAATAATATTCCAGCATTATGAAAACAACCAGCCATATCACTATCATCGCGGCGCTCATCGCCCTGCTCGTGCCAGCAACGGCCAGCGCCAACGTCTATGAGGAGCGCCTGAAGGAGGCATTCGACAACATCATCAGCGCCGTGCCGCTTGAGGACCTCAGCCAGATGCACACCACCTATACCGACCCCGAGACCGGAGTCAAGGAAGGCCAACTCGACGTGATCAAGTTCACCATCGGCAACGAGAGCATGAACCTGATCAACGACGCCAAACGGGTCTATGAGCAAATCAATGGCAACAGTTCGGCAGATATCTACGTCCTGTGGTGGAATGATAACGATGATGGTACCTTCCAGGGCTACAGGCTCTATTACAGCCCCGAGAATGCAATCACTGTTGGCCTGGACTGTGACCACTGCTACACCGTAGGCTTTATCGCCCCCAATGACAAGGAACACCGCACGACCTATACCATCGAGTGGGACGACAATGTTGACGAGAGCATCGATGGTCGAATCATCACCACCTATGCCCCTACCAAGCCCAAAACGACTGATGGCATGAGAATCAGTTCGGTGGTCATGAGTCCTGACGATTACGACAAGTATATGGAGCAATTCCAGGCTGGTATGGAGAAATACCAAGAGGGCATGGAGAAATACAATCCAATGGACGTTGAGGCTTATCAAAAAGGTTTGGAGGCCTATCAGAAAGGATTGGAAAAATATCAGGCTTCAATAGAAAAAGCTCAGGAAAAGCTGGAAAAGGCCCGGGGTGCGCTTTCTGGTTTATCAGACGGCAATGGCCATACATACTCTTTCTCATCTTCCAGTTCTTCCTCCTCCAGTCATGGCAATAGCAAGAGTTGGATGCAGAAACTGCTTTTCTACGTTGAGAAACTGCAAGACAATGGCAGCGCACACTACATTTATCTGTCCAAACTTTACGAATTGTGCAAGGACACCGAAAGCCTCGACCAAATGGACCTAAAGATTGCCTCACAGCAACTCAAATCGGTCTATAACCAGTTCAAGGAAAAGAAAAAACTCATGGAAAGCGAACTCCTCTTCCTCGAGAGTATGGTCGAGCTCCTCGAGAACAAAATCCAGAAATAATCACCATTAATCATATTAACATCTAACCCCCTGTTTCATGTGGAAAGTCACATGGAACGGCCATCACTACGCCTTGTCATGAAACACTTTATAATAACTACTTTGCTGATATTCAGTACATTGAACATTAACGCCGATATCATCAGCGGTCGTATCATCGACACCGACACCAGGGAGACCCTGCCCGGGGCAACGGTTCAGTACATGAAGCAAATCAGTGAAACCAGTTATTCGGGTAACACCGTAATCACCGACTCGCTTGGCCGATTCTCGTTCTTTACCGACGGACGCGTAGAGTTGACGGTGTCCATGTTAGGCTATTACCAGAAAAAGAAAAACGTCATGGCGCTGACTGACAGCCGCAAGGACACACTCGACATCGGTGCCATCGAGCTGAAGATGTCCTCACAGATGTTGCAAATGGTCGAGGTCACGGGGCACGCCCGACGGTTCACGATGCATGGTGACACCATCGTGTTCAATCCGTCGGCCTTCAGGCTGCAAGAAGGCGCCCGCCTTGACGAACTCATCAAGCAACTGCCTGGCGTTGAGACGGATGCTAATGGCAAATTGTGGTGGAACGGCAAGCCCATCCGCCTGACGATGGACGGCGAAAGCCTATTTGGCGGCAATGATCTGGTAAGCCAACTGCCTGCCGAGGCTGTGCAGAACATCAAGGCCTACAACAAGGCGTCGGAACTCAAGGAGCACACCGGCAAGGACGATGGCAGCGAGGATATGGTGCTGGACTTGACCATCAAGCCAGGCTTCCTCGACCGCTGGTATGGCGATGCCACCGCAGGCTACAGAACCCGCGACCACTATGAGGCCGAGGTGCAGATGAACCGCCTCTCCAAGAACGACCCGGTCATGGTATTCGGTGACGCTAATAATGTCGCCAAACGACATAGACGCTACCAAAACCAATCTATATTAAGTTCGGGTTACGGTCTTGGCCAGGAGCAAGGCATCTCGGGCGGATACCAGCACAACTGGAGCCGCGAGCAGGGTAATAAGACGCTGAAAAGTTACTACAGCATCAGTGGCGGACTGGCACATGACGACCGATGGAAAAATTCGGGCATCGAGACCAAGAACTACTTCCCTGGTGAGGCTCAGAGTTATAACAAGACAACGGGCTTTGACCGCAGCCATGAGTTGATGCCGACCATCCTGGGCATGATGAGATGGAGACCAGACACGACCAACAATATCTTCCTGTGGGCTCAAATTGAATACAAAAACGACCGTTCCACCAGCAGTCGGGAAACCGAGCAGTCGGTCGATTCAGGCCACGGCTACGTTCCCAGCACCAATCAACAGGTGAATTCACTGAGCCGTGGACACGAGGCCCAGTTCGAGACTACTGGTAATTGGACACACCTTTTCAAGGACGGCTCCCTCAAAATTGCCGGAGGACTGAACTATACCGACAGCAAGAGCAAGCAATGGTTTGATCGCACTATTACCGACTATTCGAGCAACAATTCATCGGCGCTCCTCCAATATGCCATCGAGCCATCATCCAAGTTCAGATTGAACGGCAGCATGACCTATCAGCACTGGCTGACCAAACAATGGATGCTCACTATAGACTATCGACTGGACTATAGCAACAATCGAATTGATAGGGAATTCACCACCGACGGCATGGCCGATGCCGCGAACTCGTTCAACAGCCGCTACCACAGTACTGATCACTCCGTCACAGCCGGCTCGACTTTCAATATCGGCCAAGTGCAACTGGTTCCCCGTGCGGCCTTGAATTGGAACCGCGAGCATCAGGACTACAGGCGTGCGCTGCTTGACACGACAGCCGTCAGGAACCGTTTCAAGGTTGAGCCCTCGTTCAAGGTCTCATGGAAAGTAAACAGCGGGATGAACATTGAGTTGAATTACAGTTACAAGACCGCGCGTCCCGAACTGCTCCAGACCATCGGCTATCGTGACTTGAGCGACCCCTTGTTCATTATCGAAGGTAATCCTGGTCTGAAGGACAGCCACGCCAACGAATTCCAGATGAGTTATAAGGCCGTGTTGCCCAGCCGCCAACTGTCCATCGGCTTCAATGCCAAGTACAGCACGACTGACCACAGCAACATCACAGCACTCAGCTATGACCCGGTGGCCAATGTCTATACGAGCCGTCCTGAGACGGTACCCGGCAGCCGCACTTGGGAAGTGAATCTCAACTATGACCACGGCTTGGGCAACTACTTCCGCCTGCAGAACAATCTCAAGGTCATGGGAGGACGTTATTACGGTTTCCTGACCATGCTGCCCTCTCACGAGGAGCGCATTCTTAATCGCCAGACAAGCGTTCACCCTAAAGACAAACTGACCGTATCGTTTGACCACAACTGGATCAAGGCCTCGGTCTTTGCCGAACTCAATGCCGACCAGTTGCGGTTCTCGCAGTCGCCCATCCAGAACACCACCTTGTGGAACAACAACTATGGCATGGAGTTTGAGGCCAACTACCGCAACTTTGTGTTTGAGACATCCCTCACCGAGGCCATGCGGCGCGGCTATGCCTCCAACGGCATGAACCGTAACCGCTTGCTCTGGGACGCCTCAATTACTTGGAAAATCCTGAAGAACAAAGGTAGAGTCAGGCTCTTTGCCGATGACATCCTTAATCAGGATGACTGGCGATGGAGCAACCAGACGGCTTATCAACAGACCAACGAGTGGCAGGACACCCTGCACCACTACATCGGCATCTCGTTCACTTACCACCTCGATGCCAAGAAGAAAGATTGACAAACAGAACAGCCATACTCTCTTCACTACAGTAAACAATTATTTTGCGGTTATAGTCGCAGTTTGATTGCGATTATAACCGCTTTTCTGTCCTGTGGCCATTGAGGTTACGGGAGTTGGTCGTCGATGATGAGGCGGAGCCATTGGGCGGTGGTCAGTGGGATGGGGCCTGCAGGCTCGTTGAACATCAGGCGCTCGTTGAGTTCCTGCAGCATGGGGCGGGCGTCGCTCTCCCCTGCACTGGCTATGATGGCATGGGCCTCGGGCATGGCACGCTGCATCACGGCAAGTGACGAGGGACGCAGCAGGAAACTGCGCCAATAGAGCCAATAGGCGTAATCATAGACACGCTGGGCGTCCTGAGGGTCATCCAGATCCACCTCGCTGGCGATGCATAATTGGCGTGGAACAGGTGCCTCCTCATATTCATTGTCGAGCAGCATGTGGAATGCCATAGCCAGGGCTTCCAGCTGCTGGTCATGCGGATCCAGGACCTCACTGCCGACCTCACCAACGATAGTCCACCAGATCACATAGCGCACATCCTCGACATTCAACTCATAGTCGATATACTGCTCGCTGCGGCCATAGTGTGGCACCGGATGACCGTTCAACTTGTTGTGCAGTCTCGTGAATGACCGCCACAAGCCAGCGTCGGCGACAACATCCTGATAATAGCCCGTCACAGCAAGCACAACGTCACGGCGCACCGTGTCGTCCAGCCCACGCAGCCATGGAGACTCGTCCCACAACTTAGCCAATCTGAGGGCTATCCACAGGTAAAACTGATCGGTCTCTGCCACCTTGGGGTTTCCCAACTGGCGCTCCATATAGTCTTTAACATGTATCTCCATCTTGCCTATTCAAATTAGAAAAGCGGGAAAACGTGACCGTTTCCCCGCCTTGCTGGAGCCGCGAGCGGGACTCGAACCCGCGACCTTTTCGTTACGAATGAAATGCTCTACCGACTGAGCTATTGCGGCTTGGTGCACTGCGATATTTTGCAATGCGGGTGCAAAGGTAACACAAATTTTCTAATCCAGCAAGAATTAGTCGACAATTTGTGAACTGTAGGTTATCCTGATTTTGGCCTTATCCAACAACAACTCAACGATTGCTGGTCGCGACACCATGGGCGAAATCTTGGTTACAATCGACGATGCCGTGGAGCTGTAATAGTAATAGGAGTAGTTTGTCGGATAGGTGTAGTTTGTCACGTCAACCGGAGTGATCGTGAAGTTGATGTCATCTTCGGTGGCAATTCCGCCCTTGTTATTAATAATGTCAATGATATAGTTGCGCAGGCCCGTGAAATAGTATGCCTTGCTGGCCTCACTATAGATGGCATAGAATGAGTCCTTGTTGTTGGCAAGGCTGTCGCCATTGATGAACTGGTCCTTCTTGGAGGTCTTGACCATGAGCAGATAGGTGGGCGGCTGGATATTGTACTCAGTCACGGGGATGGACACCGGCAACTCCAGTGACAGCGAGTTGATAATCGCCTGACTGCCATTGATGGTAGCCTTATAAGCGTCGATGATGTCCTGAATGGGGAAACGCACCTGGACCTCATATCCGGCAGGAGCGACAATCATCGAGCGTCCATCATTCACCATCGCGGTCACCTCGTCGTCAATGTCAAAATTGATGATATTGTTAGAGATAATCTCGGGGGTCGAAGCCAGATAGGACTGGCAACGCGTCGAGTCCACCTCGGTAGAATCATTTACCTGCACATGCTTGTGATAATACACGTCGAACTGGGTCGCCTTGATATTGATCACGTGGCCACTGCCATAGGTGTTGGTGATATAGATGCCAGGGAACAAGTCTGCAAACGTGCGGGGATTGGAAAAAGTTTCCGGGTCGTCCACATAGGCATTGAACAACATCTTACCCAACTCGATGGGCATTGGGACTGAAACCACACGCACGGTATCCACCTCGCGGGTACCCGACACATAGGAATCGGCCACCTCAATCCAGCCCGACATCGGGGAATAGGACTCCGAGGCCAGCAGGTCTTCCTCGTCATAATAGTCAGTGGGGTCAAAATCGCTGTAAATGGGTGTGGGCAGGCTCTTATTGAGACCATACACTTTCAAGCGCATCGGAGCCAACGAGTCACCCGTGAAGCCATCGCGGTAAGGTATGCGCAGCTTCAAGCGGCATGAGTCGATCGATGCGGCGGTCAAGCCAGCCGTGTCGATGTTCATCGCAGGCATCCACATGGTCACAGCCGACGCCGTGAGCGAGCCATAGCCGTCGGAGTTGAGAGAACCCAGCATCTTGGTGCTCGTGCGCATCTGCACACGGTCGTTGCGTACCGAGTGGCCAGTGATCACAAACGAAGAGTCCTCGAAAATCGACGACACGCTATCGGTGATAGAGACACCTATCGTCTCGTCGGTGCATGCGTACAGGCTAAGCAGCGCAGCCACTGCCAGTACCACATTGAAGAATTTTTTCATATTCCCGAAATGATAAATCCGTTATATTTAAGAATATAGAAAAGTCGGCAAGATGTCACTCAACACGCTTTAGAGCGATGAGTAGAATTCCTTGATCTTCATGACATCATCATCGTCGATGAAGTCCAGCTTGGGCAATGAGCCCGCAGCCTCGAGAATGCTGTCGCTCACTCCAGCTTCACACTGGATCACAGCATCACTGTACTTGAGCGAGAGAGCCATCAGTTCATCAAAGGTCAACTCCTTGCCGGCAATGGGCTTGAGGGCATTCTTGGGGATGCCGTCCATGTGCATTTTCTCGCTGAGGCGGGAATCCAGCGGAGCCGGCAGTTGCTCGTTGAACAGGGCGGTCACAATCTTAGCGTCACGGAACGACGGATCGTCACCATAGAGTGTGCGGATGTAAACAGGAGCCAAAGCCGAAATCCAACCGGTGCACTGGATGATGTCGGGCACCCAACGCATCTTGCGAATCGACTCGATAACGGCACGCACAAAGAACATGCTGCGCTCATCATTGTCCTGAGTCGAGCAGTTCATTTCCAGTTCATCGATGCGGCTGCTTGCAAAGTAGTCCTCATTATAAATGAAATAGACCTGGAAATGGGCTTGCTGCAGGGTTGCCACCTTGATAATCAACGGGTGGTCGGTATCATCGATAATCACATTCATGCCCGACAACCTGATCATCTCATGAAGCTGGTTGCTGCGCTCGGCAATCATGCCATACTTGGGCATGAAAGTGCGCTCCTCGATTCCTTGTTCCTTGATACCTTGAGGCAGAATCCTGCCAATCTGGGACAGACGTCGCTCGGGCACGTAGGGAGCAATCTCCTGTGATATAAATAAGACTTTCTTTACATCCATGTTCTTTATCTATATGTTTTATAATGCAAAGTTAGCAATTTTTTTTCATTTTCAAGACATTTTTGTCACCGCTGTAGGTCATTTTTAAGTAAAAACACCCCCTTTTTAACATCTTCTAATCATTTTCGGCTGACCTAAAGGCCATGACATAAGGCCACAAAAACAGGAGGCACTTCCTTCAAACAGGAAATACCCCCCTCTTTCAAAACACACACACGATTAATTCTTTATCTTCTACTTCTGGTCATTTGTCTTTGCAACAGTCGCCAGTTGCCTTGGCTCCACGCTTGTGGCATTGCTTGCCCTCGGGACGTCCGTCATTCCGCTTGCCATGTCCACGCTTGCCCCGTTGCTCCTTGATCTGGGCAAATTTCTTTGCCTGCTCGGGTGTCAGCAACGATTCAATCTTAGCGTCGGTGGCCTCGTGTTGAGCTTTCATCTTCTCACGATTGGCCTGCATGACTGCCTCATCGGGCTTATCTCCCTTCTCCTTACGTGCTGCCCTGTCTTTACTCATAGCCTCCATCTCCAAGGTGTACAGCTTTGTGATCTCGGCCTTCTGCTCGGCAGTCAGCCCCAAAGCCTTATCCAGGTGTTCAACACGTTTTTCTACCATGCGCTGCGGGTCCATGTTGTGACGGCGCGGCGACTGTGCGTTTGTCATCATTGTGCCCATCAGGGCCACAATCAGCATTAAAACAATCTTTTTCATTTTTAAGTGGTGTTTTTGAAAATTAATAATAGTAACCCCAAGTGCCATAGCAACACTTGATTACGCTACAAAGAAAAAGATAAAAATCCAATAAAAAAAATACCTTTTTGCCACTTCGTGACCAATCGACCAATCTCGTTGACAAACACACCAAAAATCAAGACAAACCAACACACATCTCCAGGGACTATAAACCCCCTCAATCAGCCCTGGACAGGCAACTATCCAAAATTTTCGTCAAGAAATCAAAAAAAATGTAATCGCAATATACAACCTATTAAAAAACAATGTATATTTGCAAGTCAAGTGGGAAACAAGGTTTAAAAAAGATTGCGAATGTTGACTCAGATTTACAACGGCCATATACTCACACCCGAGGGTTGGATCAATAGCGGCTCAATCGTTATTGAGGATAACCGCATCAAGGAGGTGAGCAAGAGCAGCCGCATGCTTGACGGCATGGACAAGGCCATCGACGCCCGTGGCATGCACGTGGTGCCTGGTGGCATTGACCTGCATTGTCACGGCGGCGGCGGATGCGACTTCCAGGAGTGCACCCGCGAGGCCTTTGAGACCGTTGCCCGAACCCATCTGCGCCACGGCACGACCGCCATCTATGCCACCCTGTCGTCATCACCCCTGGACATGATGGAAAGGGCCTGCCAGACCTGTGACGAACTCATGGCTGAGCCTAATAGCACCATCATGGGCATGCACATGGAAGGCCCCTATTTCAACCCCAGCAAGGCAGGCGCCCAAATGCCCGAGGTCATTCGCATCCCCGATCCTCAAGAGTATATACACATTGTCGAGGACTTTGACTGCATGCGCCGCTGGGACACCGCTCCCGAGCTGCCCGGGGCTGTCGAGATGGGCAAGTACATCACCAGCAAGGGCATCGTCGCAGCCATCGGCCACACGGGAGCCGAGTACTCCCATGTCAAGGCTGCCTGGGATGCTGGCTACACACTGGCGACCCACTTCTATAATGGCATGCCCGGGTTCCACAACGTGCGCGAATTCAAGCATGCTGGCACAGTCGAGAGCGTTTATCTGCTCAAGGACATGGCCGTCGAGGTCATTGCCGACGGCATCCACGTGCCATCTACCCTGCTTAACCTGGTTTACCACATCAAGGGAGTTGAACGCACCGCACTGTGTACCGATGCACTTGCCGTGACCGACAGCGACAGTGAGCACGCATTTGACCCGCGCGTCATCATCGAGGATGGCGTGTGCAAGCTCTCGGACCGCAGTGCGCTGGCTGGCAGCATCGCGACGATGGACCGCCTGATCAAGACCATGGTGCGTGTGGTTGACGTGCCGCTGCAGGATGCCGTGAGAATGGCCAGCGAGACCCCGGCCAGAATCATGGGAATCTATGACCGCAAGGGATCGCTACAGCGCGGCAAGGATGCCGATATCCTGCTGCTCGACAGCGACATCAACCTGCGCGGTGTGTATTCGATGGGCGAGTTTGTCAAGGATAGCGACCGCAACGCTCCCGCCGAGATAGTCGTGCATTGAACCGTTGCGTAACAAAAAAATCAGTGAAATTTTTGATTGAATACTTGCACAGTAACAAAATTGGCATTATCTTTGCACCCGCATTTGAGAGAAAATGCTTTATATGGTGGACGTAGCTCAGCTGGTTAGAGCGTCGGATTGTGGTTCCGAAGGTCGTGGGTTCGAGCCCCATCTTCCACCCCATTAACAGGAAAAGCCCGCATCACTTGATGCAGGCTTTCTTGTTTTATACCCCGTTATGGAAATCAGTCGAGACCGAGCAGGCTCTTAACCATCGGAGTGATGTCGATGGTGGCGGGACCCGTGTAGGCCACGGGAGTGACAGCGGTGTCCAGCACCAGGTCAAACGAGCCCTGCTGGCCAGCCGTGCGTATCGCGGCCTGGAGCTTATCGGTGATGGGACGTGTCAAGGCTGCGCGGCGGGCAGCGATGTCATCGGCGGCCTTGCGCTCAAAATCGCGCATCTTCTTGTCGCTCTCCTGAAGTTCCTGCACACGGCGCTCCTTGATGGTCTCGGGCATCGAGGCATCGGCAGCCACCGTCTGGTAGTCGGCATATTTCTTGTCAAACTCGCCCTTCAACAACTCGTACTCGGCATGATACCGGTCACTCAGGGCCTTGAGCTGGGCCTCGGCGGCAACCTTCTCGGGCATGAGGTCAAAGATCTGCTGCGAGTTCACAATACCTATTTTGGCTTGCGCCATGAGCATGAGTGGCATCATCGCCACTGCAATCATGAGAAATCTTTTCATCGTTATGTCTTGTTTAGTCACATTATATTATATTGTAGTGACAAAGGTAATCACTTTTTCTCAATACAGCGTAACCTTGAAGGCAGAAAAAACTTGAAGTCCCACGGCGGCAAGCATGCCGGCATGGGACTTCGCATCTTAGCATTATCGTGTTGTGTGTTTATGAGCAAATTTACTTGATGCCCAACTTAGCTTTCACCTTGGCACTCACGTCCTCGGCATTGGTACCGGTGTAGATGATCGAGCCGGCAGCCTGGTCAAAGATGAAGGTGTAACCGCCCTCGGCGCCAACGGCCTGAATGGCATTCTGGAGCTTCTGGGTGATGGGGGCGAGCAGAGTCTCCTGCTGACGCTGAAGGTCCTGAGAAGCGGTCTGCTGGAAGTTCTGAATCTTCATGTACTCGTCCTGCAGTTCCTGCTGATGACGGTCCTTGATAGCTTGGGGCGTGCTGGCATCCTTGTCGGCAGCCTCATAGTCGGCCATCTTCTTCTGGAATGCATCCTGCAAGTTCTTGAATTCGGTCTCATACTTGTCACTCACCTGCTTGAGGGTGTTCTCGGCAGTGGCCTTCTCGGGCATCACGTTGAAAATCTCGCTGGTGTTGACGTAACCGAATTTCTGAGCTTGTGCGGCAAAGCACATCATAGTAGCCGTAACGGCTAAGAGCATAAATCTTTTAAACATGTCTAAAAAAATAATTATGTATTGTTAGTATACTAAATTGTTTTCTCTCTTTATAGCGGGATGGGCGGTTTACTTGTAACCCATCTTCTCGAGCACCTCGTTGCTCACGTCGATGCGCGGTGAGGCAAAAATGATGCTCTGGCTGCTGGCGCGGTCAAAGATAACCTGGAATCCACGCTCCTCACACACCTTCTTGCAGGCGTTGTACACATCGTCCTGGATGGGCTTGATGAGCGACTGGCGCTTCTTGAACAACTCACCCTGGGGACCAAAGTACTTGTATTGCAGCTGCTGAGCCTCTTTCTCCTTCTCGGTGATCTCGGTCTCTTTCTTCTTCTTCTGGTCGTCGGTCAGGAAGACCATATCAGCCTGATAGTTCTTGTACATGGTGTCGGCTTCCTTCTTGAGCTCGTCCACCTCGCGCTGCCAGCGCTGCGATACCTGGTTCAACTGCTCATTGGCCATCTCATAGGCAGGGATGTTCTTGAGCACATACTCCATATCCACAAGGGCAAACTTCTGCGCGTTGGCGGCCATGAAACCGGCAACAAGCGCCACTGCGATTAAAACTATTCTTTTCATATCTTTCATTTATTATGTTTAAATTTCGACTTTTAGACTACCGATTGTTGAAATCGTTTATTAGTAGCGTTAAAAAATTAACTTAACAGTGTTAACCTCCTCATTAGAACTCCTGTCCGAGCACGAAGTGGAAGTTGCTGCCGCCCTTCTCGCCGAATACCTTGTCGAAGCCGTAGCCCCAGTCGATACCCATCATACCGATCATGGGCAGGAAGATGCGGGCACCCACACCAGCTGAACGCTTGACGTTGAACGGGTTGAAGTCCCTCACGTGGGTCCAAGCGTTACCAGCCTCGACAAACACGAGCGGGTAGATGGTCGCGCTCTGGGACAGCATCAACGGGAAGTGCAGCTCCATCACATAGCGGTTGTAGGCATAACCCTCGCTACCATAGGGGGTAAACGCACCGTTCTCATAACCACGCAGGGCAATAGTCTCGGTAGCATAGGTATAAGATCCCGACATACCGTCACCACCCACATAGAAGGTCTCGAACGGCGACTTGAGCCACTTGTTCCAGCTACCCAGCAGACCGATGTCGGCACGGGTCATCAGCACGAGGGTCCAGCGGCCATCGGGGTCGGTGAGCGGCGTATAGGTACGGGCCGAGAATTTGAGTTTCCAATACTCGATCCAGCGGTAGAGTTCCTTCTTGGAAGCCTCGGTAGTGCTCTGGCTCAACGCCTTCCAGTTTTTCTTGCCGAACAGGCTTGCGGGCGGCGTGGCGTTAAACGACAGAGTGAACGAGCTACCACGGCGTGTGTAGAGCGGGTTGTCGATACTGTTGCGCGACAGCGTCAAGCCGAGCACAATCGAGTTGGAGACACCGTTCTTCATATAATAAAGGTATTCCCAGTTCTTAAGGCTGTACCACTGGTAACTCAAGCTGGCCATGAAGGTGAAGTAGTCGTCGGGCCACTTCAGTCGCTTACCGAAGCCCAGAGTCACACCAGCCATCTGCAGGTACTTGTTGGGGTCATAAGCGTTCTCGTAGTAATTATAGCCATTGTAGCCGCCATAACCGTAGCCGCCATAGCCATAACCATAACCATACATCGAATTGGTGTAGTTGTACATCGCGTTCTGGTACAACTGGCTATAATAAGACTGGTTGATACCCGTCTGACGGCTATAGAAAGCCGATACCGACAACGAGTTGGGGCGCTTACCGCCAAACCACGGGTCAAGGAACGAGATGCTATAAGCCTGGTAGTACTTGGCATTGGTCTGGGCACTGATGGTAAAGGTCTGGCCATCGCCCTGGGGAATCAGGCCCTTATAGGACGAGGGATGGAGCAAGTTCTGAATCGAGAAGTTGGTGAACTTGAGCGATGCCTTGATGATGACACCCGTCTGGCCCCAACCGGCGCTCAGCTCGACCTGGTCGTTGGCCTTGCTCTCAAGGTTGAGGATGATATCCACGGTTCCATTATCAGGATTAGGCTCGGGGCGGATGTCCATCTTCTCGGGGTCGAAGTGACCGGTCTGGGCAATCTCGCGGGCAGAGCGCATGAGGTCCTCCTTGGAGAACAGGTCGCCAGGACGCACACGCAACTCACGGCGCACCACCTTCTCATACAAGCGGTCGTTACCGTTGATAACCACCTTGTTAATACGGGCCTGCTTGCCCTCAAACATGCGCATCTCCAGATTGATGCTGTCGCCCTCGATCTTGCTCTCGATGGGGATGAGCTGATAGAACAGGTAACCGTTGTTGAGGTAGAGGTTGGCCACGGCGTCATCATCCTCCTGGGTGCGCTTGTTAAGCAGCTTCTGGTTATAGACGTCACCCTTCTTGATGCCGAGCACATCGTTCAGGATCACCGAGGGATACACGGTGTTACCCACCCAGGTGATGTCCGAGATGTAATACTTCTTGCCCTCATCGATCTTGAGATAAACGTCAACCGACTTCTCGTCATAGGGGACAACGCTGTCGCTCAAGATGACGGCGTCACGATAACCTTTCTCGTTGTACTTGTCGATAATGAGTTGCTTGTCGGCCTCATAATCGCTCTGGACAAACTTCTTCTGAGAGAAAATCTTCCACAGGTTCGTCTTCTCGTTGGTCTTCTTCATCGTGCGCTTGATCTTACTGTCACTCAGCACCTGGTTGCCGTCGATATAGATCTTGTGAACCTTGATTTTCTCATGCTTGTCAACATTGATGTTGACGATCACCTCGTTCTGCTTACTCAGGTCGGGCACTTGCACAACCTCGCAAGTGGCCTGGCCGAAGCCCTTGTTGGCATAGTATTTCTCGACAATGACCTTGATGCGGTCGGCGATATTGGGGGTCATCTGGCTACCCGGCTGGAAGCTCAGGCGCTCGACGATGTCCTTCTTCTCGCCACCCTTCATGCCGTTGTAGTTCACCTGTGACACACGGGGTTGCTGGCGCAGGTTAAACACCAGCCAGGCTTGATCATGGTAGGTTTTCTCGACAAGGATCTGCACCTTGGAGAACAGGCCTTGACGCCAGAACCGCTTTGCGGCTGCCTTGATGTCTTCGCCAGGAATATCGATGCGTTGACCGATAGCCAAGCCCGAATAACCGATGATGATACTCTCATCATAGTTATCGACACCCTCGACACGGATACCGGCAATCTCATACTGGGTGGGTGTGCCCGTGAACACAATCTTGGGATTATAAATAGTATCATTGACAGTGCGGGTCTCCTGGGCATTGACTGCCACGGGTGTGAACATGGCAAGGCACAAGAGAGCCAGCAACAAGTGCTTCATATTCATTGATTTACTCTTCATTATCATGATTAACCTGTTCGCTCGTTTTACCATAACGGCGCTCACGCGCCTGATAGTCGGCTACCGCGTCGACAAAGTCCTCCTTGGTAAAATCGGGCCAATATTTTGAAGTGAAGTAGAGTTCGCTGTAAGCTATCTGCCACAAGAGATAGTTGCTAACGCGCAGGTCACCGCCCGTGCGGATGAGCAGGTCGGGATCAGGCATGTCGCGTGTGGCCAAGTGAGCCGACATCACCGTGTCGTCGATGTCATCGACACTCAACTGGCCGGCAGCCACCTCGCGAGCCATCTGTCGGCAAGCCTCCACGATTTCCCAACGCGAGGAGTAACTCAGCGCCAAGCACAGCACCAGGCCGGTGCAGTGGGAAGTGTCCTGCATGCACTTGCGCAGGCGGTCGGCGGCAAACTGGGGCATGCGACCCATATCACCGATGGTGGTCAGGCGCACGTTATTCTTAATCAGGTCGGGCGTCTGATGCTCGATGCTCACCACAATGAGATTCATGAGGGCATCCACCTCGTCCTGGGGTCGGTTCCAGTTCTCGGTCGAGAAGGTGTAGAGTGTCAGGTATTGCACTCCCACCTCGCTCGCGATCTCGGTCACCTGACGTACAGTGGACACTCCATTCTCGTGGCCGAAACTGCGCTCCTGGCCATGCTGCTTGGCCCAGCGTCCGTTACCGTCCATGATAATCGCCACATGGCGCGGGATACGGGCCTGGTCGAGTTGTTGTATTTTGTCACTAAGTGATGCCATACTTCTTATTCTATATAGTTACACTTGATACAGCGCTTGCCGAACTCATAGGTTACCGAGAACATCGCAAACGAGTACCAATCGGTGTTCTTTGCAAATGAGTGCTTGATGCCATTCAAGTCGCTCAACCCGTCGATGCGGTCGCTGAACTCCTTGCGCATAGTGAATTCAAAGTTCAGATTGAGCCTGTCCTTGAACTTGTATTTCACACCTATGCCGATGGGTATGGTGAACGAGGCCTGGTTGCTACCATCACAGATGGCGAACACAAAGCCCACACCAGCCACCATATAGGGGGAAATCGGTTTGTACTTCTTGTAGGCGGGACCACGGCCAAAGTTCAGGAAATTGAACTCTGCCGTCAGACCCAGGTCAATGAGGGAAGACGAGAACGTGTAGTTGGCACCATCGGGATACCAGGTCTCATCCTTCTCGCTATCGCCGCGGATGTTGGCATAATTCAAGTTAGCCTTGAATGCCCAACGGCTGTTGTGGTTATAGCGGAACATACCACCCACCGTGAAGCTCGGATGCTTGAACAAACTGCCGTTGTTGGCCTCGCCCAAGTAGCCTGTCATTCCCAACAGGGGTCCACCCTCATACTTGTACTGCTGGGCTGCCATGGGCAACGCAGTCACCAGGGTGAGCAACAACACTATGAACAGGGATTTCTTCATCTTCTCGTCAATCGGTCGCGATGATGATTAATAAATGGGGGTATTGGTCAAGCGATTGTAAACTCCACGCCACACGTAAGGTAACACGGCTCCGTCGGCAGAATAACCGCCGAACAAGTAGATAAAGGGGCACTGCCATGTAATGATCGGGGATGACACGCGGCTGGGCATACGGCTGGGGGCAGACAAGGTCTCCTCGCTAACAAATGCCTGGGCTCCGAAGAACTTGGGCATATAGCTGGGCATCGTCATTGTGGAGTCGGCTTCATTCCAATTAATACCCTGAGTGTTGGACAGATAAATGTCGCCATTAAGAGAGCCGTCAGCATTGCGGCCACCCATCAGATACCATGTTGACTGCAGACCGTAGTGGCGGACACCAGACAAGGTCTTGTAGGTATAATAAGAGAAGAGGGAGGCGTCGGCAAGAGCGGGCAACTGAAAGCCATGGATGTTGTTGATCTTGCCCCAAGTGCTGCCGTCAAAGCCCCACGTGTCTGAGGACATGTTACCCTTGCGGTCTATTCCACCCACAATCATAGCCTGGGGAGAGACTGACCACGTGTTATCAACCACAAGCAGGTTGGACGAGTTGGTTATCGGGAAATCATCGGGAAGTTCCTCACTGACGAATCCTTCCTTGCGAGGAAATTCGTCACTGAAGAAATGATCATCGCCATTGTCGATAATACCCAGCACGCAGTCCTCATAGGCACCAATCAACGTGCGCCACTGCACACCACAGGGAATCCATTCCTTGCCATCGGTCGAGCCGTAAAGCACACCGTCATTGCCCAGCATATAGAGAACTTCTTCGGTTGCGGCAAGGGTTTCCACCATGGGAGTAAAGGGCAGATCCACTACCTGCTCATCCCAATTGACCTGGTCCAGAGCTGAAGCCGTCAACAGTTTGCACTGGCTGCCATTATAGGTCATGATGCGGTAAAGTTCGCCCTGCTGGACAGCCTTATAGCCCTGCAGGTCTGAGGCATAACCCGGAAGGTCGCGACGCCATGACTGGTTCCAGATGAGCGAGTCGGGGTTGACCCGATGGACCAGCACCTTAATCTCATAGTCCTTGACCTGGGTCTCGTCGGCCGAGGTGACCTTCAGCATCGTCTTACCGGTGAAGTCGATTGCCTGGGTCATCGAGGTGGTGTAATTGATGGTCGTGTCGGGCTGGTCCGTGGCATCAGTGATACTGAACACAGCCGATTTGACGGTATTCAGGAATTCCACAACAACTTTGAGTTCGCTGACGTCGGTACCCACTGGCAATGAGTCGGCATTATAAATCAAACCCTTGTCATAATCGATGGTGAAGTGCACAGAGTCGAGGCTGGCCAGCACGCTGGCATCGGCCTGCAGGCCAAAGCCAGTGACCAGAGTCGTCTGCCTGCTGGTGCTGAAAGTGTACGTGTCATCGTCATCATCTTTGTCCTTGTTACAAGACACAAGCATGGGAAGCGATGAGAGCGTCATCAGCATCGCCAACACAAGATATAAAGGTGTTTTATTGGTCATTATTGTCTTACTGTTCTTTTTTACAAACGGCAAAATTACAAAAAAATTCGGTCACACATTGGTTTTTTCTTATTAATAATGTCTGCGACCGCTATTTTCGGGGGGTAAAGATACTATTTCATGGGCACACGACGTGCGCCCGTTAAAGATAATAAACGGTAATGTGAGGTATTTTACACCTTTTTAACGTGTAGAGGCTGGTTTGAACCACTAAATCACTGTGGAGACTTCAACAGAATGACGTTGCCATCGATGTTGTGGCGCGCAGTGACAGTGCCGCCTATCGCGGGAGCTGCGACACCCTGCCCCACCCGGCGGGGACTGACCTCGATGCGCGCCTCATCCCATGCGCCGGCATCAATCAGGCCTTGCAGCACACGGGTGCCTCCTTCGACCATGACACTGGTCACCCCGCGAGCATATAAATCCTCGAGCCAGGCCTGAGGATTGGCCGTTTCCGTCTTGACATATTCAACGGCGCCCACACGCTCGTTTTTGATACCGTTATAGACGACTGTTGGCAGGCCATTATGGAGTAGCGCGGAGTTGTCTGGAATCGACAAATTGCGAGATAGAACAACCCTTAGCGGAGACCGGCCAGGCCACTGGCGAGTGGTCAGTGCCGGATTATCGATGCGCACCGTGGCGGCTCCCACTACAATGGCATCACACAGTGACCGCTGGCGGTGCATCAAGCGCATGGTAACGGGGGTGGACATGTGCAGCGGATTCTCGCCCGCCTCGGGCGGCAAAGCGATAAACCCGTCGGCGGTCTGGGCCCATTTGAGCTGCACCCAAGGCCGTCCTGTGGTATGGGCTGTCATGAAACGGCGGTTCAACTCGCGACATTCCTGCTCGAGCACACCCACAACGACCTCGATGCCTGCGTCACGCAGCATCTGCACCCCGCGGCCCGCCACCTTGACAAAGGGGTCTAACGTACCCACAACCACCCGTGGGATGCATCGCTCGATGAGCAAACTGGCACATGGGGGCGTCTTGCCGTAATGGGAACAAGGCTCAAGAGTCACATATATGGTACTGTTTTTCAATAGGTTGACATCTTCGACAGCAGCCACGGCATTGACCTCGGCATGGGCTTGACCACACTTGCGGTGCCATCCCTCACCGATGATGGTTCCGTCGGGACCGACTATCACGGCACCCACCATGGGGTTGGGCGACGTGTGGCCTGCCCCTTGCTGGGCTAACTGCAAGGCACGACGCATGTATTTCTCGTCAACCTGCATGGATCATTTCATAATGGCGGCGGCAAAACGCACCTTACCGAAACTGTCCTCGATGATGCGCACCTCGTCAAATCCGTTGTCCTCAAGCAAACGCTTGACCTCGTTGCCAAAACGTTGATTGATTTCAAGATACAAGCGGCCGCCACGTTCCAGCGACTGTGCGGCATAGGGGGCTATCGCCTTGTAGAAAAGCAACGGGTCGTTGTCGGGGACAAACAGGGCCTGTCCTGGCTCATAATCCTTGACGTTGCGATCCATTGCCTCGCGCTCGCTCCAGCAGATGTAGGGCGGATTGCTCACGATGATGTCATAGCGGGCAGGAGGCTGTGGCGACAACATATCGCTCTCGAAGAAACGCACCTTGGCCTTCAAGGTTGCGGCATTCTCCCTGGCAACGGCGAGGGCGTCATGCGAGACGTCAAGCGCCTCGACCTGGGCAAACTTCAACGCCCTGGCCAGCGAGATGGCAATGCAGCCGCTGCCGGTGCCCATGTCGAGTACCCGCAGGTCGCTTGCCGTATTCTCGTCTACAATAATGTCAACGAGCTGCTCGGTCTCGGGTCGGGGTATCAGCACGGCCGGGGTCACCTTGAACTTGTGGCCATGGAAACGCGCGCTACCCACAATGTACTGCAACGGTTCATGGCGACGCAGCCGCGCGATGATGTCGGCAACTTTATCTTGGGCAAACTCAGGCAGTTCGCTCTCTTGCCTGAGGGCGACATCCACTGGGTCATAATTGAACACATCCTCACAGATGACGCGTATCATCGCCTGCGCCTCGTGCGGCTCGACCACGCCGGCAAGGCCGTTCTTTAATTGTTCTATAGCTTCCTTGAGTTTCATAATATGCAAAGGTACATTTATTTTTTCAGATTGTGCTTTTTTTGATAAAATAATGTTGAAAACTTGCGATATAAAAAGATTTTTACGAAATTTTATTATAATTTATCACTATTTTTAGAAAATTGTTGTATCTTTGTAGCGTCATAAGCATGACCATTACAGCTCAACCATTGCTTGACCTTTGTAAATGAACGTGTTGTGACGCATAATTATTATTTGCAATATTCACTAATAATAACAATAAACTTATGGCAACTAAACTTGATTCTCTTGATTACAAGATTCTGAAAATGCTGTCTCTTAATGCCCGCAAGCCCTACTTGGAAATCGCGAGAGCTTGCAACGTGTCAGGTGCCGCTATCCATCAGCGCATCCAGAAACTATATAACATGGGTGTCATCAAGGGCTCAATATCCTTGATTAACCCAGGTTCGGTTGGCTATGAGACATGTGCCTACATCGGCTTCTTCCTGAACGATCCCTCCAAGTTTGACGAGGTGGTGGCAAGACTCAAAACCGTTCCCGAGGTGGTTGAATGCTACTTTACCACTGGTAAATATGACATGTTTGTCAAACTTTACGCCAAGAACAACGACCATCTCTTGCAGGTCATCCATGACCGCTTCTTGAAGATGGGCCTGGGACGCAGCGAGACGCTTATCACCTTCAAGGAAGTGTTTAAACGCCAGATTCCCATCGAGCCCGATGGCGGCGAAGAGGCCAACGGCTAAAAGACAAGACAAGGGAGCACACCAGTGACTCCCTTTTTTATAATAGGTTTCAAAATCAACAAGGTAAAAAAGATGAAAAACATGGAAATCGACAATTTCACCCCACAAGAACAACAATGGCTCCAGAGCGCCTGCCTCATGGGTCGCGAGGCAGGCGAGGCGTTGAAGCACTACTTTCGCCGCCGCGACCTCAACATCGAGGATAAAGGGAGCGCCTATGACATTGTTACCGAGGCCGATAAGGCCAGCGAACGCATCATTATCGACCACTTGCACAGCCAGTACCCCGACCACGCTATCTTGAGCGAGGAGAGTGGCGACGACCATCGCCACGCCCGGTGCCAGTGGGTCATCGACCCGCTTGACGGCACAGTGAATTACAGCGCAGGGCTTGCTACCTACTGCATCTCCATCGGCCTCAAAGTGGACGGTGAGACCCGAATGGGTTACGTCTACGCCCCGACGCTCGACGAGGAATTCTATGCCATCAGGGGCAAGGGGTCATACGGGCCCTATGGGAGATTGAGGGCCAAAGACACGACCGAACTGCAACGCGCTGTGGTTTCCACGGGATTCCCCTATGACAAAGCGACCAATCCCGATAACAACCTGGACCGCTTTGCCCAGGTCATGCCGCGTGTGAGGGGAATCAGACGGTTGGGGTCGGCAGCGATGGACCTGTGCTACGTTGCCGCCGGATGGCTCGATGCCTACTGGGAACTGAACCTCAAGGAATGGGATGCCTGTGCCGGTGAACTCATCGCCCTGGAGGCTGGCGCCACCGTCAAGCGCTACCGCAACGACCATGGAATCTGCATCTTTGCCGCCTGTCCCGGCATCGCCACAACCCTGCTGGAGATGGTAGAGTAAGCCACCGTGGGCAAAAAACTGATAACTAAAAACTGATAACTAAAAACTTATTATTACCTTTGCAGCTATTGAAATTGAAAATACAGCAATATTGAATATGGATAACAAGAAGATTGTTTTAAGCGGAATCCGCCCCACGGGGCAGCTACACCTGGGTAACTACCTGGGTGCCTTGAGTAACTTTGTGAAGATGCAGAACGAGGGCAAGTATGACAGCTATTACTTTATCGCCGACCTGCACGCGCTCACGACCAACCCCGACCCCAAGGAGTTGCACACCAACGTGCGCCACATTCTGGCCGAATACCTCGCCGCTGGTCTTGACCCCGAGAAATCGACCATCTTTGTCCAGAGCGATGTGCCCGAGGTGAGCGAGATGTACCTGTTGCTCAATATGCACGTGGGCATCGGTGAGCTGATGCGTACCGCCGCCTTCAAGGACAAGGCCCGCAAGGCGCTGGGCATCACTGCACCCACTCAGGGCGATGATGACGAGGACGTGGCCAAGGAGATTATCGGTGCCAGCACCAACAAGCGTGTGAACGCCGGCCTGCTCACCTACCCCACCCTCATGGCTGTGGACATCCTTATCCAGCGTGCCGACTTCGTGCCCGTAGGCAAGGACCAGGAGCAGCATCTGGAGCTGACCCGCAGGTTTGCCCGCCGCTTCAATTCATTCTACAAGACCGAATACTTCAATGAGCCTCAGAACTTCAACTTCGGCAGCGCGCCCGTCAAGGTGCCTGGTCTGGACGGCAGTGGAAAGATGGGCAAGAGCGAGGGCAACTGCATCTATCTGGTGGATGACGAGAAGACCATCCGCAAGAAGGTGATGCGAGCCGTGACCGACGGAGGCCCCACCGAGCCCAACCAACCCATGGCAGAGCCGGTGCAGAACCTGTTCACTATCCTCAAGCTCGTCGGTACCCCCGACAAGGTGGAGTTCTTTACCGAAGCCTATAACAACTGCTCCATCCGCTACGGTGATCTGAAGAAGGAGATTGCCGAGGATATCGTGGCCATGACCTCGCCCATCCGCGAGCGCATCCTGGACATCGAGAACGATAGCGCTTACTTGCACCGCGTCCTCGAGATGGGTGCCGAGCGTGCACGTGCACGTGCCAGCAAGACTCTGGCCGATGTGCGTGAGATCATGGGTATCACCAAGTTCTAAAACTACTATCAATCAAGCAACTTGAACAACAAAAAACAACATTAACAACTAAATAATTTTAATAATTGTTGTTTGTTTGTTGTTCATTGTTGTTATGGCTGTTTGATTAATCTGGAAGCCATCGATGAAAGGTCACATCGAGGACAAAGAATTTGGGAAGATTTACGTTGAACTGCGCCGGGGCATGACCTCGGTGCGGTTCACTTATCATACCGATGGCAGTCTGCTCATGCGGGCCCCGTTCGGCGTGTCTGTAGCCGACCTGAAACGCATGGTGGATATGAACCGCGAGCAGTTGCGACGGCTGCCGCGTCCCGAGGGCGTATCGTTCCACCTGGGCCAAGTCATAGAGTGCTACAAGTGTCGCGTCATCATCGAGTCCCAAAACAGAATGCCCGGATATATCCTCAACCACTGGGATGAAGACACCCTGCACTTGCAGGTCCACGAGAGCGCCGACCTGAATGACGAGGGCGTCAAGCGAACGATTTCGACCGTCATTGGCCGGGCGATGGACGTCCAGGCCCATGCTGCCCTGTTGCCATTTGCCCACAAGGTCGCTGATGAACTTGGACTACGGCCTGCCGGATTTGAAGTGGGCCGCGGCATGAGGAAATTGGGCCACTGCACTTCCAAACGCATCATCCAACTTTCCCGCAACCTCATGTTTCTGCCCCAGGAACTCATCCGATACATCATCTGCCATGAGCTGGCCCACCTGACACACATGAACCACTCCCCCGAGTTCCACGCCCTGGTCAACCAGTACACCGACGGCCACGAGCGCGACCTGGAACAACAACTCCGCCACTTCCATTTCCCCATCCTCAAATAATTTCAAATTGACTATAAATCTGTAAAGTATTTTTACAAATTCATAATACTTTTTGCCACGTTTTCTTGTTTTTTGTAGATTGTTGAACTACTTTTGTAGATGGTTGGGGGACACATCATTCTGCAAACATTCACTTCTATTAATTAAACATAAACAACGATGAAAAGAGTCATTTTTTTATTATTGCTGCTTATTTCATTCAAAATGGTCTGGGCGCTCGAAACCACGCCCACTCCTGTGATTTACTATGAAATGACAGATGACGCATGCATTATCTGGGCAGAAGGCGATGGTGAAATACGCCTCTATGTTGAAGGCGTGCCGGTTGAGAATCCTTTCTCATTGGCATTTGGTGAGGAAGAAATTGTCATCATCGTTACAGCAACGGCCCAACAGGATGGTATGGAAATCAGTGATGTGGCAGTTGTTGAGATTACTATTCCAGCCGCCGACCCTAATTATGATCCTCATGAGGTTGGATACTGGGCTGTCTTAAAAGACCGATATGGACATGATTTGTGGTATAAACTCGATGGAACAAATGACGAGGAAGGTTATCACACAGCATTATATCTTGTCTATTCCACGTTCGGAGGCTATAATCCTGAAACCACCACCGAAATACTTAAAATTCCTCTTTATATTGTTAAAGACGGCCTGAGATTTGGTCCTCCATCCGCCAATCAAAGTGTTTATTTAGGAAATGCTATTAACAATCCCCTTGTAGAGGGCGACTATTGCTACACTATTGAAGTTGGACATGCATACACAATTGGTATTGCTAAGCATCCTGAAACCGAGGATTTGTACTTATATGCAGCACAAACATGGATTCCAGATTTTTCTGAGGATCCTAAAGACTATATCACTGGCGATGTAGATGCCGATGCCAAGGTTACTGTTGATGACATGACCACACTGATTGATTACCTATTGAGCGGAGATACAGCATCCTTCAACAAGGATAATGCAGATGTGGACGGCAGTGGCATAATTAGCATCGATGACGTGACCATGCTCATCGACTACTTGCTGACAGGTACCTGGAGATAAAGCCATCAGGGTGTATCATCACTGTGTTTGCGTAATGATACACCCTGATTCATATTATTTTAGAAACCCGAAAAGCAAGAGGGTAATAACATTTGCCGATGGCATTCCCCATCCTCAAGTAGCCAACCGACTTTAAATTTGCAGGATTTTTTTGTAAATTTAAAATCCAACTTTAAATTTGTGAGATTTTTCTTGTAAATTTAAAGTGGATTAAGTAACTTTGCGCTCAAAACATCACGAATATGATACACCGCACCCTTCAATCATCACTTGAGCGACTTGCCACCAAGTATCCTGTCATCACCTTGACTGGACCACGACAGTCAGGGAAATCAACTTTGTTGAAACACGCCTTTCCTGATTACAAGTATATTTCCCTTGAAGACCTTGATATGAGGGAATTTGCCACCACTGATCCCCGTGGTTTTCTCAACACCTTCTCAAGCCATGTGATTCTTGATGAGGCACAACGCGTTTCATCGTTGTTTTCATACATTCAAACTCATGTGGATAACACAGATGAATCTGGCATGTTCATCTTGGCTGGTTCTCACAATTTCCTGCTCATGGAGAGCGTCAACCAGTCCCTGGCGGGTCGCACTGCTATCCTCAAATTGTTACCCTTTTCCCGCAATGAAATGAAAGATGGTGCAGTGCTACCAGCCAGCATTAATGAGCAGATTTATTATGGGGCCTATCCGCGACTGTATGACAAGGGTTTAGCTCCAAATGAGTTTTATCCTTATTATGTTCAGACCTATGTTGAACGGGACGTTAGACAACTGAAAAACATAGGAGATTTAAGTAGATTCACTCGATTCATCAAGTTGTGCGCCGGACGCATCGGGCAGTTACTTAACCTTTCATCGTTGGCAGTGGAATGCGGTGTATCTGTGCCAACTATCACATCGTGGCTATCGGTGCTTGAAGCCAGCTATATCTGCTACTTGTTGCGACCCGATTGGAATAACTTCGCCAAACGCCTCGTCAAAAATCCAAAACTCTATTTCTATGATACAGGACTTGCTTGTTCCTTGCTGGATATCAAGTCACCAGAGCAGCTTGACCTTCATTTCTCGCGAGGTGCCCTATTTGAAAACATGGTAATTAACGAGTTCATCAAGAAAGCTTGGAACCAAGGGCAAGAAACCGACCTGCGCTTCTGGCGCGACAGCCAAGGCAACGAGGTGGACCTTCTCGTCTATGACGCAGGTCAGCCATCAGCCTATGAAATCAAATCGGGAGAAACTTTTCACCCTGATTTTTTCAAGGGATTAACCAAATGGGGCACTATCTCAGGTACTGATGCGAGCCATCTCAATGTCATCTATGGTGGACAACAGCCCATAGCTACTGCCAATGGCCAATTGATGACACTCAACGACATAGATTAGCAGAAACAACTCGATGAAATACAATAATTTGTGTTTACAATCTCAGTAATTTCCCCTAATAACCTATTTTAGTGAGGTTAGTGAATTGTGACTTGGGTGGCGCCGAAGCCGTATTCACGGAAACTGGCATCCTGGGCAGTGCAACGCGGGTAACGGCGCTTGAGTTCGCTTAACAGGTGCTGGCGCAACTTGCCCTCGCCCTTGCCATGAATGAAGACAATGCGCTGGCCGCGCTTGTTGATGTTGGCATCCATCACTTCACGGAACTTGTCCATCTGGTACTCGAGGATAGCGCCAGGCGTCATGCCGTTGAGGTTGTCCATCAGCGAACTGATGTGCAAGTCCTGAACGATGATGCCATTGTTGTCAACCTTCTTCTGGACAGGCTTGCGCTGCGGACGATCCATACGTTTCTTCTCCTTCATGGCACGTTCAAGTTCACCGCTGTCGATGCGCATCATACGGGCTGGGCGGTCGTTGGTGACGATTTCCACCGCGATGACAGGCACGTCAAAGTAAGGGTTCTCGTGGAAGCAATGCACCTTGTAGAACTTGGTCACATCGAGGCGCTGCTCAATTAGAGCCGGATTCTTAAGCTTAAAACCCTTGCCCTGCTTGAAGGCGACATACTGCACCGCAATATGGGTCATGTCGTTGAGGTCATCGTGGCCGAATTCCTCGAGTTGTATCTGGATATTAGGCTCGACGATGCCGTGATAGCGGGTGATCCACTCGCCATCACCGTCACCACGGGTCATGTAGGTGAAATACAGGAAATAGTTGCTGTCGTTGACCAGCGAAGCATAAAATGTGGTCGTGTTCAAGTGCTTGATTTCGCGAGCCTCGTAGCCCAGCACGACGTTAAGCACTTCGCCCTCGGGAGTTTCCTCGATGGGCAACGTGGGCTCTGGTGCGGGTTGAGGCTTGGGAGCGGGCTTATCGGGCTCCACAAGACGGGTACGTATGTCAAGCGGACGTTCATAGGCCGAAGCCTTGGTTCCCGCTTGCCCCACAACGACCAGATCGCGCTCCAACGCCGGGCGCTCAAAGCCATCCTCGTCCTCTACATAGACGGTCTTGCCGTCAATTCTGGACACTCTGCCGCCTCCCACATCATTGAGGAAGCGCACGATATCGTTAATCTTTACATTCATGATAGATGTGTCATTTTCTGATTTTAGGCTGCGAAGTTACAAAAAAAACGCCACATATCACCCAAAATAAACAGACAAGCCCCATGTTTGACTTGAATAGTGCAAACAAGGGGCCCGTCAGATAACAGCTAATGGCTTAGTACTTGTGGTCGGTATTGTCGAGTTCGTCGCTGGTAAGTTTGCGACGGTCCATTTTATACCAGCAGTAGGCGATATAAGCCAGGACGAAGGGGACAAGGATGCTCACGACGCTCATCACGGTGAGGGTGAACTCACTGGAGGAGCTGTTGCGCAGTGTAAGCGAACTCTGGACGTCGAGCAGCGAGGGCAGGTAAGCCGTGTTGTTATAACCGACTACCCAGAAGAGGGTCAGCACCACCAGGACGGTGCCGATGCCAGCGGGCCAGATACCGTAGCGGTAACCGGCCTTCCACAGCGTCTTGCCGATGCCGTAGAGCACCATCACCACGCCCAGGAGCAGTATAATCAGCGCCCACCACATCGTCAGGTAATTGTGCAGATACTTGAAAGGTACCCATTGCGCATTGCCACTGTCGTCATAGCCCACGCCTGGGGCAGTAAGGATCACAGCTACTGTGGCAAGGAAGAGCACGACAAACACCGCGGCATTGACCAGCAACAGCTTGTGCTGGCTCTTGTTCACCTCGTCGTCATCAATATTGTTGATAAAGTAGAGCGATGCCAGGGTACGGGCCAGGAAGAACACCATGAAACCGAACAACAGGCACTTCCAGCACAGGATGGCCTCGATACCATGACGGGGGCCCCACTGCGAGATGGATGACGCCTGCACGTTGAGGATGTTGCTCTTGGTCACTGTGAACTCGGCGCCAAAGAACATTGTCGCCACAGCCACACCCAGAAGAACCGGGCCCACGATACCATTGATGAGCAGTAACGTGTCGTAGAAACGTGAGCCGTAGATGTTACCAGGTTTGGAACGGTACTCATAGCTAATGGCCTGTATCACAAAGCTGAACAGAATGAGCATCCACAGCCAATAAGCACCACCGAAGCTCGTGCTGTAGAACAATGGGAACGAAGCGAAAAAGGCACCGCCAAAGGTCACCAGCGTCGTGTAGGTCAGCTCCCACTTGCGGCCCATCGAGTTGATGAGCAAGGCGCGCTTGTCGGGCTTGGTGTAATGGATGAGCATCGACTGTCCACCCTGCACCATGAGCAGGAACACCAGCAGGGCGCCCAGCACCGACATGATAAGCCACCAGTAATTCTGTAAAAGATTATAAGTAGTCATGACTTGGTTCCTCCTTTCGATTAATCGTTAACGGTGTCTAAGTTGGTCTGCGACTTCTTGGAAATCTGCTTGCAGATGATGCCGATGTCGGCAATCAGCAAAGCGGTGAATACCACGGCAAATATCCAGAAGGTCACCTGCACATAGCCTGCACTCAGATCACTGATAGCCACCTTGTTGGGCATCAGGTCCTGAATAGTCCAGGGCTGGCGTCCCACCTCGGCGACAATCCATCCGCTGGCGCTGCACAGGTAGGTCAACGGAATGGTGATGATGGCCAGTATATGCCACCACTTGGCCCACTTGGCCTTGTTAAGGATTTCGGGCTTGTAAGCAAACAGCAGGGCCAGTAACAGGAACAGCATCAGGTAGCCGCCCACGGTCACCATGAAGTGGAAGGTGTAGAACGTCAGCGGCACGTTGGGAATCGCCTCCTCGGGTTTATCGAGGTAGGCATAACCGAAGTTCTTGAAGTCGGCGTTGATAGTACTCTTGAGGCTGTCCTGCATGAGTGTGTTGCCGCTGGACATTGCCGCACTGTACTGCGACAGCATCTCCTGCAACCGCTTGCCACGTTCCATGCGCTCGGCATAGGAAACGGTGTTCACCTCGTTGCCCTCTTTGTCATAGGAAACGCCATTGATGATGTCCTCGATACCGGGAACAAACGCCTTGAAATCATGGGTTGCAAGGAAGGACAAGCCATAGGGGATGCTGATGTCGAACAGATATGGATCCTGCTCATCAAAGGCTTGCTTGGAAGGATTCAAGATACCAAATGCCACAATCGCCTGGCCGTGGTCACCCTTGTAGAGACCCTCCATGGCAGCCAGTTTCATGGGCTGGTACTTAGCTACAGTGATTGCACTCGTGTCGCCGGTAACCATGGTCAGCACAATGCCTATCACACCTACCCATGCGCCCACCTTGAGACTACGCCAGCAGTGATCAAGATTGCGTTTCTTGAGCATCATCCAGCCACACACGCCACACACAAACACGCCGCCTAACGCCCAAGCGCTCAACACGGTGTGGAAAAACTTGCTCATTGCCATAGGCGAGAGCGCCACGGCCGCAAAACTCGTCATCTCGTTACGCATCGTGGCGGGGTTGAACTCGCATCCCGTGGGATACTGCATCCACGCGTTGGCCACAAGAATCCACAATGCCGACAGGCTGGCACCGATGGCGGTCAGCCACGTGGCGGCGAGGTGGAATTTGGGGCTCACTTTCTTCCAGCCGAAGAACATCACGGCGATGAACGTCGATTCCATAAAGAAGGCCAAGATGCCCTCGACAGCCAGTGGCGCACCGAAGATGTCACCAACAAACCAGCTGTAGTTGGACCAGTTAGTACCAAACTCAAACTCGAGGATGATGCCCGTTGCCACACCGATGGCAAAGTTCACCCCGAAGATGGTCATCCAAAACTTGGTTGTCGCCAGCCATTTCTCACTCTTGGTCTTTAGGTAGATCGTTTCCATCACGGCCACGATGATGCCCAGACCGAGCGTTAACGGGACGAACAGCCAATGGTAGATAGCCGTGAGTGCAAATTGCGCCCGCGACCAGTCAACAACATTGATTAATTCTTCCATATTATTTTGGTTTTAAGTTTATAGTTATCAGTTGCAAGTCATAAGTCGGGATGCCAACTATCGTCTATGGTCCTGGGACCAGCTGTTGGCGTACGTATTCGGTCTTCTCCTGATCGCTGTCACACTTGGTGCCCAGAAAGTCGGGGAAGAAAATCATCTTGATGACAATAAAGAAGATAAACAGCTTGATGAAGATGATAAGCCACAGTGTCTTGCCCACAGTCATACTGCGGAATCCATCATAATACAGATGGAAAACGCGCGACCAGAAGCCTTGCTTGTTTGTGGAACTATCACTCATGGCGGAGAGGATTATGGTTAACAAAATACAAAATTAATAGAAAAAATCAAATTTGCAAAAAATTGCCCCAAAAACTTTCAATTTCAATCAATAACATCGATAAAAGCATCAAGAATTTTGCCCCACAAGCATTTTTCACTTTATTCGGCAGTGCCTCGACAAAAAAAGAATGTAATTCTTTTTGATTTGTGCTCGGCTTGCACTACCTTTGCAAGTTAAACAACCATTATATTGAGTTATACCGATGGAGTTCAGGACGACAGTCAAGACGGGCGAGAACCGTGGATGGTTACATCACAGCAACAGCGTGGTGCTGCTGGGGTCATGCTTCAGCGACAACATTGGCGGCAAGATGCACGGAGCATTTATCAATGCCACCGTCAATCCCATGGGGACCCTCTATAACCCCTTGAGCATCGCCGCCGGGGTGCAGCGCCTCATCGAGTGCCGCCCCATGGCTGGGCTGGAACTGTTCATGCAGGGCGGTGTGTGGAACAGCTATGATTTCCACTCGCGCCACTCCTTGCCCGACAAGCAGGCGACCATCGACCGCATGAACCAGCGCATCGAGCAGGGCCACAATGCCTTGAAAACCGCCCAACTGCTCACCGTGACATTAGGAACAGCGATAGTCTATCGGTTGAAATCGACAGGCGAGGTCGTTGCCAACTGCCACAAGGTGCCACAGCACGAGTTTGAACGCAAGATGGCAACCATCGACGAGATGGCCACAGCCATCGACACCATGCTCACGCGCCTGCATGAATTCAATCCAGGACTGCGCGTCATCCTCACCGTGAGTCCCATCCGCCACATTGCCGATGGTCTGGACGTCAACTCGTTGAGCAAGGCCTCGTTGCGCCTTGCTATCCACGAGGCCTTGGCTCGTCACAAGGAGTACTGCGACTATTTCCCCTCCTATGAGATCATGATGGACGACCTGCGCGACTACCGCTTCTACAGTAGCGACATGGTGCACCCGAGCGATGTGGCAGTGGAATACATCTGGCAAGCTTTTCAGGCAACCTACCTCGATGACCACAGTGCCCTGGCAGTGGCCCGTTGTGAGCGCATCCACAAGCGCCTGCAGCACCGGCCGATGAGTTCCAACCGCGAGACGGTGGACCGCTTCAACGCCGACACGGCCAGCGTGGTGCGCAACCTCATCAAGGAGTATCCCTACCTTGCCAACAATCCTGAACTTATTAAAGTGCTTGACCGAACATGAATTACTCGATAACTGAAATATCCAATGTGCTGGAACTGACCAGCGAGCGCATTCTCGACGAGGATGCCATCGTGAGCCAGTTACTCACCGACTCCCGTTCGCTGACGCTACCGGGCGAGACCATCTTCTTTGCCCTGCGCACCGACGCGGGCGACGGCCACAACTACATCCCCGACCTGTTTGACAAGGGGGTGCGCAACTTTGTGGTCGCCAGCGACTACTTCCCGCTGCCCGAGTGCTCGGGAGCCAACTACCTGGCTGTGGAATCACCTCTTGAGGCTCTTCAAGCGCTGGCTACGTTCCACCGCAGGCGTTTCCGTGAACTGCCTGTTATCGGCATCACGGGCAGCCGCGGCAAGACCACCGTCAAAGAATGGCTTTACCAGCTGCTCAAGGACGATTACCGCATTGTACGCTCGCCACGCAGCTACAATTCCCAAATCGGTGTGCCCCTGTCCCTGTGGGAAATCGACAACAACACCGACCTGGCCATTATCGAAGCGGGCATCTCGACAACCGGCGAGATGGATAACCTGCAAGCGATGATACGCCCCACCATAGGCATCATCACCAACCTGGGCAGCGAGCACAACGACGGTTTTGCATCGATGGAGCAGAAGGCCCAGGAGAAGGCTAAAATCCTGTATAACTGCGAGAGCGTTGTCTATTGTGCCGATGACCCGCTGGTAACCCATACTATCGCCCCGCTCGTCGAGAGCGACGTTGCCATGGGCATGTCCTGGTCTCGCAACCACTGCGAGGCGCCCTTGCAGGTCGAGCGCACCGACCGTGACGAGAAGAGCATCACCGTACACTATAGTTACGACGACCAAGCCAGCGAGGTAACCATTCCTTTCACCGCCGACCGTGACCTTGACAATGCCATCATCTGTCTGGCGGTGCTGTTGCAATTGGGAATGGACCGCGACGTCATCTCTGAGCGCATGGCTGCACTCACACCTGTTGGCACACGACTCAACGTTATCGAGGGTGTGAACAACTGCACCGTCATCGTCGACAGCTACACCAGCGACTACTACTCGCTCACCCCGGCGCTTAACTTCATGACGCGCCGTGCAGGCAACAGACCATGCACCGTTATCCTAAGCGACCTGGCCACCGAAAGCTATAGCGGCGACGAGCTGTACATCCGCGTGAGCGAACTGCTCAAGACCAAGCGAGTCAACAGGCTGATGGGTATCGGCAAGGAGATGTGCCGCTATCGTCACTACTTCGACGAACTGCCCCAGGCGCGCTTCTATCACGACACCCAGGATTTCATGAGCGACTTTGCCAAGGGCGACTTTGACGACGAGACCATTCTTATCAAGGGAGACCCGAGATTTGGTTTCAGCCAGATTATCAACCTGCTAGAGGCCAAGCAACACATGACCGTCATGGAAGTGGACCTGAATGCGCTGGCCCATAACTTCAAGTTCTTCAAGTCCCTTATCAAACCCGGAACCAAGACCGTGGGCATGGTCAAGGCCAGCGGCTATGGCGCCGGCAGCTATGAGATTGCCAAGACGCTTCAGGACTGCGGATGCGACTATCTGGCTGTCGCCGTACACGACGAGGGTGTAGAGCTGCGCAAGGCGAGCATCACCATGCCCGTCATCGTGCTCAACCCTAACGGCGTGAACTACAAGGCGATGTTCCAGTATCGTCTGGAGCCCGAACTCTATAGCATCGAGATGGCGCGTGACCTCATCAAGGAGGGCAAACGATATGGCGTGCAGGGATTCCCCGTCCACATCAAAATTGACAGCGGTATGCACCGCCTGGGCTTTACCCGTGAACAGTTGCCCGAGCTCATCGAACTGCTCAAGACCCAGGACATTATCACGCCGTCATCGGTATTCACCCACCTGAGCGTTGCCGACGAACCTGATCAGGACGCCTATACCCAAGACCAGTTTGCTTATTTCGACTCCTGTAGCGAATTGTTGCAGCAATCGTTTGATCACTATATCATGCGCCACGTGCTCAACACCAGCGGTATCGTGCGTTTCCCCGAGCGCCAGTACGACATGGTGCGCATCGGTATCGGCCTGTACGGTATCCGCACGCTGTTCGACGGTAGCGAGGACACGCTCAAGCCCGTATCGGCTCTGCGTTCCATCATCATCAGCATCAAGGACTGGCCCGCCGGCACGACCATCGGCTACGGCCGCCGCGGTGTGCTGGAACGCGACAGCCGCATCGCCACGGTGACCATCGGCTATGCCGACGGCTTTGACCGTCACTTCGGCAACGGGGCCGTGAAGATGTGGGTGAACGGCAAGTTGTGTCCCACCGTGGGCACCGTGTGCATGGACGCAGTGATGATTGACGTGACCGACGCCCCCTGCAAGGTGGGCGACACAGTCGAGATATTCGGTGAGCATGTGCCCATCGAGCAACTGAGCGAGGCCCGCGGCACCATCCCCTACGAGATATTGACCAGCGTCTCGCCGCGCGTCAAGAGAGTTTACTATCGTGAATAAGACATGAAACGAACCCTATATGACATATTGCTGCTGACGGCTTTAATCATGGGCTGCGCCACAAGCGCGCTGGCCCAGGACATCGAGGCTAACGGCATCTACTATAATATCATCAGCGACACCCAGGTTGAGGTCGCGCCTGCCTATTGGGATGGCGTGAACCACTATCAGGGCTGCATCATCCTGCCCGAGCGTGTATATTGCGACGGAGTGAACTACGACATCGCCGCCATTGCACCCAGGGCATTCTGGCGGTCGGCCGTGACCGAGGTGCAGATACCCAACAGCGTCACCATGATTGGCGAGGCAGCGTTTGCCGATGCCGACGAACTGGCTAACATCACCTTGCCTCTGGGACTGACTGCCGTGAGCAGATACATGCTGGCTGGCACTGCCGTAACCCATGTGGTCCTGCCTGAGGGGGTGACCAGCATCGGCAAGGGCGCATTTGAGGACTGCAGCTACTTGAGCACTGTGTTCCTGCCCGCCTCGCTGCGTTATATCGGTGAGTCGGCGTTCGGATACTGCTCCAGTCTTAACGAAATCTACAGCGATGCCTCCATTCCTCCCTTGACGATGAGCGACAACACCTTTGAGGGATGCGACGGCGTCCACGTGATGCTGGCCGATGCTGCCACGACAAGCCGCTACCAGGATGATCCCGTGTGGGGCGACGATGACCTGTTCACACTGTGGATAGACGAAGGTTTGGCCGTGCTGCCCACCATGCAACAGGAGAACCTGGGCGAGAACTGGACAGCTTTGACCTTGGGCAACAGCCTGGCTTACAAGATATATGGTCCCGACGGCTACCTGGTTGCCGTGACCGCTGCCGACCGCTACTTCCTGCCTATCGGTGCCCAAAGCACCGACTATCTGGTCGTGCCCACCACCTTGATGTATGATGAGGAAGACCTGCAACTTGTTGCGACTGCCGAGCCTGCCGCCATCGAGGAGGTTGAGGAAGAACGTCCCGAAGGCAAGTTAACCATCGTGGGCATCGACGGCACCATCTATATCAACGGCGACACCCACGGGATGTGGACGTTCATCTATGACGTGTATGGCAACCTGTGGTATGAGCGCCCCGCCGTCAACAACTGGATCAGCCTGCCCGGACCGCGTGTCTATATTGTGCGTGTGGGCAAAACGGTCCGTAAAGTCTTTGTGAACTGATGCTGAACAAGGAAGATATCGACATCAAGTATATGCGCTTGGCCCTCGACGAGGCCCATAAGGCGCTCGAGCGCGATGAGGTACCCATCGGAGCCGTCATCGTGAGCAAGGGACGCGTCATCGGCCGGGGCCACAACCTGACCGAAGCGCTCACCGACGTCACCGCCCATGCCGAGATGCAGGCTATCACCGCCGCTGCCTCGACCTTGGGCGGCAAGTACTTGACCGACTGCACCCTCTATGTCACAGTCGAGCCTTGCCTGATGTGTGCCGGAGCACTGGCCTGGAGCCAGATTTCACGCATCGTCTATGGAGCGAGCGACGATAAGCGCGGCTATCACACGATGTGCGCTGCTCCGTTCCACCCCAAAACGGTGGTCACGGGAGGCATACTGGGCGAAGAGTGCAGTAAACTGATGACCGACTTCTTCAAGAAAAAACGACCGCTTAAAACCAAGGAAAAATGAGAAGAATCTTACTCCGAACGATTGTGCTTGCGGCTGCTGTCCTGTTCATGACAGCTGGCGCGTGTGCCCATCCTGCCCCCCAATCCGCACCCCAGGAGGGCATTGAGAAGAAACAGATACTGCCTCAAGCCGACACCATCGAGGTCATAAGCCAGAAGATGGGGCGCAATATCAAGAATGTGGTTATCAAGCCCGCGCAATACCAGTGCCCTGACTTGAGCGGCAAACGTTATCCCGTGCTCTATCTGCTCCACGGGGCCTATGGCTGCTACAACGACTGGTCCCACAAGACCAACCTGGATAGCCTGGCCAACAAGTATGATGTCATCATCGTGTGTCCCGATGGCCAGGACAGCTGGTACTTTGACTCCCCCATCGACCCCACGATGCAGTTCGAGACCTACGTGAGCAAGGAACTGGTGGAATACATCGACAGCCACTACCGCACAATCGCCAACCGCTACATGCGTGCCATCACAGGCTTGAGCATGGGCGGACATGGGGCACTCTTCCTCGCCTGGAAGCACCCAGAGGTGTTCTGGTCCTGCGGCAGCATGAGCGGCAACATGGACATCACCCAATTCCCCGACAGATGGCACATCAAGGACCGACTGGGCGACTACGAGAGCAACAAGCAGCGCTGGCAAGACCATGCCGTGTGCAACCTTGTGGAACGGTTAAAATCCAATGTCCTCCAGCCAGCCCAGAACATCATCATCGATGATGGGTTGAACGACATCTTCATCAAGAACAATATCGCCCTGCACGAGCAGTTGGTCGAGAATGGCATCAACCACGACTTCACTGTGCGTCCCGGCCGTCACAGTTGGGATTACTGGGTAAACTCGCTTGATTATCACATGATGTTCTTCCAGAAGGCCTTTGCCCGCGGAACTGAACTCATGAACCAATAACCATTGACAACGACACGACAACTATGCAGAAACGACCCAAAATACTCATTATTTATACCGGCGGTACCATCGGCATGATTGAGAATCCCGAGACCCATGCCTTGCAACCATTTGATTTCACCCACCTGATGGACAATGTGCCCAAGGTTAAAAAGCTCGATTTCGACATCGATAACATCCAGTTTAACCCTCCTATCGACAGTTCCAACATGGACCCGACGCACTGGCGTGACATCGCGCTGGCTATCGAGGAACGCTATTACATGTACGACGGCTTTGTGGTCCTCCACGGCACCGATACGATGGCGTTCACGGCTTCGGCATTGAGTTTCATGCTCGAGAACCTGAGCAAACCCGTTATCATCACGGGCTCACAATTGCCCATCGGCGAGGTGCGCACCGACGGCGAGGAGAACCTGATCACCGCCCTGCAGGTGGCTGCCGCCATCGACGAGAAGGGCCGTCCACGGGTCCAAG
Source organism: uncultured Prevotellaceae bacterium (assembly GCA_900318335.1). GTDB lineage: Bacteria > Bacteroidota > Bacteroidia > Bacteroidales > Muribaculaceae > Sodaliphilus. The sequence continues at coordinate 75,110 of ONKF01000010.1, forward strand.
AAGTCGCCATCCTGTTTGAGAACTACCTGTGGCGCGGCAACCGTGCCACCAAGATGAGCGCCGACAACTTCAACGCCTTCAAGAGCTTCAACTATCCAGAACTTGCCGAAATCGGATTGGATATCGAGTATAACGAGGCCAGTTTGAGGAAGATGCCTCCACGCCCGCTGCGGGTGTGCACCAACATGGACACCAACGTCATGTTCATCGAGCTCAATCCAGGCATGACCGAGCAGACGCTTGACTACCTGCTGCACACACCCGACGTCAAGGGCATCGTGCTGAAGACCTACGGTGCAGGCAACACCCCGAGCCATCCCTGGTTCATCAAGCGCATCCGCGAAGCCGTGGAGCGCGGTGTAGTCATCGTCAACATTACCCAATGTGTAAGCGGTGGCGTGAACTGTTCCCTCTACGAGACCGGTAAGAGCCTGCTGGACGCCGGAGTCATCAGTGGCGCCGACATGACCAGCGAGGCCGCCATCACCAAGCTGATGTTCCTCTTCGGCATGGGCTATTCTCCCAACATGGTCAAGAAATACATGGTGAGCGACATGTGTGGTGAGGTCACTATCCCTTGACCCCCACATTTTGTCAGTCCAACAACTTGAACCAATAATCTGACATTTCCAACATTATTAATCCTTATAAACCCAAAAAGATGAAAAAGTTACTGTTTTTAATGACATTAATGATGCCTTTGTTATTCGCATCATGTGGAGACGATAAAGACGAACCCACTTCTTTCAGCAAGCAACTTGTTGGAGAATGGGAGGAAATCAACGGTCCTGAACTTGAACTGTTCCACCTCAAGTTTAACTCAGACCATAAAGGCCTATTCTGGATAACCGAAAATGGAGTGAAAATTGAGGAAACCGCATTCACATGGGCACAAGATGGTAATAATGTGGTTGTCACGGTAACCGTAGATGGCGAGACTTCGACGGGAACAGGCATCTTTAGAGACGGCTTCCTGTTCCTCTATGATGATACCGAGGGGATAGAGAGCGCTATCGTCTATAAAAAAGTGAAATAGCCACTTTTCTTTACTGGAATACAATAATTAGGGTGTGTCACAAAATAATGACACACCCTAATTGTTTGGTTGGGGTTGATGGCCTCGGTTAATAGGTCATGCGGGGCTCGAGTTCTTTGGCCTGAGCAATCATCCGCTCCAGCTCACTCTCGACAGGTACACGGCGGCACAAGTGTTTCTCGTCGTTTACCTCGACCAGCTTGGCGGCGAGATTAGCGGGCACGCGATGGCGCAATTCCTTAACGGTATCAACGCCTGCAGCCTCGAGCAACTCGGCAAACTGCGGTCCAATTCCATCGACACGGAAGAGGTCGGCATGATTGGTCCAGCGCAAGATCAGTTTCTCGCTAATGCCTGTTTTATCGGCCAGTTCCTTACGACCAGCAGGAGCGGCACAACGGTCCAGCAACTGCTCTACGGTATCAATGTTCTCGGCCATCAACTTCGAGGCGAAATTTTCGCCAATGCCTTCGATGTCAATAATCTTGTAATTCATTATTCAGATTAAATTTTTTGGTAGTAATTAAATTAAACAAATTAATAATTCCATAAAAAGCCGGAAATGTCTAACTTTTAGACGCCATAAAATTACAATCTTTCTGATGAAAAAACAAGAAATTTACATTTTTTAATTATCTACAGTTACTCAGCCTTCTTGTCGCAGTTGCAGTCGATAATCTTCCAGATCAAGGCTGCAAGCGCACCACCGACAAACGGGCCAACGATGAATACCCACAACTCACTGAGTGCCTGACCGCCCTGGAAGAGTGCGGGACCAATGGAACGTGCGGGGTTAACCGAGGTGCCGGTGAAGTGGATACCCACGAGATGGATAAGGATGAGTGACAGACCGATGGCCAGACCAGCGAAGTTGTTGGTGGCGCCGTTGGTTACCGAGGTAGCACCCAGCACAACCAGCACAAAGAGCATAGTCAATACAATCTCAACAATCAAGCCATTGGTTACACCAAAAGCACATGAGTTGGCACCCGTGCTCGTCGTAATGATGGCGTCGGGAGAAGCGGTACCCACGATGCCGGCCAGCACTGCAGCGGCCAGAATGGCGCCAATCACCTGAAATACCATATACATACCGCAATCCTTAGCATTCATGCGGCCACTCAGGAACACACCCAGAGTGATTGCAGGATTGATGTGGCATCCACTGATTCCACCGATGGTATAGGCCATAGCCACAACTGCCAGACCGAAAGCCATCGCTGTACCTACTACCGATGCTGTATCGGCTCCGCAACCAAGTGCTACAGCCGCACCACATCCCAAGAACGTCAGCACAAACGTGCCCACCATTTCAGCTAAATACTTTTTCATACTGAAAATTTTGATTTTATATAGTTAAACATGTGATTATTGGACAACAAAATGTTATTTATCATTAGAATGCGCAAACTTAGCAATTTTTAATGAAGAACACAAGTATTTATGATAAAAACTTCCTATATTTGCAAGTTCATTACACTTGTAAACTTAATAACCGATAATAAGAGAAAACTATGAATGTTTCGATAGTTGGAACAGGATATGTGGGTCTGGTGAGCGGCACTTGCTTCGCCGACCTTGGTGTCAATGTCACCTGTGTGGACAGTGATAGCCAGAAGATCAACCGGCTCGTCTATGGCGCGATTCCCATCTATGAGCCCGGCCTTGACAATATGATTGCCCGAAATGTCAACGACAAGCGGTTAACATTCTCCAGCGATTACAAGAAAGGCTTCATTGATCAGGATTACGTCTTTTGCGCCATCGATACCACCGCCGACGAGGATGGCTCGACCGACTTGGGACCCATCTTGGACATTGCCAAAACCTTCGGCGAGAACATCACCCGTTACAGCGTGTTTGTCATCAAGTCAACGGTGCCTGTAGGTACCGCCCAGCACGTGACCAAAATCATCCGCGAGACCCTTGAGGCCCGTGGTGCCGGCGACATCAAGTTTGACGTGGCCAGCAACCCCGATTTCCTTACCGAAGGCAATGGCATCAAGGACTTCATGAAGCCCGACCGCATCGTCATCGGCACCGAAACGGCCAGCGCCCGTCAAGCCATGGAGCGCCTGTACCGCACCATCCTGATGCACAATAACCGCACCGTCATCTATACCGACACACGCACGGCCGAGATGATCAAGTATGCGGCCACCTCGATGCTCGCCACACGCGTTAGCTTCATGAACGAGATTGCCAACCTGTGTGAGATCGTGGGTGCCGACATCAATGTGGTGCGTCATGGTGTGGGTACCGACAGCCGCATTGGTCCCAAGTACATCTTCCCCGGCTGCGGTTACGGCGGCACGCTGTTCCCCCAGGACATCAAGGACTTGATCAAGATAGGTAACGAGCACAACTTCGACATGGAAGTCCTCAAGGCTGTCGAGAATGTGAACACCCGCCAGAAACGCATCATGTTCAAGAAACTCAACAATCACTTCAAGGGTGACCTTGAGGGCAAGACGGTGGCCCTGTGGGGTCTCGCTTTCAAGCCCGAGACCGACGACATGACCGCGGCTCCTGCCATCGACACCATCAACCTGCTCATGGATGCAGGCTGCAATGTGCGAGTCTATGACCCGGTAGCCATGAATGCCACCAAGCGCCGCTGGGGTAATGTGTACTGCGGTGTGGACATGTATGACGCCGTCAAGGGTGCCGATGCGGTTCTCTTGCTCACTGAGTGGCGCCAATTCCGCATTCCCGCCTGGCAGACCGTGAAGAGCCTGATGAAGACCCCGCTCATCATCGATGGCCGCAATGTGTATGACGGTAATGAACTCGAGGAGTTAGGTTTCACCTACTACTGCATCGGCCGTTAACAATCAAGCAACTGGATTACAAAGAAGAACCGCCCCTGGATTCAGGTGCGGTTCTTCTTTATTGTCTTTAATACTGGTAATCGGTATCGATAACCTCAAACTCGGTGCGCCGGTTGATTTGGTCTGCGGCCTGTTGGTCTTCCTTGCTTAGGGTTTTTATGAACTCCTCGGTAAGGGTCACGCCTTCCTCAAACTGCGGATACTTGTTGTGAATGCGCTTGGTCACTGTCTTGGGACGCGACTCGCCATATCCCGCGGGTTTGAGTCGCTCACGCGGAATGCCGCTCTCGATGAGATAGTCAACAACACTCTGGGCACGGCGTTGAGACAGGCCCTGGTTGTACTTGGCGCTACCGACGCGGTCGGTGTGCGAAGCCATCTCAATGACAATGTTGGGATGATCCTTTAGGAGCATGACCATACTGTCGAGGGCGAGTTTAGACTCGTCACGCAGGACGGCTTTATCGAAGTCATAGAAGATATTCTCAATGATCTGCGCCTTGAACATGGCAGCGAGGATGAAATCGACATTGTACTCGGCATCCTCCTCGGCGGCATCGCTCACAAACTCCTGACGGGCATTTAGATAGCCATCGGCACCAGCGAGCATCGCATACTTGACACCACGCTGCAGGTCAAAGCGGAAGGAGCCATCGGGTTTGGCCACGGTCTTCTGGTTGCTGCCGTCATCACCCACGATGCGGATGACCGCGTTAGGCACCGGCTCATCGTCCTTATCGACCACATAGCCCGAAATCCAGATTTGGAGGTCAGGTTTAACGAAATCAAAGATATGGTCATAGCCACGGGCATCACCGCGGTTGCTCGAGAACATACCGCTCTCGCCTGCACCGAAAGTGATACCGAAGTCATCGCCCGCCGAGTTCATCGGCACGCCCATGTTCTCGATGACCCAACGGTCCATGGCCGTCTTGTCATTCTCGTCACGGGGCTGCAACTTGGCAACAAACAGGTCCAGACCACCCATGCCGGGGTGTCCGTCACTGGAGAAATACAGCAGGCTGTCGGTACGCATATTGGGAAAACGCTCATCGCCTTTGGTATTGATCTGCGGTCCCATATTCTCGAGGGTACCGTGCTTGTCCTTGAGGTTGATGCGCCAGATGTCGGTGCCGCCCTGGCCTCCGGGCATATCGCTGGAGAAGTAGAGCCACTGGCCATCGGGGCTGACGGCGGGGTCGGTATAGTTGCTGAGCGTGTCGGCGGTAATCTCAAACTTCTGCGGCGCGCTCCACTTGGCCTCGCTGCGGGTACTGGTATAGATCTCGACTGTGGTGGGCCAGTCTTGCCGCACCGCACGCGCCAGGTACATCATCGAGCCGTCAGGGGCGAAAGCCGCCGCGCCCTCGTCATGCTCGGTGTTCAGTCCACCGTCCACGACTTCGGGACGGGACCAAACTCCCTTCTCGTCCTTCTTGGTGAAGTAGATATCACCTTTCTTGGTGCCGGTGATCTCGCTGCGCAGTTCACCTGTTGATTTCTCGTTGGTCGAGGTGAAGTAGATGTACTCCATGTTTTTGTCGAGGTACATCGGGCAATAGTCGGCGCGGCGCGAATTGAGCAGTTTGTTCTGCTTGACGATATAGCGTGAGCCCTCTTCCTTCCACTGGGGCGCTAACTCACAACCCCGCTTGCCCACGAGAGCCTCCCAATCATCGGGAAACATCTCCAGATAGGCATCATAGCTCTTGATAGCGGCGGCATACTGCCCCTCGAGCTGCTGGGCCTGGGCGAGGCGTAACAGCGTGGTCGAGTCCTCATACTCATAGCGGATGGCGTTCTGGAACGCAGCCGTGGCACGGTTACCCTGGTTAAGCTTCAAGTGGCACATGCCCAACTGGTAGGCGAGCTCACCACGCAGCCAGGCATCTTCCTTGCGGTTATAACGGTTGTATAGCTTACGGTAGATGGTCGCGGCATCAAAGTACTCTCCGCGATCATATGCCTCATCAGCATCCTTGAGTTTGGGGCCTTTACATGACGTCAATGATAATGCCACCGACGCCAGCATCAGACCCACCATGATATAGAGTATCCGTTTCATGAAATTGCGATACAATTGCTTTAACATAAAAAACGATAAAGCAACCTCATTTATTGTCCATCCCCACTAAAACCTGAAACCTACTCACTATACCTCCTGGTGATGGACATCTGGTGCTTGCCGTCGAGGGCGATGCTCACACGGGTATAGCGGCCATGGGTGTCGATGTCGTAGTCGAAGGTCCGCTCGTGAATCACGTCGGTGCCATTCAGTTCCTTGATGGCGATAAGGAACTTCTTGCCTGTCGCCGTGTCAAAGTCGTAGTGGTAACGGAACACACGGCCTCCCACTTCCTCGCGAACGATGTAGCCGTCCTGATAGAGTAGCGTGCGCTTGTCACTGCCAGACTGGGTAATCACGCGCTTGGTGAGGTGGCCCTGCTCATTGTAGGTATAGTCCTGACGGCTCCCGTTACTGCCCTTGATGCTCTCACGGCGGCCATGGTCGCCATAGATAGACGCATAGTTGATGGTGCGGTTCTTGCTCTTGCTCTGCTTGATGGCAAAGCCTAACACCTCATCATAGGTATAGGTGTAATTCACCTCTGTCTTGGTGCCCTTGCTGCCCTGGATAATGGATTGGGTGAGCAAGCCCTGCTTGTTGAAGATGAACACGTTGTCACGCGTGCGGCCATCGGCCATGATCACATGCTCGTCAACACGGCCTGTGCAACCGTTGAAACCCAGATCCAAGTGCTCGATGCGGTAACTGTGGGTCGGGTTGTTCACCAGATTGGTATAAAACAGCTTCACGCTGGGATCAACCGGACGCATGGTGTCGATGTAGGCTGCCAGGTCTTCGAGCAGCACATCCTGGCTGCAGTAGCTGTTCTGGGCATTCATGGCCCCTATCGTCAAGATGGCCATGATGGCCATCAACAAAAATCTCTTGTTCATAATCATTGTTGCCTTATTTACTGACAACAAAGGTAAATAAAAACTTCAATCTCACCAAAAAATCCCACATTTAGCGGAATTTATGGCCGTGGGTTGACGATTTTTACCTATCTTCGCAGTTTGTTAACCGTCTAAAACAACCTAATTATATCAACAACATCAATTAATTTTATGAAAGACGAAGAAATCATTGTTCAAGATCAGCAAGAAGAGATCGCGCTGCCCGAGAACGCCGCTCGTGAGCTCAAGCCCGGGGAGAAGTATGTCCCCATCTTGAAGCCCGACAAGACGTATCCCGAGATCACGCCCTACAGCGTCTCGCTGGGTCTGATCATGGCGGTCATCTTCAGTGCCGCAGCAGCCTATCTGGGCCTCAAGGTGGGCCAGGTCTTTGAGGCTGCCATTCCCATCGCTATCATCGCCGCCGGTATCGGTGCGGTGACCAAGCGCAAGAACTCGCTGGGCGAGAATGTCATCATCCAGTCGATTGGTGCCGCTTCGGGCATCATCGTGGCTGGTGCCATCTTCACTCTGCCCGCCCTGTACATCCTGCAAGCCGAGTACCCCGAAATCACGGTGAACTTCCTGGAAGTCTTCCTCAGTTCACTGTTGGGCGGTATCTTAGGCATCCTATTCTTTATCCCCTTCCGCAAGTACTTTGTGAGCGACATGCACGGCAAGTTCCCGTTCCCCGAGGCTACCGCGACGACCCAGGTGCTCGTCAGTGGCCAGAAGGGTGGCGACCAGGCCCGTCCTCTGCTCATCGCCGGTCTGGTGGGTGGTCTGTATGACTTCCTGCTCTCGACCTTCGGTTGGTGGAAAGAGGTGCTCACGACCCAAGCCATCCCCGCCATGGAAAACTTCACCAACAACGTGAAGATGATCTTCAAGATCAACACCGGTGCCGCTGTGCTGGGTCTGGGCTACATCATCGGCCTGCCCTACGCGTTTATCATCTTTGCCGGTAGTGCCTTTATCTGGTGGGTAATCGTACCCCTGTTGGGTATGAATCCCGAGTACGCCCAGATGGCACCTGACCAGATCTTTGCTGGTGGTGCCCGCTACATCGGTATCGGTGGTATCGCGATGAGCGGTATCATCGGCATCGTCAAGTCGTGGGGTGTCATCAAGAACGCCGCTGGCCTCGCTGGCCAGGCCTTCAAGGGTCAGGACCAGAACGTGAAGGTGGAGCGTCACCAGCGCGACATCTCCATGAAGGTGCTTGTGTTTGCCCTCTTGGCAGCCCTGTTGGTGACCTTCGTATTCTTCTACATCGGTGTGATCCACAACCTGTTGCAGACGATTGTCGCCTTCCTCGTTGTCCTGGTTATCGCCTTCCTGTTCACAACAGTGGCCGCCAACGCTATCGCTATCGTGGGCAGTAACCCCGTGTCGGGTATGACCCTGATGACCCTTATCGTGGCCAGCGTCATCTTTGTTGCCATCGGCCTCAACGGTTCTAAGGGTATTGTGGCAGCCATGGTCATCGGTGGTGTGGTCTGCACCGCCTTGTCAATGGCTGGTGGTATGGTCACCGATATGAAGATCGGTTACTGGATTGGCACCACTCCTGCCAAGCAGCAGACGTGGAAGTTCGTCGGCACCCTCGTGTCGGCAGCTACCGTCGGTGGTGTGATGATCATCCTGAACAAGGCCTACGGCTTCACGGGCGAGAATGCCCTCGTTGCCCCCCAGGCCAATGCTATGGCAGCCGTCATCAAGCCTCTCATGATGGGTGGTGAGACTCCCTGGTTACTCTATGGTGTCGGTGCCATCTTAGCCCTGTTGCTCAACTGGCTCAAGGTGCCTGCCCTGCCCTTCTCATTAGGTATGTTCATCCCCTTGCAGCTCAATGCACCGCTGCTCGTCGGCGCCATCATCAGCTGGTTCGTCGGCAGCCGCAGCAAGGACGAGAAGGTCAACAACGCCCGCAAGGAGCGTGGTACCCTCTTGGCATCTGGTTTCATCGCTGGTGGCGCCCTCATGGGTGTTGTCAGCGCCGCGATGATCTTCTTTGGATTCAAGTACGTCAGCCCGCTTAGCGATACCGCCAGCAACTGGCTCGCCATCGTGATGTACATTGCTCTCATCCTCTTCCTCGCTATCTCCTGCCTCCGCGCCAGCAAGGACAAGAAGTAATCTATCAACGAGCCGGTGGCTCGCACTACTACAACCCTTGTTGCAACTATGATGCTTGGTTGATGTAGTGCAGGCCACCGGCCTGTTTAATACCCAATCCCCAATGGATAACCAGAGGCACGACCGCGACGAGAGGCGCAGGCAGTGGTGGGAAAGCCACCATGAGGGCCTCCAGGTCAACCGCTCCATGAAGCGGCGCAATGCTTGGCATGACTATCATAGCCGTTGCATTTACATGGTGACAATGGCCGTGGAAGGTCGCAAACCTGTACTAGGGGAATTGTCCTCCCCCGATGACAATCACCCCACTCCGTGGGTGCATCCTAGCGCATTAGGTGAGAGCGTGCTCAGCTGTTGGCAATCTATTCCCAACCATTATCCCGAAGTGCAACTGCTGGATATCCAGTTGATGCCTGACCACATGCATGGTGTTCTCTTCGTTACCCGCCAAGTTCCATATCATTTGGGCAAGGTAGTTAACGGCTTCAAAGTGGGATGCAATGCCTCATCAAGGGAAATACTGGGGACAACCCTTTGGGAAGAGGGTTACCATGACAGGATTCTCATCAATAAAGGTCAACTGGAAACCATGTTGAACTACTTGCATGACAATCCCCGCCGACTATGGACAAAGCGCTACCATCCCGAGCTTTTCACCGTCCAGCAAGACTTTATCGTGGGAGATACCCAAGTCGCCATCGCGGGTAACAGATTCCTGCTTGAACACCCTTTTAAAGCTGTCGTACAATGCTCACGTAGCATCAATACCGATGAAGCCATAGCACAAGAAGTCAACCGTTACATGGCAATGGCGAGAGATGGCGCGATACTCGTCTCACCCTGCATCAGCCCATGCGAAAAAGCAGTGATGAGAACCGCTTTTGAAGCAGGGATACGGGAAATCATCCTGCTTGAGAACGGTTTCTCACCGATGTGGAAACCAGGAGGACAACAGTTCGATGCCTGTGCTAGAGGGCAGTTACTCTTCGTCGCCCCTTGGCCCTATCACAGCGAGAAAAAGAAAATCACCCGCGACCAGTGCCTGCAACTCAACGACCTGGCTAAACATATCGCCACCCTGCCTCCCAAGTAGTGCAGGCCACCGGCTTGAATTTGTTTCAATTGTGTTTATTGCAAAAATAAAAAAGGACGACAGTTGTCGTCCTTTTTGGCGGAGTGACCGAGATTCGAACTCGGGATACGCTTTTGACGTATACACGCTTTCCAGGCGTGCCTCTTCAGCCACTCGAGCATGGCGGATAAATGCAAAATTTTGGAGAAATTTTGATATTTTTGTACCCATGAATAATAACGAGCGACTGCAAAACTTCAACCATACCGGCGGGGCAGACCGCCAGGACCCGCGCGTGAAACAACTGGCAATGGACGTGATGCGGTGGCTCCCATATGACCCTAATGACGACCAGATGCTGGTCATTGTGGCACTGGCCCACTTCCTGCTATACGCCCCCGAACGCTCGGTGTTTATCCTGGGCGGCTATGCGGGCACGGGTAAGACGTCACTCACGGGTGCCATCGTCAAGGCGCTACACCAGCAGGGGGTGAAATCGGTACTGATGGCGCCGACGGGCCGTGCCGCCCACATCTTCAGCGACTACTCGGGTCATCCCGCCTACACTATTCACCGCAAGATTTACCGCCAGCAGGGGTACGGCATCGATGCCTTCGGGCTCGGTGACAACAAGCACACCAACACGGTGTTTATCGTCGATGAGGCATCCATGATCAGCAACGCCAACGACGGGTCGATATTCGGCAGCGGACGGCTGCTCGAAGATCTCGTCGGATATGTGTTCAACGGCATGGGGTGCAAACTGGTCCTCATGGGTGACAACGCACAGTTGCCTCCCGTGGGACAACTGGTGAGTCCAGCCCTGGACGACGGGATTCTCAGGTCAATGGGGTTAACGACCTATGGTGTGTTCCTGACGCAGATTGCCCGCCAAGCCGAGGAGAGCGGCATCCTGCACAACGCTACGCTGCTGCGCCAGGCCATGGAGGACGGCACATTGGGCAGGCCCCGCTTTGACTTGGAAGGCATGGAGGACATCCAAGCCTTGTCGAGCGAGTTCCTGCTGGAAACCATCAGCGACTGCTATGACCGTGACGGCATGGGCGAAACCATCATCGTCACCCGCAGCAACAAGCGCGCCACATTATTTAATATGGGCGTGCGCAACAGCATCCTTTACCGTGAGGACTTGCTTGTCAACGACGATATGCTGCTGGTTGCCAAGAACAACTACTACTGGGCGCGTGATTATGAGCAACTGGATTTCATCGCCAACGGCGACGTGTGCCGCGTGAAGCGCGTGTGGGGCGACATCGAGCACCGGTACGGGTTGCGTTTTGCCGACGTCACCGTCGAGTTTCCCGACCATGATGGCGTAGAGATGGACTGCAAGATCGTGATTGACTGCCTGATGAGCGACACGCCCGCGCTGGACCGAGAACAGAGCGACCGCCTGTTCAACGAGGTGTGGAATGAACTGACCGGCGACAAACGCGAGCGCTATAAGGCCCTCAAGGAGCATCCCTACTTTAATGCCCTGCAGGTGAAGTTCGCCTATGCCGTTACCTGCCACAAGGCCCAAGGCGGACAGTGGCGCAACGTCTTCATCGACATGGGCGGCATCATGCCCGACGCGATGCAGTCGATGGACTTCTACCGCTGGCTCTACACCGCCATGACCCGCGCCAGGGACCGGGTTTACCTCATCAACTGGGTAAATGACCCCGAAAATCATTAGGAATTGCAGAAAAAGAAGAGAGGTTGGATGGTGATAATCAGTTTTTTATTACCTTTGCCCTTCAGAACCATCAAGATTAAGCCAATGATACAAAAGAGATTACACCTGCTACTCGCTGCCGTTGTTGCCGCTACGGCAATGACAGGCGTCCATGCGACTATTCCCGCCGGATACTACAGTTCGCTGGACGGCAAGAGCGGACAGGCTCTGAAAGACGCCATCCACTCCCTGGTACTGCAACACACCACGTTGAGCTATAGCAGCCTGTGGGGTTACTTTACCGAGACCGACTGCCGCCCTGAGGACCCTAACAAAGTGTGGGACATGTACAGTGACGATGTCTTCTACTTCAGGGGCACCAAAGCGCCCTACGGCATGAACCGCGAACACTCCCTGCCCAAGAGTTGGTGGGGCGGCTATGACACCAGCCAGGGCTATGCAGCCTATACCGACATCAACCACCTGTACCCGTCGGAGGAAGATGCCAACTTGGCTAAATACAACTGGCCGCTGGGCGAGGTGTCGTTGGTGGAGTTTGACAACGGTGTGACGCGCGTGGGTTCTCCCATGACAGGCCAGGGCGGCGGTGCCAACCAGGTATTCGAGCCCGATGACCGCTATAAGGGAGATTTCGCAAGGACCTACTTCTATATGGCGTGTGCCTATCAGCACTACACCTGGAAGTACACCTTCATGCTTACCAACAGCAACTGGAAGACGCTGAACAACTGGTCTATCGACCTGCTGTGCCGCTGGGCACGCAACGATGCCGTCAGCGACAAGGAGGTGAACCGCAACGATGCCGTACAGAAGTACCAGAACAACCGCAACCCGTTTATCGACTTCCCCGACCTGTTTGAATACATCTGGGGCAGCCGCCAGGGGCAGGTGTTCTATGTCAACGAGGCAGGCACCAGCAGCGACACGACAAGCTATACTGGTGATCCCGAGCTCATCGCTCCCACCCAGGGCACGGTGCTCGACTTTGGCGAGGTGGCTTTAGGCAAGTCGCTGGATTACGTGCTCTACATCAAGGGCCGCGGCTTGAACAACCCGCTCTCGCTTGTGCTCTACCGTGACAATGCCGACATGTTCAGCATTCCCGTGACATCGGTGAGCCGCACTGTTGCCAACAGCGAGAACGGCTATGCCCTGACCATTACCTACACGCCGACCACCTTAGGCAACCACAGCACCCACTTGGTCATCTTTGACGGCGGACTGGTGGGCAGTGTTGATGTCGTGCTCACCGCCAGCTGTCTTCCTGTGCCCACACTATCGGAGCTCACAGCCCTCGAGGCCACTCAAATCAGTGGTAACAACTATCTCGCCAACTGGCAGGCAGCCAGCGAGGACGTGGACTATTATGTGATCACGCGCACCATCTATGATAAGACCAGCGGAGAAGCCCGCACCGAGGTTTCCTACACCGATGATGCCAACACGACCAGCTACCTGTTCAACGACCGCTTACCTGGCGAAACGCACACCTACTACGTGCAGTCCTACCGCCTGGGCTACATGAGCGCCCCGTCCAATGTCATCACCCTGGATGCCAGCGGCATTACCGGCATTGAGGCCGACAAGCCCTTGCAAGTTCTCATCAGGGACGGCGGCATCCTCATCAAGTGCAGCGAGGATCTGGGCCCTGCCACCATCTATGACATGGCTGGACGTGCCGTTCGCCACATCGACAATCTGCACAACGACATGATCATCGACCTGCCACGCGGCATCTACCTGCTCTCGACAGCGACCAGCCGCGAAGCCTGGAAGATTGCCGTGCGTTGACAGTTGCCCTGAATTACGCGACTCGATTGACGAGATACAGTAAAACATAAACGGTTGACCCGATCGGGCCAACCGTTTTTCATTTGGTTCAGCGGAACTGTTACTCCTTGATGAGGTTTCCACCTTCCTTCAGAGCCTCCTCGTTGAGGGGGATGAGGTGCCAGTGGCGCTCGGGAAGGGTCTTCTTGAGGGCCTTGAGCACGCTCTCGATGGTTACCATCGGGCGAACCTTGAGCATCGAACCCAGCACGATCATGTTGAAGGTCTTGGAGTTCTTCATCTCGATAGACTTCTCGGTAGCATCGATAGGATAAATCTTGATATCGGTGCGGGTGGGTTTCTTGTGGATGCCATAGGTGTCATACATCAGGATACCACCGGGCTTTACCTTGCTCTCAAACTTGTCGAGTGACTGCTGGTTGAGCACAACCACCACATCATAGGTGTTGAGCACGGGCGAGCTGATGCGCTCATCGCTCACGATAACGGTAACGTTGGCGGTACCACCGCGCTGTTCGGGACCATAAGAGGGCAGCCAGCAGACTTCCTTGTCTTCCATCAGGCCAGAATAGGCAAGAATCTTACCCATTGACAGTACACCCTGTCCGCCGAAACCGGCAATAACTATTTCGTTAATCATAGTGTCTTCTTAAATTTTAGCGTTGAATACCATCTTCTAAGTCCTTCAAGTCTCCCAGGGGATACTTGGCGAACATATTCTCTTCCATCCACTTGTTGGCCTTCTCGGGCTTGTTGGCCTTCTCGGGAGTGAGTTTCCAACCGGTGTTGCAAGCGCTGACGATCTCGACAACCGAGGTGCCCTTGCAGTTGAGGCTGTTCTCAAAAGCCTTGCGCAGCGCAGCCTTGGTCTTGCGGACGTTGGCAGGCGTGTGCACGCTCTGACGGGTTACATAGCAGGTACCATCGAGCTGAGCCAGCAGCGGGGTGATAGCCAGGGGATAACCATTGAGGTCCGGACGGCGGCCGTAGGGGCAGGTAGCGGTCTTCTGACCCAGCAGGGTCGTAGGAGCCATCTGACCACCGGTCATACCGTAGATAGCATTGTTGATGAAGATGATGACGATATTCTCGCCACGGTTGCAAGCGTGAATCGACTCGCAGGTACCGATAGCCGAGAAGTCACCGTCGCCCTGATAGGTGAATACCAGGTTCTCAGGCCAGAGGCGCTTAACAGCGGTAGCCAGTGCGGTAGCACGGCCGTGGGGAGCCTCCTCCCAGTCAACATCGATGTAGTTGTAGGCAAATACTGCGCAACCAACGGGCGAAACGCCAACGGTCTTCTCAGCAACACCCATTTCCTCGATGACTTGGGCAACGAGTTTGTGTACAACGCCATGGCTGCAACCAGGGCAATAGTGCATGTGAACCCTATTCAACAATTTAGGTTCTGAATAGACCTTATTCTCAGGTTTAATGATATCGTTAAGTTCCATTGCGTTCTTTACTTGTTAATGAGTTTCTCTTTAAGTACATTCAGCAGCTCGTCGGGGGTGGGCACATTGCCACCGAAACGTCCGTAGTGCTCAACGGGCATCTTGCATTCAACAGCAAGCTTCACATCCTCGACCATCTGGCCGGCGTTGAGTTCAACGCAGAGGATACCCTTGACGTTCTTGGCAGCCTCACGCAGTTGCTTCTCGGGGAAGGGCCACAGGGTGATGGGACGGAACATACCTACCTTGATACCCTCGGCGCGGGCCAGTTCCATCGTCTTCATGGCGACGCGTGCGGTGGTGCCGAAGGCGGTGATCAGGTAGTCGCAATCCTCGACGTCAATGAGTTCGCAACGGGTCTCGTTCTTCTCGATTTCACGATAGCAGGCCTGGAAGCGCCAGTTGTTCTCCTCCATCTTGTCGTCATCGAGCTCAAGGCTGGTAACAACATTGCTGGGGCGCATACCCTTGCGACCGTTAACGGCCCACGGGCACTGCTGGCGGATCTCATCGTCGGTGCGGCGCGGACGCTGCTCGGGAAGCACGACCTTCTCCATGAGCTGGCCGATGGTACCATCGGCGAGAATCATCGATACGCAACGATACTTGAAGGCCAGGTCAAAGCCCAGGGCAACCATGTCGGCCATCTCCTGAACACTGCTGGGAGCGAGCACGATCATGTGATAGTCACCGTGACCGCCACCCTTACAAGCCTGGAAGTAGTCGGCCTGTGAAGCGTGGATAGTACCCAGACCGGGGCCACCGCGCTGCACGTTGATCAACAATGCGGGAACCTCACTGGCAGCGAGATAGGAGACACCCTCCTGCATCAGGCTGAAACCAGGGCTTGAAGTGGAAGTGCAGACGGCCTTACCGGTCATTGCGCCACCATAAACCATGTTAATGGCAGCGACCTCACTCTCGGCCTGCAGCACAACCATTCCTGTAGTTTCCCAAGGCATTTCTTCCTCGAGTTTCTCAAGCACCTCACTCTGCGGAGTGATCGGGTATCCGAAATATCCGTCGGCGCCGTAGCGAATCATAGCCATGGCGAGGGCTTCGTTACCCTTCATCAATGTTACTTTATCGTTCATATTGTTCGACAGTAGTTTAAATGGTTAGTCACTATTATTTCTCGGTCACGGTCATTCACCTCTTTCTCTTTGAGGTTCAGCACATTGCACGGGCATGCTACTACACACAGGCGGCATCCCTTGCATCGTTCCGTATTCACTACTACGGCTCCATGAATTTTTGCCATAAAAGAAAATGTTTAAAAGGTTATAAAGTTTATGTTTGTCTAGTACCGCAAAAATAGTTCTTTTTGGGGACATAGCAAGCAAAAATGTATGAATATTTACCAACAAATGATGATTTTTTGGGAGGAAAGGTTCAAAAACAGATAGAAGCCACACACACCTCTCGAGAAAACCCTGTTGCCACCACAGGCCACAAGGTTGATGGCATTGCGCCTGAGTGTGAAGTTTTTCGCCAGATGACCCGCTGAACAGTAGTTTTCATTGACTTTAGCGTTAAATACCGTTAACACCACCCGCAAAATCATAAATGATTTGTATTTTTGTTTTTTTAGATGATAGTATTCCCTAAAATCGCTTGATATGATGAGAATTAAGACATTAGTAGTATTGGCATTGATGTTGCTGGCTATCGGCTGTGAGCAACAGACATCCGAACAAATCGTCGAGAAAGTGGGCCGTGACCACTGGAAAAAAATCGAGAAAAAGGTAACCCCTCGCATTCGTGATATGGTTGTCCGCAGGCTCAAGTACCCGGAGAGTTATCAACCCATCAGCACCGACATAACTGTTGTGAATACTAAAATGCTCATCTATGACTCACAGGCGTTTGTCGCCCTGCGCGATCTGGACCGTGCCCTCAAAACTTTCAATGAGATGCATGGCAACGACACCACTTCGCAGGAAGCACGCATCGAGATGGCAAACATAAAAAACCTTACCAACTTTGTGCACGATAAGGACAACACCATCAGGAAACTCCCACTTGAGTTTGCAGGCATCGATGTCTACCATCAGTTCTATGCCGATGATAAACCTGGGCATCAAGTCAAGAAAGGATATCATTTCATTGTCCATAAGGACAACAACATCACTCTGCTCTGCGACAATGACGAACTCTTGAGAGTAAAGGCATTTGCCACCGAGTTTCTCAAAAATCCACCTTACCGCATTAAATGAAATCCAGATTTCAATAGTCAAGAGGGATTCTGATTGATATTTGTTGTGAAGTCGAAACAAAGTATAATAATTACAAAAACAGCAGATATTTACGATAATTATTATATCTTTGCAAAAAAGTATTATAAATAAAAAGTATTGTATTATGAAAACGATAGTATTACTTCTCGTCTCGTTAATGCCATTTGCTATGTTTTCGCAGGGCAGATCTAACAGTGTGGATATTAAAAAAACCATGCCCTCAAATATCGTTATCTCGCCAGAATCTTCTGAAAATGCATTTACAGCAAACACCCTAAACTTAGAAGTACATTTAATTGATAAGAGCAACAGTAAAGATCAACTGTATTCTATCAGATTGTCCGGGGTTCGCTCCAAATCAGACAGAAGGCTGTTTCTGGTAGCAGCACAGCCCGTTTTACTGACATTAAGTAATGGAAAAGTGCTGGAATTTAATACTGTTGGCGCAAGCGCTAAAGAAGTCAATAATTCACGTTCAGAATCCCACGGCATTGATGACGACCTCGTCTTTATGGTTTCCCGTGAACAAATCAACGAAATCATTCAAGGTGGAATTGTAAAAGTACGTTTCGCCCTTAACGGTACAAGCATGATAGACTATAAGGTAGAGAATAACCGTTTCTCAGAAGCCTTGAGTCAGCAACTTGAAGTACTTGATGGCAATGAAAACCCATTGCATGGTGACATTGACAGATACCTTGTGCCATTACAGATTGTCGCTGCTGAAGAGTAACCAACTCAACCTGCTATTGCCGAAATAACAGAGAATTGGCACAACAACTCCCAAAAACAATGCAAGGCGGCTGGACGCATGTGGTGTCCAGCCGCCTTGACTATTGACGGGGGCTCGCAAAAAGCCCTTGATGGGTTCTTTTTAAACTCTAAACTGCGAGCGCAGCGAGCATTAACTTACTTCTTGTAGGCGT
Organism: uncultured Prevotellaceae bacterium; assembly: GCA_900318335.1. Taxonomy (GTDB): domain Bacteria; phylum Bacteroidota; class Bacteroidia; order Bacteroidales; family Muribaculaceae; genus Sodaliphilus. Next base: position 93,256 of record ONKF01000010.1, read on the forward strand.
TGATGATATTCTCGATAGAGTCATCGATGCGCATGCGATAGAACGAGCGCCATACGAAGAAGATAGCCACAATCACGAAGACGATACCTACCCAGGGAGCAAACTCACGGAAGTTCTCGCTGATAGCCATTTCCATGGCAAGCAGACCGAACAGGGTGGTGAACTTGATGATGGGGTTCAGGGAAACTGAAGAAGTGTCCTTGAAGGGATCACCCACGGTGTCACCGACAACCGATGCATCGTGCAGGTCGGTTCCCTTGAGGTCGAGGTCAACCTCCACAACCTTCTTACTGTTATCCCAGCTACCACCGGCGTTGGCCATGAATACAGCCTGGAACAAACCGAAGAGGGCAATCGAGATCAGGTAAGAAACGAACAGCGAAACAGCATTGTTGCCACCCACGCTACCCGGCGATGCCAAGCAGGCGAAACCGAGGGCGAAGAAGAAGATGGCCAGGAAGATGTTGAACATACCCTTCTGGGCATACTGTGTACAGATCTTAACAACCTCGACAGACGACTTGGTGTCGGCCTTCTTGGGCGCGTTAGGATCGAGCTTGATGTGGTCCTTGATGAAGGCAACGGCACGGTTGGCACCAACGGTAACGGCCTGGGTCGAAGCACCGGTGAACCAGTAGATCACACAGCCACCCAGCAGGAAGCCGATGATGGTGTAGGGATTGAGCAGGTTCAGCAGGCTGGCGGGATCCACACCGAGGGTCTTCTGGATCACAAGGATGATAGAGAAGATCATCGTGGTGGCACCAACGACAGCGGTACCGATGAGCACGGGCTTGGCAGTGGCCTTGAAGGTATTGCCGGCACCGTCGTTCTCCTCGAGGTAGTGCTTGGACTTCTCCCAATCGGGCTTGAAGCCGAAGTCACGCTCAATCTGCTCGTCCTTGTCGGGAACTTCCTCAATCAGGGAGAGCTCATAGACGCTCTGGGCGTTGTCGGTCACGGGACCATAGCTGTCAACGGCGATGGTCACAGGACCCATACCGAGCATGCCGAAGGCAACCAGACCGAAGGCGAAGATGGCGGGATAGGACATCAAGGTTTCGGGGATGTCGATAGAGAAGGCATAGCCGACGAACATCAACAGCACGAATGCCAGACCAGTCCAGAAGCCCGAGAAGTTACCGGCCACAAAACCACTGAGGATGTTCAGCGAAGCACCACCGTGGTGCGAAGCCTTAACGACCTCAATGACATGACCGCTCTTGGGCGAAGTGAAAATCTTGGTAATCTCGGGGATGAGGGCTGCGCCCAGGGTACCCATCGAAATGATGCTTGCAAGCTGCCACCACAGGTTGGGATTGCCATCGACATTACCCAACTGCATATAAGATACAATGTAGGTAACGGCAATACTCAGCACGCTGGCGAACCAAACGAGTGAGGTCAGCGGTTTCTCGAAGTCGAGGCTGTCCTTGCCGGCATATTTAGCCTTGCAGAATGCCTTGTTAATCCAGTAGGCAACGACCGAGGTGATCACCATCAAGATACGCATCGAGAAGATCCACACGAGCAGGTTCTTCTGCATCTCGGGATCGTTGACTGCGAGCAGGATGAATGATACCAGGGCGACACCAGTCACACCATAGGTCTCAAAACCGTCGGCCGTGGGACCAACGCTGTCACCAGCATTGTCACCCGTACAGTCGGCAATCACACCAGGGTTGCGGGGGTCATCCTCACCAATCTTGAAGACCACCTTCATCAAGTCACTGCCGATGTCGGCAATCTTGGTGAAGATACCGCCGGCGATACGCAGTGCACTGGCACCGAGGCTCTCACCAATGGCGAAGCCAATCAGGCAGACACCAGCCAAGTCACAAGGCACGTACAACAGGATGACAAGCATGATGATGAGCTCAACGCACACCAGCATCACACCGATGCTCATACCGGCATTCAAGGGGATATTGAGCAGGCGAAGCGGGTCACGGCGCAGCGAAGCAAACGCCATGCGTGCGTTAGCGTAAGTGTTCATGCGGATACCATAGGCAGCGACAGCATAGGAGCCGAGCATACCGATGATGGTGGACAGCAGGATGATGCACACCTCCCAAGCCTTCATGTGGCTGAGGCCGCCAAAGTAGAAGGCAACCACCACACCGATGAAGACAAACAGGATGGCCAGGAAACGGCCCTGCTGCTTGAGGTAGGTCGAACAGGTCTTGTAAATCACCTCACCAATCTCGCGCATGGCATCATGCACGGGAAGATTCTTGGTCTTGATGAAATGATACACACCGAACAACATACCCAAAATGCACACGAGGAAGCCCCAGTGCAAGAAACTGAAATCATGCAGCGACTCTGGCATCACCAGGTCAGCTTCACTGGCGCGGAGTCCCAGCGAGGAAGCCAATGCCAGCAGAAAAACAAAAGATTTCTTCATAGATGTACTCTAATAATTACTTGTGTTTGTTTATGTTGAATATATTATTTTCAGGGTTTTCATGAGGATTCCAGAAGGCTGTCCCCCTAAAATCGGGCACAAAGTTACTACCATTTTTTTTAATAGGTAGTATTTTATTAAGAAATTATCACTCAGAGTCCAAAAAAAATCTGTTTTGCGTCGCAAAAACGGCAAAAAACATGGCAAAAAAATCGGATTTTATCAATTTTTGATGACAAAATGCCGATTCTATAGCCAAAATGATGACAAATTCCTAAGTTGCAATCTGTAACTTTGCGGCTACCTATTCAAACACATAGTTAAGGAAATCGTGCAATGGTTTGAGAGGTTGTAAGTCGCTGGCGACCTTTTCGACCCAATCCTCGCAGTCAAAGTAGCTCTCGTCCACGTGCTTGACCAGCAGATACTCCTTCATTTTAAGGTACTGTGCCATAGGATGATCCTTAGGATACTGCTTGGGCACCGACTTGAGCGACTTGGACATCCACTCATAGCGCGAGGTGATGTCGGGATGGTTAACGATGGCCAGGAACTCCTCGGGCTCTGCATCGATGAGTCCATGCAGCTGTTCGAGAATCGGCTTCTCGGGCCACCAGATGCCGCCGCACAACATCATCTCCTCAACGCCGATATGCACATAGTAGCCCGACTGCACCGTGTGCCGCCCGCCCTTGCATATCACACCCGAGAAATAGGTCTTATAAGGGCTCTTGTCATGGGAGAAACGGATGTCGCGGTAGATGCGGTAAACGCAATCCTTGACACTGAGGCCACGCACATCGGGAAAATACTCACCGATGAGAGCGATGAGGCGCTCCATGTCCTGTTCCCATGCGCCGCGCAGGGCATCAAACTGCGGCTTGTGGGCCTTGAACCAGGTGCGGTCATTATTGATGGCAAGCTGGCGCAGAAAAGCCAGAACCTCGGAAATATTGCTGGAAGATTTCATAGTAGTCATGATCTGTTAGTCTCCCACAAAGGTAGTCAATCTGATTCTAAAGGCCAAAAAACCTCCAAAAAAACCAAAGCATGCCCAACAAAAAAATAATCAATAAAAATGAGCACATTTCATCATATCTAGGCAATATTAAAAAGCGGTACAAACTGCACTGGACGCGGCTGAACTACCTGAAAAACCAAGGTTTCCCGATTTGAGAATTTCAAGCCAACACGGCCAAAAATTGACAAACAACAAAGTAGTACAAGCAAAAAATAAAAAAATATCATAAAAAACTATGATTATCTTAAAAATTATATTTACCTTTGGAGCGCTATAAACTACCAATTGCATATTGACTACATTTATTTATATAGCACATTTTTATTTCTTAATCTTAAAATGCTTATGAAGAAAATTATGCTTTTCATGACCGCCACAATTCTGGCGATGTCATTGTCGGCCGCTCCTGTTGACGAGTTTGCGGCCAAGAAGATAGCCAAGAACTATCTGACAAATCAACATTACGCAGGTAAAATGATGGCACCTGCCGCCCTGAATCCAGTTTTACTCAAGGCTGAGATGGGCAACGTAAAAGTCAATCAACCCGTTTACTACATCTACAACACCTCGACGACCTTTGTTGTAGTCGCTGGTGATGACCGTGCCGAAGAAATACTCATGGTGGGTGACCGTCCCCTCAAGGACATCAATAACCTGCCGCAGGGTATGCGGGACATGTTGGGACAGTACAAGGACCAGATCATGTTCCTGCAGGAGCACCCGGGTCTGCAACCCACGAGCGTGCAAACCCCTCCGAAGTTAAACGCTACCACCTACGGCCCGCTGTTGACCTGCAACTGGGACCAGGAAGCACCTTACTACAACCAGTGTAAGTTCGGTAACTACCAATGTCTTACCGGTTGCCCCGCAACGAGTGCCTCGATGGTATTCTACTTCTGGAAATATCCCACCGCAGCCACTCCCGTTGTTCCCGGCTACAAGTCCACCATCAGCTACTCAAGCTATGGTTCCAAGAGCTATACCCACACGGCACTGCCCTCAACCACGTTTGACTGGGCCAACATGTTAGACAGCTATACGGGCAGCTACACTACCGCCCAGGGCAATGCAGTCGCCACGCTGATGCACTATGTAGGTCAGGCCGAGCGAATGGGTTATGGAACGAGCGCTGCAGGTGGTAGCGGTGTGAGTGTTGACAGTGTGTGCAACATTCGCGACGCTTTCACCTTCTTCGGCTATGATTCCAGTACCACGCGCTTCGTCAAGAAGACCAGTGCCTACAGCGGTGGCACCACCCTCTATAGCGACAGCCAGTGGGCCGCACTAATTCAAGAGGAGATGGCCGCTGGCCGTCCCATCGTCTTCTGCGCCGTGAGCAGCAATGCCGGTGGCCACGCCTTCAATGTTGATGGTTATAACAGCAGCACCAACAAGTACCACGTGAACTTCGGTTGGAGTGGCGACGGCAACGCCTGGTGCTCGCTGAACTCCTTTGGTTACAGCAGCTACAACTTCAACGTATATCAGCAGATGGTAATCGGTATCAAGCCGCCCAGTGGCGCCAGCGCTACTCCGACGCTGACCGTTAGCCCCACATCACTATCATTCAGCACCACCGCTGGCCAGACCGTGAGCAAGACCTTTACCGTTACCGGCAGCAACTTGACCGGCAATGTAACCCTGACCAAGACCGACGCCAATAGCGCCTACACCATCTCGCCGACGACCATCAGCGCCAGTGCAGCCGCCAGCGGTGCCACCGTTACCGTAACCTATAAGCCCACGGCAGCAGGTACCCACACCGGCAGCATCGCCATTGCCAGCAGCGGCGCCACCAGCAAGACGGTTTCGTTGAGCGGTACCGCAAGTGCAGCCGCCATCACGACCTACACTCCCGTGATGAGCGCAGCCAACAGCAACTATGTCACCAGTTCGAGCTTCCGTGCCGACTGGACCGACCAGACCAGTAGCACCAACGTATCGAGCTACACCCTGCAAGTGAACAAGCAGGGCAGCTCGACCCCGACCACGACGACCCTGCTGGGCACCATCAACGGCAGCAACTACACCGGCAGCTACAAGACCATCACGCTGACCTCGCCCTGGGGCGGCACCAATGTGAAGGGTGGTAACAATGCCGTTTACACCTCTGGCTCGTCCGGTAAGATTACCTTTACCATTCCTTCGGGTTACAGCAGCAACACCACCTTCAGCGTACAGATCACCACTGTGAGCGGCACCTACGGTACGGGTAACATCACCGTGAAGTCCACTCAGACCTCGGCTGTGGGCCACACCTTCGCCAAGGGTGAGACCTACACTTGGACTGTGACCGGCAAGACTGGCGATGTCATCACCATCTACTCGACCGACAGCAGCTACTCGCCCGACATGTCGCTGATCAAGGTATATGCAGGTAACATTAACCTTAATGCCAGCGAGACCGGCGACGCTGACTCGCGCACCATCACCGGCATCACCAACAAGTACTACACCGTCAGCAACCTGACCGCAGGCGCTACCTATACTTATAAGGTGAAAGCCCTCTACACCGACGGCACCTCCAGCGCATGGAGTAACGAGCAGAACGTCACCCTCAAGGATGAAACAGCCACTGCTACTCCCACGCTGACCGTAACTCCCACCAGCCTGAACATGAGCGCCAAGGTTAACGGCACCGCAACCACTACCTTCAAGGTAACAGGTGCCGACCTGACCGGCAACGTAACCCTGAGCCTGAGTGGCGCCAGCGTCTTCACCATCTCGACCTCGAGCATCACGGCAGCCAATGCCGCTAACGGTGTGAACGTGACCGTCACCTACAAGCCCACCGCCTATGGCACTCAGACCGCCACCGTTACCGTGGCCAGCTCGGGTGCAACGAGCAAGACGGTTTCCATTAACGGTACCGCCACCCTCGACAAGGCAAATCCCGTGATGAACGCTGCCACCGTCGTTTCCAGCACCAGCTTCACTGCCAACTGGACCCACGATGTAGATGCATCGTCGGTATCGAGCTACACGCTGTATGGCACGCTGACCGCACAACCCAGCGGCGGCGACGAGCCGTCAAACTCGCTGCTGGCCAGCCTCGACGGCAGCAACTACTCCGGCAGCTACGCCAGCATCACGCTGACCTCGCCGTGGGGCGGTTCTAACGTGGTAGCAGGTAACGGCGCCTTCTACACCAAGAACTCATCCTCGTGGTGGAGCTCAAGCTATGGCAACATCACCTACACTGTTCCCTCGGGTTACAGCAACGCCACCTTCACTGTTCAGATCACGACCTCCAGCACCAGCTATGGCAGCGGTAGCATCACCGTGAAGTCGGCCAAGACGTCGGCCGTGAAACGCAGCGTTTCGAGCGGCAACACTTACACCTGGACCGTGACGGCAAGTGCCGGTGACAAGATCACCATCTACTCGACCGACAGCAGCTACTCGCCCGACATGGCTTATATCGCCATCCACGCAGGCACGTTGAACTTCAACGCAACCGCAACTGGTGACAACACCAACTTTGTGATCACCGACATCAGCGCTGGCAGCACCGGCATCACCCTGAGCAACCTGGTTGAGGGCGGTACCTACAGCATCTACCTGGTTGCCAACTATGTGGACGGCACCACCGCCACCAGCAATACCCAGGAGGTAACGCTCGTGAGTCTGAACATGAGCAACGGTAATGAAAGCACCGGTGTCAACTCGCTCATCGCCGATGACGACGAGATTGAGTCGGTAACCTACGTCAACATGTCAGGTGTACAGAGCAAGCAGCCGTTCGATGGCATCAACATCGTGGTAACCCGCTACAAGAGCGGTGCTGTAAAGAGCAGCAAGATTATGCATTAAAGCATTAATACATACTGATTTACATCACTAATCGTGAGGGTGGCGTCAAGGCTGGCGCCACCCTTGCTATGTTATAAAATGAAAAAAACACAAGAAAAGACAAGCAAAAACCAAGAAAACTTTTGGAGTTTTAAAAGTTTTCTGTACCTTTGCAACCCGAAATCCAATGAGTATTACAAACCATTAATAACATGGATACAAGAGAACGCATTGTTGCAGAATGCAGCCAGATGTTGATGAGCGTGGGCCCCGCATCGATGACGATGGACGACGTGGCGCGCGCATGCGGCATCTCCAAGCGCACCCTTTACGAGACCTTTCCCGATAAGCGCACGCTCATCGGGGAGTGCATCCACCGCGAGCATGAGGCCAAGAATGCCCAATTAAAAGAAATCTTCAGCACCTCGTCCAATTGCTTTGAAGCGATGTTCAGGGTGTACCAGCGTGCCCGCAAGATGTATGAGGCGACCTCGGTGGCGTTTATCAACGATATCAAGCGCCTGTACCCCGACATCTTTGAGAAACATGTCGAGAACGAGAAAAACGTGATTACCGGCATCGCATCGGTACTGCGCCAAGCTCAAGAGGAGGGTTTGGTCATCAAGCGCATCAATCCCGAGATTGCCGCGTTCCTGTTCTCGCAGTCGATGCGTGCCCTGCACGAGAATTCCAACGGCGCCAAGTATGGTTTCAAGGAGGAAGACCTGTTTGACCACGTGTTCGTGAGCTTCCTGCGCGGCGTGGCCACCATCAAGGGCATCGAGATGATCGAGTACCTCGAGCAACAACAATCACAACAGCAAAATCAATAAAACCACAAGATACAATGTTCAACAAGAAGTATTTGTACATTATTTTATTAATGTTATTCGGCGGTGCCGTGAGCGGTCATGCTCAACTGGCGTTGACGCTGGACGAGTGCGTACGCATCGCGCTCAACGAGAATCCCACCATCAAGGTAAAGGAGATGGAAATCACACGCGTGGACTACACCCGCAAGGAAACGCTGGGCAAATTATTCCCCACGATCAACCTTTCAGGACAGTACACGCGCAACTTGTCGTTGCAGACGATGTACATGGACACCCCCGAAGGTACCATGGCCATCAAGATGGGTAGTCAAAACACCCACAACGGCGGTTTCCAGGCTCAGATTCCGCTGGTTGTCCCCCAGTTGTGGAAGACCATCAAAATGAACGAAAACCAGATTCTGCAGAATGTGGAAGCAGCCCGTGCCAACAAACTGTCACTGGTCAATCAAGTGGAGAAGACTTACTATGCCCTGCTGCTGGCCATTGACAGCAAGCGTGTCATCGAAGAAAACCATGCCACAGCCAAGTTGAATGCCGACATCTTCCAGAAGAAATATGAATTGGGCGCCGCGTCAGAGTATGACGTGCTGCGTGCCAACGTCGCTGTGAGCAATCTGGAGCCTTCGATTGTCGAGGCCGAGAACTCCATCAATGCGCTCATGCTTCAGTTGAAAGTCCTCATGGGCATGGATGTGAGCACCGATATCACGCCGAGCCAGCATCTGGCTGACTTCAGGGGTGAGATGTATGAGCGGGTGATGAACAACATCATGGGCAATGACACCACCCTGGCCAACAACACCAGCCTCAAGGCGATGGACCTGCAGACCGATTACCTGAAAAAAGCCCTCGATGTGCAGAAGATGGCATGGTATCCCACCCTGAATGGTAGCGCCAACTTGATGTGGCACTCGATGAGCAATGGCAGTCCCGTGAGCGGGTTCCGCTGGAGCCGTGCGTCCAGTGTTGGCTTGACCCTGGCATTCCCCATCTTCCAGGGCGGCCAGCGCTACTATAAGCAGAAACAGGCCGAAATCGCCGTTGAAGAGATGAAGTGGCAACGCGAGAATCTGGAGCGCAACCTCCACATGCAGGTAGCCACCCAGAACAATACCATCGTCAAGAACCTCAAGCAGATCGAGAGCAACGAAGCCGGTGTGCACATGGCTGAGAAGGCCAATGACATCATGCAGAAGAGTTTCAAGATCGGTGCTGCCTCATTCATCCAGTTGAGGGATACCGAGGATGCCCTGATGGCTGCCCGCCTGGCCTACTTCCAGGCCATCTACAACTACCTGGTTGCATCGAGCGACCTGGAGTATGTGTTAGGCAACACCCACTACCTGAGATAACAAGACCATCTAGAAATTCCAGATTATCTAGATTAAATAAAGAGAAAATCAAACAAAACAAAATATCATCAAACAATGAAGACAAAAAACTTTTTATCGATTGTAATGCTCATGCTGGCACTGGCATCCTGTTCCAGCAAGGATGAGAAGAAACCGACCGAAATGAAGGAGGAACTGCCCATTGTCGAAGTCGCCACTATCGGCGCGGAAGCTGTGAAGCAGACCAGCGAGTACACGGGTACCGTCGAGGCCTTCAAGACCAACAACATCTCGTCGAACAGCGGCGCCCGCATCAAGCGCATCCTGGTTGACGTGGGTTCACGCGTGTCAAAGGGGCAACGCCTCGTCATCTTGGACGACGTGAACATCGCCCAGCAGCAGATTGCACTTGCCAACCTGAAACGCGAGTTGGACCGTGCCCGCGAACTGGTGAAAATCGGTGGCGGCACCCAGCAGACGGTTGACCAGCTGCAGGCCCAGTATGATGCCAATGCACGCGCCATCCGCACCATGCAGGAGAACACCGTGCTCACCTCGCCCGTGAGCGGCGTGGTGACAGCCAAGAATTATGACGCCGGTGACCTGCCCGCAGGCCTTCCCGTGCTGACCATTGAGCAACAACAGCCCCTCAAGGTCATCGTCAATGTCAACGAGAGCGAGTATCCCCACGTGAAGCGGGGCATGCCCGTTGTGGTGAAGTTTGACACCTATGGTGACGAGGTGTTCCAGGGCCAGGTTTACCTGATTCACCCCACCGTTGACGCCACGAGCCGCACATTCCAGGTCGAGGTGGCCATCACCAACCGTGGTGACAAGGTGCGCACCGGCATGTTTGCCCGCGTGAACTTCAACTACGGCACGACCCACAGCGTTGTCGTTCCCGACCGCGCCGTGCAGAAGCAAGTGGGCTCGGGTGTGCGCTACGTCTGGGTTTATCAGGGTGGCGAGGTCGAGATGCGCGAGGTCGAGTTGGGCCAGCGTCTTGAGGACCGTTATGAAGTCAAGGGCGGTCTTGTTGCCGGCACCCAGGTGGTTATCGCTGGTGCATCACGCCTGCAGGACGGTGCTAAAGTTCAACTGAAGAAATAAATCAAGTGTTGCCTGATTGCTAAGGATGAGGTCTGAAGTTTAAAGTTTAGAGTTTAAAGTTTAGAGTTTAAAGAATTCAGGACACAGTTATTAAATCAGAGCAATCAGTGAGACCTATTTAATAGATTCAATTATGAGTTTATATTCCAGTTCAGTAAAACGACCAGTGACCACGATTCTCGTGTTCGTGGCACTGATTGTGCTGGGTCTGTTCTCACTCCGGAGCCTGCCCATCGACCTGTTCCCCGACGTGGAGACCAACACCATCATGGTGATGACCAGTTATGCGGGAACCAGCGCGTCGGACATCGAGCAGAACGTGACCCGTCCCCTTGAGAACGCCCTCAACTCGGTTGAGCACCTCAAGCACATCACGTCAAACAGCCGTGAGAACATCTCAATTGTGACACTTGAGTTTGAATACGGCTACAACATCGAGACGTTGACCAACGACGTGCGCGACAAACTCGACATGGTGTCGAGCATGCTGCCCGACGATGCCAACACGCCCATCATCTTCAAGTTCAGCAGCGACATGATTCCTATCGTGCTGCTCTCGGTGCAGGCCGGCCAGAGTATGCCGGGACTGTACAAGATCCTGGATGAGAACGTCGCCAACCCGCTGGCACGTGTCGATGGTGTGGGCTCTGTGTCCATCGCCGGTGCGCCCAAGCGTGAGGTCCACATCTATCTGGACCCCTTACGCATGGAGGCCTATAATCTGAGTGTCGAGACCGTCGCCGCACTTGTCGGTGCCGAGAACCGCAACATCCCTGGCGGTACCTTTGATATCGGTAACGAGACCTACCCCCTGCGTGTACAGGGTGAGTTTACCGACCCCCAGCAAATGGGCGCCATGGTCGTGGGCATGTCCCCGACGGGTGGCGTTGTCCACCTGCGCGACGTTGCCCGCATCGATGACTCGCTTGAGGAGCGCGCACAGGAAAGTTTCAACAACGGCCAGAAGGGCGCGATGATTATCGTGCAGAAACAGTCTGGTGCCAACTCAGTGCAGATTTCAGAGAAGATTGCCAAGGAATTGCCCAAGATCCAGAAGAACCTGCCCAGCGACATCAAGTTGGGTTACATCGTCGATACGAGCGATAACATCCGCAGCACCATCGCCTCGCTGGTCGAGACCGTGCTGTTCGCCCTGTTGTTTGTGGGTATCGTGGTGTTTGTGTTCCTGGGACGCTGGCGTGCCACCGTAATTGTGTTGGTGACCATCCCCATCTCGCTGATTGCCTCGTTTATCTACCTGTATGTGACAGGTAACTCACTGAACATCGTTTCGCTCTCAGCATTGTCCATTGCCATCGGTATGGTGGTCGATGACGCCATTGTGGTGCTCGAGAACGTCACGACACACATCGAGCGTGGCTCGGCTCCCATGCAGGCCGCCGTCAATGGTACCAACGAGGTCGCCCTGTCGGTAATGGCATCGACCCTGACGCTGATTGCCGTGTTCTTCCCCCTGACGCTCGTCAAGGGTATGACCGGTGTGCTGTTCAAGCAGCTGGGTTGGATGGTGACCATCATGATGGTGCTGTCACTCATCTGTGCGTTGATGTTGACGCCCATGTTGTGTAGCCGCCTGCTGCGCCTCAATGTGGGTGACACCAAAATTTTCCAGAAGGTGTACGGCCCCATCCTCAAGGTGCTCGACAAGATTGACGACTTCTATGCCAAGGTGCTCGACAAGTGCGTTGCCCACCGCTGGATCACCACGGCAACGGCATTAGGCGTCTTTGTTGCCTCCATGTTCCTGATGAAGTTTGTCGGCACTGAGTTCTTCCCGACCAACGACAACGGCCGCTTGGGTGTCACGCTGGAACTTCCCATCGGCAGCCGCGTCGACCTGGCCAAGGACGTCAGCCAACGCCTCTACAAGGAGTGGACCAAGAAGTATCCCGAAATCCAGTCCTTCAACTACACCGTTGGCCAGGCCAGCAGCGACAATACCTTTGCCTCGATGCAGAGCAACGGTTCGCACATCATCTCGATGAACATCATGCTCAATAAGGCCAACGAGCGCAAGCGCGGCATCACCGAGATTGCCGGTATGATGCGTGAAGACCTCAAGCAATATCCCGAGTTGAAGAGAGCCATGGTCAACGTGGGTGGCGGTCGTGGTGGCGGCATGAGCGGCCAGAACACGCTGAACTACGAGATTTACGGCTACGACTTCACCAAGACCGACAGTGTGGCCCAGCGCCTGAAACGCATCCTCGAGAAAGTTCCTGGAGCGGCCGACATCAACATCAGCCGCAGCGACTACCAGCCCGAGTACCATGTGGACTTTGACCGCGAGAAACTGGCGTTATACGGCCTGAACCTGAGCACTGCCGCCACGGCCCTGCGTAACCGCATCAACGGTACGACAGCCAGTTACTTCCGTGAGGACGGTATGGAGTATGACATCAAGGTGATGTACGATCCCGAGCACCGCCGCAGCATCAGCGACATCGAGAACATCATGCTCTATAACACCATGGGAACCGGCGTGCGCCTCAAGGAGGTGGGCACGGTGACCGAGCAATTCTATCCGCCCACCATCGAGCGCAAGGACCGTGAGCGCATCATCACCGTTTCCACCGTTGTCCAAGACCGTGCAATGAGTGAAGTCATCGCCGATGCCCAGCCGCTCATCGACAAGATGGACAAACCCGGTGACGTGATGATCCAGTTGAGCGGTAGTTACGAGGACCAGCAAGACTCGTTCGGCGATCTGGCCGTATTGGGTGTGCTCATTATCCTGCTGGTTTACATTGTGATGGCAGGTCAGTTTGAGTCGTTTACCTATCCCGGTATCATCATGACTTCAATTCTGTTCGCCTTCTCCGGTATCGTGCTCATCCTGCTGGTGACCCACACCAACCTGAATGTGATGTCAATGATCGGTGGTATCATGCTGATTGGTATCGTAGTGAAAAACGGTATTGTGCTCATTGACTACATCAACCTGAACCGTGAGCGCGGCATGAGCATCCGCGATGACCACCATCCTGGGTATGGTTCCCATGGCAGTGGGTACTGGTGTGGGTAGTGAGATGTGGCGCCCGATGGGTATCGCCGTAATCGGCGGTCTGACCATGTCCACGCTGATGACCTTGCTGTTCGTGCCGACGATGTACACCATCTTTGCGTTGACGGGCATCCGCCGCAACCGCAAGAAGATGGCCAAGGAGCACAAGCAGGGCTTAAAACAATCGACTAACAACTAAACAACAGACACTATATAAATGATATGAAAGCGATATTCATTGCATTTGACGAGGCCTACTATGACCGCATTGTCGAGCGGTTGAATCTGCTCAACTGCCGCGGATTCACGGGGTGGCGCGAGGTGCAGGGCCGTGGCAGCAAGACAGGCGAGCCCCACTATGCGACCCACGCCTGGCCATCGATCGCGTCAGCCATCCTGACCGTGGTTGACGACCGCCGAGTGGATGCCGTGCTCGACGAGCTGCACCAGATGGACTTAGCGACACCCAAGCTGGGCCTGCGTGCGTTTGTCCTGCCCGTGGAGCGCACCATTTAGCCCCTCGACGATGACCCATTAGTCCCATTCATCAGAGGGTGTGTCATAATTGGCCTAAAGTTTGAAATCGGCCTAACGGCCGAGAAAATTACAGGCTTGTGTTATGACACATCCTCTTGATTAAAAAAAATGCACTACCTTTGCGTCTCGATAATAAGGAATGAGAAGAAGATTATTAGTCATACTGGCACTGATTACGGCTGCAGCGACCAATGTCGCTGTAGCGCAATTCTCCACAGCGAGCACTTCCAAGACCGCCAAGGTCAAGAAGCAGCGGGTGGAGCCGTCGTATGCCTGGAGGGTGAGCGAGCCGTTGGGCCTGCACTATCCTTCAACCATCGACACGCTGCACCTGGATTACCACCGCACGATGGTGCCGTCGATGGTGAGCGAGGCGTGGGCGACCACGGGTAACTACGGAGCGCCAGGTCAGGACCAGGTCTTCTTTAACCGCCCGGCAGCCACAGGCGAATTCTTCTTTGAGGACGCTATCGCGGCATGGATGCACAACACCGCGACGATGCGCTTCTACAACACGCGCATTCCCATGACATTGCTCAGCCACTCGACTGGTGGCGACAAGTACAGCAATCTGGACAGGACACAGCTCGAATTCTCGGGCAACGTGAACCGTAAGACACAGTTGGGCGGCGGCATTGACTACATCTACAGCAAGGGCTCCTATGACGCCCAGGCCGACAAGGACTTCACCTGGCGCCTGTTCGGATCCCACATGGGCGACCGCTACGAGGTGCAGGCATTCTTTGACCACTACAACTACACGACCAAGGAGAGCGGCGGCATTACCGACGACCGCTACATCACCGACCCCGCCGAGGTGCAGGGCGGTGTGACACGCGTGGACAATAAGAGCATCCCCACCCTGCTGACCAACTCCCAGAGCCACATGGAGGGCAGCCAGTTCTACCTGAATCAGCGATACAAGGTGGGATACTACCGCTATCGTCGTGACAGCGTGACCGATACCGTCATCGACCGCACCTATGTGCCCGTGACGAGCTTTATCTGGACACTCGACTTCAGGCACAGCAAGCACCAGTTCCTGAACAAGAACGGCCAGGAGGACACGACCTTCTTTGACCACACCTACTTGAGCCTGGGCGGCACCGACGAGGCCACCCGCTACTGGGGGCTGCGCAACACCCTGGGAGTGTCGATGCTGGAGGGTTTCAACAAGTACGCCAAATTCGGGTTTGCCGTCTATGGCACCCACGAGGTGAGGCGCTACACCCAGGTGAGCACCGACAGCATTGACAACTCATCGGGCAAACTCGAAGGCTTGCCCTTCTCTCCCGACCATAGCAAGACCCAGAACCTGTTGTGGCTTGGTGGCCAGCTGACCAAGCAGCAAGGCTCGCTGCTCAGGTATAACGCGACGGCCCAGTTTGGCGTGTTAGGCGACGTGGCAGGCGAGGTCGATATCACGGGTGACGTGACCACGCGCTTCAAGCTGTTGGGCGATTCGGTAAGCGTCAAGGGTTACGGTTACTTCAAGAACCTGTCGGTACCCTATCTGATCCAGCACTTTGTGTCCAACCACTACGCATGGGATAACAATTTCAGCAAGACCAAGCGCGTGCGCGTGGGCGGAGAACTGGATATCCCCTTCTCGTGGACACGTGTCAACGTGGGCTACGAGACATTGACCGACTTCATCTATTGGGATGCCAACGGCCGTCCCGCCCAGCATGGCGGCGCTATCCATGTGCTGTCTGCCAGATTGCAACAGGGGTTGCACTTCAAGGCCTTCAACTGGGACAACAGCGTGGTGTTGCAGACGAGCAGCAACGAGGAGGTGTTGCCGCTGCCCAAGTTTGCCATCTACAGCAACATGTATGCCACATTCACTATCGCCCGCGTGCTTCACGTGCAGATGGGTGTTGACGGCAACTTCTACACCGAGTATTACGCCCCCACCTACAATCCCGCGACAATGACCTTCCACGGGCAGCAGGAAATGAAGTGCGGCGGTTTCCCCATCTTGAACCTATATGCCAACTTCAAGATGAAGCAGGCACGCTTCTTTGTCGCCTGGACCCACTTCAACCAGAAAATCAGCAGTGGCGATGCCTACTTCGCCACCCCACACTACCCGCTCAATCCTGCCCGCCTGCAAGTCGGTGTGAGCGTCAACTTCGTGAACTGATTACAATCAACAACTGAGGTATCTGAAGTATCTGAGAGTTCCAAAGGCCTAATATGACACAGGTTCTTAAGAACTCTCAGATATTTCGGTTGCCAAAGACAAATATAATTTGCTTTTTACACTTGACTTGCACTATTTTTTGTACCTTTGTCCGTCGAAAGAGACTTCATATCATTAACAAGAATAATTCAAGAAATTTTAGAGAACATTATGCCTAAACTATCAGAACGCAGCGTGAAGATGCCGGCATCGCCCATCCGCAGGCTTGCTCCGTTTGCCGCCGAAGCTAAGAAGCGCGGCATTAAAGTGTATCACCTCAACATCGGTCAGCCCGACATCCACACCCCCGAGGAAGGTCTGGAAGCAATCAAGCACGTGGACCGCAAGGTGCTGGAATACTCGCCCTCGCAGGGCATTCCCAGCTACGTGGAGAAGCTGGTAGGTTACTACAAGCGCTATGACATCGACCTGAGTGTTGACGACATCATCGTGACCTGCGGTGGCAGCGAGGCTGTGCAGATGGCCTTCATGGTATGCCTGAACCCTGGTGACGAAGTCATTATTCCCGAGCCCGCCTATGCCAACTACATGGGCTTTGCCTGCGAGACCGGTGCTGTGGTTCGCACCATTACGACCCACATCGAGGACGGTTTTGCACTGCCTCCCGTCGAGGAGTTTGAGAAGGTCATCAACGAGCGCACCCGCGCCATCATGATCTGTAACCCCAACAACCCGACCGGTACGCTGTACAGCCGCGAGGAGCTGATGCGCCTGCGCGACCTGGTGAAGAAATACGACCTGTTCCTGTTTGCCGACGAGGTTTATCGTGAGTTCATCTACAGCGATGCACCCTACACCAGCGCTATGCACCTCGAGGGCATTGAGAACAACGTCATCATGATCGACAGCGTGTCGAAGCGCTACAGCGAGTGCGGTATCCGCATCGGTGCCTTCATCACCCGCAACAAGGAAGTGCGCGCTGCCGCCATGAAGCTGGCTCAGGCCCGCCTGAGTCCTCCCCTGCTCGGCCAGCTCGTTGCCGAGGCATCGCTCGACGCACCTCAGGCCTACCACAAGGGCGTTTATGACGAGTACATCGCTCGCCGCAACTGCCTCGTTGAGGGCCTGAACAAGATCCCCGGCGTCTTCAGCCCGATGCCCATGGGAGCCTTCTACACCGTTGCCAAGCTGCCGGTGAAGGATATCGACGACTTCTGCCGCTGGTGCCTTGAGGAGTTCAACTACGAGGGTGAGACCGTGATGATGGCTCCTGCCAGCGGTTTCTATGCCACCCCTGGCCTGGGTAAGGACGAGGTGCGCATGGCCTATGTGCTCAAGATTGACGACCTGAAGCGCGCACTCGTGGTACTCGAGAAAGCCCTCGAGGCCTACAACGCCCGCTAAAGTCGACCCGACACAAAACTATCATTAACGATACCGCCAGCCCAAAATTCTTGAGGCTGGCGGTATTGTATAAATCAGCAAAAAGTAGTACCTTTGCACTCCAATAAAAAAACGAGATGGCAATGATGAGACAACGACAGCCCGCCAAGCGGGGGCAAATGATACTGTACATGGTGCTGCTGGCAGTGGTGGTGGCATGTATGGTGGCATTGAGCATGTGTGACCGTCCCAAGGAGTCGCCCGACGTGCGGCCCAGCGGCGGTGACACGCTCGACATCGCCATCGAGTACTCCCCAGTGACCTATTACACCTATGATGACACCTTGGGAGGTTATAACTATGACCTGCTGCGCCTGATGGCCGACAGTGCCGGATGCCCCATGAAGTTCCATCCCGTGGTGACCCTCGAGAAGGCCCTCGCCGGACTTGAGGAAGGCCGATATGACGTGGTGGTGGCACAATTCCCCATGACAGCGGGCGACACGGCCCGATTTGCCTTTACCGACCCCATCTACATCGACCAGCAGGTGCTCGTGCAGCGCCGTGGCAGCCAAGCCATCCACTCCCAGCTGGACCTGGCGGGCGACACCGTGTGGGTTGTGAAAGGTTCACCCATGATTGAGCGCATCGCGAGCCTGAGCCGCGAGATCGGCGACACTATCTATGTGCACGTGGATGAGCTCTATGGCCCTGAACAACTGATGATGATGGTGTCGGCAGGCGAGATACGCTATGCCGTCGTCAACCGTTCCATCGCCCGCGCGATGGCGTCACGCCTACCCAACCTGGACCGTTCGGTGGCCATCAGCCTGTCCCAGTTCCAGTCATGGATGGTGGACAAGGGCCGCCAGAGCCTGTGCGACAGCCTGAACCAGTGGCACCGCCAGGTGAAGCGTGACACCGCCGTGTATCTGGGCCTGCAACGCCGCTACTTTGGTGGCACATTCCCCACGTTGGCACGATAATTGCAGTGTTGACATACATTTTACCCGATTCACACAGACAAATTAACACCTCAACACAACTATGCTTATCAGGAAAAAAAAGAAAGAATCAGCCACCGCCAACTTTGAGAAGTTCCTCAAAGCGACCAACTGCGCCTATACTACCGAGGATGATAACTCAGTAAAGACCTACACATTTGAGTTCCAAGCAGCACGCTTCGTCGCTTCCATCCGCAAGCAGGACGACTGCGTTGAAATCACTTACCCCTGTATGGCACGTGCCACAATGAGCCAGTTGGACCTGGTGCGCTCCAAGTGCAATGACCGTAATAACAGCAACATCCTGTTCAAGTACACCTACTCAATCGACCACGAGCAGAACGAGGTGAACATTCACCTGTCATTCTATAACAACCGCGTCGATACCGATGAACTCAACAACGAGCTCAAGGCGGCTTTCCATTTCCAGCGCGACTGGTACCGCGACTTTGACGAGGCTGTCGCCATCGCCAAGGACAGCGACACATTTGACTTGGAGAGCGAGCTCTACAAGCATCAGCGAGAGATGTTCATGCTGCGCCGCCTGGAACTGCGTCACCAGCTCGACAGCAGTGCGGCAAGCATTGCCGCCGGCACCGGCAAACTGCCCCTGTGGCAACTGCTGGAGACCGTTGCTCCCCTGCCCCAGTCCCTGCTGCTGTTCATGACGGTGAACACGGTGAGCGGCCAGCAGCGCATCGACAATGTGGAGGAAATCCGCAACTATGACCTGCGCCATGCCCTGGTCGAAGGAGAGGGTAAGCAGGCCAGACTGACGCGTGATTATGCCGTGCTCGACTTGCACTACAAGCAGGGCGACGACGAGCAACCCCGGGTAAGCACCATCACACTCACTGCCGAGGGCGAGGACGATCACAGCATCTACAGCCGTGTGACCGTTACCCATGTGCCCCGCAACGCCAGCCGCATGAATTCGCTGAGCAACGAGGGTCGCCAGCCCCGCAGCGTGAGCATGCTCATTGCCCTGGACCGCGCCGACGACAAGCAGCGCCAGCAGGAGTTTGACTACATGTGGAGCGATGCCCAGCTCAAGGCCAAGAACGGCGAGCAGGGAAACTTGGACGAGGATCAGGAGATGCTTTGCCAGGTCAGTGTCGCCGATGTGGCCTACAATCTGTATTGGGGCCAGCAGCTGTTCCATGCACAACGCTACTACGAGGCAATCCTTCACCTGGAGAATGTGTATAACAGTTTCAGGGAGAACTTCTTTGAAATGAAGGGTGAGCACAAGCGTGTCTTCATGGAAACGGCCTACAAACTGGGTTTCTGCTACAACGAATTGGGCCTGCACAAACAAGCATTCTATTACCTTGACCTGATGGCCAGCGACGGCAACATCAGGCACACGATGGAGTTGGTCAACTCGATGGCCAACAGCAAGGACCTGCGTCTGTTCTCTTATACCGAGGGAGTGATGGAAGAGGTGAAGCGTAACTTCAACGAGGAGGACGAACTGCCCGACAACATCAGGGACTTCATCAACTTCCTGAGGCGCCGCCGCGGCTATGCCTACATCGACTTCAACCAGCTCGACAAGGCAGAAAAAATCTTCACCCAGATGCTGGATGAAGAGGAAAATGCCGATTACGCCATCAACGAGCTCGCCTACATCAAGAAGCTGCGCCAGCAGCGCGGCGAGGATGTGCCTGACAGCGAGGAAAACGAGAACAAGTCTAAGGATCTGCCGTTTTAATCAAGGCTTGGCGTGCAGGGCTGTGCCGAAGTAGCGCGGGATGGGCGTCTCGAAGTAGAGGGGCTCACCCGTCACTGGATGGTTGAACGCTAAACGGAAAGCGTGCAGACACATACGCTTGCCGGGATCATCCTGATGACCATACTTGCCATCACCCACCACGGGGTGACCGATGTCGGCCATGTGGACACGAATCTGATTCTTGCGTCCCGTGAGCAGGTGCAGGAACAATAACGAACGCTCAGGACCCGTCTCGACAAGTTCCCACTCGGTAGCCGCCCACTTGCCGCCATCATCGACGGGACTGCTCACCACGACCATGCGGTCGGTGTCATGCAGCCAGCTCTCTACCCTACCTGCAGGCTCTTCCATAATCCCATCAACCACAGCGACATAGCGACGGTCAATAATTGTGCTGTGCCAGTCGGCTGTCATCTGCTGCTGCACGTCAAAACTCTTGGCATACACCATGAGCCCCGAAGTGCGGACATCCAGACGGTGTACCACATGGGCAGTGCAACGCTGGTGTGTCTCGGCAAAATGACGATCCAGCAGATTCTTCATGTTGAGGCTGCCGGCACCTACAGGCATCGACAGGACTCCCTGCTGCTTATCCACCACGACTACCCAGCGGTCCTCATAGACGATGCGGTAGTGGGGGTTGACCGTTGATGACGGGCGGGCATGACGCCTGATCTTGACAATACTGCCAGGATCAAGCGGGAAATCAACGTGGGATTGCACCCGGTCATCGACGGTGACGCCACCGTGGGCTAAGATGGATTTGGCCTTGTTACGGCTGATGCCGTCGAGGGCCTGCATGACAAAGTCAAGCAACGTGGAGGCTTGCTTCACCTCGCGCACGACGGCCTTGTCGTCGTTGCGGGGCACACGGTGGTCGTGATGTCGGGACATTTCAGATAACAGTTAACAGTTAATAGTTAATAGATGATAACCTGTGGAACGGTTGATTATCATTAATCAAAGATGTGACGCAGACGGGAGAAGATGCGGCTCTTGTCGCTGTCGTTGGGCTTAACATGCTCGCTGTTTTGCAGCATCGTGATGGCCTCTTTCTCCTTGTCGTTGAGTTTCTCGGGCATATAGACCATGACATTGATGAGCAGGTCTCCAGTGCCGTATCGTTCGGCCGAGGGCAATCCCTTGCCACGCAGGCGCAGGATACTGCCGGGCTGAGTACCTGGCTTGATGGTGACACGTGCCTTGCCGTCAACGGTAGGCACATCCACCTTGCCCCCCAACACTGCCGTGGGGATATCAAGCATCAGGTTATAAATCAAGTCATTGCCATCGCGGGTGAGTTGGGCGTCACGCACCTCCTCGATAACCACGAGCAAGTCGCCGGGAACGCCACCACCAGGAGCATCATTGCCCTGACGTCCGACGCGCAGCGTCATGCCGTCGGCCACACCAGCAGGGATGTTGATGCTAACCACTTCCTCCTTGCGCACGAGTCCCTTGCCGCTGCAATGGGGGCAAGTCTCCTTGATGCGCTTGCCGCTGCCGCCACAGGTGTGGCACACACTCTGGGACTGCATGGTGCCGAACATGGTGCGCTGCATGCGCACTTCAACACCGCTACCCTTGCAAGTGGGGCAAGTCTCAAGGGCTGTACCGTCCTTAGCACCAGTGCCGTGGCAATGGTCACATGACTTCATGCGAGGGATGCGCAGTTTCTTCTCGGTTCCCTTGGCAACCTCGTTAAGCGTCATCTTGACACGCACGCGCAGGTCGGAGCCGCGCTTCACGCGCTGCTGGGCCTGACCGCCGCCACCGCCAAAGAAATCGCCGAAGCCACCAAAACCGCCAAAGCCTCCAAACAGGTCACCGAACTGACGCAGGATGTCCTCCATCGACATGCCACCGCCATATCCGCCGCCACCCATCTGCTCGCCAGCAAAACCAAACTGGTCATAGCGTGCGCGCTTGTCGGGGTCACTCAGGACGTTATAGGCCTCGGCTGCCTCCTTGAATTTCTCCTCGGCTGCCTTTTTCTCGGCATCGCTCTTGCCTTGCTGTTTATCGGGATGGTACTGGATGGCCAACTTGCGGTAAGCCTTCTTCAAGTCATCGGCAGTGGCATTCTTGTCCACCCCCAGCACCTCATAGTAATCTCTCTTTTGAGCCATATTTCTTTTTATCAGTTTCTGTTTGTTTTACTCAAGTCTATCGCGTTAATCAACTGCCAACGACCACCTTGGCATAGCGCAAGACTTTGTCGTTGACCTTGTAACCCTTGACAGCAGTATCGATGACCTTGCCCTTCATTGAGGGATCAGGTGCAGGGAACATCGTCACTGCCTCATGAACGTCGGTATCGAAATCCATACCCGTGGATTCAATAGCCGTAACATGCTGTGATTCAAGATACTTGATGAATTTATTGTAGATGAGGCCAACACCCTCCTTGATGCTTTCAAGATCGCCACCCTTGTTGATGGCATCCAATGCGCGCTCCACATCGTCAATTACCGGTAAGAGGTCACGCATGGCACTTTCGGCACCGTTCTTGATGAGCTCAGCCTTCTCGTTAAGGGTGCGTTTACGGAAGTTTTCAAACTCTGCAAGCTTGTAAGCGTATTTCTTCTTTTCCTGCTCAAGTTCTTCCTCAAGCTTAGCAATTCTTGCCATGGGGTCTTCTTCGACGGTATTCTCCTGAGCCTGCTTTTCGGTGTTCAGGTTCTCTTGTTCCTGTACGGCCTCCTGTTGAGCGGCCTTAGCTTCTTCGTTTTGATTCTTCTTGTTCTTTTTTGCCATATTGTTGTTGTGTTAAAAATCGTTTTACCAGACTAAACCATGCAAAAACCAGTCCAATGCGACCAAGTCACAGTTGAAGGACAAAGGTGGCGCAATCGGTAAAAGTGTCAGCCGCCGCCCCTGCCAGTTTGTCATTATCAAAAATGCCGAAGATGGTAGAGCCCGAGCCCGACATGGCAGCATAACTGGCGCCCGCATCTATCAACTGGGCCTTGATGAGCCACAACTGGGGCAAAGCGGAGAAAACGCTCACCTCAAAATCGTTGGTCAAGAGACCATCCCACGCGATGACAGGAAGGGCAATCGTATTGGACAGATCGGCAAGCGGGACATGGGGCGTCACGCGACTGTAAGCCGTGCGGGTATCCACACCGACCGACGGCTTGACCAGCAGCAGCGTCTTGCCCTTGAGGTCCACATCGACAGGTGACAACACGTCGCCGATGCCTGTAGCCATCATGGGGCGGTTGTAGATGAAAAAGGCACAATCGGCACCTAAGGTGGCTGCCATCGATGCCAACTCGGCATCAGACAAGCCTAATTCAAACATCCCGTTGAGCATGACAAGCGTGTGGGCCGCATCACTCGACCCACCACCCAGGCCAGCCCCATCGGGGATGTGCTTGTAGAGGTGAATCGCCACTGGAGGCAGGCCATAGCGCTCTTGCAACAGGCGATAGGCCCGCATGACCAGGTTTTTCTCGGGCGGGCAATCGACCGGGTTGCCATAGCACGTGAGCGATGCCTGCTCACCGTCGGCCACGGGAACAATCTCGAGGATATCGGTGAGGGGCACGGGATAAAACACAGTCTCGATATTGTGGTAACCGTCGGGACGACGCTCCACGATATTCAGACCTAAGTTGATTTTAGCGTTAGGAAAAGTGATCATGTTGATGGGTTTACAGGATAGGGGCAATGAGGCGGACAACCGACTCCAGGGCCTTCTGGATCAGCGGACGCTGTTTCCACTTGCCCATGCTCACGCGGGTGCAATGTGTCAGGTCCTGCTCAAAAATGGCCTTCATCTCACGGTTGAACTCCTTGCTGTAGACCAGCGCGTTAAACTCAAAGTTGTGCTCGAAACTGCGGAAGTCGAAATTGGTCGAGCCCGTGGTGACAAACTCGTCATCGACGATGACCACTTTGGAATGCATCATGGCAGGTTCATAGAAATAAATCTTGATACCCGCCTGGAGGCACTCCTTGATGTAAGAGCCGGTGGCCAGTCGCAGCATGGACGAGTCGGGACGCCTGGGAATCATCACCCTGACATCAACGCCCGCGAGAGCTGCACTCTGCATCGCCTTGAGCAAGGGATCGCTGGGCAGGAAATAGGGAGTCTGGATATACAAGCTATGCTTAGCCAGGGTTATCGCCTTTAAGAAAACAAACGAGATGTTGTTCCAGCGGTGGGCTGGTCCGCTATTGACCATCTGCACCAAGTGACTCGGCTTTGAAGGCGGCAGTTCCACTTTCTTAGGTGGCATATTGAGCAATTCACGCGTGGTGAAGTCCCAGTCGATGGCAAACGAGTATTGCATCGCCACCACAGCATTGCCCTCGATACGCAAGTGAGTGTCGCGCCAGGCTGGCTCCTTACTGGTGCCGGTCACATAGCGATCGGCAATGTTCATACCGCCCACGTAGCCCACCCTGCCGTCGATAACAACGATTTTGCGGTGGTTACGCCAATTGATACGCAGGAAGAACTGGGTAAACGTCAACTCCATGAACGGGTGGACATCGATGCCTGCGGCACGCATCTGTTTCAGCACCTTGGGGCGCATATAGAACGAACCCACATAGTCGTAGAGCACCCTCACGCGAACGCCCTCGCGCGCCTTGCGCTGCAACAGCTCGATGAGACGCTTGCCTGTCGAGTCGTTCTCAAGGATGAAGTACTGCACGTGAATATATTCCTGGGCTTGCTCGATGTCCCTCAACAGGGTCTCGAACTTGTCCTCGCCAGTGGTGAACACCTGGATGGCATTGCCCTCAAACAGATGGGGCTCGGTCAACTTGTTGGCCAGTGAGATGAGCTGTCGCGAGTTGTCGCTCAGGCCCTCCTCCAGCTTGACCGCCTCGGGGAAATCGTTCAAGCGCCGCAACTCACGCAGGTGGGAACGCGATATGAGTTTCATACCCTTGAGGCTGCGCCCGAATATCAGGTAGATCACAAGTCCCACAACTGGCAGCAGCACCAGCACCAGCATCCATGCCATCGACTTAACAGGATTGCGGTTCTCGCTGAGCACCACCACAATCACCGCCAGCACAGTGAGGACATACAACACCATCAGAATGTTGTATACCAGGTTGGCATATGGAAACAATTCGGCGAGAATCATGATATCCCGTTGGCTTGAGGTTATTTCTAAAAACAATAACGGACGTGACAGAGTCACGCCCATTTCACTCATTCATTTTAAGCAGCGACAAGATGTGTCACTTGCAGTGGTCTCAACGCACCACCACCTTGCGCGACCACTGGTTGCTGCACTTGACGATGTAGAATCCCTTGGGGAAATCCACAGCCGTGCGCTGCTCGGCACTCACGCGGACTACCTTGACAAGCTGACCAGTAATCGAATATACATTGAAAGTGGCGTCACTACTGCCCGCAACAAAGACGATGCGCCCCTCGGCCCCCTGCGCTAAGGGACCCGTTTGGGTCTCGACGCGCTGCGGCAAGAAGTTGTCGGGCACTGGGACGGCTTGCATGCCACCCATTGCCATCAAGGCCACCAATATGTAGAGCAAACGTCTCATCTTGCGTTTCGTTCTGTTTCAATCTGCAAAATTAGTACTTTTTATCAAAAAGTCAAGCAATTTTCCTGATTTTTTTATTCTTAGACTGATTTTGAACCCTAAAGTTCAATCCCTTCCTGTCCTTTTAACATGAATTAATCGTCATGAGGGTTCTGCATCAATAAGGAAAGAGCCGGCCCATGACGGAACCGGCTCTTTCTTCTCATTCCTGCCTAATGCAGGTTTAACTGTTTACCACGCGCCACCTAACAGACGGTCAATCAGGGTGGGCAGGTCTTCGATGGTCACCTGGCCGTCAAGGTCGCAGTCGGCAGCCACAGTGTCGATTACCGAGCCATTACCCAGCAGGTAGTCGCCAAGCAAGATAGCGTCGTCGATGGTAAGCTTACCATCACGGTCCACATCACCACGCATGCTCTCACCCTGCTTGAGGATAACCTCCTTAGAGCTACTCCACGTGCTCTCGGTACCGTTCACGTAGTAAGATTTCACACGGTAGAGATAAGCTGTGCCGGGCAGCAGGCCGGTCACGGTGTAGAACTTGTCGGGAGTGATGCCCTCGATGAGGCGGTACTGGGCATCGCCAGTCTCATTGGCAGCATTGAATGCGAAGGGCTCGGGATCGGTGATCTCGCCACCGTAAACCTTAATGCTCTGGATCTCGGGATAGTAACCAGCGATAATCTGGAGGTTATCGTCGTCATTCACATCGAGAACGACGAGATAGGTGTCGAGCTCCTTGGCAAGTGTCAGGGTCTCGGAACCCGCACTGGTAGCAACGGTCAGCGTGGTGTTGGTGCCCTTGGTATAGGCCTTGGCATTGATGATTACGCTCACCTTGTTGTAGCCCACAAAGTCACAGTCGATGTTAATGACTGAGTTGCGGCCAGGTGAGAGGAAGCCACCATCCAGATACAGGTTGTTGCCAGTGAAAGTCCAGCCATCGGGCAGGTAGTTGGCAGCATCAGATGCGTGATTGACGTTCTCCTGGGGAACATCGCTCCAATCGCCCTCGGTGAGCAGGGTCACATCGGGCTTCACCTTCACCTCGAGGGTGTAGCTGGTGACGTTCTCGGCGGGAGTATTGTCAGCCCAGTCAGCGCGGAACGAGTTGGTGGTAATGGCCTCCTCGGCGGGGGGCAGCATGACGGGACGGTACAATTCATAATCAGAAGCACCGTGCAGGGTAATCACAAAGTCTTCAACACCAGGAGTGCTTACGGTAATCGTTGCTGTGTACTCACCCTCGGCCTTGGGAGCATAAGTCACATTGATAGTCTGGGACACCTTGTTGTCGGCATCGGGAGTCAAGACGTCGGGGTTAACGCTGAACACACCATTGGGATCGTTGAGCGTCAACGTCACGTTACCCTCCAGGTTGCGGCCAGTAAGAGCGAAACGGCTGGAAGCGGTGTTGTTCTTGTAGCACTCCATCGAGAGCTCATAGTTGTCAGCCCTGAGGCGCGGGGACGTGATGGGAGGCTGGATACCGATTACCATCTGCTGATACTGGTTAAAGACCGAACCGCCGCCATTGAAGGCATTGAGCGCATAGTAGTTGTTGCTCTCACCACTCCAACCGAAGTTGATGTGATACTTGTTGGTGTTAGCGTCATAGCCATCAACATTGAAGGCGTGGCCACCGCCGAAGAATCCACCTGCAATCGCACAGAACACAATGGGGCGCTCCTCGATCAGCTCTTCCTGGATCATTGCGGCCCATTCAGCATCGGTATAGAGGGTAGTGCCACCACTATAGGAAGTGGTCTTCTTGACCATGCGCACGGTCTCCTCATCATAACCGAAGAACTTGAAAGCATTGGCAATCAGAATAACGCTATCGGCATCCACACCACTACCAACACTGGCACTACCATAAGCCATGTGTTCGGCTTGGCCCACATAGCGCATCAGCGTGGCCACGGCATTGGCCTGGGCAGTATTATAACCACTGGTGTACCTGTCGAGCATGTTGTCCCAATCAAAGTTTACAGGGGGCAGGGCAGGCACGTTGACATAGGTTACGCCACCCCATGACGAGGTGCTCAATTCGCACCTGTATGCAGGAACTTCGGGAGTCAGGTAATCAGGATATTTCCAATAATGGAACACCATAGCGGCCGATGTCGCGGGGCAGCCGGTAAGGCACTGGGTGCCATTGATGACGCACTGGTTCCAGTAGGGGGCCTCCTGATCCCACAATGCGGTGAGCAGCGGCTCAACGCTGGGGATGCGCAGCGAGGGTGCCATCATCGAGGGAGTCTCGACACGCATGCCCTCATGGGCCTGCAGGTACTCAATCTGCACCTTGTAGGTTGCCAACCAAGACTTCATGTTGCAAGGGATAGTGTTGAAATCAAGGGGACGGTCACCATAGCCCAGGATCTCCTCGGCACGGTCATCACCCGACACAATCACGTAACCATTCTGGGAATTGAAAATGTAATAAACGGCACGGTCAAGTTTCTGGGAATTCATCTCGACATGAGCCAGTTTCATCTCTCCAGTGATGGGAGCAAGCAGTCTACCACCATACAGCTGCTGCTGCACAAAATTCTGAGCCTTCGACTGTGCTGTTCTCACATCAACAGGAGCAGCCGAAAGTTGAATAGCCGCCATCAAAATTGCGGCAAACAGTAAGATTCTTCTCATAAATTAAAACGTCTAATATATTGGTTATTAAGTTAATAATTCTAACGCTTCAGAACGTTAATGTTGATTATCCACGTCTTGGCTGGTCTCCCATGCACAAAAGTTTTTCGCAAAAGTACACCAAAAACCATAAAATAGCAACATTTTCCCGTTAAAAGATGACAATAATATGACATTTTGCTCAACGGCTTTACTCATGACTGTAAGGGTCTGACAACAAGAGCGGGACACAGAACCTAAGTTCCATGTTCCGCCCGAGTGATTATTGGCTTCCTGGTTATCAGTTGCCACCCAGCAGCAGGTCGATGAGAGCCGTCACGTCGACGATGTTCACACCATTGATTCCGTCAACATCGGCCTCGGCAGGAGCAGAGCCCAAATTGCCCAACAGATAATCAATCAGGTCGGTCACATCGTTTACCGCCACCTTACCGTCATGGTTCACGTCACCAGCTTCATAGACGGGTCCATTATCAAACAGGGTAACAGTCTCGATATTACTCCACGCGCTGTGAGTACCATTCACATAGTAGGCACGCACCCTGTAGTTGAAGGTGCCAGCCTCGGTCAGTCCTGTCACGGTATAGTACTTCTCGGTGATATCGGTAATGGTACGCGAGTCAGCGCCACCTGTCTCGACAGGAAGGGTGAATACCCTCTTGGCATCACTCGTCGAACTGAAAATATCAATCTGTGCGATGACCACGCGCTTGCTGCTTTCAACGGTAGCAAAGGTCACCTTCTGAGCGTCATTTGCTTCACAATCCAGAACAACGGTATAGACATTCTCGGCACTCACGATAACCGTTTCACTGCTATTACCACAAGAGATGGCGACAGGCACATCAGTATCGGTGCTATACGGCAGCATGGTAACCTTGACGGTCATCTTGCCTCCGCTCTGGGTCATATCGAGTGCCGGTGTCGTAAGTGAACCTGTATAGCCATTGCCGCCCAGTCTCAGGCCGCGACGGTTTTCATACAGATGGCTGAATCCCCAACCCTGGTTGGTACACAGCGGGTCTACCTTGGTCAGCTCACGGGATCCGTTCTCACTGCAACCGGGGAACGTCTCGGTGAACACATTCTCATAGACACCGGGCTCGCTGCCGTCATCGGCAGTAACCTCAAGTGTGTAACTTACCACATTCTCGGCAGGTGTCTCGTCGGTCCAGTCGGCCCGGAACGAGGTCAGCGTGATGTAATCCTCGTTGGCGGGCTGCATCACGGGGTCATAGGACTCGATGGGAGCGGGGGGCTCAATGCCCATCACCATCAACTCACCCAGGCTGTAGCTATAGCCCTGGTTGTTGAACGCCCTCAGGGCAAAATAGCCGTTGCCAGTGCCACTCCAGCCCCAATTGATGGAATAGGTGTCGGTCGAGGCATCATAGCCATCCACATTGAAGGCGTGACCGTAGAACTGGTTATAGGCACTGCTATAACTGTAAGCGCAATAGACCACAGGGCGGCCTGCGGCAAGTTCTTCCTGGATCATCACGCTCCAGTCATCGTTGTTGATGATCATATCCTCACCATTGGTGTCAAAGTTAAGAGTGGCCTTGTACTCGACATGGGCACCCACATAGCCAAACAAGTGACAGGCCCTGAGGACGTCGTCCTCCCAGGCCTCACTGCCCTCGTTGGTATAATCCATTTCCTCGGCCTGGCCGATGTAACGCATGAGCCATGCCACGGCATTCCGCTGGACATCGGTAGCGCTAAAATTGTATACGGGCAGCATATTAGCCCAGTCAAAGGTGATGGGCGGCAGAGAGGGAAGTACAAACCCGCGGGTGCGGGTAGTGTAACCCGGAACCGACGGAGTGGCCTGAGTGGGATATTGCCACTTGTAGAAAATCATGGCCAGTGAGGTGCAAGCGCAACCCGTCAAACCGCGGCGGTCACCGTCCATGGGGCACTGGTTGTAGTAAGGGTAGCCCTGGTCCCAACGCGCCTCGAGCATAGGCTCAATGCTCACGCCGAGGTTAGTCCTCGCCGCAGTCTTCTCTACCACCATGCCAGGATGTGCCTGGAGGTACTCCACCTGTGACTTGTACTTGCCCAGCCAGAATCTCATGTTCTCGGGCAGGGCATTCATGTCGATGTTGCCGTCACCGTAGGCAAGGATTTCCTGGGCACGGTCATCACCAGCGACAACGACAAAGCCCATGTCGGTGTTGATGACATAATAGGCCGTCTTACTGGCATTGGAGGAATTCAATTCCTGATGTACACTCTTGACGTTGGGCGT
>ONKF01000031.1 GCA_900318335.1 uncultured Prevotellaceae bacterium
CAAGATTCCCGAGGGACCCATCGCTGAGAAATGGACCAACTATAAGGCTCACCAGAAACTCGTCAACCCCGCCAACAAGCGTAAACTCGACATCATCGTTGTGGGTACCGGTCTGGCAGGTGCGTCGGCAGCCGCCACGCTGGGCGAGATGGGATTCAACGTGTTGAACTTCTGCATCCAGGATTCACCCCGCCGCGCTCACTCGATCGCCGCTCAGGGTGGTATCAACGCAGCCAAGAATTACCAGAACGACGGTGACTCGGTTTACCGCTTGTTCTATGACACCGTCAAGGGTGGTGACTACCGTGCCCGCGAGGCCAACGTTTACCGTCTTGCCGAGGTGTCCAACAATATCATCGACCAGTGCGTGGCCCAGGGTGTTCCCTTCGCCCGTGAGTATGGTGGTCTGCTGGCCAACCGCTCGTTTGGTGGCGCTCAGGTGAGCCGCACGTTCTACGCCAAGGGTCAGACCGGTCAGCAGCTGCTGCTCGGCGCTTACTCGAGCCTGAACCGCATGATCCATGCCGGCAAGGTGAAGAGCTACAACCGCTACGAGATGCACGACGTGGTCATCATCGACGGCCGTGCCCGCGGTATCATCGCCAAGAACCTGGTGACCGGTAAACTGGAGCGCTTTGCCGCTCACGCAGTGGTTATCGCCACCGGTGGTTATGGCAACACCTACTTCCTGAGCACCAACGCCATGGGTTGCAACTGCTCGGCTGCTATGGCTTGCTATCGCCACGGCGCTTACTTCGCCAACCCCGCCTACGTGCAGATTCACCCCACCTGCATCCCCGTGCACGGTGACAAGCAATCCAAGCTGACGCTGATGAGTGAGTCGCTGCGTAACGATGGCCGCATCTGGGTGCCCAAGAACATCGAGGACGCCAAGAAACTGCAGGCAGGCCAGATCAAGGGTAGTGACATCCCCGAGGAAGAGCGTGACTACTACCTGGAGCGTAGGTATCCCGCTTTCGGTAACCTCGTGCCCCGTGACGTGGCCAGCCGCGCTGCCAAGGAGCGTTGCGACAAGGGCTTCGGTGTGAACAACACCGGTAAGGCCGTGTTCCTCGACTTCAGCGAGGCCATCAACCGCCTGGGCATTGACGTGATCCGTCAGCGCTACGGCAACCTGTTTGACATGTATGAGGAAATCACCGACGTGAATCCTGGCGAGCTCGCCAACGAGATCAACGGTGTGAAGTACTACAACCCCATGATGATTTATCCCGCTATCCACTACACGATGGGCGGTATCTGGGTTGACTATGAGTTGCAGACCAGCATCAAGGGTCTGTTCGCTATCGGTGAGTGCAACTTCAGTGACCACGGCGCTAACCGCCTCGGTGCTTCGGCGCTGATGCAGGGTCTGGCCGACGGTTACTTCGTGCTGCCTTACACCATCCAGAACTACCTGAGCGACCAGATCACCGTGCCTCACTTCTCGACCGACAGCCCCGAGTTTGACGCTGCCGAGAAGAAGGTGCAGAAGAACCTCGATGACTTGATGAGCATCCAGGGTAAGCGCTCGGTTGACAGCATCCACAAGGAACTGGGTAACGTGATGTGGGACTATGTGGGCATGGCCCGCACCAAGGAGAGCCTTGAGACCGCATTGAAGAAGCTCAAAGAGCTGCGCAAGGAGTTCGAGACCAACCTGTTCATCCCCGGCACCCAAGAGGGTATGAATGTAGAGCTTGACAAGGCATTCCGCCTGCGTGACTTCATCACCATGGGTGAGCTGATCGCCTATGACGCATTGAACCGTCACGAGAGCTGCGGTGGCCACTTCCGCGAGGAGCATCAGACCGAGGAAGGCGAGGCCAAGCGCGACGACGAGAACTTCTTCTATGTCGCTTGCTGGAAGCTACGAGGCCATCAAGGTCCAGACGCGTAACTATAAGTCATAATCAACCTTTAAAAATTCATCGAATACAATGGATACAAGTATAAGCTTCAAACTTAAGGTTTGGCGTCAGCAGAACGCTCATGCCGAGGGCCGCTTTGAGACCTACGAGATGCGCGACATTCCCACCGACACCTCTTTCCTCGAGATGATGGACATCCTCAACGAGCAGCTCATCGAGAAGGGCGAGGAGCCTGTTACCTTTGACCACGACTGCCGCGAGGGCATCTGCGGCATGTGCTCGCTCTATGTCAACGGTCACCCCCACGGTCCCGCTACCGGAGCAACCACCTGCCAACTCTATATGCGCCGCTTCCACGATGGTGACACCATCACCGTTGAGCCCTGGCGCTCGGCTGCTTTCCCCGTGATTAAGGACTTGATGGTTAACCGCAATGCCTTTGACCAGATCCAGCAGGCTGGTGGCTACGTGAGCTTCCAGACGGGCGGTGCCCAGGATGCCAATGCTATCCCCATCAGCAAGGAGGCCGCCGACGAGGCTATGGACAGCGCAACCTGCATCGGTTGCGGTGCCTGTGTTGCCGCTTGCAAGAACGGTTCGGCCATGCTGTTCCTCAGCGCCAAGGTCAGCCAGTTCGCACTGCTGCCGCAGGGTCGTGCCGAGGCCAAGCGCCGCGTGAAGGCCATGCTCGCCAAGATGGACGAACTCGGCTTCGGTAACTGCACCAACACCGGTGCCTGTGCCGCCGAGTGCCCCAAGAACATCAAGCTGAGCAACATCGCCCGCTTGAACCGCGAGTTCGTCTGCGCTAAGTGCAGCGACTAATCGCCTGGAGGGTAAATCCATGAAATCATTGTGCCGTGATGGGCTTTTGGCCCGTTACGGCACAATTTTTATAGGTAAAAAGTATCTGTTTTCAGGAAATGTTGTTATATTTGCAAGAGATTATCAGGATATCAACACGTTTAATTACATAATACAAAATTAAAGATGAAGTACTATATTGCAGAAAACGGCCAGCCAGCAGGACCGTTTGAACCCAATGAATTGATGCTGCACGGCTTGACGGTCAACTCGTTAGTGTGGTGTGAAGGGATGCCCAATTGGACTTCGGCCAGCCAGGTGCCCGAATTGATGGCCCTGCTGTCAGGCCAGCCGTTCAATCCTGGCAATATCGACGTGTCGATGCCGCAGGTGCCTCCCATGGGAACCGAGGTGCCCCTGCCCCAGGTACCGCCTTTCGGTGGCGGCCAGCAGCAGCCTGCCCCATACGGGACGCCTTACGGTCAGGGCACTGGCAACCAGCCCTATGCTCCGCCCCAATACGGTCCCAGCACCAATCAGCCTACCAACCAGATTATGCCCAAGACATGGCTCACCGAGTCGATTCTTGTCACTGCGGCATCACTGCTGTGCTGTTTCAATATTGTGGGTCTGATTACTGGTGTGCTGGCCATCATCAAGGCTAATGGCGTCAAGTCCAAATTCATGAAGGGCGATGTCACTGGTGCTAACAACGATTCGGCATCAGCCAAGAAGTGGGTGCTGATTACTGTCGCTGTAGGCGTTATCTGGTCGCTCATTCAGGGCTATCGCATCGTAACCGATCCCTCGTTCCTGCCGCAGATTCAGGAAGGAACCTTCGGCTCCCTCTACAGCTTTTAGAGAAGGAGTTAATAGTTAATAG
This sequence comes from uncultured Prevotellaceae bacterium, assembly GCA_900318335.1. GTDB lineage: Bacteria > Bacteroidota > Bacteroidia > Bacteroidales > Muribaculaceae > Sodaliphilus. The sequence continues at coordinate 3,559 of ONKF01000031.1, forward strand.
TTAATAGAGAATAGTTAATAGTTGGCTGTCGCAGTCAACCATTAACTTTTCTTTTTTATCCACCTCTCCCCCCATACACCTATCCACTTATACACCTATACACCCATCCACCACTACACCCTACTTCTCGTCACGAGCCAGACGCCCGTGAAGATGAGGGCGGCGGCCACAGCGTGCATCCACTGGGGTGCTGCGAGACCCATCGCCATACTCGCCACCACGGCTACAAAGGGCTGCACGTAGTTATAGACGCTCACCGTCGTGGGCAAGAGGCGTCGCTGGGCATATACCACGAGCAGGAAGGTGAAGAAGGTGGCTCCAGCCACGATATAGACGATTTCGCAGGCCGTTCGGGCATTCATTCCTGGCCAGTCAATCTGCATAATGTGGGGTAGGGTGAAGGGCAGGATGAACAGGCTGGCGAAGGTGAATGTCCACTTGTTGAACGTGAAGGCGTCATACTTGCGGATGACCCGTGAATAATGTGTCAGATAGAAGGCGTAGCCCACTTGGGAAATCAGGATCAGGATGTCGCCCCTGAAGTCCGTCGGCTGCCCGCTGCTGCCTGCCGTGGTGCGGGTGATGAGCAACACGGCTCCCGTGAAGCCCATGATGATGCCCAGCGCCCGTCGTGGCGTGATGCGCTCGTGCAGCAGGATGGCCGACAGGATGAGCGTGAAAATGGGCATTGTGGTCAACTCGATGGTCGCATTGATGGGCGAGGTGAAACTCAGGCCCACGATATAGCCGCCCTGGGCCAGCGCGAAGCCGAAGAAGCCCGCTCCGGCAATCTTGATGTAATCCCGTGGCTCGATGCGTTGCTGCGGCACAATCAATGAGCCCAGCCAGAAGATGATGGCCGCACCGATGACCCTGAATGCCACCAGTTGAGGCCCCGTGATGCCACCGTTGGCGAGCACGTCCTTAGAGAACGTCGCCATCAGCCCGAACAGCACCATGGCCAGCAGCATCGCCCCATGCGCCCTCCAGTCCTTATGATTTGTCGTGTTATCGGTAGTCATGTCGTTTTCAAGGCGCAAAATTACAACAATTCCCCGTAATAAAACCACCAGAGGGTAACCATTCAGCCAAATAACCTCACGCCAAGCCGCTAAGAATAAAAAAGGAAAACAAGAAACACAAGATGTACAATCCAGTGAAGATTGTTTTTCTTGTATTTCTTGTTTTCAAATAATTGTCGTGCGGATGACAGTTAACAAATGTTAAAAATGGGGGGGGTAAATAAACCGCATTTTTAAATGAATGTCTAATGATTAGATTGTGTCTCGATGGCAATAGCTGTCCTGTACAGTTTTCGTAGCCAAGATTTTATAAACCCAAAAAACTGATAAAAGGATGAAAAATCGCAACTCTTTATTATTTCTTATCGTCATCTTGATGATGATAGGCACCTCGTGTAAAGACAACGAGGATGTGTATAACGGTGAATACACCTATTACTTGAGCATCCAATCCGAAGTGATGCTGCATTTGTCCGATAATGCTGAGGATGAAAGCGGGATGGTTAATCCAGTATTTGACCGCTTATCCAGAACTGTCTATTTCATGAAGCAGGCGGTGAGCGAGAATGAGACCATGCAGAGTAATGAACGGGAAAGGGAGGCTGCGTTGCTCACGACTTGTGACAGCCTGTATCGGAACTATGCCGAAACAAATCCAGAGAATAAAGGTCATGTCGTCTGCTTCGTCAAGTTAATCCGTTGTAAAAGAAATAATGGAACCGTCACGGATGCTGTGACATTGAAGTATTACCAATTTTGGTATGAAAACTATAACGGTGGCAATGGCGGTGATGGTTCCGATGATCCAAACCATTATTTCGCCAAGCCCGATTCACTCAAGGCTATTGACCTGGGTCTGTCAGTTCTATGGGCCAATTGTAACTTCGGAGCAAAACTGCCCCGTGATTATGGTGCCCGTATAGCGTGGGGCGACCCCACAGGCAGATTGTGGTCTGGCCAAGGCATTTATTGGAAAAATGACGCTTACACATGGAACACGACCAACTATGGCGGCAACAATCCTCCTGAAGATATTAGTGGTGGTGACTTGGATGTCGTGGCATTTAACTGGAGTGACGGCTGGCGCATGCCCAGTTATAGCGAGGCGAAGGAGTTGTGCGAGCAATGTGAGTGGAAACTGCAAACGTATGGTGACATCAAGTGGTTTGAGGTCATCGGCCCCAATGGCAATAGCATCATCATGCCGCTGGCAGGAATCTATGGCGACGACTTGTCTGCTACACCCCGTTTCCACAGGGGACCTCTTGGTACTAATGAAATGGGAAGCTACTGGACATCGACCAGCTGTCCGACGCCAAGTACAGCCGAGGAACGAGGCTATGGTGTTAATGAAGGTGTAATTACAGCCTGGAGTTTCAGGTTTTTCGCCAATAGTGAAAATGACTCGGCACGCCTGTATTTTATTGACTATGTGCGGGGATACCACATGTCCATCCGACCTGTCCAAAACAAGTAAATCAAGTTTAGAATAAACTTAATGGATAAAGGATAATGTTTAATGGTTGTTGATTCTTTTAATCACGATATAATCTCTTTTCTCCACGGCGATAGACGTTTATTCTGTAATTAAAAAAGCTTTTTAATACTTGCATTCTGACATTATTTCTCAGGGAAATAAAGTGGTTCCTCCCCTCGGGCGTTGCCTGAAGGGGGAACCACTAATCTATCAGTACCGAAATGGCCGTTTCGGAACTGGCGGTTTCTTTACATAGCATTCTTTTGTTTATATAAGGAAAACAAGAAACACAAGATGTACAATCCAGTGAAGATTGTTTTTCTTGTATTTCTTGTTTTCAAATGATTGTCGTGCGGATGCCGATTAGTTCAATTCGTGTAATTTGTGGTTTTCAATTACTTCATGAACTTGGCGAAGTCGGTCTTGCGCATGTCGCCGTCGTGAATCAGTGTGCTGTGCATGGCGAAGGCGATGTCCGGGTTCATCATCACGTGGCCCTTCTTGGCGAGGTTCAGGTACTCGCGCAGCAGGGGACGATAGACGGGATGAGCGGCTTTCTCGATGATTTCGTGAGCGCTCTGGACGGGATCCTTGCCGCGCAGGTCGGCGATACCCTGGTCGGTGATGATGATGTCCACCGAGTGGGGGTTGTGGTCAGGATAGGAAACCATGGGCACGATGGTGCTGATGCAGTCGTCCTTCTTGATCGAGGGACACAGGAAGATGCTGATGTAGGCATTGCGGGTGAAGTCGCCCGAGCCACCCACACCGTTCATCAGGCGCGTGCCGCTGACGTGGGTCGAATTGATGTGACCATAGATGTCGGCCTCGATGGCGGTGTTCATCGTGATGACGCCCAGACGGCGAACCACCTCGGGGTTGTTACTGATCTCGCTGGGACGCATGAGCACCTTGTTGTGCAGGGCTTCGCCCTTCTCAAAGAACTCAGTCATGGCGCCGCTGGAGAAGGTCATCGAGCAGGTGCTGGCAAACTTACACTTGCCGCTCTCGAGCAGCTCGAGCACGCTGTCCTGGATGACCTCGGTGTACATCTCGAACGGGGGAATGTCGTCGCTCTTGTCCAGGGCGTCGAGCACGGCGTTGGCGATGTTGCCCACACCACTCTGCAGGGGCAGGAACTCCTTGGGGATGCGGCCAGCCTTGAGCTCGTTAACGAGGAAGGCGCACACGTTGTGGCCGATGGCAGCGGTCACGTCATCAACGGGGGTGAAGGCACCCTCCTTGCTGATGGGCAGCGAAGTCTTGACAACGCCGAGGACCTTCTTGGGGTCAACATGGGCGGTGGGAGTGCCCACGCGGGCGGTGGGAGTGCCCACGCGGTCGTGAGGCGTGTAGATAGGGATCTCGCGACGATAAGGAGGATCGTTGGGTGTGTACACGTCGTGCATGCCGAGGATGGTCTCCGGAATCTGGTCGTTGACCTCGACAATCACCTTGTCGGCCATCTTGAGCCAGGTGGCGGTGTTACCCATCGAGGTGCCCAGCACGAGATCGCCGTCATCGGTGATGCTCTGAGCCTCAACGATGGCGATGTCCATCTTGCCGTAGAAACCATAGCGGAACTCCTGTGCGAGTTCGCTCAGGTGGCGGTCATTATAGTGGATGGCATTAGCGTTGATGGCCTTGCGCATGTCGGGGTGTGACTGGTAAGGTGTGCGGAAGTTGAGTGCGTCGGCGCGGGTCAACTCACCATCGATGTGGTCGCTGGTCGATGCGCCACTGAAGAGGTTGATCTTGAACTCACGGCCTGCCTCATGCTCACGCTTGGCGCGCTCGGCGATGGCAACAGGCACTGCTTGAGGACAACCGGGTGAAGTAAAGCCCGAAACGCCCACGGTGAAGCCATTTTGTACAAATTCGGCGGCTTCCTCGGCCGAAAGAATCGGATAAATCATTTTTTAGTTTTTAGTTTTTTGTCCTTAGTTGAATCAAGCAACTTTAACAACAATATAATCTATGATGGGTTGTCCATGTTGCTTGATTATTAGGTATTGTTTGATTATTTCTTGAGTCTTGCTTGGATGGCAGCGCTCTGCTCCTCGTAGCCAGGCTTGTTGAGCAGGGCAAACATGTTGCGCTTGTAATCCTCGACACCAGGCTGGTCAAACGGGTTAACGCCCAGCATATAGCCGCTGATGCCGCACGCCTTCTCAAAGAAGTAGATGAGCTGGCCCAGGTAGCGCTCGTTGACCTTGGGCATGGTGATAATCAGGTTGGGCACGCCTCCGTCCATGTGGGCCAGACGGGTACCCAGCTCGGCCATCTTGTTGACGTAGTCCACGTTCTTGCCAGCGATATAGTTGAGGCCGTCCAGGTCCTTCTCGTCACCGGGAATGATCACCTCGTGATCCTGGTCACCCACGCTCAGCACGGTCTCAAACAGCGTGCGCTCGCCGTCCTGAATCATCTGTCCCATGCTGTGCAGGTCGGTCGTGAAGTCGACGCTGGCAGGGAAGATACCCTTGTGGCCCTTACCCTCGCTCTCGCCGTAGAGCTGCTTCCACCACTCGGCAATGAAGTGCAGGCGGGGAGTGAAGTTGGCCAGGATTTCGATTTTCTTGCCATTCTGGTACAGGGCATTGCGGGCGATGGCGTAATCGAGGACGATGTCGTCACCGTCCTTCTCCATCTCGACGGCTCCTGCCACGAGGGCACGGATGTCAAAGCCTGCGACTGCGATGGGCAGCAGGCCAACGGGCGTGAGCACCGAGAAACGGCCACCCACGTTGTCGGGGATGACATAGGTGGCATAACCCTCCTGGGTGGCGAGGCCACGCAGGGCGCCGCGGCGCGCGTCGGTCACGGCGATGATGTTGCGCTGGGCAAATTCCTTACCCTCCTGCTTCTCGAGCATGTCCTTGAACAGGCGGAAGGCGATGCCGGGCTCGGTCGTCGTGCCCGACTTGGAAATGACGATGATGCCGAACTTGTGTCCGCGCACCAGATCCATCATGTCATACAGATAGTCCTCACCGATGTTGCTGCCGGCAAACAGGACCTTGGGTCCATTGCTGCTCTTGTAGGCAGCAAAGTGGTCACTCAGGGCCTCGATAACGGCCTTGGCGCCCAGATAGCTGCCGCCGATGCCGATGGAGATGACATATTCGCACTCGCTGCGCAGTTGGGCTGCGCTCTTCTCGATGGCACTGAGCTGCTGCTCGTCGATACTGCTGGGCAGGTGGAGCCACCCCAGGAAATCATTGCCCTTACCACTTCCGCTCTCGAGCGTCAGCTTGGCTGCAAGGGCACTGGCACGCAAAGCCTGGGCCCGTTCGGCGGTCTTACCGTCGAGGGCATATTTGCTGATGACTTGAATTGAATTGTTCATAATATTTTTGGTTATCTTGTGAATTTTCTAATCTCTAAACCCTAAACTCTAAACTTTAAACTATTTGATTTGCTCAGCAAATCAAATATCTTTAGTGTAGGCGCGGCGGCGCTTGTGCTGGTCGTACTCAAAGTATTCCCATTGCTTCAAGACCTTGGAGTTGAGTTCCAGTTCATGGTTACTCTCGGCATGCGTGTAGCCATGTTTGTTGAACACGGGAATAAGGTCGTCGAAGATGAGTGAGTTCACGCCCTTGTTCTGATACTCGGGCTTGACGGCGATGAGCATGAGGTCCACCACATTGTTGTGCTTAAAGGCATCGAGCAGATATTTCCAGCCCATGGGGAACAGTCGTCCGCGCCCCTTGATCAGGGCCTTGGACATCGATGGGATGGTGATGCCAACTCCAATGAGTTCACGAGTGGACTTGTCGATGACCATCGAGAGGTCATCGAGCGGCAGGTAGGGCAGGTACATCTTGATGTAGTGCCTGATCTGCTTATCGGAGAGTGGTGAGTATCCGAACAGTTCGTCGTAGGCTTCATTGATCAGTTTGAAGATGGCGTCACCATAATCCTCGACGAGTTTTTTGCGATTGGTATATTTGACGGTTGTCAGGCCCAGACGCTCGCCCATGAGGGTTGCGACGCGGTGCATCTTCTCGGGAACCTCTTTGGGGATGGTAATCAGGAACTCCAGCCAGTCCACATCCTTGACAAATCCCAGGCGCTCCATGTGCTTGGGATAATAGGGGTGGCTATAGACTGCTCCTGTGGTTCCAATACGGTCAAAACCCTCGACGAGCATGCCCTCGGGATCCATGTCGGTGAAGCCTAAGGGGCCTGTCAGGTGCTCCATGCCTTTAGATTTGCCCCAACGGGTCACGGTGTCGATGAGGGCGTCAACCACCTCAGCATCATCGATGAAGTCGAGATAACTGAAACGGGCTTCCTTTTTCTCTTGCCTGTCGTTGACCACGTGGTTGATGATGCCGGCGATGCGGCCCACAATCTTGCCATCGCGGTAGGCCAGGAAGTAGGCAGCCTCGCAGAAGTCAAATGCCGGGTTCTTGTCAGGGCGCAGGGTATTGATCTCATCGGTTACCAGTGGCGGCACATAGTACTTGCTGTCACGGTAGAGGGTGTCGATGGGAAAGTGCACAAACTTGAGCAGGTTGCGCTTGGTGGGTTGGATTTCTCTGATTTCAACCATATTTCAGTTTTTTGTTGTTAAAAATCGTCCTACAGCCTAAAATTATCCCGTGTAAACGACATTATTGAGCCACCACAGCAGGGCGAGCAGTCCCACGATGATGAGGTCCAACTTAAGAAAGAACCAGAAATAATAACGTTTATTGGGGGCATAATCGGTTAGTTGGATGTTTTGGCCTTGTCGTGTACCAGGTCATAGGTGATGGAACCGTTCGGGGTCTTGATGACCACGTTGTTATCGCCAGCGAGGCTGATGCCTGACGCCGAACCGTTCTTGCCGGCATAGATGGTAAAGTACTTGCGGGTGCTCTTGTTGAAGCCGACTACTGAGCCCTTGGTATCCAGGAAGACAAGGTAACGGTCGTTCTCGAGCTTCTCCTTGATTTCCTTCATGTTGATAATGGGCTTATCATACTGGGTGGGCTTCATCTTCACTTCCTCGCCCTCCTTGAGCTTGTCCATGTTCTCGGCATTGTCGTGGTCCCACTTGGCATCGGCGTTTTCTTCGCCCTCAAGAGCCTTGGCCTCTTCTTCCTGGGCCTTGGCCTCTTCTTCGGCATCAATCTCTTCCTGGGTTGCTACGCGGATGGCGCCGATGTTGGAGGCCTCCTGTTGCAGGAAGCGGCGTTCGCTGCCGCTGGTGCTCTCGAGCGGTCCACGGCTATAGACATACTGGCGACCGTCGGTGCGGGAACGTATCTGTCCGTCATAGGTGAGGGTCGTCAGCTTCTTGCTGTCGATGTCATACAGGCACAGCGTCACGCGGCCGTTGTTGCCCTCGCCTGCGCCCTTCAAGTGGTTGAGGAAAGCAAAATAGAGGTACTGCTTGCCATCGATGTTGACTGCGCGGGGCACATTCATCGCGTCGGCGATGAGCGAACTGTTGTCCATGATGATGCTGCGGCCGTCGAAGTACTTGGTCTGGCCAAGTTCGGTCTTCCACTGGGCTCCGTCACGTGTCAAGTTATAGACCTTGATGAAGGGGCGGTCGGTGTCGTCCTTGTAGGTGACGCCCACGATGCGTTCAGGCGTGTCGGGGTCGGTGCCTGAAAATTTCACGGCACAGCCGGTATAGGCCTTGTCGTCGGTCATGTTGTTGCGGCTCAGCTCGGCGCTCAGGATCTGGACAGCGTCCTGACTGCTGTCGGCTATAATGGCGGCACTGTCGGCACGCTCGGCCAGACGGTCATTCTCCTGGCTGTTGCAATGGCGCAACAGACTCAACAGGCCGATAAGCACTGCAGCGACAATGATGCCGATGATGAGGTTGCGGTCATAGTGCGAACGACGGCTTTCACCGTTGTCGTTGTCATCATCGTCGCCATCGGGTTCTACGGGGGTGGGCTGCTGCCAGGCGTTGGCTTGGCGCTGGGCCTGGCGGGCTGCAGCTGCACGTTGCTCGTTATAGGTTGTCGGGCGGGCTGTGCCCTGGATACCGGCCGTAGTCTCGCGCGAGGCCACATTCACCGCATTGTCAACGGCCTTGCCGCAATGGGGGCAAAACACCGATGTTGAAGGCATTGGTTGGTGGCAATAGCTGCAAGTGACTTCATTACTCATGCGGTAACCGCAATGGTTGCAAAAGGCTGAATCATTGGGCACCTCGTGTCCGCAATGTTGACATCTCATAATAATTCAGTTAGTTTTTTTAGCGTTTTATAAAACGAAGTTGATTTTCAAACTGCAAAGGTATTCAATAATCTTTGATTATTGTCGATTTGCCCATAAAAAATGTTCACCTCGTCTTGCTTGGGCCTTTTCATTGAGCCAGGGCAGCGGCAGTACGGGCGGCCAGACGGGCGTTGTTGAGTACAAGCTGGATGTTGCTGGCCAGGCTGTCACCACCGGTGAGGTCCTTGACCTTGGCGAGCAGGAAGGGTGTGGTCTCCTTGCCACGGATACCCAGACGATTGGCCTCGGCAATCGCTTGGTCGATAGCCTTGTTGATGACGTCGGCAGGCATGGAATATTCCTCAGGGATGGGGTTGGTGACAAGCATACCGCCCTGCAGACCCATCTCGAGTTTGGCCTTGAAGGCTGCGGCGAGATCCTCGGGACTGTCGATGCGGTAATCCACCTTGAAGCCGCTGTGGCGTGTGTAGAACGCAGGCAATTCTTCGGTGCCGTAACCGATGACGGGCACGCCCTTGGTCTCCAGATACTCGAGAGTGAGGCCTAAATCGAGGATAGACTTGGCGCCGGCACAGATGACCATTACGGGTGTCATGGCGAGTTCCTCGAGGTCGGCGCTGATGTCCATGGTGGTTTCGGCGCCACGGTGCACACCGCCTATGCCGCCGGTGGCAAACACCTTGATGCCTGCCATAGCGGCTATGATCATCGTTGTGGTCACTGTGGTGGCTCCATCCTCACCGCGGGCGATGAGCACGGGCAGGTCGCGGCGCGAAGCCTTGGTCACGGCTTGGCCTTTCTTGCCCAGGTATTCGATTTCATCGGGGGTACAGCCCGCTTTCAGTTTGCCGCCGATGATGGCGATGGTGGCGGGCACGGCGCCGTTGTCACGGATTGTTTGCTCGACTTTCAGTGCCGTTTCCACATTCTGGGGATAAGGCATGCCGTGTGAGATGATGGTCGATTCGAGGGCGACCACTGGACGGCCCTCGGCAAGTGCCTGCTGCACTTCGGGTGAAATGGATAAGTATTTGTTCATTTTATTTTAGTTTTTAGTTATTTAACTCAGATACTGACTGATGTCAGGATTGACACTCTGGGTGGAGAGCAGGGTGGCATGGGCGGCATTGAGACCCGTGCGTACACCATCGGAGAAGGACATCTGGCTTATGGTGGCATGCACGATGCCCGCCATGAATGCATCGCCCGCCCCAGTGGTGTTGATAACCCTTGTTGGTATGGCTTTGAAGTGCTCGTGGCGGCCGCCCTTGCTGCAGTGAACGCCCTCGCTACCCAGGGTGATATACACCTCCTCGACGCCCATCGCATTCAGGTGGGTGGCAGCCTCGATAGCTGTATCGCAATGGGTGACCGCCTGGGCTTCCTTGAGGTTGAGTTTCAAGGCATGGAGCCGCTTGAGGCTGCTCCGTTGCAGGGCAGTTGTGATGCGGGGTGCCTTGGCGGTACTGACGGCATCGACAAACAGCGGTGCCTCGGTGCAATGGTCAATAAGGTAGAGCAACGAATCCATCGGGATGTTGGTGTCGGCGACCACGGCAGTCGAGGCATTGATTACCTGAATGCGGGATTCCAGAAATTCGGGTGTGATATGAGAGACAATGTCGGTGTCGGCCACAGCGGCAATCATGTCGCCAGTCTGGTCATTGACACACAGGTACAGACCATTACGCTGACCTTCAAGCCTATCGCTCAGGGCCAAATCCAGCCCGATGGCTTGGCATTCCCGCCAGCACATCTCGCCGAAGGTCTCTCCGCCGAATAGGCTCACAAACCTAATCTCATGCCCCATCAACCGCAGGTTATGGGCGATGTTGCGTGCCACGCCTCCGCACCCCAGGGCCACTTGCCCAGGTACCGAGTCGGCAGGGACAAACGGCGCCGTCAAGGCTGCCGTAATATCCATGTTCACGCCACCGATCACAGTCACATATCCGTTCATTGCCATTCCTTGCATATAAACGTGGTTTATTTTCTTAACAGGAATTGAAGTGGCTGATTCAAGCGCTTGCTCCAGCATGTCTCGTTGTGGCCTTCGCCCTCAAAAACCAGGCTCACGTAATGCTGCTCGTCCCAGCCCTTGGTGCGGATGGCATCATCTAAGCGCACTTGATAAGGGCCGTATTCGGCATCAAAGTCCTTGGTACCGCGGTCCATATAAATGAGGCTGCTGTTGGCTACTGGCAGGTGCTGGTCCACGTAGTAGAGAAAAGCTGAAGGCAGTGCCTCACCGTCAACGCCCAGGTGTGCCATCGACAGGTGGGTTGAAAGACAGGCCGCTCCGCCAAAAACCTGTGGATATTCACACAAAGCATAGAGCGAAATCAGCCCGCCCATACTCGACCCCATGATGAAGGTGTGCTCGCGCGAGGTCAGCGGCTTGTAACGGTCGTCGATGAAGGGTTTTAACTCGTGGATGATGAATTGCAGATAAGCGTCTCCCCGGAGTTTTGACACATCGGCTCTCATTGGCTCGATCTGTGCGATATATTCCCACGATTTATCGGGAGAATACTCGTTAAGGCGGTCCCGGGTGTTCCAGATGGCTACCACGATGCAAGGGCGGATGGAACCCGCTTTAATCAGGCTGTCCATGACCTCATCGACACGCCATTCCTGGTGATTCCACGTTACGGTGGCATCAAACAGCATTTGTCCGTCATGCATATACAGGACATCACATGAATCGCCCATGTGGTACCCCTCGGGCAACCACACGGCGACATCCCGTTTCTGGATAAACTGTGACTTGAACTCCGGGAACATTTCCAGCGTCCCATGGCTCACAGTGGGAATGCGGTCCCTGGACGGCCACATGAAACAAACGATAACTCCCACAAACAGAAGCATCAACAAGTCAATTATCCAAACAAAATTCCTTGATTTTCTTTTCTTCTCCAAAACCTTATCATTTTTCTTATCGGCAAAGATAAAAAGTTTTCTTCAATAAACCTATTTTATTTTCACAGCGAGCATGATTATTGACAGCGGATGACCAATCTGGCCGGTGAGGTGCCGTTCACCTTTTCTATTGTTAACACCTGTACGAGCCTCAAAATAGATGATTATCATTGTCAAGATGGGCCAAGTCGCCGACATAAAATATAAAAATCGCGCTTTTCGTTTTGTCCTGTGCTCGACTTACATTATCTTTGCAAGTTGGAAAGAAATGAACCCAAAAACTAAAACGATATGATGACCGATAACGATAAAGTCTTTAATGCTGACGAGAAGCCGTTGTATATTGTGACTGGCTCGACCGACAGCATGGGCAGCGTGATTACACGGAAACTCGCAGAGCAGGGCAAGGCAGTGTTGCTTGCCAGCCGCGACATCCAGAAGGCAGAGAATTATGCCGCACAGCTTCGCACGGTAACCCGCAACAAGGATATCTCTTGTTTGCAACTTGACCTCAATTCGTTTGCACTGGTTAACGATTTCGTTCACCGTTTGCGTGCGTTGAACCGTCCAGTTGCTGCGCTGATTAACAATGCAGGCCTGCTGCCACGGCGCAGTGAGATATCAGAGGATGGATTCGAGCACTCGGTACAGGTGAATTACTTGAGCACGGTATTGTTGTCGATGCAGGTCTATCCCCTGATTATTGAGGGAGGACACATCATCCTGTCAACCAGTGTTTCGCGCCGATTGGTATCGTTGCCCTATGAGTTCCCTGCGGTATCACACTTCACGCCCCTGGGTGCCTATGCCCAGAGCAAGTTGGCGTTGACGTTGTTCTCGATTTATATGTCGAGTGTGATGAAGGTGCACCGCGTGTCGGTCAACTGTGTCAATCCTGGTATCATCAAGAGCGGCGCACTGGCCATGTCACGCTGGATGGACCGCGTGCCTGAATACTTGAGCCGCAATATTCCCAGTCCCGAGGCTGGCGTTGTACCCACCTTCCGCGCATTGGAAAGCAAGGAGACGGGTTACCTGTTCTCGGGTGCCGACAAGCAGGTGAAGACATCAACCATGCTCAAGAATCGCGAGATGTTCATCCGCTTGTGCAATGACACGATGCGCATCCTCAAGGAGCATCTTGGAAAAGATAACAAATAATAATTGGCATCCTAATTCGACCGGCTACAGACAACTGTTTTAATGAGATTATTGAGTGAAAACGACCGCCTGCCTTCGGGCAGCACCGTGGCCACGATAGGCATGTTTGACGGCGTCCATCTGGGGCACGCCACGTTGGTCGGTTTCCTGAATAGTCAGGCTGCGAGCCGTGGCAAGCAGTCGTTGGTCATCACGTTCTTGAACCATCCTCGTAATCTCCTGCAGCCCGACCCTCGCTTCTCTCTTATCATGTCATTGGACGACAGGCTGGCCCATCTCCAGGAGTTGGGTCCTGACCTGTTGTTGGCGTTGGACTTCTCGCGTGAGTTGTCCCAGTTGGATTCATCGCAGTTCATCGAGCTGTTGCGTGACCGCTATGGCGTGGATGTGCTTGTGGCTGGATACAACCACCGCTTCGGCCACAACAGGGGGGAGACCTTTGAGGATTATTGCCGTCATGGTAAGCGCCTGGGTGTCGAGGTAATCAAGGCCCCCGAGTATTTAGGGCAGTATGCCCCAGTCAGCTCCACTATCGTGCGCAGCCTCATTGCCGCTGGCAGGGTGAAGGATGCGATGCACTGCATGGGCCGCCCTCACGTGATCAGGGGTAAGGTGGTGCACGGTTTCCACAACGGGCGCGGCTTGGGATTCCCCACGGCCAATGTGGGCAAGGTTGATCCCAACATACTGCTGCCCCACAACGGAGCCTATGCTGTGCTGGCCCATGTCAAGGGCATGGTGCTTCAAGGCATGGCCAACATCGGCAAGCGTCCCACCCTGGACAATGGCGACCAGTTGAGCATCGAGGTCAATCTGTTTGACTTTGAGGACGATATCTATGGTGAGGACTTCACGTTGGAATTCATCAGTTTCCTGAGGCTGGAATTCAAGATGTGCGGTCTCGATGAACTCAAGCATCAACTGTCGCTCGACCGCGACAACGCTAAGCGTATTCTGAAAGAATATTTAACCACAACTAACAATAATAGATAAAATGGATATAATCAACCTGTGTGAAAACAACTCGCTTGTGGGTCAGTTCATGAGCGAAATCCGCAACAAAGGATTACAGCAGGAGCGTCTGCGCTTCCGCGCCAACATCCAGCGCTTGGGCCAGATTATGGCATACGAGATTTCCAAGAGATTGAGCTATGAGACCGTGGGTGTCGAGACGCCATTGGGCGTGAAGCAGTGTAATGTGCTGAATGACCAAGTGGTGCTCGCTACCTTGCTGCGCGCTGGGCTACCTTTTCATGAGGGTTTCCTGAGCTATTTTGACGGTGCCGAAAACGCCTTTGTTTCGGCCTACAGGAAGTACTTCCCCAAGACCGATGACTTTGTCGTTCACATTGAGTATATCGCCAGTCCTCGCCTCGATGGCAAGACGTTGGTTATCGTTGACCCGATGCTCGCCACAGGTTCCTCAATGGAACTGGCCTATCAGGCACTGGTGACTAAGGGTCATCCCGCCCACGTCCATGTGGCAAGCGTTGTGGCCACACCTAAAGCTATAGAGGTGGTGCGACAGCATCTGCCCGAGGACAGGACGACGCTCTGGACCTGTGACATCGATGACATGCTCAACGAGCACAGCTACATCGTGCCCGGCCTGGGCGATTGCGGTGACCTTCTCTACGGCGAGAAAGAGTGAATTAGTTCTGGATATCTGGATACTCCAGATGTTCTGGATTTTGATAACTGAAAACTGGCAACATATATGGTACGAAAATATGATTATCTCATTATCGGCTCGGGTGTAGCTGGTATGAGTTTTGCCCTCAAGGTGGCAAAGACCGGGACCGTGGCACTGGTGTGCAAGTCCCAAATGGAAGAAGCCAACACCGACCTTGCCCAGGGTGGAGTCGCCACGGTGACCAACCTCGAGGTGGACAACTTCGACAAGCATATCCACGACACGATGGTGGCTGGCGATTGGCTCAGCGACCCCGAGGCCGTGAAGAAGGTCGTTACCGAGGCTCCCGCCCAGATTCGTGAACTGTTGGGATGGGGGGTTGACTTTGACAAAAATGAGAAAGGAGAATTTGACTTGCACCGCGAGGGTGGTCACAGCGAGTTCCGCATCCTGCATCATGCCGACAATACGGGTCACGAAATTCAGTCATCGCTCATCGAGACGGTCAAGGCCAATCCGAGCATCGACGTGTATGAAAACCACTTTGCCGTGGAGATTCTCACCCAGCACCACTTGGGTAAAATCGTGACACGCCGCACTTCGGGCATCGAGTGCTATGGTGCCTATGTCCTCAATCAGGAGACTGGCGAGGTGGATACCTTCCTGTCGCGCGTGACCTTGATGGCAACGGGTGGCATTGGTTCGGTTTACCGCACCACGACCAACCCTCTGGTAGCTACTGGTGATGGTATCGCCATGGTCTATCGTGCCAAGGGTACTGTCCAGGACATGGAATTTGTCCAGTTCCATCCCACGGCCCTGTATCATCCCGGCGATCGTCCCGCCTTCCTGATCACCGAAGCCATGCGCGGCTACGGCGGTGTATTGCGCAACCTGGGAGGCGAGGAGTTCATGCAGAAGTATGACCCGCGCCTGTCGCTGGCGCCGCGCGACGTGGTCGCCCGTGCCATTGACAACGAGATGAAGCAGCGAGGCGAGGACCACGTCTATCTTGACGTGACCCACAAGGATCCCGAGGAGACCAAGCACCACTTCCCCAACATCTACAAGCATTGCCTTGACTTGGGTATTGATATCACTAAGAGCTATATTCCTGTGGTTCCTGCTGCCCACTACCTGTGTGGTGGTATCAAGGTCGATTTGAACGCCTGCTCCAGCATCAAGCGCCTGTATGCAGTGGGCGAATGCTCTTGCACGGGTCTGCATGGCGGTAACCGCCTGGCCAGCAACTCGCTCATCGAGGCTGTCGTGTATGCCGATGCGGCAGCAAAGCATGCAACCGAGCATCTCAACGAGTATTCCTACCGTGAGGATATCCCCGCGTGGGATGATGCCGGGACGACGCACCCCGAGGAGATGGTGCTCATCAGCCAGAGCGAGAAGGAAGTGGGTGAAATCATGGCGACCTATGTAGGCATCGTGCGCAGCAACCTGCGTCTGGACCGTGCTTGGAACCGTCTGGATATCCTCTATGAGGAAACAGAGAAACTGTTCAAGACCAGCAAGGTATCGCGTCGCATCTGCGAGCTGCGCAATATCATCAACGTGGCCTATCTCATCACCCGCCAGGCCAAGGACCGCAAGGAATCCCGTGGCCTCCACTACACCATCGATTATCCCCCTCAACCCAAAAACGAGGACGACCTGAAACTTTAGGTGAATTGTCAATAAGTAATAAGCCATCCGCGCCCATGATTTTATTATCTCGGGCGCGGATGACTTATTATTTAATGTAATAATAATTGTGGGTTAGCAGAGTGTGAGGGCTAAAGTCAAGGGATTTCCTCGTATTCGGCGTCGGTGATTTGTTCTTCGATGACTGTGTTGGTCGTCGTGGTGGTTTCCTCGGTGATGGTGCCGGTGACTTCCTCGAAGTCGGCATATTCGCCTTCGTTGCTTGTAAAGATTTTGCGTTCGCCGGTCTCGGTATATTCCTCCTCTTCCTCGTAGCTCTCGCGGCGGGGGCGTTCATGCTCTTGGCGGCCGCGGAATGACTCATTCACTCGGCGGCGCAGGTTCTGCATGTAGAGCCATCCCCTTAACAGTGGAATGCCCACCATCAGGAGCAGGATGAATAATATGAATAACAGAAAACTCATTTATTTTTCTCTTTTAATGACTGACAACAGCACGTAGAGGATGATGACGAATGTGAGTCCTGACAGACCCATTATCGCAACCACTGCCACTGAGGCAATCATCTGCAAATACTGTGCCCAGTTTTCCTTGAACGACCACAGGTTGTGCATTTTTAACGAGAACATGCGCAAATTGCACACCATCAGCAGCGACAGCGCCACGATGATCAGAATGACGGCCAACAAGGGCGTGTGGTGGGTGGCATACCCTGCCGTGAAACCGATCCAGAAGATGGCATTGGCAGGAATGGGCAAGCCAGTGAAAGTGGTGGCCTGGTTGGTGTCGATGTTGAAACGCGCCAGACGCAAGGCTCCGAATACCGGCAGCAGCAAGGCAGCCAGAGCCCAGTGCCCTTCACCATAGCCCAGCATCATGTTATAGAGCACCATTGCCGGGGCGAGCCCAAAACTTATCAGGTCGGCCAGCGAATCCAACTCCTTGCCGATGCCGCTCACAGCATGCAGCAGACGTGCCACCAGCCCGTCAAAGAAGTCGGCCACCGCAGCCAACCCAATGAAAATAAAAGCCCACTCATATCCCTTGAATGCGCTACCGCACATCGTGTCATTGCAATGGAACGCCGCTATGCAGGCCAGGCAGCCGCACAGCAGGTTCAACGAGGTGATGGCGTTGGGGATGTTATTACGAATTGCTTTTATCATGCTTCTTTATTGTTTTTGAGTCGGGCTACAAGGGTCTCTCCACCCCATGTGCGGTCGCCCAGTTTGACTTTGATTTCAGTGTCGAGTGGCAAGAAGATGTCCACTCTGGACCCGAATTTGATGAAGCCGATGAAGTCATTGACATCGACTGTTTCGCCTTGCTCGACATAGGTCACGATGCGGCGGGCGATGGCTCCTGCAATCTGGCGGACGAGGATCTCTTCGCCAGTGGTTGTGCGTATCACAATCGACGAGCGCTCGTTGTCGCTGCTCGATTTGGGCAGATTGGCGGCGAGGAAGCGTCCCGAGTGGTGCTTGTAGTAGGTTACCTGACCCTTGACGGGCACCCAGTTGGCATGAACGTTAAACACGGTCATGAATACCGACAACTGGATGACATTGCGGTGCAGATATTCGTCCTCATAGACCTCCTCGAGGGCTACCACCGTGCCGTCAACACTCGACACCACGGCTGTGCCGTCGCTGTTGTCGCCCTTGAACCGGCGGCGTGGCAGCCTGAAGAAGTTCAGCACCAGCAGGAACAGGATAGCCATGAGTGCAATCAGGCACCATGCCACAGGCTTGTAGTCAAAGAACTTGTAAGCCATAGCTCCTGTTGCCACTATTATCAAGAACAGTATCAACAGGATATTCTCTCCCTCGTGATGGATTTTAACTTTCATTCTTGCGGTTAAAAATCATTTAACCTACAAAGGTAGTAAAAAGTTTTCACTTTTCGGTTTTCACTATCCAGTTTTTTCTTTAACTCACTCAATTTAGACAATTTTGCACGTATAAACCGTGGAAGAAGTGGCTGGTTAACGCCTTGATATGATAGTCCATAAATGGCGAGTTGCCCCTGCCAGGAAAACTGCAAGGTTGCAGGAATGTGAGGGGTGTTGAAAGAGGGTGTAAATTTGCGGTGTCAATGTTAATGACGCTGTTTTATTCACTCACAATAACCAAATAAACGACCGAAAAGATGAAGACACCAATTACTGTTTACAATGTGATTATTCTCGACAAGAGCGGCTCGATGTCCAGCATCGCCCGCCAGGCTATCGATGGTGTTAACGAGACCATCGGCAGCATCAAGAGTGCCCAGGAAAAGAACCCCGATCAAAAGCATCTCGTGACCCTTGTAGCCTTCTGCGGATGCGAGCAGAAGCTAATCTATGACAACGTGCCCGTTGCCGAAGCCCGAACCCTCACCGACAAGGATTACCGTCCGTGCTGCATGACTCCGCTGTATGACGCCGTGGGAACGACAATCACGCGCGTTCATGCCCTCAAGAGCAAGGATGACTATTCGATGGCCCTGGTGACCATCATCACCGACGGCTATGAGAATGCTTCCCGCGAATTCACGCTTACTGCCATCAAGTCGCTTATCGACAGCTATAAGGAGCAAGGCTGGCAGTTTACCTACATCGGTGCTGACCATGATGTGGAACATGTGGCATTCTCGCTGCATATCGACCATCACTTACAGTTCGACAAGACTCCTCAAGCGACCCATGCAATGTTTGCCAAGGAGCGCAAGTCTCGTCACCGCTGGACTGAAAAGCTCGCAAAACTTATGACTGCAGATGACATTGACGAAGATGAACGCTTAAGGCAAATCAAGGATGCCAATCAGGCAGACTACTTTGCGGATTAACCGTAGTATTACCCCAAAAACAAGTTGAGAGATGAGAAAGACTATCAAGGAATTGCTGCTGGAATGGTGGGCGGGGAACGGTACAACCCAGATGCCGCTGCCGACGATCTACACCTATGACGTGGAGGTGGATGGCAGAATGATTCAGATCGAGAGCTTGAGTTGCAGCAGGCTGTATGTCCACTATCTGGCGAGGAAAAAGTATCCTGATGCCAAGCACATCAGCGTTAAAAGGCAAATTAGGAAATACTCCATTGCCTGAGCACCGGAGTGAGCTATGCGGGGACAGTTCCCCGCATAGCGCGCTTCACGTCATGACCTTGCCGTTGGCATGGTTTTTGCTGTATTTTTTGTATTAACTCAATTCCGCCTCAATATGTCAGCAATTATTACTCAAGACCTGAAATATGGTATCATTTACGTCTGCGGCAACCCCAAGCAGACGGGGAACCTGAAATGGTTCGCCACAATGATAGAACCCATGATTAGACCGCTCTCGCTGGAATGGGTTTCGACCTGGGAAATCGACCACACCCTTATCGTGGCACGTCGCTTCAACGTGGGCAACATTGGCAAGTATGCCACTGTGCAGCTGCACCTTAACAGGTACGGCCACAGCAACAGTTACTCGTTGCTGGCTGCGGTGCATGCGTTCAGCGACTGCCTCCAGGATGTGATGGATGATAGCGAGGGCGATGTCATCATCAATGAGGAAGACTACAGTGACCGCAACGAGCCGCCCCATGGCAAGTGGGGGGCATCAACGGCCTCAACCCCGATGGGCGATGTGCTTATGGACTTCGACCTGGACTATGGCTCCATGCCGCAGGACCACACCCGTGTCAAGCTCTCCTGCCCCAGAGGTCTTCAGGGGTTCAGCAAGAATCGAGACATGCTATATCGCCAATCAAGTGAAAGCGAGGCATGTGAGGCCAGCGAAGAAAAGTCGTCTATTGCCAAGCGTCTCAAGAAATTGAGCAGGAAACTGCGCAAGAAAGACAGTGATGAGCGAGAGGAAACCACTGCCAAGGAGAAGCGCAGAGAAGAAAAACGCATCAGCTGGCATGCTGATGTTCTATTGGATGATTACTCGCCTGATTATAACGAAGAGGCGATATCCAGTGCTGAAACGTCGTATGATAATGTACAGTTTGACATTGAGCCAAAAACGATTGACATCGAGGCCGAGGAAGTCCAGGAGTTCAGGAGGATTGAGTCGGAATATGAACGTGACGTGAGGGATCTCAGGGCCCGCATTGTCGCTTTCATCGCCAAGTATCAGCAGGATCCTCAGCAGTTGATGACCACCATGCTTCAAGGCAAAGTGCTCATTGGCGCTAATCCCGGTCATGTGCTGGTCAATGGCGACATGAAAATCGTGTTGCCCGATTATGATGAGATGGAAATCAAGATGCCTGCCATGTGCCGCACAATCTACATCCTGTTCATGAAGCACCGCATGCAGTCGGGTAACGGCATCGTCCTCAAGAACATCGATGAATACCGCGACGAGATCATTGATATCTACAGCATGGTGAAACCGGGTGCCAACGAAGCAAGGGTAAAAGAGTCGATTAACAAATTGTGCAATCCGCTCAGTGAGTCCCTCAACCAGGCGATTTCACGAGCCAATCGCTGTATCCGTAACGTCGTCACAGACAAGGAATTGGCCAAGCAGTTTATCATCTCTGGCTCCCGAGGCGGGGAGTACAGCATCAACCTCGACCCCGAACTCATGACCCTGCCACGCGCTGTGACCAACAACTGAAAACCCTCCGACAAATCAGGGCAATTAAAACCAAGAGGACATGCTATTATGGCATGCCCTCTTGCTGTCTTGATGTGATTACTCGTCCTTATCAGGATGGAAACGGTACTGAACGAAGGCCTCAATGGCCTCGTAGGTGGCCAGTCCCAATTGCTGGTATTTCTCGGCTAAGTCACGGTTGCGGTCGATAGACCGTTGCCAGGGGAGTTTGCCGTCGGCACTGGAACGGAACGGCGCGTCGTGAATCTGAGAGTGGAACTTGAGGATGGCATCGCGCTTGTCTCCAAATTCCTCGGGGCTCATGGGCACAGCCATTTCCACGTGATCCACATCCCACTGTCCCCACTGCCCACGGTACATCCACACGCGGCAGTCGCTCATGAAGGGTTCGTCCTTCAGGTTCTCCAGGGCATGCATCACGGCTCCAGTGGCGCGCACATGGGTGCCATTAGGGTCAACCAGGTCGTTGTCAAAGAAGATCTGGTGAGGCTTGACCTCTGTGATAAGGTCTTGGATGACTTTGACATCGGCATCGGTGATTTTGCCTTGTCCTCGGGGATCGTTGACATAGAACGGCATGCGCAGGTCGTAGAGGTTCTTCCTGGGCACGCCCATCCGGCGGCACGCAACCATGGCCTCACTCAGCAGGATGGACCCCTTGAAGTAGCGCATGTTGTCATTGTCGTCGTTAGTGGTCGTGTTGCCAATGAGCTTGGTCAATGTCTCCTCGATAAATGTGAATGCCTGTCCCTCGAAGTGCTTGGTCAAGCGGTCGGCCAGCAGCACGCTGCGCATCAGGTCATCATCGCTCACGGCAACGTCACCGTCGGTCTGAATCGCGATTCTCACGTCGTGTCCTTGCTGCACCAGGCGCCTTACCGTGCCGCCCATCGAGACAATCGCATCATCGGGGTGGGGGCTGAAGATGAGCACGCGCTTGGGGTAGGGGACAGCGCGCTCGGGGCGATAGGTGTCATCGGCATTGGGCTTACCTCCGGGCCAGCCAGTGATAGTGTGCTGCAAGTCATTGAATATCTTGATGTTGACATTGTATGCCGAATCATATAGCGCCACCAGTTCACTCAATCCGTAGTCATTGTAATCCTCGTTGGTGAGTTTGAGCACGGGTTTTCCGGTCTGCTCGCATAGCCACACGATGGCTCGGCGGATGAGGTGGTCGTTCCATTCACAGGAAGTGACTTTCCAGGGGTAACTGATGCGCGTTAGCCGTGAAGCGGCGTCGAGGTCGGCATAGATTTTGACCTCGTCGTGTACCTGCAGGAATGAAGCGGGCACCAGGTCAGTCATCTTGCCCTCGATGGTGTTGAACAGGGCCGCTGCAGAGTCCTCATCCCATGCAACACAGATGATTCTCTTGGCTGTCAGGATATTACCGATACCTAAGGTTACGGCTGTCTTGGGCGCGGTGTCGCTCTGGAATACCTCGGCGACACGGGCACGCGACTCGTTGCCAAGCAGCATCAGGCGGCACGCGCTGTTGCGGGCCGATCCAGGCTCGTTATAGGCAAGTGAACCGTCGGGAGTCAAGTCGCACAGCACCAGATCAAATCCGCCGGCATCGATGATTTCGCGCTCGTAGGCTTTGCACTGGCGGTGCACATTCTCGTTGGCGGCGAGGCGGCTCAGGGAATGGATGCGGTCGGGCTCGATGTCCACCTTGGCATACAGGTGCTCACTGATGAGTTTGTTGATGCTCAGCGACTCGTCCTCGGTCGAGCCCAATTCACTCAGGTTGAATGCCACCACGTCGGCAAAACTCACCTTGTCGGCAAAATAGAGTTTGACAAGTTCATCATAGACCTTGAGTACATAGCGTCCCGAGTCAAAGCCGATGACGCACTGTCCCTGTTGCTCGACACACTCGTTGATGACGCGTGCCACGTCAAGGGCGGCCTCGCGCGCACCCTCGTCGGCACTCTCCATGACCGTGGCGGGCACTTTTTCATATCGTGTGAGCGATGCGAGCTCTATCTCATTCTCTGGTCGATAATAACGGCTCGACACTTGATAAAACTTGATATTGGTCTTCAAATCTGTATTCATCTCTCTTGCCTTAAAAAAACAAAACACAAAGGTAAATGTTTTTTCATAATAATCAAAAAAAGATTACTCTCATATTTAACAAGAAAATTTGTACCTTTGCAGGATTAATGGAGAAAGATATGGCAATGAAATTGAGATATGACGGCCAGGGCGATGTGGCCAAGCGGTTGCTGCTGGAGACCTATGGCTGCCAGATGAATGTGGCCGATAGCGAGGTGGTCGCCACGGTGATGAAGATGGCGGGCTATGAAACCTGCGAGACCATCGACGATGCCGACGCGATATTTATCAATACGTGCTCGGTGCGTGATAATGCCGAACAGAAGATTTTCTCACGCCTCAACCAACTGAATGCTTACCGCCTCAAGCGCCAGCGTCGACTCATTATCGGCATCATCGGCTGTATGGCCGAGCGCATGAAAGATGTCCTCATCAACGAGCATGGCGTGGACCTGGTGGCAGGACCTGATGCCTACCTGGAGCTGCCGGCCCTTATCGGACTGGCCGAGAGCGGTGAGAAGGCCATCAATACCGACTTGTCAACCACCGAGACCTACCGCGACATCATCCCGTCGCGAGTGGGCGGCATCAAGGTGAGCGGCTTTATCAGCATCATGAGGGGGTGCAACAACTTCTGCACCTATTGCATCGTGCCCTATACCCGTGGACGCGAGCGCAGCCGTGAGCCTCAGAGCATCCTTAACGAGTTGGCCGACCTCAGGCAGCGTGGCTTCAAGGAAGTGACCCTGCTGGGCCAGAATGTGAATTCCTATCTGTATAAACCCGAGCATGGCGATCCTGTTGACCTTGCCCGATTGCTGGCGATGGTCGCTGATGCCGCTCCCGAGATGAGGGTGCGATTCACCACGAGCAATCCCGAGGACCTGAGCGACGCCATCATCGAGACGATGGCCACCCACGAGAACATCTGTAACCACATCCACTTGCCGGTGCAGAGTGGCAGCAACAAGGTGTTAAAGCTGATGAACCGCAAGTACACGCGTGAGTGGTATCTCGACCGCATCGACCGCATTCGCACCGCGATGCCCGACTGTGGCATCTCAACCGATATGTTCACTGGCTTCCATGACGAGACCGAAGAGGATTTCCAGGAGACCTTGTCGCTGATGCGTGAGGTGGGCTTTGACTCGGCTTTCATGTTCAAGTACAGTGAGCGTCCCGGCACGTTCGCTGCCAAGAATCTGCCCGATAACGTCCCCGAGGACGTGAAAATCGACCGTTTGAACCGCATGATTGCCTTGCAGAATGAACTGTCGCTGTGCAGCAACCGCAAGGATGTGGGCAAGACCTTTGAGGTGCTGGTCGAGGGCTACAGCAAGCGCAGCCGTGATGATATGTTTGGCCGTACTCCCCAGAACAAGGTCATCGTCTTCCCTGCCAACGGCGAGAAGCCTGGCGACAAGGTGATGTGCCGCGTGCTGAGCGCTTCGAGTGCGACGCTCAAGGGCGAACGTGTGTAGGATAATAGACTGTGTATTAAATAATTTAA
Source organism: uncultured Prevotellaceae bacterium (assembly GCA_900318335.1). Classification (GTDB taxonomy): domain Bacteria; phylum Bacteroidota; class Bacteroidia; order Bacteroidales; family Muribaculaceae; genus Sodaliphilus. Next base: position 27,787 of record ONKF01000031.1, read on the forward strand.
ATAGTTTTGATTATGACATTTGCACAAAACTGTAACGAGATATTTGACCAAGTGGTGAAGTTGTATCACGTCACCGACGACGTTGATGCCGTGTTCAATAACCCGTTCGAGGCTGGCACTATCGAGAACAGCCTGGCCCGCAAGAACTGGATTGACGCAGTACAGTGGCACCTCGAGGACATCATCCGCGACGAGAATATAGACCCCGTCGAGGCCCTTGCCCTCAAGCGCCGCATCGACCGTAGCAATCAGGACCGCACCGACCTGGTCGAGGAGATTGATTCCTACTTCCGACAGCAGTATGCCGGCGTTGACGTCTTGCCCGATGCGACCATCAACACCGAGAGCCCTGCTTGGGCTGTTGACCGCCTGTCGATTCTGGCCCTGAAGATTTGGCACATGAGGGAGCAGACCGAGCGCAGTGACGCCAATGCTGCCCACATCGCCAAGTGCCAGGCCAAGCTCGACGTCCTGCTCGAGCAGCGTGTGGACCTCACCACCGCCATCGACCAGTTGCTCGACGACATCGCAGCTGGCCGCAAGTTCATGAAGGTCTACCGTCAGATGAAGATGTATAACGACCCCGATACCAATCCTGTCCTCTATGGCAAGAAGTGACAAGCCGATGCAGCGCAATGTGCTCGTCATGCGCTTGTCGGCGCTGGGTGACGTGGCCATGACCATCCCCGTGCTGTATCCCGCGTGCAGGGCGAACCCCGACACGCGATTTGTCATGATCACCAAAGCATGGCCCGCATCGATGTTCCACGACCGCCCCGACAATTTGATGGTGGTGGGCATTGATGTGAACAAGGAATACAAGGGTCTATTTGGCTTAATCAAGCTCGCATCCCACCTGCGTAAGCAGTACAATATTGATGCCGTAGCCGACCTGCATAGCGTGATGCGCACGTGGATCATTGGCGCATGGATGAAATTGTGTGGTATCCCGGTGGCCAGGCTAGATAAGCAACGTGCCCGCCGCAAGGCGCTCATCAACCACAAGTCGGATGAACCGGTTACACCCACCCATGACCGTTACCGTCAAGTGTTCCAGCAGTTAGGCATTGAAGTGCCCGATGACTTCACCCGCTTGTATGACGGTAAACCCTTGCCCGTCAGCCCCATTGTGCTTGACAAGGAACCAGGTCAGCGCTGGATTGCCATTTCACCGTTTTCGGCCCATGAGGGCAAGGTCTATCCGCTGAAACTCATGGAGCAGGTCATCGCTCAACTGAGCAAGCGTGACAACTACTGGATTTTCCTCATGGGAGGAGGCAAGGCCGAGAAAATTGCCCTGCGTGCGATTGCTCGCAACAACGAGCGCGTCATCTCGATGGCCGAGATCAAGCACGGTTTTACCGATGAATATGCCTTGTTTGGCAAGTGCGACCTCATGCTCACAATGGACTCCGCCAATATGCACCTGGCATCGCTGATGGGTCTGAAAGCCATCACCATTTGGGGCGCTACGGCTCCCGCCTGCGGTTTCTTGGGTTATGGTCAGGATTCTGGCATCGATATCCAGCTCGACATGGATTGCCGTCCCTGCTCCATCTATGGTGAGCGCGACTGCCGCTATGGGGATTACCGTTGCTTGGCGCGTATCACTCCCGATCGGGTGGTGGAGCGCGTGGTAGCTGCGCTTGAAGGCTAATATTATCAACAAATTGTTGCATATTTCGCTAATTTGGTTTAATTTTGCCTTGTGAATGAACACCATTGTGTGGTGATTGTTAATTTTCCAGTGCAATATGGCAGAAAATAAAAAGCTTTTCCGTAACGTCCTTGTCATGCGATTGTCGGTATTAGGCAATGTCGCTATGGCGATACCGGTTCTGTATCCGATATGCAAGGCCAACTCCGACACCCGTTTCATCATGTTAACCAAGAAGTGGCCCGCCTCGATGTTCCATGACCGGCCTGCCAACCTCAAGGTAGTGGACTTTGACGTCAAGGAAAAACACAGCGGACTGTTTGGCCTGTTGAAACTGGCCAGGCAGCTCTATCATCTGTATGATATCGATGCCGTTGCCGACCTGCACAACGTGAGTGGCACGTGGATTATTGATGCTTACATGAGGCTTAAGGGAGCTAAAATTGCCCGTCTTGATCGAGAAAAACCCAAGCGCAAGGCACTGGTCACTCACAGGTCCAATGAGCCCGTGACCCCCATCCATGACCGTTACCGCAGGGCGTTCAGGCAGTTGGGATTTGAAGCCCCGGACAACTTTACCCGCCTGTATGAGGGCCGTGAATGGCCCGTGAGCCCCATTGTGCTTGATAAGGAGCCAGGCCAGCGCTGGATTGCCATCTCGCCGTTCTCGTCCCATCCCAACAAGGCATACCCGCTGGAACAGATGGAGAAGGTCATTGCCGAGCTCACCAAGCGTGAGAATTACTGGATTTTCCTCATGGGTGGCGGCAAGGCCGAGAAAATCGCTTTGCGTCCGATTGCCCGCAAGTACAAGAACGTCGTCTCGATGGCCGAGGTCAAGCACAAGTTCATTGACGAGTATGCGCTGTTTGGCAAGTGCGACCTGATGTTGACGATGGAGTCGGCCAATATGCATCTGGCCTCGTTGGTTGACCTGCAGGCGATGACCATTTGGGGACCCACATCCCCGTCATGTGGCTATTTGGGCTATAACCAGGTCGTGGAAGATGATATCCAGCTCGACATGGAATGCCGTCCGTGCTCCATCACGGGTGACAAGCCTTGCAAGTATGGCGACTGCCGTTGTTTGAAGAACATCCCTCCAGAGTATATCGCCCAGCACGTCATTGATGCTGTGGAGTATAATGCCACCCACCAGACCAAATCCACACGCCTGGCGATGGTGCGTAAGAAGGAACAAGAATCTCAGGACGCTAAAGAATGAAAAAAAGTATTCTGATTACCGGCGCGGGTGGTTTCATTGGCGGTTTCCTCGTCGAGGAAGCGCTCAAGCGGGGTTATGACACCTGGGCTGCCGTCCGCTCGACGACCAACCGTGATTTCCTGCAGGACGAACGTATACATTTTATCGAACTCGACTACGACGATCAGGACCGTCTGGAAGATACCCTGCGCGACCATGCGGGCGAGTGGGGCAGGTGGGACGATATCGTCCATAACCTGGGTGTGACCAAGAGCACTAACTATCTGGACTTTGAACGGGTCAACTATGGATACTTGAGGGCTCTTGTCGATGCTTTGACCAATACCGAACTGACACCCGACGTGTTCCTGATGATGAGCAGCCTGAGTGTCATGGGGCCTGGTGACGAGACGACTTACAGACCTATTTCGCCGACCGATGTACCCATGCCCAACACCTTTTATGGAGTTTCCAAGCTCAAGGCCGAGACTTATCTGCAGTCGGTCGAGGGTTTCCCCTATACCATTTTCCGTTGCACGGGAGTCTATGGCCCTCATGAGCGGGACTATTTCCTGATGATTAAGAGCATCAAGCGTGGCTTTGACTTTAGCGTGGGCTTCGACAAGCAGTTGCTGACTTTCATTTATGTCAAGGATCTGGTGGTGGGCGTGATGGACGCCCTGGAGAAAGGTCCCCTGCACAAGGCCTATTTCATCAGCGAGAACAAGGCCTATACCCAGCAGGAGTTCCGTAAGATTGTCTGTGAGGAATTAGGGAAAAAGTTTGTTATTCCTGTCACTTGTCCGTTGTGGCTCGTCAAAGTGGTGTGCAATGTTGCCGAGAGAATAGGCAAGGTGACTATGAAGCCGAGCACGCTCAACCGCGACAAGTTCAAGATTCTCAAGCAGCGCAACTGGCTGTGTGATACCAGCGAGGCACAGTGTGACTTTAACTTTAAGCCCAAGTACTCGCTGCGTGAGGGTATCCGTGAGGCTATTGCCTGGTACCGCAGTGCGGGATGGTTGTAATGAGACCGGTTTTCCTTATTGGTTATATGGGTTGTGGCAAGACCACGCTGGGTGAGGTGCTTGCCCGGCAGATGGGCCTACGCTTCATTGACCTTGATGAGTATATCGAACAGCGGCAGGCGATGTCGATAGTCGACCTGTTCGCCACGGTGGGAGAGAGCCGTTTCCGCGAGATGGAGTCGGCGGCTTTGAGCGACGTGGCAGCAATGTGCGATGTGGTTGTCGGTTGTGGTGGTGGCACTCCTTGCTATGGTGACAACATGGCGCTCATGAACGAGTCGGGCATCACCGTGTGGCTTACCACCAGTCCTGAGCGCATCACCGCCCGTCTCTTGCTTCCCGAGCAGAAAGCCAAACGTCCAAAAATCAACAACTTGCCAGATGATGCGGTCCTTCCCCTGGTGGAAAAGGAACTCAGCATCCGCTATCCCTTCTATAGCCAGTGCAGGCTCCAATTTGATTCCACCGATATCGAGACCGCAGCCGCTACCGAGCGAACCGCCCGCCGTCTTGCCTCCCTCCTAAGTGTGGATTTGCCGCTTTCAGAAAAATAATGTACCTTTGTCGTTCTTTCAGAGAGGTATTATATGGCTAACGACAAGCGCAAGTGGTATGTGGTGTGGCAGGGGACTGAACCTGGCATCTGTGACTCATGGGCCGAATGTGAGTTGCGGGTCAAGGGGTATCCTGGTGCCCGCTATAAGGCATTTGCCACTCAACAAGAGGCTGTCGAAGCCTTCCGTAACGACCCTGGCGAGATGGATATCCTCAGGGCGATAGCTCGGGCACCCCGTGAGATTGTCAACTACGAAGCCATCCCCGACATCGTTCGGGACAGCATTGCTGTTGACGGTGCGTGTGCGGGCAATCCTGGATTGATGGAGTATCGTGGTGTGGATGTTCCCACCGGTGTGGAATTGTTCCACCAGGGCCCGTTTCCCGATGCGACCAACAACATCGGTGAGTTTCTGGCTATCGTCCATGCCTTGGCGCTGTTTGCCAAGCAAGAGAACGATCACACCGCCATCTATAGCGATAGCAGGACCGCCCTGTCATGGATACGGGCTAAACAATGCCGCACTAAGTTGGCGCGCACCGATGCTAACGCCCGCCTGTTTGAAATCATTGGCCGTGCCGAGCGATGGCTGGCAACCCACACGTGGCGCAACCCCTTGTTAAAGTGGAACACAAGCGAGTGGGGCGAGATTCCGGCCGACTTTGGCCGTAAATAAGTTTATGATATGGCAGAAAAAAGAATAATGAAGTATCGTGACGAGCTCGACAAGAGCTACGGTGTGGCGGGCATGGCGCTTGGCCTGTCAGTGCTTGAGGCCGATGACCTGTTCACAGCGGTCACGCTCGATGCCGAGGGACCTGGTTGCATCCAGTTCACGCCCGAGTTCTTCTTTGCCGGCAACCCCCGGTTGTCGCCGCGTGGTGCGTGGAAGTATATCCTGGGGCATTACCGCATCTCGGTGGGGCTGGCGGTTGCCAATGCCCTGTGCAGGCGCATGGTGCTTGACAATGACAAGGTAGATGACAAGTTGCGTGACGAGTTGTTTAATGCTGCCTATGATGACGGGCGCGATTATTGCCATCTGGAGCGTGACGAGGTGGAACCCATCTTTGACGAGGCGTTCAACAAGATGATGCGCCTGTTCAATAATTCCCAGGTGAGAAAAGCGATGGATGCATTTGCCGACGCCCTGCAGCAGCGCCGCACGCTTTCACACATTGATGTGACCGATATCCTGCAACAGATGAACCTCATCTGATTCTTCCCTTTTATTATTAATAATGTGTAGATCCAATTCACTTCAGTAATTTCACTTAAAACTATCATACTATGCAAACAGTACTTTTCCATTCGACGATATACGGTCCCATCCATAGCCGCAGGTTAGGAATGTCACTTGGTATCAACCTCATGCCCAACGATGGCAAGATTTGTTCGTTTGACTGCCTGTATTGCGAGGCTGGATTCAATGCCCAGGGACCCGGCAAGGACGGTGTGCCCACACGTGAGGCGGTCAAGAAACAGCTTAGGCACAAACTTGAGGAGATGAAGCAAGCGGGTCAGACCCTGGATGTCATCACCTTCTCGGGTAATGGCGAACCCACCCTGCACCCCGAGTTCAAGAAGGTGGTCGAGGACGTGCTTCGCCTGCGCACCGAGTATTTCCCCGATGCCAAGGTGTCGGTCCTGAGCAACTCGACCATGGCAGGCAAGCCTCAAGTGGTTGAAGCCTTGCTCAAGGTGGACAATAATATCCTCAAGCTCGACAGTGCCATCCCTCACACTTTCATTGCCATCAACCGCCCCGTTTCACCCAACTGCCTCCCCGAGGGCGTCATTGCCGACCTCAAGCGCTTCAACGGCCAGTGTGTGGTGCAGACCATCATGCTTCGTGGTGAGTTTGAAGGCAAGCACTTCGACAACACTACCGACGAGGAGCTGGATGCCCTCTTGAGTGCCTATCTCCAGATCAAGCCCCGTGAGGTCATGCTCTATAGCGTCGACCGCAAGACTCCGGCCGAGAATCTTGAGAAGGTAGGCAAGGAAGAACTGGAAAAAATCGCCCAGCGATTCCGCGATGCGGGCATCAAGGTTCAGGTCAACGCCTGATAGCCGACCATAAACAATCTCACAGGTGGTGTTTTTATTGCTAAACGATAAAATACCACCTGTATTTTGTTAACTGAGGTTAAATATAGAATTTTCTTCCTGAAATATTTGGTGGGTAGCTGCGGCGGCTGTAATTTTGCAACGCTTTTCGGCTCACGAGATGCATGAATTGAGTGAGCGGTTTTTTTTGACGCCTTTTCGGTAGGGGTCGGGAAAGACGGGAAGCCGAGATCATTGAAATGTTTGCAATGAGGAAATTGACAGTGCAGAGACAAGGAAAAGGAAATCCCGAGTCCACGTCAAGATTCCGTTCAAAGACAGGTAAA
>ONKF01000008.1 GCA_900318335.1 uncultured Prevotellaceae bacterium
GACAAGTTTTAATGCCCTGCGAGGCAAAGAACCAGTAACAATTCCGTCCTGGATAGTGATTATCGCTTTGTAGTTTTCATACCACACATGAAAATGCGGTGGATTGTGGTCATCTATATACATGTAGATGATAATACCGTAAAATCTGCTAATCTCTGGCATAATCAAACATTTTTCTTAATTCGCAAATATAGACACTTTTCTTCAATTGGTGGCAAAATTGAATGGAATTTATTGAGAATCTCGCAAATCTAGTGCCAAACACTTCACTTTTCTTTTAGATTTCGGTGATTCTAATTAGGTGTTTATGAGCGTTATTCGTCCTGACTTTTATAATTTTGGAAAAGTTGTTCAACCGATTATGCCTTGAAAAGACGGGGATACTCTAATTCTGCGGGACGCGCACAGCACGGACACTGCAACCGACCTCGCGGGCGTAGGGGCTGTACCAGGACATGTCCCCCGAAAAGAAGTACTGGATGTAAGCGATGTCGGAGACGATCGGGAAGAGCGTACGTGACCAACAGCAGCCGTACGAGCCCACGCATTGGAGCGAACGTTCATCTATGACCCAGCCTGCGGCGGGCAAGAAGATGGTGTTGCCGTTAGGGCCGGTGCCTTGCTGGCCATACACGCCGTTACGGGTCGTCCATTTCCAGGCGCACTGTTCTACCAACTCCCGCTGCTGCTCATGGGTCGGCATGCGCCACGACGGCCCCCAATTTATGTATGCAGCATCGTCCTCAGGGTCCAACTCCGTCTTGTGATCTGGTGTTACTACTGGAACGTAATTACCCGAGTCATCGTAATACCCCGACGAGTAACTCTGATTGTATTTCGTATAATACATATCGTCGTGGTTATACCACTTGTAAGTGTTCAAGTCATAGTTGTCTTTGGGTTTGGTCTCACCCCAGGCGAAGTAGTCGCCGTAGCCCTCGGGAGCGTTCGCCCCCACGTTGCACGTCGCCCACAGCGTGCCGCTTGGGAGTCCCAGGTCAACCCACTCGTGAGTATCAGGATTCTCGGGTTCGTCATCTTTACATGATGTAAGATATGTCAGTCCTGCAACAAGCGACAATAATAAAAAAATTAGCTTAATTGTTTTCATTGTGTAAATCATTAAATATTAAATTAAATATTAAATTGTGGATTCAAATTAAGTGATATCTCGTTTATGTATCATTGTGCATTGCAAAGGTAGAAAAAATTAATGCGAAATACTCATTTTCATCTAGATTTCGGTGATTAATCGTTCATGAGGCGTTGGTACTCGCCCCGACTTATATAATTTTGGAAAAGTTGCTCAACCGCGCGTGTGCCTTGAAAAGACGGGGAATGAGGTTACTCTTCCCCGATGAGTTCTTGCAGACGACGGGTGATATCCTCATCATCGGAGCCTACAAAATATTTACCGCGTATTAATCTGTAAATATACACTGTAGCGAAGGCTAAGATGAAGATCCAGAATATCACTTTCACTATAATATCCAAATCAGAGGTAAATACGAAACAAGCAAACCACCCGCTAAATATCAGTTGTGCTATCGTCGAGATGATACTTGTGTCTTTAACGTACTTTTTGAACTTGTTCAATAGCTGTTCTGGAGTGCCGAGACCGTCGATGGTTTTAAAAAAGCTGTGAGATTTTAGAACCTGCCAGCCTGACATAAGGGCCAATAATAATAGCGTCAAGAGGATAATGGTCATAAAACCTTTTTTATCATGTGCCGAATAAGGTGTAGAAAGCTCAAAAAATATTGCACTTGTCACCAATATCAGGAAAAGTATCAAGAAAACCAACCCAATCCGGAAATCATTTTTCGCTCTTTTCTTGCACTTGTCCTTGATAACATCCAGCCATTCTTCTTTGTTAATCAAGTATAAATCTTCCAGTTTCATAATGATAAGTTGTTAAAATGATTCGCGTGACAAAATTTGCTTTTCTTGCAAATATAGCCACTTTTCTTCAAATGACAACTATAAAGAACAGAACTTGATTAAAAAAAAGTAAATTCTGTATCAAGTAACACATACTATTCAAGAATTGAAGACATGAGAGGATAATGAGTCTTCTCACTTTCTTTTCTTTTTGGGCTTAGGTTCTGGAAGTGCCCTGCAGGTCTCGCGCACGAGCAATGACAGGTAATCACGGTCATCCACCTCCTCGATAAAGAAATACGCTTTTGCCCCGTCATAGGGAGGCCGAAGATCGACGGTTCGCAGTACAGATTCCACCTGTTGGGTGGGCTTTAGATAAAAACAGTCGTCACAGATGAGTCCAAAAATCTTGCCATCGCAATAGATGCCATAGTCACCGAACATTTTCTTGACCATAATCTCACCAGCACCGGCGCACTGGTCGGCGATGTATTGAACGAAATCCGCATTACTTGCCATCGTTTCCCGTCACATGAGCACAGATTACTCTCGATCTCGATTAGAGCGTTTCTTTTTCAACTCATACACCAGAGCGATAACTGCGATTATCACACCCAGCAAGCCAACGAGCAGCGTTACCAGGTCATAATTCTCTTTCAGAAAAGATGATATCACGTCCATAATAATCACATTCTATTTCTTGAGTTCCTTCTTGAAGAGCTGATCCACTGCCGCCTTGAGGTTCGGGGCAAGGGGAGGAATGTGGTGGTTCTGCTCAAGACGGCGCAACTCGTTGATGTCCATTTCAACCTCGTTCTCCTTGCGGGTCTGCTTAAACTCCTTTTTATCAATATAGTCGCGGCCTATCGTAAAAGTCTCGAACAGGATAATGTAGTCCATATCCAAATCCTCCATGTGACCCGACACCAGAGCCTGCTTCATCACCAGGTCATCGATGCGCGATTGTCCATTCTCGTTGACATTATAAACCTCGTAGTATCCGCGGTTTTCGTCGGTGTATTTAGGCTTCTTTTCTTTCTTCTTTTTGCCACTGGCGCGCAGTTTGGCCTCTTCCTCAGCATCCTTGATATGGTCACGGTAGCCCCAGAAGTCAAAGTTGGTCGTGCGCTGGCCAGCCTGCAGATCCTCGTCGATATAGCCCAGCACCGAGACCGAATCCCTAACCACACGACGTCCAGACGGCTCATGGATCAGTGTCACCTTATTTTTGTCGGCAAGTTTCTGAATCCTCTTGTAATCGGGGAAAGTGTCGATTCTCGCCCATTGGTCGATGTAGCGGCCCACCAGGGTGCTGATGATAAAGCGGTAAAAACCGTTCTTGCCACGGGAGACACTACGGGTCTTGGCCGACACTTTCTTATTGGCGAATTCATAGGTATTGTCCACGACACCAGAACGGAAGTAGATGGGACCCTCGTCACAGACGTAGATGCAACGGTAATAGGTCTGCACGTATAGCAGATCCTTGGGCTTCACCTCGAGTTCGGACAACTGGAAATTGGCATCCTGCATCACCACACAGCGGCTGGGTATCGTGTCCATGTTGACATCCATCGCCTTGAAAGCCACATGAGAGAAATAGAGGTGATTTTGCCCCTTAGTGTTCTCTAGCCAACCCTCGTGGTTGGTAGTGCCCACCAGAGCACCTTTCTCGTTGGTCACACACACTGCAGCGATGGGCAATCCGTCGACATCAACGACCTGAACGCGCTGAGCATGAGCAACGGTGGCCAACGCCAGCAACAATGAGAGAACATATAACTTTTTCATTATCAACGACGAGTGAATAAATCAATAAAAAAACGATGTTCACGACATCAGGGCTCCAAGGGTTTCAACAACAGATTCTCCCTGGAAATATATCGGTCATAAATGAAGATGGCTGCATCCAACAGCAGCAAGACAATGATACCTGCCAGCCCTGCGCACCCAATCAGCAAGTCATGGGCTGGAGAGACGAGCATATTGGTCATCGGAACCACTGCATTAAAGGTGCCGTGAATGATCGCAGGGACAAGAAGAGTACCACTCTTGACCCTGAAATAAACAAATATCGGCGACAGGCACACACACATCAGAATCATCATGAACACACCGATGACGGGGTGATCAGGATAGTTGTGGCCGTTGAGAATCAACGGGAAATGCCATGCACCCCATAACACACCGATGAAGACCGCTGCCCATATCAATTTCTTGCCAGCCAGTTCCTTGACTAGGAATCCTCGCCATGCGATTTCCTCGCCAAATGCCAAAACCGCATTGACAGTAGCCCCGCCCATCAAGCCGCTCAGGAACGTTATCACGACAAATCCCCATAAACCGAACTTGACGGGAGCATCTTTTATCACCTCATCAAGCACCTCGGTGGACAAGTGCACTCCCGGAACGAGCAGAGACATGCCCAGAATGGCAAGCGACAGTATCGGCATCAATAGCCACCCTATCACCCACCAACGGTTGAAGTTGATGTTGATGCCCAAGCCGGCAAACAAGGGTTCCTTAAACAACCATCGTGTGACGAGCACTGCCACCAGAGGCGAGAACATGGATCCGGCAGTAATCAGAAAACTTGTGATGTCGCTATCGCTGACAAAATGCAGAATCAGGCCGATAACAACCATGATAGAAAGGGCAATGCTGAAGAAAACCCCTATCTTTTTCATGTTTATTGTTTTCATAACACTATGGATTTGAGGGCTGCCGGCGATAATTGAGCCACGCGGAGTGGCAGTTATTGTGATTCTATTTCAAGAGTTCGCCTATCGAGGTGGTGAGATTGAACATGAAAGTGGATGCGCCAGTGTGGGGACGAGCAAACGCCGCCCCGATGCCGAAGGCACGCACCTTCAAGCCACCGCCAATCGAGAGTCCCGACATGAAGTCACGCTTATAGGTGGCCATATCGGTGCGGGTGCGGTAGTTGTAACCGATGCCCAGATAGATATTGTCGGAGGGCAGGACATCAACGCCAAACACCAGGTGACGCAACAGGTTGCTACCGAAGGATTCCTTCTTGACGAGGTCGCTGTTGGGGTTGTTGACATCGGCAATCTTATAATAGGGTGAACTCCAGCGGGCGAGTTCATAGGCGGTGACATGCAGGCGCAAGGGGGCGCGGCCCAACATCTTGCTGAAACCCACCTGGATGTCCCAGGGCAGATTGTCCTTGTACTCGTTGAATTTCTTGACCTGACCACCCAGGTTCTTGGCAACCAACGAAGCCGAGAACTCGTGCTCGGCATCATAGTAGTTGACACCCAAGTCGGCGGCTACAGCGCCTGCGGTATAAGACTCATACTTGGAATAGAGGTACTTGAGCGTGATACCGCCACGGAATTTCTCGCTGATGTCGTGGCTATAGGTGACACTGATGGCCATGTCGCTGGCATTGAAGGTACCTGTCAAGGTACCATCGATAGCGGCACCCTGGATTTTACCATAGCCAAAATACTGAATACCCACTGCAAAGGCACCATGCTCGCTTACCCCCTGGCCATAACGCAGACCCGCAAAATTGGTATCACCGATGTAGCGCATGTAGTTGATGCCTACCTGATGATCATATTCAGGGCCTAACAGAGCAGGATTCTGCTCAATGAGATGGATGTCATCATCAATGATTGTCAGGTTGTGGCCACCCAAGCCATAGACGTGGCTCGAAGAGGGCACATTCAGGAAGTTATAGGCCGTGGTCTTGGGGCCATCATCGGCCATGAGTTGAATGGCCACACACAATGCGGCCATCAATATGAATTGACGCAAATAGGTTGTCATGTCGTTATAGTCTATATTCTCTAATAGTTATAACGAGAAATTGCCCTGTTTAGTATTTTCACTCCTCAGTTGTTCCACCGAAGTCCTCATCGGTCTCGCTAATCACCTTCCTGGCCAGTTCCAGATCGCGCTCAAATACCACGACCCTGACTGGAGCCATCCAGATGGCGTTGGCGGTGCTGTCAACAATCACACCAGCGGGTATGCCGCTGGCTTCCAGCGCGCCCTTGACGATATTGGCGTCAACAGCGTTGGGGTACTTCTCGAGCACAACAATTTTTTCTTCGTTTTCCATTTCAATTTCATGTTTTATATGAGGGTAAATCACCATACGCCTCATTGACTTGGTTATGAGTTACTTGATGCCGCGGGAATTGAGAGCGGCCTGGTAGCGGTGGGCGTTGTCGAGGTGGGAGGCATAGTCACGTGTGAAGTCGTGATAGCCACTGAAATCGGAACGCGCACACATGTAGAGATAGTCGTGCTGCGGTGCATTGAGCACAGCATCGATGGTCGATTTCTCGGGCAGACGGATGGGACCGGGAGGCAAGCCGTTGACACGATAGGTGTTGTAAGGCGAGTTAATCTGGGTCATGGGCACGGTGATGCGCTTAATCGTGAAGTCACCGATGGCAAACTTCACCGTCGGGTCGGCCTGCAGGCGCATGCCCTGCTGATAGCGGTTGAGGTAGAGGCGTGCCACCTTGCCGCGCTCATCGGCTTTGACGGTTTCTTCCTCGACAATCGATGCGACCGTGGCCACCTCGTCGGGAGTGAGCCCCAGGCGCTCGGCCTTAGCCTTGCGTTCGCTGGTCCAGAAGTCATTGTAGTATTCCATCATGCGGTCGAGCATCTTCTCGGGCGAGATGTTCCAGTAGAACTCATAGGTGTCAGGCATCAGCAGACAGGCAATGGTCTGCGGGGTCTTGCCATACTTGGCGCATATAGCACTATCCTTCAGCACCTTGCGCATAGCATCGGGACCATCCATGAAGGTCTCGCCCCATCGCTGGGTCCACTCGTCAAGGGTGCGCACATTGTTGAAGGTAAAGCGCACGCCACTCTGCGCGCCGTTCTTGATATAGCGGGCAGCAGTGAACGGAGACATGCCCGGAGTGATCCGGAAAGCGCCTTCACGTTTCTCGACATTGGCACCCATGAGTGAAAGCATAGTTGCCACACGCTTACCGTAGTTCACCTCAACATTTGCCTGAATGCTATCACTGATCGACTCGATTGTGCTGCCCTTACGCATCTTGATGAGCCCCTCGGTGGGAGCACCAGTAAACAGATAGGGAGCGGCACAAGCCACAAGGATAATCACTGCGGCGGCGATAGCGCCAATAATCCATTTGATTTTCTTGTTCATATTTCTTTTAATGATTTTGATTTTCGGTAGGCACAGTGGCAAGGAGCAAGTGAGCGGATCCCTTCATCTCGACCCTATCGGCAATGGCAGGGACAAGGGCTGTTTCGCCTTGGCACAATACGGCCGTAGGCATGCCCTCGGCCATGAGACTTACCTCTCCCATGACGCATACGACAGCCATAAAGGAGTGAGAGGACATTTGCTCAATCGTGTAACCGTGTTCAAACTCCAGATGTCGCACTTCAAAATACGGGCAAGCCACCAACTGGGTCATACCCTCACCCACGCAAGGCTTATCAAGCACTTGGTCATTGCGGGCATTGAAATCGAGGGCCTCGCGTGCCTCTTGCATGTGCAGTTGCCGCAGATTGCCATTGGCGTCACGGCGGTTGTAGTCCCACACGCGATAGGTGATGTCGCTGGATTGCTGAATCTCTACAAGCAGGTTACCAGCGCCGATGGTATGAATCTGGCCAGCTGGGATAAAGAAAGTATCGCCAGGTTGGGATTCGGTGGCATTTATCACGTCAAGAATCGTTCCATCAGCCAACCGGCGGTCAAATTCCTCAAGCGAAATCGTGCGGTTGAAACCCGTGTGGATAATTGCCCCGCTATCGGCCTCAAGAATATACCACATCTCGTTTTTGCCCGAACAACCATGACGGCGGCGCGCCATTTCGTCATCGGGGTGCACCTGAATGGAAAGGTCACGTTTAGCGTCAATAAACTTAATCAGCAAGGGGAACTGGTCGCCATAGCGGCGATAGACATCTTCACCCACCAGGTCAGCGCCATAGCGCTGAACCAATTGGGTGAGTGTCAATCCCCTGTCATCGCCATCAGCCACGATTGACTCGCGTCCTGGCATAGCGGACAATTCCCAACTCTCTCCGATGGGCTCAGAGCAAGGTGGCAGTTGCTTGAAAGCCACCAATTTATCACCGCCCCACAGTACGGGCTTCAGTATGCTATTGAACTTATATATCTGCATATTGATACATTTAACTTGCAAAGGTAGTGAAAAGTTTTCAGTTCACCATTTTCACTCATCACTATTTTTCTCAGCAAACTGGCCATGAACGAACAATTGTCCATTCATGGCCAGTAAATCTTGTCAATCTCGCCAACTTTGGTGAGGACCCATTTTTACTGGGCTACCTTGTTGTTGTCGTCCTTGATCCACTTGATGTACTGGCTGTAGTCATGGGGGACGAGGACACCGTTCTCCTTGTCATCGCGCCATGTATCGGTCCAGTCCATATCATAGCCGTGGCCCGTGGCATCATGGAAGATGTGGCCCTCGCCCTCGTTCATCTTCCAGTAGGCCACCAGTCCCTCGCTATGGGCGTTCACTCCGGCAAAGCCAGTGGAAATCTCGCTGGCCGTGAGGGCACGGTTCCACACACGCACCTCACACAATCGGCCCGAGAAGAACTGGCTCGAGCGGTAATTGCCCCACGACATGCCCAACTCAAATCGCTGGAAAGGAGTCACCTTGCCCGAGCCGCTGGCCTGGGCATCCTCAACGCCATCGACATACATCTTAAAGGTAGAGCCGTCGTAGGTGCAAGAGATGAGATACCATCGATTGGTCTTGAAGTGGGTATTTGAGAAACACCTGCCGCCAGGCAATACCCATTGCAGGATGTCACCGCCAGCCGAACCGTTCTCACCAAAGCGGAACATATTGGCTTCCTCCTCGTTCTTGCCCTCGATGGCGAGGACACGCTTGATGTCGCCCACATTGCCGAACTTATAGGAATAGACCTTGAACTCGATAGTGTAGTTCGAGAGGTTGACCATCTTGTCGTCGGGGAAGATATAGTTGGAGGACGCGTACTGGTTGTTCTCGAGCGAATAGAACGAGATGATGCGCGAAATCTGGAGGAATATCGTGCGGGAACTCTCGATGATTTCCCCACCGTCACCACTGACTTGCTTCATGGTCACAGGGATGACATAGGTGGCACCCTCGATAAAGTCATCGGTGCTGATGACCTTGACCTGGGCCGCTGTGGACAGGGCCTCGCCCTGCTGAATCGTCACCTCGCTGTCCTCGATAGCGACGCTTGAGATGGGCACGGGATAATAGGCCGTGCCGTGCTTGGCGTTATAAGCGCGCACCAGTGAGGTGTCGATGGCCAGGCTCACGGTAACAGGCTTGGCACAACGGCGCGTAGCCTTGACAGTCACAGCATGGGTGGCAGGCAATTCATCGACAGTGAAACGCTGCACCGGCACCTGCTCGGTTCCCGAGATGAGCAGTCCCACTTTCCCGTAATCAAACTTGTCGCCCTCGCTGTCACAGGCCGCCAGCAACACACCGACCGCCAGCAATAACACTATATAATAACTTTTCATTGTCATCTGATTAATAAACTTATACACTCACATACACAAATACACCCATACTCATATACACATATACACATATACACAAATACACCCATACACATATTCTCAAATTCACCCAACACTACCTCGCCGGGTTCATAATCTGTATGGCACGGCGGATGGCTCCATAGGGGATGCCATCGCTCGTGTTGTAATAGTTGCGCTCTACATAGTAAGCCCCACAGCCGCCCTTGTGACCTGTTGCGGGCTCCCAAGCGGCATAGTTGAAGATTTCACCTCCAGTGGGCTTCTGGCCAAAGGACTCGCAATAGACCGTCTTCTCGTCGGGATGACCCATAGCCCCTACCCCTGCGCCCTGCTGGCTATAGGCCTGCTTGACGAAGTAATCCACATAGGGGTCACACGCAGTCGGGGGTGATACCGAGAAGTAATCCACAATGACCAGTTTACCGGGATAAGGACCATTAGGGCCAAAGATCTTGTCACACTCCTCGATGGCCCAGAACAGGTGCTGGCTGTTCCAGCCCTCATAGTCAAAGTCGGCACCATCAAGGCCTGTCTCGATGACCGTGTCGCACACCCAACGGGCATAGGCACGGATGGCCTCCTCGCTGCGGTCACTCTGCAGGTCATAGACCCGGCCATTAAGGTTGAAACGGTGGTTATAATTGGACGCGTCTGCATGGAAGACAAATCGGGTGCCCTTCTTGTCACGCGTCTCTATCATGTCCTGATAGGCGATTGGGTGGGTCTCGGGCGTGGGAATGCCCATCCACAGGTTGACGATGTCAATACTGTCGGGCAAACCGATGATGCGCTCACCCCACGAGGCGGGGTCCTTGTAACCGCTGGCTCCCTCGATGGGCGCCCAGTCGGCATAATAGACGTAGCATATCTCATGCTCGCTCGCCTTGTAGTCACGCAATGCCTGATAATACTCGTCGCTATACTCCCTGAGCGGCTGCAGGTCAAGTGCCTCGGGCTCTGTGTCACAGGCAGCCAGCGCCAGCAATACCATGATAGTGATATATTTAGTCCATTTCATAACTGTAAACTTCAAAACTTCTAATTTCTAACTCCTAACTTCATAACTCCCTACGGTCCCACCACAGGCGGGTGCCGCCATTGTCCCAGCCGCCGCCCAGGGCCTCGCTGTTCAACAGATTGATGGCAGACTGCACCGCGGCCTCGTTGGTATTGTGCTCCTGCACCGGGAAGGGGCAGCGGCGCACCTGCATCTCGGTGTCGATGAATCCCTGGCTATCGTTGTTAACCACAGGCAGCAGCCGCGGATAACCCGTACGGCGGAACTCCGCCCAGCCCTCGCAGCCATCGGGATACATGGCAATCCACTTCTGGGTGATGATGCGCTCCAGATTGGTCTCGAAGTCGGCTTCGTCGTCCCATGCGATGGTGATGGTACTGGGTGCTGAGGCGGCATTGCCACCATTAGTGCGGTCCACATATCGGGTGGGTTTCGAGGTCGAGTTCATGATGTAGTTATCCTCGCCGCTCACATTATTCTCGCTAAACGAGGCACGGATTCCCGCTTCATAGAAGGACTTGGCCGATCCGCCCATATTCCAGCCGCGCAGGGCGGCCTCGGCGCGCAGGAAGAAGCTCTCGGCGGCCGTCATCCACACGATGGGAGTAGAGGCACGGTCAATATTCAGGTTGGATACATATATGCCCGCATAGCGCGTGGGATTCATGTTGTGTACACCCAAGCGCACACCGTGGTATTTATTGTCGCTGCTGGCCGGAACAAAATAGGCAGCCAGACGCGGATCGCTGTAGCCATTCATGTAGCAGTCCATCGTGGCACCCATGCGCACCTCGCCAGCATTGAAGTTATAGGCGATGTCATAGTTCGGGTGGAAGTAAGTCAGGCGCCCATGCAGCAACTGGGCTCGCTGGGCAGCGGTCTCGATGAAGCCCAGAGGACAAGTTGCCGATTTCTCGGCCTCGCGTTGAGCCAGGGCGGGGTCGGCATAGACCACACGCAGGGCCAGGCGCAGGCGCAGGGTGTTGGCAAACTTCACCCAGCGGGCCACATCGCCCTCATAGACGTTGTCGTAATCAGGCAAGAGCTTGCCACCCGACTCGGCCAGCGGCGTGAGCACGTCGATGGCACTGTCCAGTTCGGCAAAGAAGCGCTTATACACATCCTGCTGGCGGTCATAAGTCGTGCCTAACGTGCCGCTGCCAAAGTGGATGTAAGGGATGGGGCCATACATGTCGGTCACGCGGTGGAGCGCCTCGACCTTGACGATGGTTGCCATGGCCGCAACGGCAGGCTGTCCCATCTCACCAGCAACTCGGGTAACGCGCTGCCAGGCTGGCATTACCTCACTGAAGGCGCGGGTGAACATCTGGTCATACCAGCCGCTCACAAAACTATAGGAGCCGTTGTGCACACCATTGCGCCATGTGCCCGTGAGAGCCAAATAACCCGAAAAGGCGTCGGCACTCAGGCCCTGCGCCACCTGATAGTCCGACGACAGGCAGTTGCCCGAACCGTCGTCAAAGAGGACGACGCGGTTGACCATCTGGGAGAAGAAAGCGCCCACGTTCTGGTAATCGTTGGCCAGTTCCTCGTCGGTGAGCTCATGCTGATTAGTGTTGATATCATCAAACGATTTGGTACAGGCGGTAGCCATCACCAACACCATACCCAAATATATCCATATTCTTATCTTCATAGCCATGTCAGAATTTGAGTTTCACGTTAAATCCCATCGACCGCAGACTGGGCTGCATGAAATAGTCGATGCCCTGATAGTAGGTGCCCGTGTTGGAGGTCGCCTCGGGGTCGTAGGGAGCCTTGTTGTAAAGCATACACAAGTTGTGGGCAACAAAGGAGACATTCATGCCCTTAATCCACTTGACCCATCGGTTGACGGGCACGTCATAGCCGATGCTCAACTCGGCAAGCCTGAGATTGGTAGCGCTATAGACATAGCGAGAATCGACCGTGCCGTTAGGGTTGCCCACGGTCTGATAATAACCCTGGGCATTGATTTTCTTGCCATTGATGACCACACCGCCGTCGTTGCGGGCATCCTGGGTGGCCTCACTGGCACCGTAATAGTCGAGGATAGCCTGGGTCTCGCTCACGACAATGCCACCATTGCGGTAGGCCAACAGGACAGACAGGGTCACACCCTTGAAATTGATCGAGTTGCCCCACGACAGGTTGTACTTGGGAGCGGCTTGGCCAGCATAGATGTAATAGGCATTATTGTTGGGGTTGGCCTCAACGGTCTGGCGCTCGGGATTGACGTAGATGGCGCCATGCTCATCGGTCTTGAGCGTCGAGACATACACATCACTCAACGTGCCGCCCTCAGTCAGACGAATCTGGTAACCCGAGGTGCCGCCCATGTAAAGTTCGTCCAAGTTATAAATCTCGCCATCGATGGGGTTGCGCCAGTTCTTGAGCAGTTCCTTGATCTTGTTACGGTTGAGCGTCCAGGTCAAGAAGGTCTCCCACGTGAGGGCACCAATCGGCTGCGTGTAACGGGCTGTTAGTTCCACACCTTTGTTGTCCACCCGTCCACCATTGACCACCGCACTGGTATAACCCGACGAAGCGGGCAGCGTGGGATAGAAGAACTGGTTGCGCGTGATGGATTTATATAGAGTCATATTCACTTTCAGACGGCTGCGGAACATATACAGGTCGATACCTACCTCATGCGAGCTGGTGCGCTCGGGCTTGAGATCGGTGAGCATCCGCGTCGAGGTCTCAGCAAGGCCCGTCGAGGGGTTGATGGCATAGGTCTCGTGCGTGAGGAACGGCTCATTGGGCTCGTTACCCACCTGGGAGTAGCCTATGCGGGTCTTGAAGAAATTGAGCCAATCAAGATTTACACCAATCTGACGCAGCGCTTCGGTCCATATACAAGAAAGACCAGCCGACCAGTAGAAGTAACTCTTTTCGAGTTTGCTCGACCAGTCATTGCGGGCAGTAAGATCAATATAGACCATATCAGCACCACCCAACTGGGCGGTGGCATACACGCTCTGCAACTGGGTGCGGTAACCGCTCTGCACAGGCTTGAATGTCGAGTTGGTGGTCTCGACATTAGCCAGTGTGAACTTGTTGGCGGTGCCCTTCAAGTGTCCACTGAAGCCCTCGATGCTGTTGTCGCGTTGGTCAAAACTCGTACCCAGCACACCGCTCAAACTCAAGTGACTATCAGCAATGTAAAAGTATTTGTTGAACTTGGCGAAGGCCTCGGCAAACAATTGGCGATTGCTCACGTTGCGCAAGCCGTAGTGGCCATATTTGGAGGCATAGAGTGTGTTGGTCGAGGCAAAGAATTTCTCCTCATACTTGTCGCTGCTCTTGTCATACTTCACGCGGCCCGTGATATCGAGCCACGGGGTGATGCGCCAGTTGAGCGATACGGTCGCCTGGTGGCGCTCCTTGTGATTGATGAAACGCTCGCGTTCGGTCTCCCAATAAGGGTTCTCCATCGAGATGTCGTAGTTGTATGGCCAGTACTGGACGGGGAAGTTTCGGCCCGTGTCGTAGCGCTCAAAATAGCCCAACTTGGAAAAGTCATCACCAGCGGGGAACAGATAGACGGGCACCAGCGGATTGTGGTACTGACCCTGACTGATCATGTTCTGCTCCTTGACTGCAGTGAGCATATAACTCAAGTCGAGCGTCATGCGGTCATTCAGGAAGTTGGTGGTATTGCGCACACTCACGTTGTAGCGGTCGTAGTTGTTGCTGTGGATGATGCCCTGTGCATTGGTGGCGCCGAGCGACAAGTAGGTCTGGTTCTTGTCGGTACCCGTGCTCAGGCTCACCGAGTTGGCAATATGCGCTCCTGTCTGGAAAAAGTCGGCAGGGCGATAGTCGCTGGGCGTTGCCAGTTTCTCACCCCAACTGAAGTAACTGCCCGTCTCGCTGGGACCGTACTGGTTCTGGAAACGGGGCAGCACAAAGGGCCTTGAGAACTGGAAACTGCCATTGTAAGTCACATCTACCCGACCCGCGCGGCCACGTTTGGTCGTGATGAGGATAACACCGTTGGCGGCATTGGCACCATACAGGGCGGCTGCCGAGGGACCCGTCAGGGCGCTGATGCTCTCGATATCGTCGGGGTTGATGTTACTGGTGGCATCACCCGTCTGTCCCGCTCCGGCAAAGATGCCCTCGGGTTGCTCGCTCGAGAGGTTCTGCATGGGAATGCCGTCCACGACATAGAGCACATTGTTGTTGCCGTTGATGGACTTGGCACCGCGCATCACCACGCGGCTGCTGCCACCGGCACCCGTTGCGCTGGCATTGATGGTCACACCAGCCACCTTGCCCGCAAGCGAGTTGACAAAGTTGGCATCCTGTACCTGCATCAGCGCGTCGCCGCCCACCTGCTGCACGTTATAGGACAGCGATTTGGCTTCCTTCTTGATGCCTAATGCGGTTACAACGACCTCGCCGAGTTCACCAACGCCTGACGGCTCCATCGTGATGGTCAGATTAGAACCCTCCACCCGCACATTACGGGCGAAGTATCCCAGATAACTCACCGCAAGGGTTGAACCCTGGGGCGCACTGATGCTGAAGCGCCCATCAAAATCGGTGGCCGTAGCCACATTGGTGCCCTTGACGTTCACAGTCGCCCCAATCAAGGGGTCGCCGTTCTCGTCAAGCACCTGTCCTGTCACCGTCGAGGTCTGCACCGCTCCGCTCTGAACCTGCGGAACTGGAGCGGCCATCGCTACCACACCCACAAGAGCCGAGGCGAACAATGCCACCACAGCGACTGTTCTCCAGGACATGAATTGTAGTTTTTCTATCATATTCTTCTCATAATTTAGGTTTTCTTTCAGACACAAAGGTAATCATTTTTTGTGATTCTACTATCATCACCTGATTCTATCCGTAATCATCACGAGGAATTCCATTAAAACAAGAAACCGCCAAACCCGTGATACAGGTGGCGGTTCCTTGATAAGTCAGACGATGTAGAAGCTTACAGCTAATTCATTTTTACTTGATGACCTTGGCGGTGGTGCGGGTGCCGTCGGTGTAGGTGGTGACAACGATGTTCACACCTTCGACGGGCTGTGCGCTCTGCTGACCAGCCAGGTTGTAGTAAGTTACATTAGCAACAGACTTGGTAGCGCCAATCTCATTGACGGCACTGATGTCCTTGTCAATACGGACGTCCACATCCTGGGTGATGCCATCAAACGTGATGTCGCGGCTTACAGTGCCATCAACAATCAGCTCATAGGTCTGGGTGTGGTCAAGGCTGTAATAGTTGCCGTCCTCGGCGGGAGCAACCACATTGCCATTGGCATCCTTCAGAACGATTTCGGCATCGTTGTTGATAGTGATGCGGATATCGTTGGTGAAGTAAGGAGTGCGGAAAGCGGGCAGACGATGAACGGGGAGTTCATACATCAGCGCGACGCCAAAGTACTCGTCAAGCACCTCGTAGGTATCGTTGTTGAAGCAATAGCTACCCGAACGCATCAGGCTGGCGCACTCGGCCTCGGCCTCGTCAAATGCCATGTAGCGGTACTTCATGTGAATATCCTCCCAGTTGCACATCCACAGGGTGAGGTAGATGTTCTCGCCCTTGTACCAGAACGGAGTGTGGATACCGTCAACGTCGGGATTGTTGAAGGGGATATCAACGATGGTGCCAGGATTCTCGGCATTAGCCTCAGGATCAAAGGTGCAGATGTAACCGGGATGATTGCGATAGCCGCGATAGGTCACGGTATCGGTGAACAAGTCACCCATGGGGGGATTTGTGCTATAGCCGTCAAACAGGTCAATACCACTCATCTCCAGCTGGCTGGCAGGGATGTTGCGGCACCAAGCGGTAACCTCAAGGAACGTGCCATGAGGAGTCTGATCACTGGCCACATCATAACCATCCAGTGCAAGGCCAATCACCTTGGCATTAGCGGGGAGGCAAGCCGTTCCCACGTTAGTGTCACCTTTAGTAAAGTCGGTTGCTGTCACGAGGTACTCTGGTTGGAACTTCATCATCCGTCGTCCGGGGTCTGCGTCAGGATAGTTCTGAATATCCTGATAAACATTCACATTTACGGGCAGAGCAAATAACAGCGTGTCGCTCGCGGGCTGTTCGATGTTCACGGATGAGATCCCAATCGTGTCGGCATTAGCAACACTCATGCATGCCATGAACAGAGTAAAAGCAGAGAGTAACGTTTTCTTCATAGTGCTCATTAATTTATTGATTATACATATCTTATATTGTTGATGCGCAAAAGTATAGCAAATATATGGATTCAACAAATGATTTTTCAAATATTTTTAACACGGTTCACAATATGACCTATCACGAACACAGGGAATGTGCCCAAAATAATCCACAACCAGGTATTGAAATCAAGCGGCGCGCTGTTAAATAAGGGAGAGAAGAACTGCACAAGCACGATCTGACCCACAAAGATGACGGCAGCCACCGACCAGAAGACCTTACTGTCTTCCATATTGTTGAATGCCGACTTTCCGGTAGCAAAAGCCCTCGCATTCAGCATGTTCCAGAACTGAAGGAAAACAAATACGCTGAAGAAGATACCCATCTCATGCGGATTGATGTTGGGATTGATGCCACGCATAAGCACACGGCCGCCATTGGCTTCACGCACAAAGTAGTAATACAGACCGATCATCAGGACGGCAAATACGGTTCCGCTTATCATGATAAACTTCATCATGGATGATGTGATGATGCTGGCCTGGGAGTCGCGTGGACGCTGCTTCATGAGGACACTGTTGGGGGGCAGTGATGCCAAGGCCAAAGCGGCAAAAGTGTCCATGATGAGGTTGACCCACAGCATCTGGGTAACGGTGAGCGCCGGCTGCTTGCTGAAGAACGAACAGATGGCGACCACAAGACAGGCACACACATTGACTGCCAGTTGGAAAATGATAAAGCGCTGGATGTTGCTATAGAGCGAGCGTCCCCACAGGACGGCCTTGTTGATGCTGGCAAACGAATTGTCAAGGATAGTGATGTCGCTGGCCTCCTTGGCCACAGCGGTTCCATCTCCCATCGAGAGGCCCACCTGGGCGGCATTAAGGGCCGGTGCGTCGTTGGTACCGTCGCCCGTAACAGCCACCACCTCGCCCTGCTGTTGCAACAGGCGTACGAGTCTTGCCTTGTCATCGGGACGTGCGCGTGCCATAATCTTGATCTGGGCGGCCCGTTGGGCGGCCTCATCATCGGTGAGCGCGGCAAAATCCGGTCCGTTGATGATCGCATTTTTATCGTTATCGTCATCTTGGGTCCACAGTCCCACTTGACGGCCAATCTCACGTGCCGTGGCGCCTGTGTCGCCCGTGACGATTTTCACCTTCACGCCCGCATTGCGGCAATCCTGGATTGCGGCTGGCACATCGGGGCGCACGGGATCGCTGATGGCAACAATGCCCATGAATGTGAGCATCGGCGCGTTTCCGGCCTTAAGACTCTTGAGCAACTTTTCGGGATTGGCGCCATCAGGCAGTTCACAATAGGCAAACGCGAGTGTGCGCATGGCCTTGGTCTGATAATTTGTGAGCTCATCGGTGACCTGCTGGAAAGACACATCCCCCACAGTCCTGTCACACAAGCGCATCACAATCTCAGGGGCACCCTTGACCAGCAACAGGCGTTTTCCATCGGCTGTGGCAATCACCGTGGCCATGAATTTGGTCATGGTCGAGAAGGGCAACTGGGCAAGAATCTCATTGCCGTCGCGCTGCGCCATGTAGTCCACTCCTTCACCGTGCAGCCACAACAGCAAAGCGCCCTCGGTGGGATTACCAAGTGCGACCACATTAGCGGAATCACTGTCGTCAAGGAATGCGGTCGTGTTGCAGGCTATACTCTGCTTGACAAGCTCGCTGGCAGCGTCGTCGGTGAGTTTATCGCCATCGGGCAGGCCGTAGAAATGGGCCTGGTATATCTGCATTTTGTTTTGGGTGAGCGTGCCCGTCTTGTCGGTACAGATGACCGTAGCGGCGCCCATGGTCTCACAAGCGTGCATACGGCGCACCAGGTTGTTGTGCTTCAGCATCTTGCGCATACTCAACGCCAGCGACAATGTGACACTCATAGGCAGACCCTCGGGTACCGAGACCACAATCAGTGTGACGGCAAGCATCACCGTCTCAATAAAATACTGTGCATCGGCGACAAAACCCTCGCTACCGCCCACTATATACTCAATAATGCGACCCAGCACCAGCAATCCCGCCATGACATAGCTGCCACGGGCGATGGTGCGACCGAGACGGTCAAGTTGCTGAGTAAGAGGGGTCTTAATGTTATTGTCAATCTGAGCATCACGATACACCTTGCCGTACTCCGTCTTGTCGCCCACGCGGTCCACCCGCATGGTGGCGCTGCCCTCGATGACGGTGCTGGCGCGCAACAGGACGTTAACGGGATAGGCTGCCTCGTGATTTTCAAGTGACGCGTCATGGCTTTTCCATGCCGACGGCTCGCCTGTGAACGAGCTTTCGTTGACGGTAAGGTTGTAACTGTCGATAACGGTGCCATCGGCAGGGATTCTTTCTCCGGTTTCAAGGATGACGATATCCCCCACCACGATGTCACACCGCGGCACTTGGGTGATGTGGCCATCACGCATGACCTTGACCTTGACGTGATCGTCGGTCTGATTAAGCAGGCGGAATTTTTTGTTGGCATTGACTTCGACCAGGAACCCTACCAGCGTGGCAAGCACCACGGCTATGAGGATGCCCAGGGGTTCAAAGAATATGCTCATGCCCATATGGAGCCAGAAGTACTCATATATCGACATTCCTATCGACAAGGCTAACGCAACCAGCAAAATTTTGATAAGCGGATCATCAAATTTCTTGAGGAACTGCTTCCATAGTGGTACGGGAGCAGGGGGCGTGAGCACATTGTCGCCGTAACGTTGACGGCTCGCAATCACTTGCTCACCAGTCAATCCAGTATTGTGTTTACGTTTCATTTTCTACAATAATCCATTTCTATGGGTTGCTAACAGCCGGCAACGATACAAAAACCATGCCAAAAAACAACTGCTTTGATTTCAGTTTTGCTAAGAATCAAAGCAGTCGGGTTATGGTCATATCATGCTGTAATCTGCTTGGGCAAGGGCTTGCGGGCAAAGCGCTGCTTGTTGAAAATGGAATCCAAGCGCAACTTGATAACGCCCCACAACGCCTCAAAGAAGATGCTACTGTTCATCTTGCTGGTGCCCAGCACGCGGTTGATGAAAACAATGGGTACCTCCTTGATAATGAAGCCCATGCGGTAGGCTGTGAACTTCATTTCAATCTGGAACGCATAGCCCTTGAACTCGATGCCGTCCAGGTTGATGGACTGCAGCACCTCGCGACGGTAGCACACATAGCCTGCCGTTGCGTCCCTTACCTTCATCCCCGTGACTAAGCGTACATAGGCCGATGCGAAGTAGCTCATGAGCATCCTACCCATCGGCCAGTTGACGACATTCACGCCAGTAATGTATCTGGAGCCTACCGAGACGTGAGCGCCACCAGTGGCACAGGTTGCCTGCAACTCGGGCAGTTTGTTAACAGGATGAGAGAAGTCGGCATCCATCTCAATGATGTACTCGTAGCCGTGGTCAAGCGCCCACTTGAAGCCAGCGATGTAGGCAGTACCCAATCCCTGCTTGCCCGGTCGCTTGAGGATGTTGATGCGGTCGGGTCGTTCGGCAATCATCGAGTCCACGATGGCGCCTGTGCCGTCAGGAGAATTGTCATCGACAATGAGCACATCAAACTGGTGCTCGGTCAAGTCGAGCACGGCGTTGATGATGGCTCTGATATTCTCCTTCTCGTTATAAGTAGGAATGATTACTACACTGTCTGACTTCATGGGTGCTTACTCGTTTTAATAGTCAAAATGAACTACAAAAGTACAATATTTTTTATTATAATGAGCTAATCATTGCCGATATTGCATCATTTAAGCAATATTTTAATGATTTTTGAACGTTTAACAATAGTATTTGTGCAAAAACCGTGCCATGATTGGGCTGTTGGTTCTCAGTTTTAAGACCTAAAACCTAAAGCCTAATAACACGGACCAGATAATCATAGTGGGGACCACGGGCAATAAGTTCTACCTTAAAACCGTGGCGCCGGGCCTGCTCAGTCAATGTTTCCATATCGATAAACAGCCAAGGGAAAGGCTCGCCCTTAACGCCCTTGTACTGCATCTGGTAGGTCACCTCGCCATAGTAGCCATCAATCCCCGTGAGATCGATAAAGCCGTCCTCGTCCTCAAAGATGTAGCAAATGTCGCTCGAGTCACACAGTAACTGTCCACCAGGGGCGAGCAGCCGCTCCACTTGCATGAAGAAGGCGGGCATGCGCGAGAGTGTTCCCACGATGCCGATGCCGTTCATCAGCATGAGGATGGTATCGTACTGGCCATCGAGGGCGAAAAAATCCTGCTCACGCACATCCTTGACGCCACGCTCGTGCATGGTCGGTACCGCCAGAGGCGATATGTCGATGGCAGTGACATCCTTACCCATCCCCTGCAGGGCCAGCGAGTGGCAACCTGCCCCGGCTCCCACATCAAGGATGCGGCCATGGGCCAGCTGCAGGGCCTCGCGCTCGATAGCGGGCATGTCATCAAGGGAACGGAAAAGCGTGGTCACGGGAATCTCGTCCTCGTCAAACATGGGCGAGAACACGCGCAGCCTCGATGCCTTACCGTTCTTGTGATAGTCGGCAATGGCGCGTCCCATCGGATCCTTATCGGGCTTCATGAGGTCTATCGGATGAAGTGCATGCCTTGCCACGGTTCCATCTCGGGCATGGCAGCGTTGCCTGACTTGAACTGCTTGACCATCCATGCCATGTTGCGGGCCATCGTGCGCATCGTCTGCAAGCCCTCAGTATCCTGAGAAGTCTCGCCCTGATCGCGGCCATAGGCGATATTCCAGTACTGGGAGGTGACAAGCGGCATGTTGACCATCTGGAAAGGCATCTGCAAGGTCTGGAAAGCCGAGGTGGCACCGCCACGACGGCAGATGGCGACTGCGGCGGCTGGTTTGCCCTGCACCTGTGCACCGGCAAACAGCATGCGGTGAATCAAGTTGAGCACATTGCCCGTGGGCGTGCCGTAATAGACGGGCGAACCAACGATGAGACCATCGGCGGCATTCATCTTGTCAATGACCTCGTTACACAGGTCGTCATTGAACACGCAGTGGCCCAGCCCCTTGGTCATGCATGTACCGCAGGCGATGCAACCACGCACGGGCTTGGTGCCAATCCACACGATTTCAGTCTCAATGCCCTCGTTGTTCAGTGCCATTGCGGCCTCGTTCAGTGCAATGTAGGTGTTGCCCTTCTCATGGGGCGATCCGTTGATAAGTAGTACTCTCATATTTTTTATAGTTATCCCTAATTCAGTTTCGTCATATGGTAGCCCATGGCTTTGAGCTGGATGGCCATGCCCATCTGGTACATGCACTGCAGGCCAGCAACATAGGCCTTGAAGGCATCGACGGTCCCTGGCTCAATGTCGAGACTGTAAATGGCACGCTTGGTACGCTCGGCACAGTCACCTACTAAGGTCTGCATCTCCTCGGCGGCTTCACCGTGCAGGTCGAGCACTTCGTCCAGGATGTATTCGTCCAGGTGGTCGTAACCACGCTTGTCCCTCAAGTAGAGGTACATGTCCTCTATCTTGTCATATTTCTCCCAATCTTCATCCCAGAATTTGGCGACGGCCATGGCTATAAACATCATCCAGCCTAACGATGCCACAGGATAGTTGGCAAACTCGCGGGCGCCATCGGGCAGATAGGCCTCGGCAATGGCAGGCCACTTAGCCTCGACGTCGGGGCACTCGGGCATACGCTCGTCAACGGCACCGCGTCTGATGAGGTAACGATGCAAGTCGGCAAGCATTGTAGCAGCAAAATTCTCCATAAAATTCATTACGATTTGAAAGGAACAAAAGTACTGTTTTTTCGGCACATAACAAAAATGAATGTCCAAGAATAATCTAATTAATGTGAGTTCGATGAAATTGTTCTCTAAGCCTGAATTCTGTTTGTTTTGTTTGCTTATATATATAAAAACAAAAAAATCAAACAAATCAAATATAACAAACGAAATGGAAATTGTGTCATCTCAATCTTTGACACAACAATTCCAATTCCATGACATTAGTGTCCCGTTAAAAATTGACAATAAAAATGTAAATTATTTGTAATCAGATTATTATAAAAGCTATTCAAGCTCACTGATTTAAATCACTATGCAATGAATAACAATTTGATTCTGTTACTTTTTAATGCTAATTTCGCTAATTATTCAAATCTCACGAATAGATTCAAACACCTAGCATCAAATCTGTTAAATTCGTGAAATTCGCATTAGCCCCGCAGGATTCAGAGTCAACTTTATTATTCCCTTATTTTAACGGGACACAAGTGATTACATGATTAAACATATAGTTTTCCGTTCCGTTTGTTTTGTTTGCGTGTACACGTGAAATCCTACGTTTTTATTCTTTCTAATTCAACACGACCCGGTTGTTTGAAAAAGCACTAACACAAAGCCGCCAAGCCGCTAAGTTTCCCCAACTACGGCCTAGCGGCTTTTATCTTTTTGCCGTTATCATAAGAAACAGCAATGAATTTGTATTTTCAAATAATCAAACAAGCACTATATGGCTTGGTCGTTTAGGAGGATCATCATAATCAACAGAATTTGATTTTATATGGCTCTTAATGATTGAATTTAAAGTTGTTGTTCCTGTTTGTAGAGCGTTAATTGTTGGCATAATTTCGCTCCTCATAGCATCACTTAATAATGGGATGATAACATTCGATGCATCTTCAACACAAATCTCAGCCAAGCCATCAGAACCACGAGAGAAGGAGCGCATTTGCACAGCCCAGCCCTCACTATTCAAATATGACAACAAATCAGGTAATAGGTGCTTCATTTCATCCTTGATTCTGCATCTGAAACAACCATTAGTAACAACAATATTGTTTGCATTATTTGGTATATAGCACCATTTAACAGCACTTCCCCATATTGATCCAAAATAGATGTCTTCAGGCTCTGCAAAATGTTTAACTCTACTCGGTAGCTCCCAACCCCTTAACTCTTTACATGAGTAATCTCCTTGGGTAATATCCTGTATTTCAATATAATTATATATAGCCGATTTACTTATTTTAATCTTTGAACCGTCACTTGTTTGGCGTTCTGGAATAAAATCGACAATATCACCAAGAAGCACATGAGGTTTTTTGGATAATTTATTTCTTAATTCCATGACTTTCTTGCCATATCTTTTGGGGTCAAGAGTCAAGTCAGAATCTGCATAAACAAGGTCAATACCAATTGACCAACTGTCAGGATTATTGTGTGTAGAACGGTTTTTATTCAACCATTCAAAACAATTTGCTGCATCACTATTGATAATTCTATCAACAGCCGAATTAAAATCACAATCTAAAATAGGGTCACCGTCATTATTTATAATTAGGCTACCATCTTCTTGATTGCGTTTAAATATCGGTTGTGCTTTTTTATTCCCAGCTTCCCAACCAACTTTTTCGATAAGTTCAACAGCGAAACGATAAATATGGTCATCTTCAAAAGTTTCTATAATCGACTCGCGTTTTTCTAAATACAGAACAGATGCACTAACATCAGCACCACTTGATTTGAAAGTGAACCTTGGTAAAGAGATAATTGCTGCTATTTTTGCGCGTTTAAGAATCCATTCTCTTACTATCCTATATTTTGGAGAGCGATTACCAAGATAACCATTTGGCAGAATGATAGCAATGCGTCCACCAGGTTTACATTCTTTGATGCATGTTTCGATGAAAAGTATTCCAGTCTCTTGACTTGCGAGCAGTTTATCAGTCTTTTTATAGTAGCAATCTTCTCCAAGCTCCCATTCAAAACCTAAATCATATTGCTTTAGAACATCTTTTCTTTTCTCGACGATTTTACTACCAAAAGGAGGATTACATGTAATAACATCGAAACGCTCAAGATAATTATTCACATTCGCAAGAGAATCATCTCTATTAATATTTGTTTTTCCATCGCCATTCAATAGCATATTTAAGACCGCTACTTGAACTGCATTTGGAGAATTATCAATACCCCATACACAATCGGCATAACCAGGATTGAATTCTCTTAATTTCCTAAATGCAGCTACAAGAAAATCAGCACTTCCACAAGAAGGATCTGCAACATGTTCACCGAATTGAGGATTTATAATATCTACTAGAAAATCTGTCACAGAAGTCGGTGTGAAATATTGAGCCATATCCCATTTATATAAGTCTTTTGCAAACTTCATGTAGAATGTTTGTACTACATCTCTTTTTGAATGGGTTATTTTTATCGGTGCAAGTATCTTAAGAACTTGTAAAAGTTGATCGCCATTCAATAATAACTCGTCAGAAATTTTATTAGGTAGATGTTTGCTATAAAAAGAAACTGCTCTTTTCACGACACTAACCATTTTTTTCTTTGCCATCTCTGGAGTTGTGCCAATAGCTTGAAAATCTTGAATCTCTAAAGGTTCCTCGATACGAGTTTCAAATTGGTGTTCATCAAATATCTTTGCTAGAAGTAATTGAAGAATAATTTCGTATCTTTTTTCGTGGTCAAAAGCCGCTTGATGCAATATGTCTTCAATTCTTTCAAAGGTATCCAATAAGTTTTCTGCCGGTTCAATAGTCTTAAAGGTCAATGGGTTTGTTTTAACAGATAGGCCAAATGGTGGTATAAATGAAATCGGACCCTCTTTTATCTCTTTTTTATTGTCGACTATATCAATCCAAAAAACCCTCCTATCAATATTATCCCAGTATAAACCAATAGTATTTTGATTAATTGCAAAATCTAACATTGGTTTAACTTGAGTATATTTGACATAATCACTCTTTGAATTACTCCTTTTTACCTCACAAATCAACAAGGAGTGCTTTAAAATTTCCTCTGGAGTATTTGAACCAATCTCACTTGAAGAAATATCCAAAACAGCAAAATCACTCCTAAAACTATTTCTTCCTCCATTTCCAAATTTCTTAATGATCGGTTCTATCCAAAAATTCTCTTTTGGATAACCTTTAGAAATTAAATACCTTATTGCTTCTACTCGATAAGATTCTTCGGTAGCCGTTAATCCATCTTTACTCTTTTTGTTAACAGTCAATTGGCCTCTTACTGGACAATAAAGTTGAAGATTATTAGATAAATCCATAATTCAAATTGAAATCCCCTAAATATCACTGAAATCAGATCATTGATCAAATGTAGAAAGGAGATAAAGTTTTAGTTAAACAACAGGTTATTAAAACAACAAAAATAGTCAAATTCTATCACATTTGTGCGGTTGTTGAAAACTTTTGTCTTTTTGAGGTGCAAAATTAGGGGATTGGAGTGCCAAATCTCTGCGTGGCAATTAATAATTTTGTTCAATTTCTTGCGAGCACTTGCGAGCAATAACATCAACGCTTAGCGGCTTTGCGACTTAGCGTGAGGCCATACGTGCACACGCAAACAAATCAAACAAAACGGACGAAATAAAATGAGCAATCAGAAATACTCAGGTGAAGTCAACCTCGACCACCCCGTCATCGACGCCCCCGCCCCCCTCTTATCCAAGAGGGGGAGTTGATTATCAGTACTTTATTTTCGTTGAGCTCACGTTAATTCATGGTCATTCGCGGGCATTCATGGCCATTTTTGGATTAAAAAAGCGTGTCTCTGCTTTTTGACATGGTGGGAGGTTTGGACGGAGCTGTAATTTTGCAGCGTCAACCTTTTCAAGGCTTTAGACAGACAACTTAAAACTTACAACCAAAAACTGAAACAATGAAACCACAATCAACCAATGAACAACACACCCGCGTGCTGCGCGCCGCCTACCAGGCTTGGATGGGAGCGGCAGGCCTGAGGCAGGCACGCTTGAGGAACAAACGATTCACCTATGGCGACCAGTGGGGAGACCTGGTGAAGGATTACCAGGGACGTGTGATGACCGAGCGCGAGCACCTTGCCAGCCAAGGCTGCGAGAGCATCACCAACAACCTGATACGGCAATTGGTCAAGACCATCGTGGGGCGTTTCCGTTCACAGTACATCAAGCACGACGAGAACGACAAGGCCCCGACCACAAGAACACGGGTGAACGAGGACAACGAGCTCGATGAACTCGATAGCCGCGCCCTCGAGGAATTCCTGATCTCGGGCTGCTGCATCCAGCGAGTGGAGCCCTATCACGAGCCTGGCTTGAGCGAACGCGTGAGGGTCGACAACGTGAACGTCAACAAGTTCTTCACAGGAACCATCCACGACACCCGCGCCTGGGACTGCGAACTCATCGGCCAGCTGCATGACCTGAATATCGCCCAACTGCTGAGGCGTGTGGCGGGCGGCAACCAGCGCAAAGCAGCATGGGTGAGGCGCCTCTACACCGATGGTGCCGAGAGCCGCTTGGCAGATTTCACCACCCAGCTGGGTGCCGACACGCAACTGGGAACCGACTTCTGGCACGCCCGCGACGGCAAGTGCCGCGCCATCGAGGTATGGACGCTGGAGAGCCGCGAGGTCATTGTGTGCCACAATCGGCACGAGGGCACATTGACCGTCGAACCTGCTCATATCGCCCATCGACTGAAAAACCGTCCCGAGGTGAGCACACGCTGGGACATCGCCACCGTGTGGCATTGCCGATGGTTCAGCCCTATGGGCGACCTGCTCGCCGAGTATGACTCGCCCTGGGGTCACGGTAGCCACCCGTTTGTCATCAAGCTCTACCCGCTCACCGATGGTGAGGTGCATGCCGTGGTCGAGGACCTGATCGATAGCCAGAAGCACGTGAACCGCATGATCTCGCTGCTGGACCAGGTGATGCGCAGCAGCGCCAAGGGTGTGCTGCTGTTTCCCGAGACCGCACTACCCGACGGATGGACCTGGGAGGACGCACGCCGCTGCTGGTCGAGCGCCAACGGGCTTCTGCCTTATAATCCGCAATATGGTGACGCCAAACCCGAGCAGATTAACGCCAATGGCAGCAACGGCGGCGCTTTCCAGATGATTGAGCTGCAGATGAAGCTGTTTGAGGAAATCAGCGGCGTGAGTAGCGCGCTGAAAGGCAAAAACCCGACCGTGAACAGCGCCAATGCCTATCAATTACAAAGCGAGAACGCCAACATCGCCTTGAGCGACGTGATGGACACGTTCGAGGCCTTTCGCCGCCAGCGCGACAAGAAAATCAAGGCCATTGAAACAAACCCATGTTAATCAGAGCCGTGGCTCTATCACGGCAATTCAATAACTTTAATTCAATCAACCATGAACGACGAACAAGAGAACCGAGAATTGCAAGAGGCTGCGCCGGTGGCCACGCCACCGCCCTTTCGCCAGAGTGAAGAACCCGATGAGGCCGACCAGCAGGAGCCGACCGCCTCCCCCACCCTTGCCGACCGCATCGCGGCGATGGGAATGGACGAAGCATCGACCCAACGCCTCACCCAACTGACCGAGTGCCTGGAGGGATCGGCAGCCAGCGATGAGCTGCTCGCCACCCTCGCCCGTGGCATCACCCACGACGATGACGTGCACAATGCCGATGCCGAGGGCTACCTGAGAGGCCGCAACGAGAAAATCGAGGCGGTCATGCATCCCCAACCTCAAGACGAGGAGGAAACACAATCCACCCCTGTCTTTCCCCGCTACTGCCGCCGCAGCGTGTGGGACTAAAGAGTTAGTAGTTAGAAGTTAGGAGTTAGTAGTTAGGAGTTAGAAGTTAATAGTTTTTATTCACCTTTTCATTTTTATTACCATGAACAACAGTAATTTAATCAAGACTGTGCGCTGGATGCGCAACCACAAGAAGTTAATCCTCTTTGTTATCATCATGATCCTCATCGCTATCCTGGCATCGTGTATCACTGGAGGCGATGGCAGCGGTGCATCGATGGCGGTGGGTATTCTTATCAGCGGTGTAGATGGCGGCAAGCACGTCGTCGATGGCCCGCTCACTACCGACATGAGCCGCGAGGGATCACCCGACTTGCTGCTCAACGAGATTGACCAGCAGATTGTGAAAATCCGCCCGATGTCCACGCCCATTGACCAGATTTCGCGCTATGCGGGCAGCAAGCACAGCGGTAGCATGGTCGTTGACTACTACAGCGTTGACACCAAGCCGACCAAAACCTACCTTTCCACCGAAATCGAGGAATCCACCCCCAGTGCTGGCGATGATACCCCCATTGCTGTGATCAACACCAGCGATAATGAAATCTTTGACCCGACCGACACGATACTCGTGCAAGGCATTCCCGGAGCCGGTAGCGATGGTACTACCATGAGCAAGCAGGACCTGATGCTCTATGTGTTGAACCGCGACAACTCGGGCGTCACCGTCATGGCCGTCAACGGCTTCACGATCAATGGTGTGCCTAACTGCTTCCCCAACATCACTGCAGGCACTTCCCTGATTCGCATGGGCCGTGCCGCCAGCGAACTCGACGTGCAGTCACCCCAGTTCGAGTCGCTGCCCAAGAAGAGCCGCAACCTGTGCCAGATCTTCAAGATGCAGGTCGAGCAATCCACGCTGCAGCGCCTGGCCAACAAGGAGGTAGGCTGGACGATGAGCGACCAGGAAGAAGCTGCTGTCTATGACATGCGATTGGGTATGGAGAAGTCCTTCCTCTTTGGCTCTGCGCGCCAGATGTGGAATCCCGTCAAGAAGGAGACCATCTTCTTTACGGGCGGCATCTGGAACCAGGCCGGCAAGGAGTATGCGCTGGAGGGCAGTGTGGAACTCGACACCGCCAAGATGGTGGAACTGATGAGAGAAGCCTTTACCGGCAATGCCGGCAGCAAGCGCAAGATCCTCATCGGCGGCAGCGGACTCATCAGCAGCATCAGCAAACTCGACTACTCGCGCATCATCACCGCTGGCCAGCACGTGAGTAAGTGGGGCATAGATTTCACCGAGTTGAGGTCGAAATTCGGCTGCCTGTACGTGTTGCTGAGCGAGGTGTTTGACGAAGTGGGCATGGAAGACAACGGCATCATCATCGACCCCGAGTATATCCAGAAGTACACCCACATCCCCTTCAGCACCGAGCAGCTCAACCTCAAGAAGAGCGGCGTGCGCAACGTGGACGCGCTGGTCATGACCGAGGCTTCATGCCTGGTATTACGTTACCCCATGGCGCACATGCGCATCATCACCCGATGAAGTACTTCACCATCAAGGAGCTCACGCGCTCCGATACGGCCCGCTGGCTCGGCATCGACAACACGCCGCCTCCCAATGCCGTCAGAGCGCTTCACGAGCTGGTGGACCATGTGCTCGACCCGTTGCGCGAGGCTTGGGGAGGCCCCATCAGGGTGAACAGCGGCTACCGCTGTCCCGAACTGAACCAGGCCGTGGGCGGCACACCCGGCAGCCAGCACCAGCGTGGCGAGGCAGCCGACATCACCGTCGGCTCCCGTAGCGGCAACCGCCGCCTGTTGGAACTGATTAAGCGCCTTAACCTCCCCGTTGACCAATGTATCGACGAGAAAGGGTGCCGCTGGATCCACGTGAGCCACCGCTCGGGCCGCAACCGCCGCATGTACATGAAGTTCTGATCCTCTACGCAATCATGGCCGATGATTGAAATGTTGAAAGGCAAGACTGGATGCTACTGGCGCCACGGTCTTGCCCTTTGTTTTTTTGCCATTCTTTCCTATAGGAAAATGAGCAGAAGCACCTGAGCGATAATGACGCGCAGGAACATACTTAACGGATAGACCGCGGCATAGGCCACCGATGGGCGGTCGCTCTTGAGCGTGTCGTTGGCATAGTTCATCGCCATGGGGTTGGCCATCGCCCCGCTGAGCATTCCGCACACGGCGGCATAGTCGATATGCGCCATGCGCAGGGCCAGCCAGCCGACCAGCAGCACGGGAAGCAGGGTGAGCAGGAATCCCGCTCCCACCCACAACAGTCCCTCGGGGCGCACGACGGTAGCAAAGAAATCGGGACCGGACGCCAAGCCCAAACAGGCAAGATACAGGGCCAGACCGATGGAACGCAACATGAGATTGGCGCTCGAGGTGGTATAGGCATTAACGTGGATGCGGGGGCCAAAGGCTCCAATCAGGATGCCCGCGATGATGGGACCTCCCGCCAAACCCAATTTTACGGGTGCCGAGATGCCAGGCAGGGCAATGGGGATAGAGCCAAGGATGAGTCCGATAGTCATGCCGATGAACACGGTAATCAGGTTGGGCTCATCAAGCATCTTGACGGCGTTGCCCACCTCCTTCTCGACGTTCTTGAGCGCTTCACGGTGCCCCACGGCAATGATGCGGTCGCCCAGCAGCAAGCGCAGGTCGGGCGTTGCCAACAGTTGCAGACCGCCACGGTTCACACGGCTGATGTTCACGCCATAGTGCTTGCGGAAACGCAGGGAACCTAACTTGCGGCCATTGATTTCGGGCTTCGTGACAAGTATCGCCTGGGAAACCAGGTCGCTGTCAATGGCGTTCCAATCGATGTCATCGGTATTCCAGTCGGTGCTCTCCTGCTTGCCGAACAGGACTTCCATGGCCTCGGCATCATCGTGGTCGCGCATGATGACCAGCAGACGGTCGTCGCGCATGAGCATAGTGTGGGCCTCGGGGATAGTCACCTTACCATCACGCCACAAGCGCGAGATAACGAACTGACGGGGACTGATGCGGGCCAGGTCGCCCACTGTCTTGCCGATAATCCCCTCGTTGCGCACCTGATAGGTGGCGATATAGGTGTGATCGGCTTCCTCCTCGCTCTCGTCAATAAGATGGTCCTCGGGGCGGACAAGTACCTTACGCATTAGGGCGAAAGCCAGAATAACACCCACAACGCCAAGCGGATAGGTTACAGCACAGCCCAGAGCGGCTCCGCTTTCGGGCTGATGCAGTTGAGCCAACGTCTGCTGGGCGGCGGCAAGGGCCGGAGTGTTGGTTGTCGCACCACACATGATACCCACCGCATCACTCAGGCTGATGCCCGCCAACGGCAGCAACAGGGTCAGCACCGTACCCACCAGCACCACGGCGAGAGCCCAAAGATTGAGCCTCAAACCCGACTTGTGGAACGAGCCGAAGAAACCCGGACCCACCTGCAGACCAAGGGCATAGACAAAGAGCACAAGGCCGAAATTCTGGGCATATTGCAGCATGTCGGCATCGATCGAAACGCCCAAGTGACCCGCCAAGATACCAAGGAAGAACACGAAGGCCACACCAAGCGACACGCCTAACACCTTGATTTTGCCCAAAGCGAGGCCACAGGCACACAACAGCGACAGGACGACTACCGCCTGCACCGCCGAGTGGGCCAAGAATATGTCAGTCAGCCATTGCATGAGTTGTTTTCAAAATCAGATACCACCCGCTCCACAGCTTGAGAGACGCGCAAGAGGGTGGCATCGGTATCCATTGCTAATTCAAGGGGGAGTCCGTCGCTCACGGCGATGGTCCGGTCCAGTCCAGCCTGACCGCAATCAAAATCCGCGCTGATGATTCCACAGACGGCTACTGCAGACACACCATGTTCCCGAGCCATCTGGATGACACAGCCGGGGCCCTTGCCCATGAGCGTCTGCTGGTCGAGACAGCCTTCACCGGTGATGACGAGGTCAGCGTGGTCGAGAGCTGTTTCCAACCCGTTGTGCTCCAGGACATAGGGGGCGCCAGGCAACAATTCGCAGTCGAGCACATGCATCATCAGGGAGGGTATGCCTCCTGCCGCGCCACAACCGGGATGGCAAGCGATGACATCACCCACAAGCGACGACACATGGGCAAGTCCCGCCTCCAGTTGCTCGACCTGAGAGGGGGAAGCACCCTTCTGAGGCCCGAAAACGCGCGCGGCGCCTTTTTCTCCGCACAACGGGGCATCCACATCGGTCAGGAGGGTGAAACGGCAGTCCCGCACAGCCTGCGGAATGCCTCGGGTCTCGATATGAGCGATTCTGTCAAGGGATTCTCCGCTGGGATAGAGGTGATGCCCGTCGGAGTCAAGAAATTCGGCACCCAGTGCACACAGGATGCCCATTGCCGCGTCACAGGTCGCCGAGCCGCCCAGGCCGAGCACAATGCGCGTTGCGCCACGCTCCAGGGCGTCACGCATCAGCATACCTGTACCCAATGAGGTGGCCCGCATCACATCACGGTCATCAGGTGAGAGCAGTGCCAGTCCACTGGCAGCCGCCACCTCGATGAGCGCCATGCCGTCATCACACAGGAAATACCGTGCCATCACCGGGTCCTGCTGAAGCAACGGACCCATCGTGGGCACAGTCACCCACTGCCCCTGTCGGTTGGCAGCCAGCACAACAGTCGTGCCATCACCGCCATCGGCAACAGGGACACACACGGCCGTGACTCCCTCATGATGGTCGAGAGCCTGCCGCGCGGCATCGTTGAGTTGTTGTGCAGTAGCCGAGCCTTTGAACTTATCAAACGCCAGGACTACCTTCATCAATCAACTTTTACTACAAGGAAATTGGACTTTTCCCAAAAACGGGCGGGATTCAGGATGCGCAAGGTCTTGACATTGCCATGATCCACAATCTCATAGGAATCGTGGGGATGGTTGGTCATCACCTCGGCCTTAGAACTGTGCAGGGGAACCTCGTTGAGGGTGCGGCGGTCAGCCTTGGTGAAATAGGACATCTCGTAGTCACCCTGCAGGATCTTGGTCTTGCGAAGGAAGCCCGTCTCAATGATCTTGTGGGCCTTAAGCTCTTTCTTGGAACCAACGACATAGTAGCACACGTTCAGGTTGTTCACCTCGTTGGTGAGCTGCTTGGACTCTTCCTGGGCAGCCTCTTTCTCCTTGATGACGGTCTTGTTGACCGTGTTCAGGGAGTCAACGCTCTGGTTGAGGTTCTTGATCTGGATATGGGCTGCTGCCAGCTGGTCAGTCAGGCCGTTGATCGTATTCTGCTGCTCCTCGAGCTGCTGCTTGAGGTTAGCAATCGACTTCTGCATCGAGGCGTTGTAATTGGTGGATTGCTTGAGTCTCTTTTCCAATTCGGCAAGGCGTGCCTTGTGCTTATTGATCGATTGCTGGATCAGCACGATATCGTCGCGCAGCTGTTTCTTGCGGTCGGGGGTCTCACCACTCAGGTTGTTGACCGAAACGATATCTTCAAGTTCCTTGATTTGCTGCATGCCGTCGGCTATATCGCCCATCAGTTGCATGAGGCTGTCTTTCTCGGCATTGGCAGTATTGATGGAGTCTTGCAGCACGGCGTTGATGGAGTCCTGGCGCATGGCCTCGGCTTCCAGCTTGTTGCTGCGTTGACAAGCGGGCAAAATCGCAAGCCCTGCCATCAACCAAACTAAATACATGATCTTTTTCATACCTATTTCTTTTTATAATAATCAAACTTTAGCATTCTTCTGTTTAAAGGCGGCATACTTGTCCACCTTGACCGCAGCGGCAACCGGGCATCCGGCCACGATAATGACGATTTCGCCGCGCGGTGCGCTGGCCGTGAAGTGTTCCACCAGCTCGGCAAGCGTGCCGTTATGGGTCGTGTTGTGCAACTTGCTGATCTCACGCACCACACTGGCCTCGCGGTCGGGGCCGAAGGTCTCCACAAACTGTTGCAAGGTCTTTAACAGGCGCACGGGCGACTCATAGAAGACCATCGTCAACGGCTGGGACTTCAATTCCTCGAGACGGGTGGCACGGCCTTTCTTCTGGGGTAAGAAGCCCTCAAAGACAAACCTGTCGCACGGCAGGCCCGAGTTGACCAGCGCAGGCACAAACGCTGTGGCGCCCGGCAAGGTCTCGACCTCGATGCCGTGACGGCGGCACTCTCGCGAGAGCAGGAATCCCGGGTCACTGATGCCCGGCGTTCCCGCATCGCTGATAAGGGCCATCACTTCCCCACCCTGCAAACGCTCGACAACGGCCGCTACCGCCTCATGCTCATTGAACTTGTGGTGGCTGCGCATGGGCGTGCCGATGCCAAAGTGCTTGAGCAGCACGCCACTGGTGCGGGTGTCCTCGGTCAATACGGTATCAACCGACTTGAGTACCTCGACAGCGCGAGGGGTCATGTCGCCAAGGTTCCCTACCGGGGTGGGTACTATGTAGAGTTTACCGGCCATAATGATGGTGGTAGAAAAGTGTCACTTCTGGAAATGGTTGCGCACGATAGCCATGAAATCCTTCACGACCTCATTCTCGCGATCCCAGTGTAACTGGCTGTAGAAGTACAGCTCGGCATTGCCATAGCTGTTCATCATCTCGATGTGCTCGATTGCAGTGTTCATCGCGCTGGCGCTGCCGGCAAACAGCTCACGCTGGAAGCGGAAGCGGTCATTGACCGAGAAAGCCTTGCGGATGTCCCGGGAGAGGTGGCGCTGCAATTTCTGGTCCACGCGCAGGGGCTCCTCCTCGGGTTCGGGGAACTCGGTGGGGACAGGAGGCACGGGCATTTCTTCCTCGGGTTCGGGGACGGTATCGTCCTCGGCCTCGATAAACTCGACGCTGATGTCGGGCTCATCCTCGGCCTCGGGCAGGAGGTCGGGATCGGGCTCAGGCACGGGCTCGTCGTTGGGTTCCTCGGGAATATGGAATACCGGGGGTTGAGGCGTGGACGGTGCCACAACCGGGGTCTCCTCGTCAGGGGCCTCAATGAACTCGACGGTGATATCATCATCGGGCTCACGGTCCTCGACGGGTACCTGGGCAGGTTCAACGTCCTGGTGCTCGGGCTCCTTGTAATCGAGAGTGAACACTTCCTTAAATTCCTCGCCATTGTCGTGCTGCCAAGTCTCGTCGGCATCATAGTCCTCATCGGGCAGATGGACGGGAGGCTCAGGCTCCTTGACGGGCTGAGCTGGCTCTGCTGCGGGTTGCGCTGCTTCTTGAACAGGCTGGGCGGGTGTGAGTTCCACTCCACACATGTCGGCCAGTTCACGCACCTTGCGCTTGATTTTATTGGTGATGACATCAGGTGTGTTCTCTTCACCCAGACGACGGGTGACGAGCATCAGTCCCTCTATCTCGTAAACATGAGATAGCATTTTCTCTATCGCAATATTCATAATCATCTGTTATCTTGTTGCTTAGCGTCGTTTCGCCAAGGTTTTGTCTTACATTTAACCTGCAAGTTTAGGCATTTTTTTTGAAACACCAACTATTTTCCTTCAAAAAGATTGCAAAGGAAGACGCCAATCTGCTCACGGATGCTGGCTTGGGAACAGTTGAAATTGTTGACCAGCACGGCAAAGGCATAATGGGGCTCGTCGGCGGGATAATAGCCCACAAAGCATTGAACGTGGCGCATACTGCCCGACTTGAGAACAATGAGGTCGCTCAAGGGATTATCCTTAAGGGTCTTGCCCGATCGCCCGGCGGCTTTGGGCATGAGGTCACACAGGCGCACACCGTCAAAGGTGCGGTGGGCCATCATCGTCAACATGTCGCCAAAAAAGTTGACCGACGCCTTGTTGGCCCTGGCCAGTCCACTGCCATCACGCATGAACAACGGCTCGGTGTCAACCCCCTGCTGCTCCAGCCAGCGCTTGACTGCAGCCACACCGATGAGGTCGAGGTCGGACTGCATGTTCTCGGCACCCTTGAGTTCCCACTCCCGGGCTCCGATGGCGCGCAGCAGGGCATGGGCAAACATGTTGTCGCTGCGGTCCAGCAGCGAGGTGATGATTTCGGTCAGTTCGGGCGACTTGTGCAGCACGAGCAGGCTGCGCTCGACATTCTCTACTGCAGCATGGGCGTCGGGGGAATAGTCGAAGCGTATCTCATCACATCGCAGCAGGGCGCG
This sequence comes from uncultured Prevotellaceae bacterium, assembly GCA_900318335.1. Classification (GTDB taxonomy): domain Bacteria; phylum Bacteroidota; class Bacteroidia; order Bacteroidales; family Muribaculaceae; genus Sodaliphilus. Next base: position 36,269 of record ONKF01000008.1, read on the forward strand.
CTCCACACTATCGACCAGCATGGGGGCCGGCGTGGGGTTGGCATAGGTGTTGCGTATCGATCGCGATGCGCCATCGCCGGTGAAGACCAAGGCTGGCACACTATAGTCCAGATAGGGGGTGATGGAATTGCGCCCGCGGTTGGGACGGCAACGGCTGATGATCTTGACACCGGGCACAGGAGGCGTGATGGATGAATAAGAGATGCGGCCGCGTCCATCTATGGAAGCCGACACGGTCATCAGGTTATCATGGAAATTCAGGGCATGTACCGCCGCTCCATAGTCATAGGCAAGATCGCCCACGTCCCAATCCTCATCAAAATAGGGATAGCTGTAATAACTGTCATCACCGATGACCATTCCCTCGACGTGCTTGATGCCCATGGCACGCAGGGCATCGAGTATCTCATCGACGATGTTGGCCTGGCAAGGCATGAATACCGAGCCAAGGGTGGGATCACCCATGCCGCGGATGATTATATTTCCCTTGAAATAGCCGTCATTGACCACGCCATCGAGATAGACAGGTGTCTCGAAGCGGAAGTGGGGTCCCATCAAGCCTAAAGCGGCCGACGAAACCACCGTCTTCATCGTCGAGGCGGTGATGTTGGCTTGTTCGGGGCGGTAACTGGCAATCGACTTGGCTGAATCAAGGTCGATGACATTCACGCCCACCGAGGCATAACGCAGCGTGCTGTTGGACACAAACTTGTCGACTGCCTCCTGGGCTGTATAGGCTGTGAGCTGCAACGAGGCGGCGAGCGCCATCAATATTGACAGATAGATTCTTCTCATTATATATAAATAGGTGGTTTTGTTTTCCGGACTGGTTTCCTAAAGTAGTGCCGCCAGGCATACAAGGGGCGGGACTTCAGGTAATCGAGATTACGCTGGTTGGCGTAGGCCTCGCGTTCAAACGAGATATTGCGGTAAGCATTGCCCCGCATGGGAAGCCTTACCAGCCACTCGATTATATAAAAAATATAGAAAAACACGAACAGCATCTCGCGCTGCTGAGCGGTGTGGATGCGCTCGTGATTAATCATCTCGTTACTCAGATAGACCCCGTGATGCACAAACAGCACGCCCAGCAGATTGATGGCCGAGAATCCATGGAAAGGCAATATCGAGGTCCTGATAATCTTCATAGACGGCCGCAAAGTTACAACTTTTTCCATTTTCCCGCACCGATGAGTCTCCCAAAAAGGCATTCATGCTACCCCAAATCGTTAATAAGCAATCAAAAAAAACACTCAAAATTGCAATTTATCATATTTTGTTATTGCAAATTTGTTAATTTAACGTACCTTTGCCGCAAATGACAACAGTGTTGACCCAAAAAAAATCAGTGATAATATGGAAAAGGCATTAACAGTAATTGGATTAGCCGCACTCTATGTGGTAGCATTCTCCATCGTCGAAGTTTTAGGAATCTTCCACCCCTATGCCTGGACCTACAGTGCTGTGCTTGCATCGGTACTCGCCGCTTGGCCCTTCTTCAAGTTGTGCCAGCGCTACCCCATTCCAGGCGTGGCCATGCTGTGTGCCGTGCTGGTATTGTTGTTTAACTACATCATCGGTCAGGGACACGAGTTCCTGGCGCTGGGCTGCTTTGGCTTTGGCTTCATCGCCGAGGGATTCCGCAAGTTCATGGGCAACTGCCGTGGACGCTGGGGCGTCATCCTGGCCTATGCCTCCATGTCACTCATTCCCTTTTCCAAAACCTGTGTGCTGTGGATTGACTATGAGACTGCTCTGGACATGGTCATCCTGAACATGCGCGATATCTACTATGCCTCGATGGGCCGCATGCTCTCGTGGTCGATGCTCTGCACTATGATTGTCGTCACCCTGGTATTAGCAGTGGTTACGATGTGGCTGCTCACACTCGACTGGCGTCCTCGCGAGCGTTATGACGTCTTCAGGAACTAACCTGAAAACATTCTCCTAAAAAACTATTCTGGATTTTACTTGGCCGTGGGTTATTTCACCTCGGGGCTTGCGTTGTGAGGTTCCTGCTCTATCTCTTTATCGATGGCCTCAAAGCGGCTGTGCTGACTCTTGTACTCGGGAACAAACTCCTTCATGGCATATATCATGCCGTGGACATCACCCTTACCGGCCAGTGAGATGATCTTGTCGATATTGTCGCACACGTCTTTGTAGTTATAGGTCTTCACCTTGGCAATCATGATTTTCCTGTTGACGGTGGCAGTGGTCTTCTCCTTGTCGTTGAGCAGCTCCTCATAGAGCTTTTCACCCGGGCGCAGGCCGATTTCCACAATCTTGATGTCAATATCGGGCTTGAGTCCGGCCAGCGAGATCATGCGGCGCGCCATATCATAGATTTTGACAGGCTCACCCATATCAAAGATGTAAATCTCACCGCCATTGCCCATACATCCGGCCTCTAACACGAGCGAGCAGGCCTCGGGGATGGTCATGAAGTAGCGGATAATCTCCTTGTGGGTCACGGTGACGGGACCTCCGGCGGCAATCTGCTTGCGGAACAGAGGAATCACCGAACCGTTGCTGCCCAGCACGTTGCCAAAACGTGTGGTGATGAACTTCGTATTCTTGCCACGGCTCTGGGCGTCATAGAACAGCGACTGGCAGTAGATCTCGGCAAGGCGCTTGGTACAGCCCATCACGTTGGTGGGATTGACGGCCTTGTCGGTCGAAATCATGACAAACTTGAAGACGTCATACTTGAGGGCCAGATCGGCCACATTGCGCGTTCCCATCACGTTGGCAAGGATGGCCTCGGTGGGATTGATTTCCATCATGGGCACGTGCTTGTAGGCTGCAGCATGGAAGACGTAGCGGGGATGGAATTTCTCAAAGGCCTCCTCGACGCGCTCACGGTTGCGCACGTCGCCCATGAACAGTTCGATATCGGCTTTGGGATAGTCCTTCTTCATCTCGAGGGCAATATCGTGCATGGGCGTTTCGGCCTGGTCAAACAGGATGATCTTGCTGGCGCCATAGGTGGCAACCTGACGAACGATCTCACTGCCAATCGAGCCGCACGCACCCGTGATGAGCACGCTCGACCCGTAGATGTGCTGGCTCACCAGCGGGTTGTTGAGCACAATGGGTTCACGGCCCAGCAGGTCCTCGATCTGCACCTCCTTGATCAGCGTCGAGATGCCTTTTCCCCTGTTCTGTTCAAACTCGGCGACCTTGTTCATCGCCAGCAGCGGTATCTCGTTCTTGATGAAGTAATCGGCAAAGCCGCTGCTCATCAGGTTATAGCTCTTGGAGTCAAACAGCAGGGCGTCTATATTGTTCTCGGCAAACACATCGGCCATCTTTAAGGGGTCGAAGCGGTAAACCTTGAAACCATTGATCTCGGCATTGTCGGGGCCGGACTTGATGCTGAGCAGTCCCACGGGCAGGAACTTGCCGCCAATCTCGCCCTTGAGCGCGTTGGCCAGCAGCACCGAACTGAAATTCGTACCCAACACGAGCACCCGTTTGCGGTCCTTGGTGTCACTGTTCATGCGCATATACAAGTACTTGATGCACAGGCGCTCAATCATCATCATCGAGAATGACAACGCACCGATGATGAGAATGTTCCAGAACTTCATGAAAGGTGTGCCCGTTATGGCCAGTTTCAGGATATTAATGCCGATGAGCAACAGCGTTGACACGGCAATGGCCATGAAGATACGGTACAGGTCCTCGATGACAGACAAGCGGATGACGCAAGTATAACTCTTGGAAATATAGGTGACTAAAAAATAAACAGTGAGTACTATAAAAGCATTGATGATGATGGTTGCGGGTGCTGTGACCGTGTGCATCGAGTACATGTCGGCAACCACAGTCGCCACAAAGCAGAACAGCACGATCAACATATCCAGCAGCAGGATGATCCATCGCGGCGTTGTCCTGACCTTGAATGATCTGAAGAGCCTCAAGTCCAGCAGTTTATTTAGAAGTCTTTCCATTATGTCGGTATTTATCTTGCGGGCCGGAAAGGTGACAACTCACCCATCCAAGCCTGGGACGATTGCATTATTAACAATAAGTTCAAACGACAAAAGTAATGTAATTATTTGAATAAACAACAATCTTGGCTAAAAAAGACTCTAAAACCACCGATCGCAAAGGGGCAGACGCCCGCCAGCACAACACCCCTGCAGGACCTAACTATCCTCAAAAAAAGTGTGTTGTAAACAAAAATAAATGTTAAATTGATGTCGTATGTTGGATTTTAAGTAATTTTGCAGGCTATTACTTATTTCAACGCAATGGATCAACAGAAACTGAAACACATCTTATATAATAAATGTGCGATAATTGTGCTCTCAGGACTCATGATGGTGCTGACCACGTCATGCTTTGGTGACGAACCCGCCAACTGCGAGGCCGACATTGAAGCCGCTATCCTGCACGTGAACAATCCCGAATCGTTCTTCTATCAGTTGACCGACTCGCTGCAGCACGTGATGTCTACCGACACCGCTATCGTTTTCACGGTCAAGGGCAATGCCGACGTGACCGCGTTGAGCCCAAGGTTCACGCTCACCCCCGGCGCGACCATCTCCCCTGCCAACGGCAGCACTCATGACTTCTCGAATGGTCCCGTCAAATATGTCGTGACATCCGAGGACGGCAAGTGGACACGCTGCTACACCGTGAAGATCGTTCCCACCGTTCACACGGTAGCCGACACCCTGGCCTTTGACTTCGAGCACTATGAGTTAGAGACAGCGTCTGGCCGCTATTACACGTGGCACAATCTGCTACATGACGGCACATTGGGCAACGACTGGGCCACCGCCAATGCCGGCTATCGCATCTCGATGAGCACTGCTGCACCGATGGACTACCCCACTACCCCGGTCATCAACGGATATGACGGGGCTGCGGTATGCCTCAGGACGAGTGACACGGGCCCCTTTGGCAAGATGGCCAACAAGCGCCTCGCCGCGGGCAACCTGTTCCTCGGCACGTTTGACATCCAAATCGCGATGAGCGACCACCTGCACGCCACGCGATTCGGCATCCCGTTCACCAGCCGCCCCGAGAGTTTCACGGGCTACTACACCTTTGAACCTGGCGATTTTGTTCAGGACTTCTACGGCAATCCCATCCCCAACAGGACCGACTCGGCCGATATCTATGCCGTGTTCTACCGCAACCATGACGCGGCAGGCAACGAGGTGGTGCTCTACGGCGACAATGTGCTCACGAGCGAACAGATCGTCGCTATCGCCGAACTGGATTATGTTGAGCCCACCACCCAGTGGAAAGCCTGGAACGTGAAGTTTGAATACCTCGAGGACGTTGACGAGGAACTGCTGGCCAACCGTGGCTACAGCCTTGCCATCGTGTTCTCGTCGAGCTCGGCGGGCGGCAGTTTCACTGGCGCCATCGGCAGCCGGCTGTGTGTGGACAAGGTGCGGCTCATCTGCACAACCCAGGAGTGATTTAACAAGATTGATAAACCGTAACAGCAAGCAATGTCTATCACAAGAATATTGACCTCAGCGGTGCTCGCGGCTCTCGCGGCCATGAGCATCCAGGCTGGTGTGCTCGACAGTGTCAGGGTTGACGCCCGTCTGGGCTACTCAATCGGCGGCACATTACCCACCCGCATCGGCCACGAGATTCGCGGCATCAACAATTTCAACCTAGGGCTCCACTTCACTGTAGCTGCCGAGGCGACCCTGCCTATCAACGAGCGCTGGTCGGTACATTCGGGCCTGCGCTACGAGATGGGAGGCATGGACGTGGACAGCCGCGTCAAGAATTACGACATCGAGGTCGTCAAGGGTGACGAGTCATTGTCCGGTATCTTTAACGGCAACGTGCGCATCAAGAGCACCCAGCGCCGCATCACCCTCCCCGTTCAGGCTGCTTACAGCCTGAGCAACAGTGTGAGCCTGCGGGGAGGCCTGTTCATGGGATGGCTCACCCACCGCCGTTTCTGGGGATGGGCCTATGACGGCTACCTGCGCGAGGGCACTCCCGTGGGGGCCAAGATCGAAATGGGTACCGAGCCTGGTGACAGGGGTGACTTTGAGTTTGACCACAACATGCGCATCATGCAGTGGGGACTTGACGTGGGCGCCGACTGGCAATTCCATCAGCGCTGGGGCTTGTATGCCGAGTTAACCTACGGCTTCAACGGCCTGTTCAAGAGCGACTTTCACTCGGTTCAGACCCTGCGGCCCATGTACGGCACCATCGGCATATCCTACCGCATCAAATAAAGATCAATCCATGGTATCAAAATCTTTACATAAAGACAAGACAACAAAGAGGGTGTTGCAAAACTTAATAGACGGAATTAATTATAAACTAAAATACAAAGTATAAAATGATGAAGAGATTTGTTTTTACTATTTGTTTGGCTGTGACGGCCGTGTTGGCTCTCCATGCCCAAGGCCTTTACAGAGGTGAGATTGTTATCAATAGCAATGGCCAAATTTACACCCAGACTGCTTCAATCCTTGATGTATTCTACACTACTGGCATCCATTCGTTTGAGCTGGTAACAACCTTCATGGGTGACGACTTGAGATTAGACCTGGAAGATGTGCTGAGCGCACAATCTGATGGCATTACCACCTTCAGCACCGAGCAAGATGCGACCACTACCTTAGGCACGATGCACACCATTATGTTTGCCCGTGCTACCGATGGTATGATGGTAGCCGACTTCACCTTCCCGACTCAGAACATAACGATGAGGTTCAACAGCGTGGGTGACCACTTCCAGCTGCCCAATGGCAATCTGGAGGCTTGGACTGCCAGCACTGGCGAGCCCGACCGCTGGCATGGCTTCAAGAGCGCTGGCGGCAGTTACGCCACCACATCAGCAAGCCTTGTCAAGCTGGCCAAGAGCAACGACGTGCGTGAGGGCGCAACAGGCTACAGTGCCGTGATGACTGCCAATTCCATTATCGGCATCGTGGCTAACGGCACCATGACCAATGGCCGACTCATGGCCGGTTCGATGAGCGCAGCCAGCTATGATAACCACGCCGAGATGGACAAGAGCAGTACCGAGACCGATGCCAATGGCGATCTGTTCTACATGCCCCTGTATGCCAAGCCCGACAAATTTAACGTGTGGCTCAAGTACACCCAGGGCACCACTAACAACAACTTCAAGGCCAGCGTGAGCGTGAAGACTTTTGACGGCACCTATTACCAGGAGCCTGACGACGACGTTTACACCAACATCTCGGGCAGCATTGTGGGCGGTCAGATTCCCGCTGGTGGATGGACCCACTACTCGTTCCCCTTCGACTACGACAGCTATGCAGCCAATGGCGCCGCCAGCGAGGCTATCTTTGTGACCTTCTCGACCAACGGCACCCCTGGACAGGGTTACAAGAACGATGCCCTGTATGTTGACGACATGGAGCTGGTTTATCTGGGCAACATGACTGACTTGCGCTACCAGGGCGTGACCATCAACGGCTGGAACCCCGCCGTAACCACCTACAACATGGAGATGGCCGCTGAGCCCAATTTGGACGACTTCACCGCCACCATCGAGGGCGTGAGCGCTGTGCTCACCAAGACAATGGAGCAAAACCAGGATGGAACCTACCGTATCGCTATCAGCGTTGTGGCAGCCGACCTTCAGACCGCCTCTTGCTACATCATCAACGTGAGCGTTCCTCAGGGTCTGATTGGCGATGTGGACGACAGCGGCAAGGTGGAGATCAGCGACGTTACCGCCCTTATCGACTACCTGCTGAACGGCAGCGGTGCCAGCATCAACTCCCACAATGCCGATGTTGACTATAGCGGCAAGGTGGAAATCAGCGATGTGACAATCCTCATCGACTTACTTCTGTCCGGCAATTAATTAAAGAATAATATTTAAAGCAAAACTATAAACAAAAGAGATGAAAAAAGCATTTGCATTTCTTGCAGCAGCCTGCTGCGCCCTGGCGCTGAGCGCCACCACCTACACCTGCCACATCAAGGTCGTTGTCAACGACGTGGTTTCAGAGCAGGACGAGGTGCCCGTTGTAGTCACTGGCAACAACGGCGTGTATGAATTGACATTGAACAACTTCTGCCTGAGCGCCGAAGGTTACACCATGCCCGTGGGCAACATCGCAGTGAGCGGTGTCGAGGGCGTCGACGAGTATGGTTACACGACCATCAAGTTCAACGGCCCCATCACCATCACCCCCGGTAACGACGGTGTTCACTCCCAGGACGAGTGGATCGGCCCCATGCTGGGCGAGGTACCCATCGACCTGACCGCTCGCTTCATCGGCGCAGCCCTTGATGCCGACATCGACATCGAGTTGGCTGTTCTGGGTCAGACCATCGGCGTGTCACTCTTCGGCGTTGCTCCTACCACTAAGGGCGATGTCAACGAGGATGGCGAGGTTAGCATTAGTGACGTTAACTCGGTTATTGACATCATCCTGTCACATTAAGACATCCAAGTTAACACTATTTATCACTCCAAAAGTGCGAAAACTACCGAAAATGGTAGTTGTTCGCACTTTTTCATTTTTTGCTTGCAGAATATCCCCAAAAACCATTATCTTTGCGTTGTAATAAAGAAATAAAAAAACCGATTATTAACTATCAATTCTGATAAGTCCATTAAAGACCATTAATTTGGAAATTGTTTTTCAACATTAATTATTGTTTTTATTTATTTAAATTTTTATTTTTATGAAGAAATTATCTGTACTTCTGGTTGCAGCCGCAGTCGCCATCAGCGCATCTGCAGGCGTAAACTTCAAGGCACACCGTGTCGTGAAGAGCAACAGGGTCATCAACACCGAGATGACCAAGCTTAATCCCAAAAATCTGAAGGCCAAGAACGACCTCCGTGTAATCACCGATCAGCCCGCTGGCGAGCTCAAGACCTACAACCGCGCTGGTAACATGGTTTACAACGACGGTTATAGCCTCTATGTTGGCGCCCAGGACGGCAACCGCATGGACATCGTCTATGGCGAGGACGGTAAGGTTTACATGAAGAACATCCTCTGCAGGGCCAACAATTCGTTTGGCGACAGCTGGGTTGAGGGTACCATCGAGGGCAACGAGATTCACGTACCCCTGGGCCAGTCAATCTACTGGAGCGAGGATTATCAGGCTAACGTCGTTCTCTGCATGGCTACCAGCTATGTTGAGGGCACCTCGCTGATGTTTGAGAAGGACGAGCGCGCCGAGGAGGTCGTTTATCTCATCGACGGCCAGACCATCACCATGCAGGGCACCTATGACGCTCCCAGTGGCAGCGAGTATCCCGCTTATGAGGGTTACGGTCTGTCCGCTTATTGGGAGGATGACAACTCATGGTCATACTTCATCGAGTGGAACACCGTTCTGACCGAGCGCGAGCCCGTCGTTACCCCCGAACTGATCACCGAGGTTCCCGAGAGCTGCGAGATTCTCACTTTCTATCGCAACAGCGGTTACATTGCCAGCAGCTTCTTCGGCATCACCAACGGCACCACCGACGGCAAGATCAATGTTGCCTTCGACGCCAACGGCGACGTTTACATCCAGAACCCCAGCTGGTGGAGCGACAGCTACAACACTTGGGTAAAGGGTACCTATGACGCAGCCACCGGTATCATCAGCATCCCCACTGGCCAGTATCTGTCATGGAGCGATGAGTATGAGTATGGTATCCAGCTCGGTTGGGGTAGCACCACCGTTTACGAGAGCGGTGTCGACGAGGAGACCGGCGAGACCATGTATGGTATGGATTACGAGATCGACGAGCGCACCACCGAGATCCAGTTCCTGCTTGATGGCGACAACTTCTATCTGCTGGGCAGCGAGGGTGACATTAACGCCGAGTTCCCCCAGAACTACGTTGCTACCGGTATGCTGACCTACTGGAGCGATGACCAGAGCTTCTCTGCAATTGAGTTTGCTAACCGTGACGAGAATGGCGAAGCACTGCCCATGGGTTACATCGTAAACCTGGTTCCCGCTGTTCCTGCCAACCCGACCGCCGACGAGTGGTATGACTGTGGTGACGAGAGTGGTTTCAGCCGCTTCTACTTCACTCTGCCCACCACCGATGTTGATGGCAACATGCTCGATCCCGAGCACATCAGCTACAGCATCTTCGTTGACAATGGCAATGGTCCCGAGCTGTTCACCTTCCCCGCTGCTGACTACACCTACGACCTCTATGAGGACATCACCGAGGTTACCTATGACGTTTACAGCAGCGCTGTTGACTTCCGTGACTACTACTGCTACTTCTATCGCACCAACGCTGATGGTTACGAGCCCCTGTTCACCCAGGACATCGGTATCCAGGTTTACTACACCGTTGACGGTGTGAAGAACCACAGCGACTTTGTATGGCTGTATGGTGGCGTTCACTCAGGCGTTAACGAGCTTGCTAACGGCAAGACTGTTGCTAACGTTCGCTACTACAACGTAGCCGGTCAGGAGATGGCTCAGCCCAGCGGCATGACCATCCAGGTTACCACCTACACCGACGGCACCCGCAGCGCCGTTAAGGTTGTGAAGTAATCACTCTTTAAAAAAAATATACACATTTTCGGTATTTTTTTTGTTAGTGTGAAAAAATAAAACTATCTTTGCATGACTCAATATTCACCAACTATAGCATATAACAGTTTTTAATCATATTTATTAACCAAATCGTTACAATTTTATGAAGAAGATTTTTGTACTTATGTTTGCCGCAGCAGTTGCCATGAGCGCTGCCGCAGGTGTGCAGATCAAGGCCAAGAATGTTAGCCCCAACGCTAACAAGACCAAGAGCCTGCGTAGCGAGAATGTCATGACTCGCAACTCATCCAAGGTGCTTGACGCAACCCAGCTCAATGTTATGGACTGGAGCGCTCGTGAGGCTGCCAACCACATGCTCAAGGCTGATGGTAACATCGTTTGGGACTTTGAGGACGAAGCCCAGCTCGCAGACTGGATGGTTCTCGACAACGACGGTGATGGTTACAACTGGGAATACATCTATGATTCCTCGATGACCACTCACAGCGGCTATGGCATTATGTCATCGGCCAGCTATGACAACCCCTCCTACACGGCTCTGTATCCCGACAACTGGCTGATTTCACCGAAGGTTGTCCTCAATGGCAAGGTTGGTGTTTATGCTTGTGGTCAGGATCCCAGCTATGCTTACGAGGTATTCGCTATCTACGTTTGCGTTGGTGATCCCACTAACATCAATGACTTCGTTAAGATCTCTAACGACTTCACCACCTCTGGCACCATGAAGCTCTACACCGCTGACCTCAGCGAGTATGAGGGCCAGGAAGGCTGCATCGCTATCCGTCACTACAACGTGACCGATATGTTCCGCCTGAACGTCGATGACATCACCATCGGTGACATCGAGGAGGGTACCGATCCCGAGCCCCAGCCCGAGGTAAATGTTATCTATGACATTCCCGCTGGTCTTCCCGTTATGACCTTCTACCGCAACACTGGCTACATCGCTAGCGGTTGGGGCATCAGCGCCGGTCACACCGACGGTAAGATCAACGTTGCCTTCGACGAGGCTAACGGTGAGGTTTACGTTCAGAATCCTCTGTGGTGGGTTGACACCTACAATGCATGGGTAAAGGGTACTTATACCGAGACCGAGAATGGCTGCATGATCACCATCCCCGTTGGTCAGTATCTGTACTGGAGCGATGCTTATCAGTATGGCATCCAGCTCATGTGGGGTCGCACCTATGTATATGAGGACTATGACGAGTATGGCGAACTGGGTTACTACCTGGGCAGCGAGGTTGACGAGCGCGCCGAGGAGATCGAGATGATGATTGCCGACGGCCAGCTCTATCTGCTGAACTGCGAGGGCGACATCGATGCCGAGTTCCCCGACTGGGCTAACGCTACCGGTATGATGGGTATCTACAGCGATGACCTGAGCTTCCTCACCCTTGAGTTCGTTAACAACGAGGCTCCCATGGGCTATGTTGTAAATCTGGTTCCCGCTGTTCCCGCCAACCCGAGTGTTACCGAGTGGTATGACTGTGGTGACGAGAGTGGCTTCAGCCGCCTGTACTTCACCCTGCCCACCACCGATGTTGATGGCAACATGATCGATCCCGAGTACCTGAGCTACAGCATCTTCGTTGACAATGGCAATGGTCCCGAGCTGTTCACCTTCCCCGCTGCTGACTACACCTATGACCTCTATGAGGACATCACCGTGGTTGACTATGCGCTCTACAGCAGCGCTGTTGACTTCTCCAGCGGCTACTGCTACTTCTACCGCACCAACGCTGATGGTTACGAGCCCCTGTTCACCCAGGACATCGGTATCCAGGTTTACTACACCGTTAACGGTGAACCGAACCAGAGCGCTATCGTATGGCTGTATGGTCTGCCCTCAGGCGTTAACGAGCTCGCTAACGGCAAGACTGTTGCTAACGTTCGCTACTTCAACGTTGCCGGTCAGGAGATGGCTCAGCCCAGCGGCATGACCATCCAGGTTACCACCTACACCGACGGCACCCGCAGCGCCGTTAAGGTTGTGAAGTAATCACTCCCGCATCTGCGGAGCCGCTTTTTTCGCTTCATATCCAAGTCCAAGGCCGTTCTATTTTTTTGACGCTAATTAAGACACATCCTCTTGCATAATTGGCGGGATTTCACTAATTTTGTATTCATGGACAAGAACGAAACTTACCGTATGCTCGCCAAGCAGGTCGAGAGCCTCATCGAGGGCGAGAACAATCCCACAGGGCAGCTTGCCAATGCAGCGGCCCTGCTCCACGAGACCATGGGATGGTGGTGGACCGGATTCTATCTGGTCAATGGCGACAACTTGCAGTTAGGACCCTTCCAGGGGCCCATCGCGTGCTATAGCATTAAGCGGGGCCGCGGCGTGTGCGGCACTGCATGGCAGGAAAACCGCACCCTGGTTGTCCCCGACGTGGAGCAGTTTCCCGGCCACATCGCATGCAGCAGCCTGTCACGCAGCGAGATAGTTGTGCCCCTGCGGGACAGCGAGGGCACTGTCCTGGGCGTGCTCGACATCGACAGCAAGGAACTGGCCACATTTGACGACGTGGATGCCCACTGGCTCGAGCAGATAGCCCAGATTATCGTGCGTCACGCCATCGGCAATCAGCATTGTGAAAACTGACAGCAGCAACCAAGAACCGAAAACTGACAACATAATATATGAGCTACGAACCTCTTGCCGAGCGATTGCGGCCACGGTCGCTCGATGACTACATCGGCCAGCGCCACCTCGTGGGCGAGGGTGCCGTCATCCGTCGCATGATTGATAGCGGCAACATCTCCTCATTCATCCTGTGGGGTCCGCCGGGCGTGGGCAAGACCACTCTGGCCCGCATCATCGCCGAGCAGACCCAGGTGCCCTTCTACACCCTGTCGGCAGTGACGTCGGGAGTGAAGGACGTGCGTGAGGTGCTCGACCGCTGCCAGGCCGACGCGCGCAGCGTCTTCTCCAAGGGCCGCCCCATCCTGTTCATTGACGAGATCCACCGCTTCAACAAGTCACAGCAGGATTCCCTGCTGGGCGCAGTGGAGCGCGGTACGGTCACCCTGATAGGAGCCACGACCGAGAATCCCTCGTTTGAGGTCATCCGTCCCCTGCTCTCCCGTGCCCAGGTCTATGTCCTCAATCCGCTCGACCGTGATGACCTGCTGCAACTGCTCGACCACGCCATCAAGACCGATAAGGAATTAAAGGCCCGCGAGGTGCGCATCGAGGAGACCGAGGCCCTGCTACGCTTTGCCGCCGGTGATGCCCGCAAGCTGCTCAATATTCTCGACCTGATACTGCAGTCACTGCAGGAGGGTGAGCCCATGGTCATCAACGACAATATCGTCACCGACCGCCTGCAGCAGAACCCGCTCGCGTTTGACAAGGGCGGCGAGATGCACTACGATATCATCTCGGCCTTCATCAAGTGCATACGCGGCAGTGACCCCGATGCGGCCGTCTATTGGCTGGCACGGCTCATCGCTGGCGGCGAGGACCCCAAGTTCATCGCCAGGAGGTTGTGCATCCTTGCAGCCGAGGACATCGGCCTGGCCAATCCCAATGCCCTGCTGCTGGCCAATGCCACGTTTGACATCATCAACAAGATAGGCTGGCCCGAGGGCCGCATCCCCTTGAGCGAATGCGCCATCTACCTTGCCACCAGCGCCAAGAGCAACAGCGCCTACCTCGCCATCGACGACGCCCTCGCCCTGGTAAACGAGACAGGCAACGCCCCCGTGCCGCTCCACCTGCGCAACGCCCCCACCGGCTTGATGAAGCAGCTGGGCTACGGCAAGGACTACAAGTATGCCCACGATTTCCCGGGACACTTCGTCAACCAGCAGTATATGCCCGAGGAACTCCATCATCCCCAGCTCTGGCATCCGCAGGACAATCCCGCCGAGAACCAGATGGCGGCACGCCAGCAGAGCCGCTGGGGCAACAATGCCGGCCACGGACCCTCAAGTGAAGATTAAACTATCGCTTTAAGTTGTAGCACTTAATCAACTATGGCAAAAAGTAATAAATTAGGAAAAGATGGTGAGATTGCTGCTTGTGAATTCCTGATTACCCAGGGCTACACCGTGCGCGAGACCAATTGGCGCATGGGGCATCTCGAAATCGACATCATTGCCCAGGAACCCAAAGCCAACAAGCTGCACATCGTCGAGGTCAAGACCCGAACGGCAACCGAGCATTACGACCCGTCACGGGCCATCACCCGTGCCAAAATACGCAATCTGGTTAACGCCGGCAATGGCTATATCAGCTATTACCAGCTCAAGATGTCAGTGCAATATGATCTCATGATTATCACTGGGACGGCACCAGATTTCCAAATCCAGTTCATCCCCAACGCGTTTCAGGCGCCCCTGCGCACCATCCGCTAACCCTCACACGTTTCACCCTTCACGGCAGCTACTTGGCGCCGCCGTTACGTGCCTGTGTTGGCGTCATGCCATAGTGCTGGCGGAACACGCGCGAGAAGTATGCCATATCGGTAAAGCCACAACTCTCGGCTATGTCACCAATCAGCATCTCGGGATGCTGCTGCAGGAGCGACATGGCCTTTTCCATGCGCAGTTGCGTGATATAGGACACCACGTTCTTGCCCGTGAGCGCTTGAATCTTGCGTCTCAATGCGCTTTCGCCCATCTTGAATGCCAGCGCGATCTTATCAAGATCCATCCTGGTAGCGCCATTGGCCATCTGTTCGCCCACCAGCCTATCAAACTCGGCAAGGAAGGCACCATCAGCACCAGCAGCGGTTTTTGCATCGGGAGACGGCTCTATTTCGGCCTCATCTATACTTAAACTATTACTATAGAATTTGCTCAACAAGTCCCTGTTCTTCAATAGTCTTTCAATCCATGCCATCAGCTCGTCTTGAGCAAAGGGCTTAACCAGATAGGCATCGGCGCCGGCTTCAACGCCATGGATGCGGTCGTCCTTGCTCGTGCGGGCGCTGAGCATGATTACGGGGATGTGGCACAAGCGGCTGGACGCCCTCACGCGACGGCACAACTCCAGACCATCCATGATAGGCATCTTCACATCGGTGATGATGAGGTCGGGCTCGAGTTCCAGGGCACGTGCAAGGCCCTGCTCGCCATCGGCGGCAAAATGCACTGCAAACTTGTCATCAAGCACATTGCCCACCAACTGGGCAACGTCGCTATGATCCTCGACGATAAGCACCACGGGCAGGCTCTTGCCCGACTTTACAGGCTCGGGAGCAGGTTCCATGCGGCGCGCGATTTGCTTAAGCCTTGCCTTGAGCCCCAAGTCCACCATATTCTCAAGGCGCTTCTTGACACCCTCACCCTGCCTGAGAGGCAACGTCACTGTAAACACCGACCCGTAGTCCTTCTTACTATCGACGGCAACGGTGCCACCCAGCGACATGACCATATCCCTGACGACCGTCAAGCCGATGCCCACACCCTCTACCATCTGCTCGGCAATGGCTCCGCGGTAGAATGGCTCAAACACGTGAGGCAGGTCGGTCTGGGAGATACCCATGCCGTTATCAGCTACACGGACAATGAGTTTCCCGTCTTTTTCCCGAGAAGTGACAGTAATCTTGCTGAAATCCTTACTATAGGTAATGGCGTTCTCGATCAGGTTGCCCACTATTGTGCTCAGGTAATTAGGCAAGGTGTCAATATTGACACTCTTCTCCCGCGACGCATAAGTGAGCTCGATGTGGCGGCCCACACTCTGCTCACGGTAACTCTCGGTAATCATGCGGATGAACGGCACGGCATCAAGGTTGACCATTTCGGGGTTGCCGATGGCACTGCGCACACCGCCCACCTCGAGGATGCGGTCAACGAGCTCAAGCAGGTTGTTGCCTTGACGCTCAATGATTTCCACGTTTTCCAATATGCCGGGAGGAGGAGATGTGGACGCGTGTTTAGCATCATTGACCAAGTAGTCGATGGAACCCATAATGGCGGTCAACGGAGTGCGCAGGCGGTGCACGACATTGGTAAAGAAGAGCGAACGTGTCTCCTCAATCTGGCGCATCACGCGCTGGGAACGGGCGCGCATCCGCATGGCATAGACCAGAGCGGCGATGATGGCGCCCGCCATAAGTGAGAGCAGCACGCCCAGCACGCCCATCATGTTGCGGGTGTGCTTCAGCCTTGTGATGTCATTATTGAGCGCATCCATCTCTCCGATCTTGCGTTCAGTCTCATACTTGAGGTGATGGTTGCGTATCTCATCGTTCGTCTTTGGGCCATTAATGCTGTCGGCCAACTCATCGCTCTTCACATGGTACTTCAGCGCCTTCTCGGCATTGCCCTCGAGCAAGGCCAACTCACAATGCGCCTTGTAGGCCAGTGCCAGATGCTCAAGGCTGTTGATGCGCTGGGCATCGCCCTCAGCTTGAGCCACATAGTCACGGGCCTCGTCCTCGTCGCCCAACTTGACGCACACATTGGCCAGCGCCAAGCACGCCTCCAGCCAGTGCCACTTGTCATATTGCCGCAATCCGTCATAGGCGATGCGGTATTCTTCCTTGGCATGAGAGAATCGGCGATCGGCCTCATAGAGCTGCCCAAAGTGCAGATGGCACAATGCGACACCCATTTTGTCGTCATCCAGCTTATTGCATTCCAGCGCCTTGCGATAATAGACCCATGCCGAGTCAATTTCATTCTGGTTGTACTTGATTAACCCCAGGTTAGAGTAATTGACGGCCATGCCCAAGTTGCTTTTCAACTTCATTTCGCCGGCGAGCGCTTCACGCAGCACGCTGTCGGCCGCTGAATAGTTGCACATGGCTATCTCGATAGTGCCGATGCCGTTGAGCGTCCTGATACGGTTCTTCATGGCCTCGTCGCTCTGCTTGTCTCTATAGGCGTCACTCAGTCTCATGGCTTGGCAGAGGAACCCATAGGCCTGGCTCAGCTCACCCTTGCGGCGGTAATCGGTCGCAATGCTGTTGAGGGCATGAATCATCTCGATAGAGTCAGCCAGGTGTGAGGCCACATCCAGCATCCGTGTGTGGGCATCAAGCGCCTTGTCATAGGCTGAATTATTGCGCAGCATCCTGCCATAACGCTTCAATGCCAGCATCTCACCCACCCTATCTCCGTTGTCATGAAACCGCTTGACCATCATTGCAGCCGAATCCACATCGGTCACTGCTGTCATCAGGCTGTCCACAGCGGCATAGTGGGTGTTACGGGCATGGGAAGGTGGAGTCGCCTGACGATGGCAAGAGCCAGACAACAGTCCGATGGCGGCCACGGCTATCACAGCAATGATAACGCACCAGCGGTCATGAAACGATAAGTTATTCATGGGTGCAGTTAATGTCAATTACAATTATTGTTCTGCAAAATTAAAAATATTTTTTTAATTAATCAGTGCTTTTCCGCCAATACAATTCAACCTTCGGCGATAACTACCATAATCTATAGCCATTTACGGGCACCTTTTCAACTTGATGATGATAATTTTTGGCACCAAGGAGGAGCTTTATCAATTTTAATGTGTAACTTTGCGGTTTGTATATGGAACCAGAACCTAAAAAGAGCATCTATAAGCGTGCTGCCGAGTGGGGATTGCCCTTCGGTCTGTATATCGCGTGCATGGGAGTGGCATCAATCTATGCCGACTATTTCGCGCCGCTCAGCATCATCTTCATCCTGATGATCATGGCGACGCCACTGGTGGTGTATTACTTCCAGCGCCGCAGGTTCATCGAGGATGACGGCTTCACCGAGTATGCGGGGCTGTGGATGCTGGGCATCCTGCTGTTCATCTTCGGCTCGGTTATCGCCAGTTTCATCATCTACCTGGTGCTGCAATACTTCCGGCCCGAATTCATGTACGAACAGGCACGCATGGTCATCGAGGCCTACAGCAAGATACCGCAGGACAGC
This sequence comes from uncultured Prevotellaceae bacterium, assembly GCA_900318335.1. Classification (GTDB taxonomy): domain Bacteria; phylum Bacteroidota; class Bacteroidia; order Bacteroidales; family Muribaculaceae; genus Sodaliphilus. The sequence continues at coordinate 54,644 of ONKF01000008.1, forward strand.
GACAGCGAGGTGCTGCGCGTCCTGCAGCGCATGGTGGACGAGAAGCTGCTGCCCACGCCCATCGAAGCGGTGTTCAACGCTTTCTGGTTTATCACGTTCTTCGGTTCGCTGGTGAGTGCCATCACCGCACTGATCGCTCAGCGCAAGCTCCCGAAACGCTAACATTGATTTCAACACATTACATGTAAGAAGATAGAAGAAATAAAATGGACATTTCAGTAGTAGTACCTCTTTATAACGAAGCCGAGTCACTGCCCGAGTTGGCGGAATGGATCGAGCGGGTCATGGACGAGAACAAGTTCACCTACGAGGTGCTGTTCATCAACGACGGCAGCACCGACAACTCGTGGGAGGTCATCAAGGACCTGAACAGCAGGAATCCCCACTTGAAAGGAATCTCCTTCAGGCGCAACTACGGCAAGTCGCCCGCCCTGAACACGGGTTTTGAGCGCGCCCAGGGTAATGTCATCATCACCATGGACGCCGACCTGCAGGACAGCCCCGACGAGATTCCCGAGCTCTACCGCATGATCACCCAGGACGGTTACGACCTGGTGAGCGGCTGGAAAAAGAAGCGCTACGACCCGCTGAGCAAGACCATTCCCACCAAGCTGTTCAACGCCACGGCACGCCGGGTGAGCGGCATCCACAACCTGCATGACTTCAACTGCGGCCTCAAGGCCTACCGCAAGGAGGTCGTCAAGCACATCGAGGTCTATGGCGACATGCACCGCTATGTGCCCTATCTGGCCAAGAACGCGGGCTTTAACCGCATCGGCGAGAAGGAGGTCAAGCACCGCGCCCGCAAGTATGGCACGACCAAGTTTGGCCTTGACCGTTTTGTCAACGGTTACCTTGACCTACTGACGCTTTGGTTCCAGGCCAAGTTCGGCGTCAAGCCGATGCACTTCTTCGGCCTGCTGGGCAGCCTGATGTTCCTGCTGGGTTTCATCGCCGTCATCGTCGTGGGAGCCCTCAAGCTCTATAACATGTATAGCGGCAACAGTTACCGGCTCGTGACAGAATCGCCCTACTTCTACCTCTCACTCACTTCGATGCTCCTGGGCACCCAGCTGTTCCTGACGGGTTTCCTGGGCGAGCTCATCATCCGCCACAGCAACGACCGTAACCACTACGAGATTGGCGACGAGACCCCCGATGCCACGGCCATTGAGGCACGCCGCCGTGTCAACGACCTGCCCAAGACCACCATCGTCGAGAACGAGAAAAACGCCATCGAAGCCCAATGAGCCGCCAAGCCCATATCGCCCTGTTGATGCTCGTCTTGCTGATGGGCGTCGCATCGTGCAGTGACGACAGTTGCTACGAGAATGGCAGCAGCCTGCCGCTGGCCGAATTCTATATGAACGGGGCCAAGTCCACCATCACGGGCATCACCGTCATGGGCATCGGCGTCCCGGGCGATAGCCTCCTGGCCGATTCCAGCTCGCTGAACGAGATCTACCTGCCCTTACGGGCCTCGACCAGCAGCACGAGTTACTTCATCGGGCGTTGGGTGACGTTCGAGGGCGAGAGACTCGAGTTTGTCGACACCATTACCATCGAGTACCGTCCCATTGAGTATTTCCAATCGGCCGAATGCGGCGCGATGTTCAACTTCGACATCAAACACCTGAGTTGGACCGAAAACGCCATCGACTCGGTGACACTGGTCACGCCCATGATCACCAACGCGATCACTCCCGCCATGCGCATACATTTCCCCGACTTTGACCTATGACGAGCCAGCGCACATACCCATCACCCAGTGTCATCAAAGGGACGGTTCTTTTGATGGCATTCTGCCTGTTTTTTGCCTTTGCCGCCAGCGCGCAGCAGCCCGACAAACGTCATGTGACGCCCGTCAAGCCCGAGACCAATCAGGTGAAACCGCCACCCAAGGGCACCGACGAGAAAATCATCCAGCAATACATCAGCGGCGACAGCGCAGCAGCCATTGCCGAGGCGCGCAAGGACTCGCTGCGGCGCGTCTATAAGCATTACCCGCTGCTCACCGACCTGTCGATAGGCCTCAACATCGCCGACCCGTTGTTCATGATGTTCGGCCAGAGCTACGCCAGTGTCGATGTGAGCGCCACATTGAATATGTGGAACCGCTTGCAGCCCACCATCGAGTTGGGTATGGGCTGGGCCAAGTCCACACCCGACGACATGAACTTCACCTACAAGGGCAAACCTTCGCCCTATGTCAAAGTGGGTGTCAACTACAATTTCATGTTCAAGAACAGCCCTGATTACCAGGCGCTTGTGGGACTCAGACTGGGTTACAGCAACTTCGGCTACGATGTGACCGATATCACCTACTGGAACACCTACTGGCAGGAGGACATCAACTACAACATCACCGACGAGCGCTCTCATGCCCTGTGGGGAGAAGCGGGCGTGGGCCTTAAGGTCAAATTGTGGGACCGCCTGTCTATGGGGTGGATGATACGCTATCACGGAATTTTCAACTATGGCAAGAATGAGCATTCATTGCCCTGGTTCATACCGGGTTACGGCCCGCGCAAGGGCTCATTGGGCTTATCTCTGGGGTTCTATTATACCTTGCCTATCCGCTCCAAAGCTAAGGCAAAAGCCATAGACGAGCCTAACGGCACTTCAACCATAACCAATCAATAACATCAACATAACATTTATGATCAAGAAACCTTTTGGCACCTATCGACCCGGCGGACGTGTGCCACGGCTCACCCCACCCGCCAAGCCCGACTGGTTCAAGCGCTTCAAGCAGCTTGCCTCACTTGCCGACAAGCATTTCAAGGTCAAGTAGGGCGATGACCAGTCCTTCGATTTTTTTATTGTTAAATTTCATCGATTTTTCAAAAAAATTTTGCCAGTTCAAAAAAAGTTCGTAATATTGTACTCTGAAAAGCGGGAGAAATACGGCTTTTTATAACCAATTCTCTCATTTTCAGTAATTTATTAACATTATAGCGAATCTTCTATTCCTTTGAATGGCAGACGCTAAACCCAATGATAAAAAAACAACAAAACAAAAAATATTAATTAACATTATTACTAACAATTTAACTCATTTAATTATGAAGATTAAAAATTTACTCTTTTTTGCTGCTGCAGCTTCGCTGAGCTTCTCCGCATTTGCCGATGATCTGGCAACTGGTGAATGGGCATGGCTGAGCACTGGCGAGCCCGCTGTTGTTGGTCAGACCACTCAGGACCACCTGTTCGTACGCGGTGACTTCGAGGGCACTGGTACTGTTGCTGACAACCAGATTTCGTTCTTGCTGGGTACTCCCCAAACCGTTTGGGTATGGCTCGATGACGATGAGATCTATCTGAATGACAAGGTTCAGGCCCTGACTCCCATCGCAATCAACAGCGCAGGCGACCTCTACAACGAGATTACTTATAACTCACTGCAGACCGACGTTTATCTGCCCATGTGCATGGAGCTGATCATGATGGAGAACGAGGATGGTGACGAGGTTGCTTTTGAGCAGGGTGACCGTATGCCCAACTCAGCTGACTTCGCTCTGAAGGAGAAACCCGAGACCAAGGTCGTAGACGGTAAGGAGTATCGCGTTTATTCAATCGTTATTTCTAACACCAAGGAGATCTGCACCCACTTCTCTTCAAAGAACGCCAGCTCTTACAAGAACAATGGCGCCCTCAAGAAGGACGACGCTGCTCTGTTCGGTGTATTCATGATGAACAATGACCAGGATCAGGCTGTAGGTCGTCTCGACCAGGACATGATCATCGCTAACACCGAGTTCGGTATCCGCGAGTGTGTTCGTGACGGTTGGGAGCCCAACGACTATCGCTTCATCTATGGTACTGGCGGTAACAACGAGAGCCAGCGCTTCCAGCTCTACAACCGTGCTGAGCTCTATGGCAGCAGCAGCGTAGTTGAGAACCTGTCTGAGAAGACCGTCAACAACGTTAAGTACATCAACGTTGCCGGTATGGAGAGCAATGTTCCCTTCGAGGGTGTTAACATCAAGGTGACCACCTACAACGATGGTACCACCAGCACCAGCAAGGTGATCAAGTAAGAAATAAATTATTTCTACATACAATAAAAAACGCAGGCTTTTCCGCCTGCGTTTTTTTATTGGGACTTACACTGGGGTCACCATCCAGCCGTTATGGGACATCGAGGGGTCGGGCGACGACACGGGTCTCGCCAGTTCATCCATCACCAGCAGCCCGATGGCGCGCGTCATGAGAATATCGTCATGCTTGCCCGGCCTCGCTTCATAGCGTCCCTTGCGCTCTACATAATCGCGCATCTCGTTCACCGCCTCGATGTCGCGTTCCAGATATGCCCCGTCCCTCAATGCCTTGATCAATGCGGCAATAGCCTTGCTCTTGGTCTTGACATTGGTATGGAAACCCAGCCTGTGGGAACTGCGCTGGTACACATTGCCATATACCCTGCGCACCGACTCCAGGATGTAGTCACTCTCGCCCGCACGTGCCGCCTCGTTGGTGAGCGTGTTGCTCTCGACCACGAGCAGAGCCCTATTATAGAGCAGGGCGAGCTGCATCGCTTTCCACGCCAGCATGTCATGATCGATGTGACCGCGCCATTGCGCCACGATGGCGGCCTTGTGGAATTCATCGCCACGGCGCCACACGGCAATCACCGAGTAGTCACTGCTCTCGGACCTGCCGCCCACATCCACCACAACCAGGTAACTGGCCTTGACCGGGCCGTCACACCGGGGCATTTCCCACACCTTGAGCAATCCATGTCTCGCCCTCACGAGGTGCACTCCCTTTTTGGCCTCACGCCCCTCCAACCCTGCGCCCTGGATATCGCCCACCAACAGGGGTTCCGCCACACATTGCCGTTCCAAGCGGTCCAAGTCTTCATGCTCAAATGGGTTGCCGCCTGTTGTAGCAAAGGCCTCGCTCGCGCTACCGGGATATTCGGCCATCATCAACTCGTGGGTGCGGTATTCACGGCGCTTGTGGTGATACCAGTTGATCTGTTCGAGCGTGAGGCCGTCCTGCCACAGTTGCCGCTCATATTCGTCCATATCCTCCCACAGGGCGGTTGGATCGTCCACATCAAGGGCATAGATGTCGATCTCATGCCATGGCACAAACACCTGCATCTTGTCGCTGCGCTCCATCTGCGCCCTGAGCCACTCGTCATGGAAATAGCCACCCACGCCATCGGCACTGGACTCGAGCACAATGACCGTCTCGGGTTTGAGCACAATACTGCCGCACACGCTACGCACCAGGTCATCAGGGTTGTGCATCGTGCTCTCATGCCAGAATGCCACTTCGCTCAAGTGGGCCATCGCGATGTCATAGCCGCGCACCGCATCCTCGCTGCGGGCACTTCCCGTGATGACCAGGCACTCACGCTGCTCAATCTGCTGCACATTGGGCTGACCCTCGAGTTTAGTGAATCGTGGCTTTTCCTCTTCATCATCGAGGAGTTCGCGTGGATAATGCCTCAACATCAGGTTATACATGCGCTTGATGCCTTTACTCGTGTCAAGCCGATGGCCGCAGATGAGGCTATTCCAGCCCTTGTGACGCACCAATTGCATCCATGCCAGGTACATCTGAACCAGGGTGGAGCCGCCCCACTGACGCGCCTTGAGCAGGATCACGCGCACGGGGCGTCCCTCGACACGCTGCCCTTCCATCACTCCCAGCAGGCGCCGCTGCGGCCTGTTGAGGACGAACCGTGCGTTGCGGCCACTCATCTTGTCCTTGATGGTCACGCAACGCGCGCACCAGAACTCAAAGTCCTCGACGATGCGCAACTTATCCCGGCTTATCGGGTCTAATGATTCATAATCAGGCCGTTGCTGAACCACCGTGCGGGGCACAAGACATCCAGCCGCCTCTACCCTATCGCCCCAGCATCCCACGCCCGTCATCGGGTCATAACGCTCCTGCTCGCGGACAAGATGCCGCCGTTCATTCTCGGCCATCAAGGCCTCAATGGTCATCTGATTGTCTTTCATGGCTTGGAACTATACAACAATACAGGTAATACGAGCGTTCCCGGTGAAGCCTGGCCCGTCAGCGACAAGGTCAGGGTGCGTGCCCTTACCGCCATCGGTGCGGCAGCCAGTGGCTGTGACACCTCACCACTGACGACAATGGTGCTCACGGCACAGTCCTGGGCCATGATACCTCGTTGCCCCGTCACGCCGAGTGTCAAGTCCACATCACTGCCGGTCACGTGCCACACCACCCGCTTGACGGCACGTGCCAGCAGCGGGTCGAGCGCGATGGGATGAGTGAGCCACTGCACAGGCACCACCCCGCGTGTCTGCTCCTGCTCCAGGTCAAGCACGCTCCCCGATGCCGTTACCGCCACGGCATGCTGCGGGTCGCTCAAGAGTTGAACGACCTCGATAGAGCGGCGGCTCATCCTGCCACTACCCATCATCACCAGCGGATTGTCCTGCGACGGCAGCATCCACAACTCGCCATGGGCATTGCACCATGCCATGGCCACACAGTCCACGTCACGCTGGCACACGGTCAATGCCGCCCCACTCAGGCGGCACAAATGGCCATGACGCGAAATGAACCAGATGTCGCGCCCACCCTCGACAGGCCCAACCGCTGCGTCAATCACCGTACGGTCAACCAAGCGTGCCTCGCCGAGGGTGCCCGATGCGCTGCTCTGGGGAATGGCATAGATGCCATCGTCGGTGAAGACATAGACTGGATATCGGCCAAAACCGCCCGAATACAACGGCCGCGTGACCACAGCCAGCGCTAGCGGACGCGCCCCTAACACCAATCGGCGATGCGCCTCGACCAGGGCATTGCCCGGGGCACTCACAATCACTGCGCCATCGCCCGTGCAGCAATACAACCGGCCACCCGCTGCAGTCGAGCACACAACATTCCCGACGCTATTCATCGTGCCCACCGCGGCACATTGCTCGTTGGTCATCGACTGCAGCAGCAATGGCGCCGTGAAGTCGCTGCCGGTCATGTGGGCCGACACTGGCGCTGTGGCTATCACTTGCCATGGTGAGGAAGCCAACTGAGTCGCAATAGCGTCAGCGCTATGACGGGCCAAACCCATCTCCAGCACATACTCACGTGGCGTGGTCGTGCGTATCAGGCATCGGTAGTCGAGCGAGCGGGTTGCGGTGAGCAGATTGGCCTCACGGGTCGCCAGCACGTCAACACCCGCGACAAGCGGCAACCACTCGGAAGCGATATCCCGCCCCACAGTAATGCCGAGTGCATAATGGACAAACGGCAGACGGGTCGCTTCGATACCCATGAAACCGCTGCCGCCCGTGGTTACGTTGGCAGCAATGCGGTCGGCATTGACCAGCGTTTCATCACCCACACGGCAGGGATCGCTCATCCACAGGTAAGTCCCATCCTTGAGGCGAACGGCCCAACGCACCAGCATCGGCGCCGTGTGGCGCCCCTCGGCAAGGGCATCGGCCCTCAGTGCCGACCAGGCCGTGTTGAGCATGCGTGCCAGCGCGATGGTATCGGCAGCCGCCAGCGGAGCGCGCCACTGGCTATAGGGCTCAGCAAAGGTATAGGCCTCGATATCGGCGCTCGATGTGGCACAGGTGGCGGTAAAACTCAACTGTGGGATGGCATCGGCTGGATCAAGCACGACCCAACCACTCCCTGACGGGAACAGATAGGTGAAACCGTTACTGGTGACGACGACAATCACGCTGCCGATGGAATGGGCATTCAGGATGGTACCCTCGACAGTGGCTACCACCCTGCCGTCAATCTTGACCTCATGCCCACGGCACGTCACATCATGTCCGCCAGTGATGAGCAGCAGACGCTCCCCAGCCCCAATCCGCCTCACCGCCATGGGATTGCCTGTCACTTGCAGGGAGTCTTCCTGCTCCCGCACATTGATAGCGACGGCAGCTTCGCCCGTCACCGTCGCTTCGCGGTTGACGCGAGGGACACTGCCCCTGGGCACTACAACCGTCTGTTTCATTGCTTGTTGTTTCTTCATGGTAATCTGGTGTTATTATATTATATAATGTATAGCGGTACAAAGGTAGCCACCCCACCCCATGCGCCACAAGCACAAAAAGCAGGAGCCCCATCATTGGGACTCCTGCTTTTTATAGGTTTCTTATTCTGCAGTTCTTATCAGTCGGGCCAAACGCCGGTCAGCAAGTAGTCAATCAGAATGGTCACGTCAGTGATCGTGACAGCGCCGTCACGGTTGCAGTCAGAATTTGCAAAATTGATGGTATCCAATTCGCCAGACAGCAAAGGATCGATCAGTGCCGTTACGTCAGCAATGTTCACCTTGCCATTTTCGTCCACATCACCGAGTAGACCCGAACCAGGAAGGGCAAACGTTTTGCCGTCGGTGAAATACAGCTTGTTGTTACGCCAACCAGAGGCTACAGCACCAGAATTGTCATTGGGTACTGTCAGACCCCAAGAGATGAGGTCGGGGGTTGCCGTTGCCTGGTTGCCCATAGTGCTGCCATTGGTGTTGTACCAAACGCCGTCACCATTGGGATAGTCCACATCAGCCACATCGCGGATAGGTTGGCCGGGAATTTCGGCAACTCCGTCGTTGTACAGCTCGATCTTGTTCTCACCCCAACCAAAACCGTAAAGGTTCATCACAAAGACCGTATCACCGGCCTGATACATGTACACGTCCACGATACTGGTCCTGCCGGTCTGGGCATCGGTGAACTCGTGCTTGCCATTGGGAACCATCAGTCGGGTGTTACGGTAGATCATCGATACCGAGCGCATCGTGTCGGTATTCACGCGGCTCTGTCCATTATGGGTGATGGTAGTCGTTACCACGGTCTCGATGTAGTAGGCAAAGCCATCCACAATCTCAATCGAGCCATCGGAGTAGATACGGCCGATCACATCGGCAAGATCGCCCTGATTGAGCACCCAAGCCTCGTTGACGATGTAATAATTTACAACGCTGTCGACGGTAGTCGTATAGGCGCCTAAAGTAGTCGTCTGGGTGCTGGTAGTGGTGGCAAACGGCTCATTGTTGGCCTCGAGCGTCACCCTGTTGATGTTATATTCCACCTTGACAGGCATGGACACGTTATTCATAATCATGCCTCCCTCGATGTTCAAGTATCCTTCTTCTTCATCATTGACAAGGTTTACTGTCCAACCACCGATGTTGAACGGATCGTAGGGCTGGGCCTGTTTGGTGCCATTTGCCCCTTCCACCACCTCATAAGGGTGCAGGAAGCAAATCCTACTGCCAGACATCTGACCGAGGCTGATGCCAAAGGTCGACTTCGGAGACACAGCATTAGACATCATGCGGTCCACGCTGGGTTGAATTGTGGGGAACGCTTGATTTACCCGAGGCACACCAGCCATGGCGGTCAGGCATGCGCAAACACACATCAGAGCAACTATCTTCTTCATATTCTTAATGATATAATTATGTTTTATTTTTCTCAATAAAGCGGGCACGAGGCTGGCTGAATCCATCAACTCGTTACCAACTTGCAAATTTACAAAAAAATAACCCACGAAAAACAAAATTACCCATAAAATCATCTATTTACGCATACTAAATGGTTCATCCTATCATTTTCAGTCTTGAGAAACAGGATTTCCATGCCACTATTTAAGTTTTCCCCACATCAACAAAACGGGCCCCATCGCTTGATGGAGCCCGCAGTTATTGTTGATCTATGAATGATATCAACTCTTTCAGAATCAGTTGCCGTTAAGCAGCCAGTCAATCAGATCGGTTACGTCAACGATGTCGAGGGTGTCGTCACCATTGAAGTTAGCGTTCTCATAGCTGAAAGTCTCGGTATCATCCAGATTGTTGCTCAGGAGAGCATCAATCAGTGCGGGCACGTCAGAGATGGAAACCTGACCGTCCCTGTTAACATCACCGCGCAGGATAGTAGCCTTAGCAGGAATCTCAATCTCGAGGCGAGTGGTGCTCAGGTTCTTCTCATAGGGTACAAATGCACCTGCGAGAGCAACTACGGTATAAGCAGTGTCACGACGCTCTACAGTGTAGGGATTCTCAACGCTTGCACCGTCAACCATGAACAGGACTACAGCATTCTCTTCGCTGCTCGAAGCCTTGATGGTCACGTCATTGGTATTAACGGTATAATCGATAACGGGAGCGGCAGCCATTGCCACATTGAACTTATCGGCAGAGTTCTTATAGGTCAACTTGTTGTCACCAAAGGCAATGCCAAATACCCAGTGGCCATTATAGGGAATGGTCATGTCCCAATTAATTTCATTCTCGTTGATGGTTCCTACATTACCCCAAGCACTCAGGCCAGAGACGGCACCATTCTCCCAGGTACCGGTCGTGTTGTAGATGACGCCATCGCCCTGCATTACACCATTGGAATCATAGCACTGGCTATCAGGGATATCATAGATGGCCTGATCAGGGAATTCCATTACGCCACCCTCGTCAACATACATCGAGCAGTCAGGCATACCGAAGCCCCACAGGTTCCATACGCTAACGGTACCCATAGCGTCCTGGAACATATAAACATTGTTGTTGTCGGCTACGCCATTAGGATAACTTGAGCTGTAGAACTTGTAGTCATGAGTACCATTGGCAACAAGGAACTGGTTACCACGATAGATCTCGATGGTTTCGGTGCTGTCCTCTTCGGACAACTGCCAGTCACTGCTACCCACCTTGGTGTACTTCTGCAACTTCACAGAGCACCAGTAGGCATAGCCAATCGAGTCGTTGAATGCGATTGAACCGTCCTCATAGAGCGTACCGGTTACAGGGTCGTTGGTGGTAGCGCCATAGAAGTACTGCTCGTTGACAAGCACGCCAAACATGACAGTATCAACACGCACCTTGGAGGTACCAACGCTCGAAACGTTACCAACCATGGTGGTATCGTCAACAATAATACCAGTGTTCAGCGAAACCTCATTGGTGGTGTAGTCCACATTCAGGGGCAACCACTCACCCTTGCCCATCAGGTTCCAGTAGAGACCGGCTGCATAAAGTTGACCATCTTCATTAGCGAAAAATACGCCCTGGCCACCAACGTAGTAGGGATCAGCCTGGGTCAGGTAACCGTCTTCACCAAAAGTGAGTACATAACGGAAATCAAGATACTCGGCATTGGCAATATCATCGGCAGTGACACGACGAGGAGCCCTCTTGAGCAAAGCATTGTCGCCAGGGGTCAAGTTGCGCGAGCTGAAGAACTGCTTGGGAGACATCTGACTCTTACCAGCCTGAACGTCCATCACACCAGCAGTAAGGCTCTTAGCCAAAGTGTTTGACTTCATTACCATGGAACCATTACCGGCCTTCTTGGTCAGGTCAGCAATGTTCACATTGTTTACACGCGGGGTAACAGCCATAGCCGTCAGACCTGCGCATACAAAAGCAAGTGCTAAAAATTTTTTCATAAATCTAAGATTTAGGAATTTAATAAAATGATTAATAAAAATAGTTAGTTAATGTAAAGTTTATAGTTTACAATTATAAAAATGGTTTTTCTTCAGTCAGGATGATTATTTAATTTAGCCCAATCAAAAGATGCCGCAAATATACATTATAATTTTGAATTCTGCAAGCAAAACTACAGAAAATCATCAAAAATCCACAAAAACTCAACTATTGCTATCTATTTGTCAACCAACAAAAACCCGCGCCAACACTGGATTCTACGTGAGATAAAGTGTTGGCGCGGGAGAAAAGCTGGTTGTCTATAAAAATGCAAAATATAATTAAGGAACTCTTAGAATTCTATTGAAAAGGCTCCATAAATTTTGCGTTTGGGAGGGGAATCAATAGGTAAGAAGCATGCCGTTAGCGACTTCTACAGCCTTGTCACGGCCCAGGCTCTGCTCCACTAATGTCAAGGCGAATGGCGCTGCCGCAGCAGGACCGTTTCCCGTTACCACATTACCATCGACCGCCACTGGTACCTTGTCCCACTTGATGCCTTCGATCATCGCCTCCATGCCTGGATAGCACACGGCACGACGGTCCTGTAACAAGCCCAACGGAGCAAACACCACCGATGGCGAGGCACAGATGGCAGCGATCTTGCCGCCACGATCGTCCTGGGCAACGAGTGCGTCACACAACGCCTCATGAGCCGCCAGATTGGGAGCGCCGGGAACACCACCAGGCAGCACCAGCCACTCGGCATCACTGTAATCGTTGTCATCAAACAGGCTGTCGGCCATCACAGTCACCCCATGGGCACCGGTCACCTCAAGGCCAGGATTAATCGACACCGTCGTCACGGGCATGCCCGCACGACGCATCACGTCCACACTCGTCAGCGCCTCGACTTCCTCAAAGCCGTCGGCAAGGAAAATGTAACTCGTTTTCATCTCTTCTTCTATATATAATATTATAAGGTTAAAGTCTATATCTGGTTTCTACGCCACTAAATTACCGATTTTTCGCCAAAAAACGCCTCGGAAACGGCACTTTTTGAAAAAAAACGACATTTTTTAGAAAAAAATCCGATTTTTATTTGGTGGTTCAGAAAAAAGCAGTACCTTTGCATCGCTTTCGACGAAACATGGGCAGTTAGCGCAGTTGGTTCAGAGCATCTGCCTTACAAGCAGAGGGTCGGGGGTTCGAATCCCTCACTGCCCACCAACAAGAGTCTTGCACATCGCGTGCAGGACTTTTTTGTTTGTTTCCTAAAAAAATCCATGAAAAATTTTGGTAGTTCAAGAAATTGCTGTACCTTTGCACCGCTTTTGACAAAAACATGGGCAGTTAGCGCAGTTGGTTCAGAGCATCTGCCTTACAAGCAGAGGGTCGGGGGTTCGAATCCCTCACTGCCCACCAACAGAAAAATCCCGCACATCGCTGTGCGGGATTTTTGTTTATATACTTTTATCACCAGTGCTACCCTGCCTGGTGCCCACCAAGAGGATACACGACAGGTGAGGTATGGGCACAAAAAAAGGGCAAGTGAGCTACAGCGCGCCGCTACAACCTCGTTACCCTTGCTCCGGTCAAGGCCTGGGGGATTGGGAGGGAGCTAGCCGTGTAGGACTTACCCGGCTGCAAAGGTACTGCTTTTTCCCGAACTGGCAAGGTTTTTTCAATAAATATTTCTCTTTACAGGCGGGCTACAAGAGGGACAAGAAATACAATGTTTTTATTATCAATAGATTAAACGCAATCTGTATTTCTTGTCCTTCTTGTATTCTAACTATCGTTGATGAACCTTATAGTCCCTCACTCCTTGTCATCGGTGGGTGCATGGTGGTCCAGGCGGTCCTCATAGAGGTAGTGGCGCGTCTCACGCGCAATGACACCGCTCAACAGCAGCAGGGCCACAAGGTTGGGGATTGCCATGAGCGCATTCATGCAGTCGGCCGCGTTCCACACGATGTCAAGGCTGATAATGCTGCCCACAAACACCATGGCCACAAACAAGATGCGGTAGCCCAGCATCCAGCGCTTGCCCTTGAGGTACTCGACAGCCCGCTCGCCATAGTAGCACCACCCCAGAATGGTGGTAAAAGCAAAGGTCAGCAGGCCGAAGGTCAATAACGGCGTGCCCACGTAGGGGATCTTGGAGAAAGCCGCCTTGGTCAGTGCGGCGCCATCGGTGCTGCTGATGTCAGGATAAGCGAGAATAGAGCTAACGATAACCAGGCCCGTGAAGGCGCAGATGACCACTGTGTCCCAGAATGTACCGGTCGAGGAAACCAATGCCTGCCGAACAGGGTTGCGGGTCTGGGCAGCTGCCGCCACAATGGGCGCTGAACCAAGACCCGACTCGTTGCTGAACAGACCTCGCGCGATACCCATGCGAGCCGCGAGAATCACAGTCGAGCCCACAAAACCGCCTCCCGCAGCCTGAGGCGTGAAAGCCGACTCACAGATGAGCTTGATGGCGGGCCAAACATACTGCCCGTTGACAATCAGGATATAGATGCACCCCAGCACATAGAAGAACGCCATGAAGGGCACCAATGCGCCGCAAACGCGGGCGATGCTCTTGATGCCGCCCAGCAGCACCAAGGCCGTCAGCAGGCACACTCCGCCACCCGTGAGCCACGCGGGAATGCCATAGGACTCATGGGCGATGGTCGAGATAGCGTTGGCCTGCACAGTGTTGCCAATACCAAACGACGCCAAGGCGGTGAACAGGGCAAAGAGCACGGCAAGCCACTTCCACCCCAACCCACGCTCCAGGGCATACATGGGACCTCCCAGCATGCGACCGTCATCGGCCTTTACACGGTACTTGATGGCCAGCAGACCCTCGCTGTACTTGGTGGCCATACCGAACACACCCGACAGCCAGCACCACAACACAGCGCCAGGACCGCCCAATGCGACGGCAGTTGCCACACCCACGATGTTACCCGTGCCGATAGTCGCAGCCAGCGCTGTGGCGAGCGCCCCAAACTGAGACACATCGCCCGTCGAGCCCTTATCACGGCTGACAGACAAGCGGATGGCGGTCAACAGCTTGCGCTGCGGCACACCCAAGCGGAAAGTGAGAAAAACGTGTGTTCCTAACAGTAAGATAATCATGGGCCATCCCCACAGGTAGCCGCTAAGGGTAGCAAAAAAGTCATTTAGGGTCTCCATCATAGCGTGAGTAGTATTAAGGTTGAAAGTGCAAAGATAATGAAAAGTTTTGACTTCTTAGTTTCAGATTTTCAGTTTTTTGCTTTATATTTGTGGCGTTAAGTGCAAATTCAAATCACATTTATTAACTATAAAACGTAACCTTATGAAGAAATTATCATTACTTCTCATCTGTGCTGCCGTGGCTGTGTGCGCCTCGGCAGGTGTGAAATTCACGGGCAACAGCTATCGCGCGCTGGATAAAACCACCCTCAACTGCAAGGCTCCCGCCCATGTTGACATGATCACCGAGCAGCCCGAGGGCGAGCTGGTGAGCTACACCCGCAGCGGCGAGTTCATGCTGGCCAGCTTCTACGGCTACGAGACCAACCAGCAGGTGGGCCGCGTCAAGGTCGTGTATGCCCCCGACGGCAAGACGGTTTATATCCAGGATCCCCTGTGCTATGCCGAGGGCGTTGGCACCTGGGTAGTAGGCGAGCTCAGTGAAGACGGCCGCTATATTTCGGTTCCCCTGGGACAATATGTGTCCTATAACGCAGATTATAACTACGGGCTCGTGCTGGCTTGGGGTTCGACAGATGTCATCGACCTGGGTGACGACTTCTATATGGTCGAATTCACTCCCGACACCAGCATGGACGCAGCCATCTATGCTATCGACCCCGAGACCGGAACCATCACCCTCGAGGGCAGCGAGGGCAGCATTGACAATCCCTTCCCCGCCAACTGCATAGCCACTGGCCTGGCTGGCGTGTGGAGTGACGACGGCACCATCGCCACCATCGAGTGGAAGTCCACCTGGACCGTTCGCGGCGAGGCTGTTCCCGCTGTTCCCGCTAACCCCGAAGCTCTCGAGTTCTTTGACTGTGGCACCGAGGAAGGCTACACCCGCTTTGACTTCAACATCAACCTGTTTGACATTGACGGCAACCCACTCGACGCCGACTGCTTGACCTACAGCATCTTCACCGATGACGATCAGCTGTTCACCTTCGACTACGCCACCTACGGCCCGAACAACGGCTTTGACACCGACATGACCGAGATTCCCTATGGCTACAGTGGCTACGACTTCTACCTGCGCCGCGTTTACTTCTACCGCACCAATATGGGCGACAATCCCATGTTCACCTGGCGCATCGGTATCCAGCTCAACTACACCGTTGACGGTATCACCAACAAGTCGGATATCGTTTACCTCAATGTCTATCCCCACTCCTCAGTCAATGAGTTGAGTACAGGCAAGACTGTCACTGGCGTTCGCTACTACAACGCTGCAGGTCAGCAGATGGCCCAGCCCAGCGGCTTGACCATCCAGGTGACCACCTACAGCGACGGCACCACCGAAACGACTAAGGTGATCAAGTAACACCCACCTTTCTCCCCTATCATTCCCATGATGGGCGGCCACCGCAATGGCCGCCCATCATGTTGTATAGAGCCCCGTAATCCATTGGTGTCCGGTAACACGTTTCAATCTCTGGTTGATGCACTGCCATAAGCCACCATCAGGTGGCTGCGTCGGGGACGGTTCGTCTGTCATGAAAACCCGCAGAGTTTTTGTGACTGAGGGACCGTCCCCTATTGCTGGTTTTACTTACGTTTTACAGGACACCAATATAAAAAATCCCGCCTGGCCCAATCGCGGGTGAGGCGGGATTACAGTGATTGATAGGAAAAATTGATTCTATTGAAAAACCTATGATGGTAATTAGATTTAAATTTTAGATTTTTTCAAACGATCACGTTGGCTGAACCCTATTAGAAGGTGAACTGTACACGGGCCTGAGCCATGTGTACGCTCTTGTCATAGGGGAGCCAATCCTTCTGCAGGCGGTGGTAGGTGTAATCCACCATGCAGAGGACGTAACGGTTGAAGCTGTAGTTCAGACCGATGGTGTAGCTGTTGACCTTACCACCACCCACGCTCGATGAAGCGTAGGGCCAGTCTTCCATGTAACCGTTGGGATAGTACTGATTACGGCCGACGGCGTAGTACTCACCCTTGTTGACATCGTTCAGGCTGGTGTAGTTGTAGCGGGCAACAAGCTCGAGAGCCTTGCCGTCAAGGCCACCCAGAATACCTTCCTGCATGTTGTAATGATAGGGGTTACCCAAGAGGAGGAAACCGGCCTCTACATAACCACCGTGGAAGTTGTCGCTACGCAGGGGGTTGGCAGCCAACCACCAGTCATAGGAACCCCAGGTATCGATGTTGTTGTTGCTGGCCTCCCACAGGGTGTTGCTGTCGCGCTTCTTGGTGGTGTGCTTGTACATGTACTCACCACGTACGAACAGGCGGTCGTTGTGATACAGCAACTCGGCACCGGCATCAAACACGTTGTTGATCCAGGGCAGCTCACATGACATGAACTCATCCTCCTCGTCAACGTAGGTCTCAAGGGGCTGACCCAGGTAGAGGGTCTTCTTGAGGACGTTGTTGGTCACCTCACCGCCACCGATGTGGGCAAAGCGAACGTTAGCACCCACGTGCAGGGTCTGGTTGTCATCGACGATGGGACGGAACAAGTAACGGCCAGAAACGGTCACACCGTTGAAACCAGCGTCAATCTTGTTATACTGGTTCTCGGTGAACACACCCTGATAGGCCATGAAACGATTGCTGTTGAACTTGTAGCTGATACCCAGCTCACGGCCTTCACCCAGTGCGTTGCTCGAACCGGGACGGCTGATGAAGTGGTAGCTACCCAACGAGGTGTTGCGGGCCATCGAACCAGCGGGGTCGTTATAGTAACCCACCTTGATGGCATGGGTGTTGTCGTCCTTGTCGAGGTGGCTGTACTGCAGGAAGATGTTCTTCTGAGCAAACTTACCATTGCCAAAACCGAAGTCGGCATAGAAATACCAGTTCTTATAGGTCATCGAGGTGCGGATGCGGGCATCGGTAATCGAGGCACCACTCTGCATGGGGGTGAAGTCGGTATGATAGTAGGCAGCGTCGGCCATCATGCGGGCACCCACGGTGAACTTCACTTGCTTCTCGGTGTTCTCGAGCTCCAGGGTGGGATCGGTATCGAAGTCCTGGGCTGCGGCTGTCAAGGCGAACAGAGCCAAAACAGGCATCAAAATATATTTCTTCATATTAAATTGTGTCGATTTAATGTTGATAATGTTAGATAAACTTGGCTATGCATTAGTAACCCAGTCGTGAGAGGGTAGCCTTAGCATCGGGAACGATGCAGGGAGCCTGTGAGTTGTCGTACTTCTGACCGGCGTGGAACGGATTGGGCAGCGCAGGGTTGCAACGGAAACCGTTCTCAATCATGTACTGCAACGAAATCTCGCTGCGGTTGGTGAAGTAACCGTCCAGATATACGGGAACACTGTTAGAACCGGTGAAGTTGGTGAAGGGGGTTGCGGGGATGGTGAGACGCAGCACGTCGTCAAACATCGTGGTGTTACCCTGACCATAGTAATCAACATAGTAGCCCATGTACTTGGCCATCTGTGCCCAGCTGTCGAAGCTGTAGGGATGGTTGAGCATGCCGGCCTTGCGGATCATGTAGGCCTGCCAGGGCTGGTTCATTTCGGGATAGTTGTTAGGAGCGCCAGAGATAGCCGGACCGATGATGTGGGCACCATACTCCTGAGCGTAGCGGATAAAGTCGGCATAGCCAGTGGGGGTGTCATAAGCGATATCGGTAGCATAGGGGGGCTCACTGATCCACAGCAGGAAGCACATGGGAATCTGGCCCTTGAATACGTCATAGGCGCGGTGCAAAGCGTCAAACGAGAAGGTTTGCAGGATGACCTTACCGTTGGTGTTACCAACGTTAACCTTGCCATTCTGATAGAAGGTGGTGCTGGTGCTGGGTTTGGTGACGATATTCCAGCCACACTCGGCGAGCACGTTGTAAACGCGAACCTCCATATCCTTGGGGTTCAACCAGCTCTCCTTGAACTCGATATAGATACCGGGACGGTTGCCGGTGTCCTGCTCGTCGGCTACATAGGCGTTGGCGAAGTCATACTCCACAAAGTCCATGTACTTGGCGGCATAGGTGTACTTCACGTTAGCGTCGTCACACTTAACGGTCTCCTTGGTTGAGTTGTAGATCTGCTCCAAGGTCATATCTTTGTACTTGTCCTTGATTCTGTAAGTCAAGACACGCTCGCCATTCTCGTCGCGGCGCAGCTTCTTACCCTCGGCAAATGCGATCTGGTCCTGCAGGGCCGATACGTACTGGCCGTCGCTGTAACGGATCTTGCCATCCTGGAAGTAACCGTTGTGGCTTGCAGCGAAGCCGGGACGGGCATTCTCCATAGAGGTCTGGTTGAACCAGCTACCGGCGTCGAGCATCAGCAGCTCGGCATAGTAGTAAGACAGGGTGTAGAACGTACGGAAGTCGTTCACGTCACGCTTGTACTGAGCTTCGATGTCAGCCTCACTGAAGTGCTGGCTGCCGTCGGCATTGCGGAAGCTGCGGTAGAAAGCCTTGCGGGTCGAGGGTACATAGTCACTGAACACGTACTGGATGTTGGTGGTACGCTTCAGGTTCTCATCGTGGTTGGCAAGCACGATACCGTCCTTGGTAGCCTGCATATCGCTCTCCAGATAGTCAGCACCCATTTCACGGGCCCAACGCCAAGATGCCTCGGTCTCCTCGGGAGTCCAGAAGATAGAGCCACGGTGGGCTGCTACGGCATACAAGGGCACATAATCACGCACCTTTGCCAGATTCTCGGGCAGGACAGAAACCTCGATCCTGCGGGCATCGGTGTTCTCATTGGTGAACTGCTGTTCATCCTCACATGAGGTGAAGGTTGCAAGCACAACTGCGCTCAACAGACCTACTCTAACGAGATGTTTAAACATAAGTTAAGTAATTTTTAAATGAATAATTATTTGTACTATAGTTGATTATTTCTTTTCTTCGATCTTCTCGCCCTTACGGTCGGCAACAAGATACTGCTCCTCCTTGTAGGTCAGCGCCATAAAGAAGATAGCACCCAAGCAACCCACAATGAGCAGGATGAACGGCATATCCCAACCGCCAGTGCTCTCGGCCACATAACCGAGAACGCTATTAGCCAGAATAGCGGTACCCAGCACGTAACCCATGAAACCGGTCAGACCAGCGGCAGTGCCGGCGGCATTCTTCGGTGCCAGGTCAAGGGCCTGCACGCCAATGAGCATCACGGGACCATAGATGAGGAAGCCGATGGCGATCAAGCAGCCGATAACCACGCTCAAGTTAGTCATATTCTGCCAGTAGACGACGATGGCCACAATAATCAGCGCCATGAAAATCATCGTGGGCAGCGCGCGGCGGCCATTAAACACCTTGTCGCTCAACCAGCCACAGAAGATGGTGCCGGGGATGGCAGCGATCTCATAGGCAAAGTAAGCCCAACCGGCGTTCTTGATGTCCACGCCCTGCTCGCTCAGGATGGTGGGAGCCCAGTCCAGACAACCGTAGCGCACCATGTAAATAAAGGAGTTGGCCAGCGCAATGTACCACAAGAACTTGTTGCTGAGGACGGTCTTGAAGATTTCCTTCACGCTCAGCGACTGCTCGCTCTTCTTCTCGTCGTAGTTCTTGGAAGCGCTACCGCTCCACTTCTCAATCGAGGGCAGGCCACAGGATTGGGGCGTGTCACGGATGAGGACATAAGCGATAATCGCAATCAGGATAGCCACTGCGGCGGGGAAAGCGTAGGTACCGATCAGGAAGTACATCTTGGTGTCGGCGCCATAGAACCACGAGCCGAACCACATGGCGCCATAGGCGGCCATGGGACCAACGAGGGCACCACCCACGTTGTGCGCACAGTTCCACACGCTCATCCAGGTGCCACGCTCCTTGATGGAGAACCAGCGGGTCATCACACGTCCACACGGAGGCCAGCCCATTCCCTGGAACCAACCCACGAGGAAGTTGAACGCACCCATCAGGAAGACCGCGAGGCCGCGGCGCTCGGGATGATTGATCGGGTCAAGCATCGTGATGGGCACCATCATGAACAGCATGGCGATGGCCGACAGGATCAAGCCCAGAGGCAGGAAACGGCGCGCATTGCTGCGGTCGCTGATGCTGGCCATGACAAACTTAGAGAAGCCATAGGCCACAGCATTCATCGCCAGGGCAGTACCCAGCATACCCTTGGTGAAACCGAAGGGCTCGAGCATGGGAATCGCCATGGAGAAATTCTTTCTCACCAGGTAGAAACCGGCATAGCCGATGAAGATGCCGATAAAGACTTGCCAGCGCAGTCTCTTGTATTTGGCATCGGCTTCGGGGCCGGTCTGTTCCGGCTTATAGGCCGGGGGAGCTAAAAAACTTGCCATAATTTTTTAAAGTTTTTAGTTTTAAGTTGATTGTTTTTATAATAGATGTATTGTTCGTATGCCATTATAGTCCGTTGGCACGGCGGGTGGCTTCGACGTCGAGCGCATCGGCAAGGATGCTGATGGGGTTCTCGACGGGACGGGAGGTGGACATCTCAATCTGCCACTTGCAGGTTTCACAGTCGGTGGCAACGGCATCGACCTGAGCCTGCTCAATCGACTTGAACAGGGTCGAGCCGATGGCCTGGGAGCGCTCGTAGTTCTCCTTCTTGAAGCCATAGGTGCCCGAGATGCCGCAGCACTCCTGGTCGAGTACCACGAGCTCGAGACCCGGTATCATGCGCAACATTTCTATACTATAGAGCTGCCAACCCATGCGCTGCATGTGGCAAGCGGTGTGATAGGCGATGCGACGCTTATAGTCCTGCTTAAAGACGAGTTTCACTTTCTCCTCATCCACAAGACGATAGATAAATCTCGTGGCGAGCATGATGTCATTGCGCACATCACCCGTGTCGACGCCCAGCATCGAGGGATACTCGTCGCGCAGGTTGAAGGTACAGCTCGAACTTGTGGTGAGCACCGTGCGGTGGTCCATGTTAACGGCCTGGCGGATGCTTGCCGCATTGACGCGGGCCTGGCGCTTAGCCTGCTTGTACAATCCATTGGCTATCAGAGCCACACCACAGCACTGCTCCTTGCCCAGCAAGTGCACGCCATATCCCATGGCGTTCATCAGCTTGACAAGGTCTTGGCCCAACTTGGGGAAGTTGTAGTTCACATAGCAGCCGTGGAAGTAGCTCACATGGTGGGGATAAGCCTCCTGGTCCTGGGCGGCATGGCGCTTGTACCAGGTCTCAAATTTGGTGCGGCTGTAGGCGGGAAATGTGCGGTGCTTGTCGATGGCCATCACGCTGTGCATGACCATCTTGGTGGGCTTGAGGCCCAGTGTGGCATTGGCCACGGGCGCCACCAGATTGGCTACCGTACCCAGCAAGTCGGTGTTGGCAAGCATGGTGTCACGCAGGCTGGCGCGCTTGCCCTCCCCTGCCGTCATGCGGGCATGCTGGATGATGTCGGCGATATGGACACCGCTGGGACATGCCACTTCACAGCGCTTGCAGTTCAAGCATAGCTTGAGCATCTTGTCATAGTAAGCGGGATCCTTCAAGCGGTAGCGCTCACCATCGGGACCGGCCTGTTTGGGACCGGGATAGTCGGTAGTCACAGCGGCAACTGGGCAGACGGTCGTGCAGATGGAGCACTTGGTGCACTGCTCAAAGTTGTTCTCGCTGATGTTGCACTTTTGCATATTATCAGCCATAATATCCCTTTAAAAAATCATCAATCAAATCGTTATCTATCTAATCTATCTTCTATTGAAGCCTCATCGCTGTGCGGCTTCGACCGCTATATGATAGTTAATGCGGTATTTCATTTGGTGGCCAGGATGGACTGGGCCACTGCGAGTGCCGTCAGCAGCGACACGCCTGTGCCGTCACACATCTTGATGGCGTCGTGTCCACTCAGGACCGAGCCGATGGCTCGCAGGTTCTGGATTGTCTTGCCCTGTTTCATGCATCGCAACTCGCTATCGGTCTTGACGCCATAGCGCGTATAGGCCTGCGGCTCCAGTATGCCGAAACGGGTCCACTGCTCGCGGTCGGCATCGGCGTCCACATCGAGGTCCATGATGGGCTCATACACCCGTTCATAGTCGGCAATCAAGCCACGGCTGATAAACGAGCCCGTAGCGAGCACAAACTGATCGGCCTTGAGCGGCATGTCACCCAATTTGGCTGTGGTGACGCTGGTCAGGCGGTCGCCGTCGAGCGTGGCGCTCACGGCTGAATCCCCCATGAGGTAGGTGCCGCCCAGCATTTGGAAGTAGTGGCGCAGCAATGCCTGCATGCGGTTACCTGACACCGAGGGCGGCAAGGTGGCCACCAGCCGCAGCGGCTTGTTCACCATCGATTGCAGGGTGTCGATGCTATCCTCGTCGCTCAACACGCTCGGCATGAGCACCATGTCGGCATTCACGGCAAGAGCGTTAATCTGATTGGCCACGCGCTGAAGCGAAGTGTTGCTCACCAAATGCTTAGCCAGACTGCTGGCGCGCATCTCGCTGGGACTGCGGCGCAGGGCCGTGATGTCGTCGGTGGTGAACTCTATCGTCTCGACCTCAAATCCAAGTTCGCGCAATCCATTGGCCAGCATGCCGTTGGGTTCATCAAAGAAACCCCTGACACACATCAGGGCGAGACGCTTGCAGGGCAATTTGTCCAAGTCATCAATGCGCACGTGACTCTTCAGCGTCAGCCAAGCGGGCTTGGCGACGCCCATCGGAGTGATGCGCCAGTGGTTAGCGGCAGGGGTGCCTTCTACCCTGATGCCGGCGTCGGCCAGCAGGCTCTGGGCCTGGTCGGCCAGCGTGGCAATGCGGTCAGCGCCGATTTTGCGGTAAGGATGACCCTCAGGCAAGGTGGCGATGGCATCGAGCGGTGCGGTGACGGTCTTGCCGTCGATCTGCCCCAGCAGTTCCATCGAACCGCCGTTAAAGAGCAGTGTGCTTTGTCCAGAGGCGACGATAGCCACACGCTGGCCGCGCTTGGCAAGTGCGATACCACACACGAGGCCACTCAGTCCTCCACCCATGATCACAGTGTCCATTCTCATTGCACGTCCTCCTTTCCTGTCCTGTCAACAGCCATATCAAGTCCACACAAACCCTCGTAGATGGCAGCGGTCAACTGCGCCTCGCGCAGGGTATCACCCCAAGCCACGGGCCTCATGCCTTTCCAGCGCTCGTCGAGGAAGGCGGCAAGGTCTTCCTGAGCACCCTTCACGTCATGGCTGAATTCGCCCATCAGCGATGCGGCACGGCAGGAGCAGAGCTTACCCTGGCAGGTGCCCATGCCCACACGCGTGCGGCGGCGCAGGTTCACCAGATTGTGCACATGCAACTGGTGGACAGCATATTTGATTTCGCCCACGGTGACGCCTTCACACTCACACACCAGGGCGTTATCGATATCGTTATCTTTCTCGATGCGGGCCGCAAGAGAGCCGTGACGGCCGATAGCGGCACGCTGGCCGAAGCTGTAGCGCTTGGTCATGTCGCGCTGGTCGGGCGCGCCTTCCTCTGAGCCGGGCAGAGGCTGGGTGGCGGTGACACAGGGTGCCGTATTACCCAACTTGGCGCACACGGCATTGGTAGCTATCTCGCCCATCAGGCGATAAGTCATCATCTTGCCGCCCGTGATGGTGATAAAGCCCTCCAGGCCATCGCGCTGGGCGTGATCCAGACACACGATGCCGCGGCTGATGCTGCGACCGCTCGGGTCATCATCACTGGCAACCAGGGGACGAACACCGGCATAGGCACGGATAATCCTTGTCGTGGCCAGCGACGGGGCGATCTTCACGCCCTCCTTGAGCAGCACGTCAACCTCCTCGCGCGTCACGCGCATGTCATCGACTGTCTCGATGGGGATGCGGTCACTGGTAGTACCGATGACGCACACGGTGTCGTCAGGCACGAGGATGTCGGCATTGGCGGGCTTACGGCAGCGGTTGATGACCATGTTGTTCACACGGTGGCCAAAGATGAGCAACGCTCCCCTGGCAGGGAACATTGATATATTGACGCCCGCCATCGCGGCGATGCGCTGGCCCCAGATGCCACAGGCGTTAACCACCACGCGGCCCCTCACCTCGACGTGCTCGCCATTGCGCTTGTTGAGCAGTTTGACTCCCTCAACGCGGTTCTGGTTCACAATCATGCCCTCCACCTCGTGGTAGTTGAGTGTCTCGGCACCATGCAAGCGGGCGTCGAGCAGGTTGGCAACGGTCAGGCGGAAGGGGTCGATCGACGCGTCAGGGATGCGAACGGCACCAATCAGGTCGGGATTCACGGCGGGCTCGATGAGGCGAGCCTCATCGGGATCGATGACATCGGCACGGATACCCGCACGCTGGCAAGCGTCAACAAAGGTGCGCTGGTAACCCAGGTCATCCTCGGGCAACGTGATGAACAAGCCATCGGTCTCCTCGACACAGTGACGCGCGATGCGACGCAGTATCATGTTCTCGCTGATGCACTCACTGGCGCTCTCGCCGTCGGTCACGGCATAGCGCGCACCGCTATGCATCAGGCCGTGGTTGCGGCCCGTGGCGCCAGTGCTGTAGTCGTTACGCTCGACGAGCAGCACTTTCAGACCACGCAGGGCGCAATCACGCGCGGTGCCGGCGCCCGTAGCTCCGCCACCGATGATGATCACGTCATATTCGTTTTTATAAACTTCGTTTGTTACCATAAATGAACATTTTAAGGTAGCAAAACTAATCATTTTTGGTCACATTGCACTTCGGTTTCACCACATTTCTCAATCGGGTCACCCGAGACGATACATTGTGTCATTAATTAGTTTCGTTGCAAAGGTATAAACTGTAATTGAATTGACAAAATAATTTCGATATTATTTTGCGTTTTCTTGCAAAAAAGTTTCTCAAGTCACTAAAATATAAAGGAATAGAACAACCAAAAACCACAGAATCAAGAGAAAAGTATATTTCGTTTTTAGGTTAAAAATATTTCGTTTTACAAAAGAAACGAGAGGATAATTTTCCAAAATAGGCAAGATTTTGGTTTCATTTCGAAAATTTTCGAAACTTTTCCGCATTTTTTCTTGGTCGGTTTGATAGTTTCACTTATTTTTGCGGCATCAATCAGTAACACCCTATTTTCGTTTCGATATGACCAAGGAACAACGACATGAGATGATAATCGAGGAGCTCATCAAGCATGGTTCAGTATTGGTGTCCGACCTGGTGACCATGCTCGACGTGTCGGCCGTGACGGTGCGCAAGGACCTCACCGAGCTCGAGAAAGGCGACAAGCTTTACCGCAGCCATGGCAAGGCGGTGCTCATCAATCCCTACATCAACAACCGTTCGGTCAATGTCAAAGAGAAACTCGCCACCGACGAGAAACACGCCATCGGCCGTGAGGCGGCCCGCCTCATCACGCGCGATGACAGCATCGTCATCGCATCGGGAACGACGGTTCATGCCCTGGCCCGCAACATCCAGCCGATTCATCGCCTGACCGTCGTGTCGGCCTCACTGGCAGTTAGCAATATCCTGTCCCAGCACGAGAACATCGACATCATGCAGTTGGGCGGCATGTTGAGGCACAGCAGCCTGTCGGTGGTCGGCGAGTATGCCTCGCTCATCCTGGAGCGGTGCTCATTCAGCAAGCTCTACCTGGGCGTGGACGGCATCGACTTTGAGTTTGGCATCACGACAACCGATATGCGCGAGGCGGCTCTCAACCAGAAGATGATGGCGGCAGCCCAGAAGACCATCGTCCTTGCCGACAGCAGCAAGTTCGGACGGCGGGGCTTCGCCAAGATTGCTGACATCGATGCGGTGGACATCATCGTCACCGATGCCGGTATCTCACCTAAACTCGTTAAGAAAGTCGAGGATCTGGGTATCGAACTCATTATCGCCCAATAACCATCCCACCCTAATAAGAAGTACAACAGACACAAAGGCATCCGCTCCTTATAAAATAAAGACCACCGCAACAACCCGAAACAACTCATTATTTGTTGTTCAAGTTGTTGTGGTGGTCTTTAATTGCTGATGCATGCTGGAAGACGTTTGGAAAAAGCCGTTTGGAAAAGGGAAAACTAATATTTTTAGTTTTATTAACTAAAATAATTTGTTTTATAACTAAATGATTTAGTTAATTTGCGTCGTAAAACTCAAAAAAGGCTTGAAAAATGAAACAGTTAACTCAAAAAGAAGAGGAAATCATGGAGCGGATGTGGGATCATGGCCCCATGCTCGTGCGCGAGTTGCAAGCCTGCTATGACGAGCCCCGCCCCCATGTGAATACCCTTGCTACATTGATGAAGATACTGGAGGAAAAGGGTTTCCTGAGTCACAAGGCCATTACTGCCCGCTGTTTCCAGTATTATGCCAGCATCAGCCGCGAAGATTACCGCGGCGGCTCGTTGGAGGGCGTGGTGAACAAGTTCTTCGGCAAATCCTACCTGAGTGCCGTCTCGGCACTTGTCAAGAGTGAAAAGGTCAGCATCGAGGACCTGAAGGAACTCATCCGTGAAGTGGAAGAAAACAACCAACAGTAAAAACCCTCAACCGCCATGTTATTCATCTATCAAATCAAAGTGGGCCTCTGCCTCATCGCCTTCTACCTGTTGTGGAAGCTGCTGCTCAGCCGTGAGACTTTCCACCGGTTCAACCGCGTGGCGTTGCTTGTGGTCATGGTTCTCGCACTGGTGCTGCCGTGGATTCGCCTCTCGCTGGATGCCACCGTTCAGGTGGCCAAACCGATGGTGGTGCTTGAGGACCTGCTTGTGACGCCTGGTGGTGCAGCTGCAGCCCAGCAGACATCCTTGTCGTGGAGTGTTATGGATTTCGCCACACTGGCCTATTTCATTGGGGTAGCTATGGCGTTAGCGTGGTTCTTGCATAGCCATTGGAGCCTGCACCGGCTGTTGAAACAGGGTCGCCGCGAGTCGCTGCCTGGTGGCATCACGCTGCATGTTGTTCCTGGCGACCAGTCGCCGTTCAGCTACTTCAAGCACATTGTCATCAGCGAGCAGGACTATCGTGACAACCCGAACGAAATCCTTACCCATGAGCAGGCCCACATCGGCCTGCGGCATTCCTGGGATGTATTGTTCATGAGTGTGGTGACGCTGTTCCAGTGGTGGAATCCTGCCGCCTGGCTCCTGGGCCGTGAGTTGCGGTTAGTGCATGAGTATGAGGCCGATGAGGCCGTTCTTAACCAAGGCATTAATGCCAAGCAGTACCAGTTGCTGCTGATTAGAAAGTCCGTCGGGGACAAGCTATTCTCGATGGCGAATAACTTCAATTATCAATCTCTCAAAAAACGTATCCGTATGATGTCGATGAACAAAAGCAGCCGATGGAATAGGTTGCGTGCGCTGGCTGTGGTGCCCGTGATCGCATTGGCGCTGTTGGCCTTTGCCAACAACAAGAGTGTAGCAGCAGTAGTGACGGCGAGTGTTCAGCAGGATCGCGCTGTCCAGTCCGAAATGCAGTCGCCCGAGCCCGTCCAGGTCGAGGCCGCTACCCAGCCTGTTGAGGCTGAGGCCGCTCCCCAGGCTGATGATGTGAAAACTGAGGTGAAGGCACCCCAAGAGACTGATCCCCAGCCTAAAAAGATTTATAGATCTGTCGAGCAGATGCCCATGTTCCCTGGTGGCGAGTACGCACTGATGAAACACCTGCAAGCAAACATCAAATATCCGCCCGAGGCCGCAAAGAACAATATTGAAGGCCGTGTAATTGTTCAGTTTGTTATTGACGAGACAGGTCAAGTGGGAGAAGTCAAGATTGTACGACCAGTTAGTGAGGAACTTGATGCCGAGGCCGTTCGTGTGGTTAAGGCCTTGCCTAAGTTTGAACCTGGTCGCCAGGACGGTGAAGCCGTATCAGTGTGGTACACCTTGCCCGTCATGTTCAAAGTCCAAGGTGACCCGAAACCCGTACCCGTCACTGAGTAACGCAAATTTCAATACTTAGGTACATAAAGAGGCGTGAGTTTGATGAAATCCAATCATCAAACTCACGCCTCTTTATGATTCTCGTCTATTGGATTTTATCGGCAAAGGCCTTGTTACTCCAGACGATGAGGTTGCCACTGATCGTGTCGGCCGTAATGGTCATCACGCCCAAGTCCCGGCGCGGCTGCATCATCGCGCGGGTGGCGCTGTCACCCATCACCATGCAGGCTGTGGCCCACGCGTCGGCACTCATGCAGTCGGGGGCGACGACCGTAACACTCAACAGGGTCCCTACCCTGCTGTCACCCGTGTGAGGGTCAACAATGTGTGAAATTTTGCTGCCACCCTGTTCCCGCCACTTGCGGTAATTGCCACTGGTCGCCACAGCGCCGCTATCGAGTGCGAGCGTCAATGCGCTATCGTGGATCACCTCGTCGGTCTCGCTCGTGGGCATATCGACCGACACCTGCCATGCCGTGCCGCGCTTGTTCATGCCGCTGGCCACGACTTCACCACCTATCTCTACCAACCAGTTGCGGGCGCCGTTGCGGGTGAGCATGCGCCCGATTTCGTCACAGGCCATCCCCTTGGCAATAGAACTGAAGTCAAGCATCACCCTGGGGTCTTGCTTGACGAGCGTGTCGCCACGGAGGGCGATCTTGCCCATACCGACAAACGCGAGAATGCTGTCCAGCTGCACTCGGGTCGGCATTGTCCCGCTCTTGTAGCCAAATCCCCAGGCGTTGACAAGCGGCATCACCGTGGGGTCGAACGCGCCTCCGCTCTCGCGGTTCACAACCAGGGAGGCCTCAATCAGCCGCTTGATGTAAGCGTCAACACGGGTCGAGGTGTTCTCGTTGAGCGACGAGATGAGCGACGCCTTGTTATAGGGCGACACACTCATGTCAATGTTATTGAAAAGGAACTGGATGCTATCGTTCAAATCATGGTCGGCCTGGTAAGTGATATGATACTCGGTCGTCCATACCACACCCTCGTTGGTATAAAAACGCTGACGGCCGCGGGCAACAAACATCATTACCACCGCGACCGCAAGAGCCACCAGCACAAAGGCATACCGCTTGGTCATACTTTTCACTGAAAGGAGTAAGTTCTGAACAGAATTGGGTTCTATCGCTTCAGGAACCAGGTGACGCTGAAATACCAAGTGCGGTTCTTAGCGACATTGTCGTCAAGAATCTTGGTATGGAACGACTGACCAATGCTGAAGTTGTAACCTCCCCTGATCTGAACACGTTCCATCAGCTCGATACCCGCACCCATGTCCAGATAGACGTTGACGGGAGGATAGCTGTTAAGCGACTTGTGGTTGCCATAAGCCAGGAAAGAGAATTGAGGACCCACATAAATCATGGGCATGATGGTATTCTCCAAGCCCTCCAGGCGACGCCACTTGAGTTTGAGGTGAAGGGGCACATCGATGTAGTGCATCGACACGGTCTCGTTGCCGTAACCCAAAGAACTCCAAGCGGTACGGTCACCGTAATTGACCTTGCCCTGCTTGAGTGAGTAGAGCACCGAGCCGTCAACACCGAAGCCGACGCCACTAAAGTTCATCTCGCCTGTCACACCCACTTGCGGACCCCACATGGTCTTGCTGGGCATGATGTCATGCTGCTTGAAGTGTACATTGTTGATGTTGGCACCCGCAGTGATACCCCAGCGGGAGGACGTCTGGGCCATTGTGGCCGCTGCAGTGAGCACGAGGGCTGCAATCAGTAAGGATATTCTCTTCATTATATTATTATTGTCTTTTTTAGAATAATGCCGCAAAATTACAAATAATTCCTAACATGAGCCTGATTCATCGGCACTAAAACAGTAATGCGGCACTCAATGTCCAGTAGCGGTCCTTGCCGTTCACCTGCTCGCCGTTATAGTCCTGTCCGATTACCTTCATGGCCTTGGACATGCCGATGCCATAGGTCGCCGTCACTCGCAGCCGGTTGAACAGGTCCACACCGCCGCCCACGTCCCACGACATGTAGGTCTTGCGGTTCTTGTAGTATTCGTTACCGTTGTCACTGAACAAGAACGAGAAGCAGGGTCCCGTAAACACCAGTGGAGCCACCACCCTGTCTATCGAGGGCAATGACAAGCGGTAGCGGGCATAAACGGGAACATCGATATAATCACGCTTGTAGATGCGTTCATTATCAGTCAAGCGGTTGTTGCGGTGGGTGTACATTGCCGACACCTCAAATCCAAGTCCCGCAACAGGTATGTTCACGTCGAGCAGCAAGCCAGCAGTCCACCCTATACGGTTATCACTGTCAATCACCTCGCGCTCAAACTTGAGTTTACCCAGGGAAAGACCGCCACGCACGCCCAGTCTCACCTGAGCTGCCATGGGCTGTGACGCCACCATCACCATGATAGCGGCAAGCATCGAATACAGAACTGTTCTTCTCATAACATTCCTCTTGATTATAATTGATTAGCCGTCAAAACTACATATAATTTTTCAATTCCCCGCTACAATTAAGAGTTTTTTAGAAACTAAAACTGGGAATACAGGAAAGGCTGCACAGTGGCGCTGGCAAACTGCAGCACCAGCTGGATAAGCACCACAAAGATGATGAGTTTCACAACCCACGGTGCGGCAACAAACCGGTCACGCAGCTTATCCCAAATCCTCCGGGGCACAAAATGCAGGCCGAAGATAATGGCCAGCATGAGGCACCAGGTGAAGCGGCGCTCCAGGAATACGGGCAGATAGGCCCACTCAAAGTCGGTAAAGATGCGACTGATCACCTGGCCGGCCGCCTGGAACGTGTTGGCACGGAAAAACACCCATAACAACGCCACGAGGCCAAAGGTCATCAGCCACGAGACAAAACGCGTGAACGGCGTGCTCGAGATACGGTCAAGCCAGGGTTTGCACAGCTTGTGGACACACAGGGCGATGCCATGGCCCGCGCCCCACACGACAAACGTCCATGCGGCACCGTGCCACAGGCCTCCCAGCAACATGGTCACCATCAGGTTGAAATAACGGCGCACCTCGCCCTTGCGGTTACCACCCAAGGGGATGTACACATAGTCGCGCAGCCACAGGGACAGCGTGATGTGCCAGCGGCGCCAGAACTCTGTCACGTTCAACGAGCGGTAGGGGTAATCGAAGTTGATGCCCAAGTCAAACCCCATGATGCTGCCCAAGCCTATCGCCATGTCGCTGTAACCCGAGAAGTCACAGTAGATCTGCATCGTGTAGCCCAGCACCGCCATCAACAACTCAAAGCCAGTATAACCCGTCGGGTTGCCAAAGGCGATGTTGTTATATTGAGCGATATAGTCGGCAAAGACGGCCTTCTTCAAGATTCCCAGCATCACGAGCCACAGGCCGCCATAAATCATCTCGCGCGTCGCGGGCTTGTTTTCCTGCACCTGGGGCATGAAGTCCTTGGCACGCACGATGGGACCCGCCACCAGGCAGGGGAAATAGGACAAGAAGAAGAGGTAGTCAATATAGTCATCCACGGGCTGTATCTTGCCCTTATACACATCCACGACATAACTGATGGTGCGGAATGTGTAGAACGAGATACCCACTGGCAATATCAGGTCCAACGGCTGGAAATTGCCGCCGATGAGGGCTTCGAGATTGGACATCACGAAGTTGCTGTACTTGAAGAACAACAGAACGCTCAACGACAGCACGAGCGACACGGTGAGAGCGATGCGCCGCTCGGTACGGTTCTTGCTTGACTCAATGAATTGTGCCACCCACCAGTCGATAAACGAGGTCGCCACCAGCAACAGGAAGAACAGGCCGCTCGACTTGTAGAAGAAGAACAGGCTGAAGGCGATGACAAACACCATCATCTTTGTCCGCTTGGACTTGATGAGGGCATAGATGGGCAGGAACACGAGGAACAATACCCAGAACAGGCCGCTGGTGAACAACATGGGCTCATCGCGGTTGAATGTCAACAGCGACAGTGCCTGGTCGATATCTATCAGGTTCAGAATCATGGCATCAGACTGGAGGTTGATAGACTACAATGCGGTCAGCACGGCTGATGTTCTCGCCAGGATAGTCGAGACGGATGGGATAGGCGCCATTGGTACCCATCCACTTAATCACACGGTCCATCCACAAGTGGGCCGACGCACGCGTGGGATGCGCACCGTCACGGCTGCGGGTAAACTTGTCGTTGGCGCTATAGTAGAAACACCCTTCATCAAGCTCTTGCTTCAACAGGTCGTTGATGCCCGTGTCCTCGTCCCAGTTGGGCGGCCCAATCCACAGATAGGGGATGTCACCGATCTCGGCAAGCATCTTCTTGAGGTGGGGACGGCGGGCTGTCTTGATATTGGGGACATATAGCTCGTTAGCGCCCAAGCACACCATGATGTAGTTGGGGTGATATTCGTTGATGAGTTTGGTCAGGCGGGCCGTCTCTCCCCAGCACAGGGTTGAGCTGCTGTACCAGATGACCTCGATGAGCTTGTGGCCATTCTTTTTGCTATAGGCGGCAAGGCGTTCGCCCAGACCCTCCAGCATCGAGTCACCGATGAACAAGATGGTCTTAGCGGTCGTGTCCATCGGGGCACGCCACCCCTCGGGATGATGGCCATTGGGCAAACGGCCGTCAGCGCCAACGCTATCGGTCTTCACTGGTTTCTTGTCAGCATCCGAGCCACTTATCACGCGGCCAAACGGGGAAGTCTTCAATTCCATTCCACCCAAACGAATGCCGTCGGGCCAAAACGACAGGACGGCAAAAATCGCAAATGCGGTGGCTAACAGGGCCCATAAGCCCCAATAAGGATTCTTCATTCAGTGTTTCTTAATCGTAGTGTGCTATTAATGAGAAGAGGATGTGCCATAATTGGCTTTGAGTGGCTATACTTGAGACAAATTATGGCACTCCCTCTGGGTCAGTAATTCAGATTACTTGAGCAGTTCGATGCCCAGGCCGGGACGGTCGTGCAGGGTGATCTTGCCGTTCTCGACAGTCATGCCCGTGAAGCGGTCGTTGGCGATGAGCAGGTTACCGTCCAGGTCGGCGTAATCGACCACGGGCGACAGGTTGGCGGCAGCGGTCACGGCACATGAGGTCTCGGTCATGCAACCGATCATCACCTTCATGTCGAGGGCACGTGCCAGGGTCACCATCTTGTGGGCCTCGTACAGGCCAGTGCTCTTCATCAGCTTGATGTTGATGCCGTCATACACACCCTTGAACCTGACGATGTCGGGTAGACGCTGGAAAGCCTCGTCGGCGATGATGGGCAGCGGTGAGCGCTCGCGCAGCCATGCGGTCTCGTCAATCCACGTCTTGTCAAACGGCTGCTCGACGAAGATGCAGTTGTGCTCCTTGAGCCAGTGGCACATCTCCAGGGCATATTCCTTGTTGTTCCAGCCCTGGTTGCAATCCACGCAGATGGGCACGTCGGGCATCATCTCGTTGATGATGTTGATAGTCGCCTGGTCCTGGTCCAGACCCATCTTTGCCTTGATGAGCTTGTAGGGACGGGCCTCTTCCACTTTCTGGCGCACCACCTCGGGGGTGTCGATACCAATGGTAAAGCTGGTGACGGGCGTCTTCTCGGGGTTGTAACCCCAGATTTTATACCAGGGCTGTCCCATGATCTTGCCCAGCAGGTCATGCAGGGCGATGTCGATACTGGCCTTGGCGGCACGGTTGTTCTCGTCAACCTTGTCCACGTAGTCCAGAATATCCTCGATGCAGAAGGGGTCCTTGAACTGCTCCAAGTCGAGTTTGTTGAGGAACGTGGTCACGCTCTCGACGCTCTCGCCCAGATAAGGCGGCATTGATGCCTCGCCATAGCCCGTGATGCCCTCATACTCAAGTTTCACCTGCACGTCGGGGGTAGTGGTGCGGCTGTAACGCGCCAGATTGAACGCGTGGCGCAACTTGAGCTCATAGGGGAAGAACGACAGCTTGAGTTTGCCGGTCTTGGGCACTTGGTTCACACGGGGAACCGCACGGCGGCGGCCCTTCTTGGTTACACGCTCCACAGCGTCGATCGACACAGGCGATGCCGCAGCAATCGCCGTCAGTCCCATTCCTGCAATAAATTTTCTTCGATCCATATATTCTTGATTTTTTAGTTTCCAGGCCCTATTTCCTAGTTCCTAGATGTTGAATTCCTAATTTCTAATTCAAAAGTACCACGGATGGTTCTTGAGTGCGACAATACCCTTAGTACCTACCATGCCCTTGATGCGGCTGGCGCTCAAGGGGGAGTACAGGTAGGGATAGTCGCTGGCCGTGGGATCCAGGCTGTTGATCTTGACCTGGCCCGAGCAGTGGATGTACTTGCCGTCACGCAGGTACAGGCCCACATGGGTCACGCGGCCCGTTTTCTCGTTGCCGAAGAACAACAGGTCACCCGTTTCATACTGGTGCCAGTCGGTACCCTTCTTCATGATTTTGCCTGTCAAAGCCTGCTGCGAGGCGTCGCGTTGCAGGATGATGCCGTTGCTCAGGTAGCTCACCTTGGTCAAGCCCGAGCAGTCGGTGACCTTGGTCGTGGTACCGCCCCACAAGTAGCCGGAGCCCATCATGCGGCGTGCGGTTTTCTCAATCTGGGCGGCACTGAAGCCTTGCTGGCTCCACTGTGACAGCTCGGCAATATCGGCGCCATCCACCCAGCCCACGCGTCCATCAGGAGTAGCGAGCTTGTACCAGCCGCCCTGCGAAGCCTTCAGTTCCAGGATATTACCCATCACCAGGTCACTCACGGTCTCGTCACCATGGGGCTCGCTGACAAGGCGGGAGTCATAGGTGGTGACGATGTAGCGATTGGACTTGCGCCATGCCTTCATCTGCGCTTCGGTCTTGAACGCGAGTGAACTCTCGGGGACATAAGCGATATAATCATCGGCCATCTGTACCCGGTACCACTCGCCATCCTTTTGGAGCACCTTGACGGGAGCGCCCATGATGCCCTGGGTGGCGACTTCGGCACTATGCTTGGGCTCGGTGCGCAGAGTGGCGATGCTCAACTTGACGAGCGCCCACTTGCGTGCTGCGGGAATGCTTTCCTCCAGGACAGTAATCTTATCAGTGTAGCCGCTATAGCCGTTCTTGATCATTGCGGCGAGAATAGCCTGTTTCTGGGCCTTGGTGCCCACAGTTCCCGACAATACCCATTTGCCGGCTTGTTGTTTTGCGGTGACGTCCCAGATGGCAGTGCGCTTGTCCGGGGCTATGCGTTGCTTGAGGTTGGCCAGAGCCTCGTCAGGTGTAATCGCCAGAGCAGCAAGACTGCTCACAGCCATCACCAGCGCAATAATCAACGATTTCATCTTCATCATATCTTTTTTAATCTATTTTTGCAGTCTAAAAACCTAAAAACCAAGGACTAACATCTAAAGCTTCTTAATGGAATTCACTTTCAGATGGCTGTCCCACTTGTCATAGAACAGGTTGCCCTTGCGCCACTCGACCTCGCCAGGCTGGAAATCGACCGTCTCGCTGCGGATGTAGGTCTTGGCGGGGCTGAGCTTGTCGCCCACACCCTCGTTGCTGGCCATGCGGTAGACATCGATTCCAGTTGCATAGTAGTCGTTGAGCGGGGTACCCACGGCACTGCGGCCGAACGACGGGTCGGTGGGAATCCAGCCGATGCCCTCAAAGTAGGTCTCGCACCAGTCATGCCAATTGATTTCGTCAGGATGCAGCATCCAGCCACTCTCCCAGCGTGCAGGAATACCCAGCGAGCGCACCAGCGTGATGTAGAGCAGTCCGACCTGGCCACAGTCGCCATGATGGTTCTCGATGACATACTGCGGGATGTTGGCCAGCGTGCTGTATTCACGGGCGCCAGCCCACGGCAGGTTGTAGCCTATCCACTCATAGACCTTGGCGGCCTGCAGAACGGGATTGGTCTCGTTGCCCACAATCTTGCGGGCCAGAGCGCGTATCTCGTCGGTGATGATGACATGGCGCGGCTCGTCGCCCGTATAGCGCTTGTATTCCTCGCTATCGGTGTTATAAGGCTCCAGCATGGCGATAAGGTCCTGCTGGCTATAATGGCGCTCGCCCACGTCATAGGAGAAGGTGTATTCAAAGTGAGTCGGCTTGCCTTTCTCGGCAACTGCCTCCATGTAGACCGTGTGGTGCAGGCTTCCCTCGCTGAAGGTCACAGGGCGGTTGCTGCTCTCGAGGCGGATGTTCTTCTGACGCAGGTTCTCGTAGGGGAACGGCATCCACACGCGCAGGGTCTCGCCAGCGGGTACAGCATCGGCATTCACATCGAGGGTGAAAGTGATGTTGACACGGCGCCAGTCACGCACGTTGTTCTTGTCGGCAGGAGTCTGCATCGCCTCCAGGTAGTACTTGCGGCGGGTGAGGAAACTCTCGTGGTTGTCGGCGGCATTCTGGGCGGCAAATTCCTTGCCCAGGAGCCACAGGTTGCCCACGCTCTTGCGGAACCACATCTCCTTGCCGTCGATGTTCATCACCTCGAGGGCTCGAGTATCCTTCCAGTGCTGGATTTGGGCATCGGTGGCCTCGGGCATCTTTTCGCGTATCATTTTCACACCCTCCTCGGGGGTGATGCGGAAATCGGTGCGGATGCGCTGCATGATGGTGCGCAACGAGTCGATGCGCACGGCATCGGCCACACGGACCTTCTTGGGCAATGATTTCATCACCTTCTCGGCACGGGCGAACTCCCCTTGAGCAATCAGTTCATCGACCTGGGCCTGCCAATCGGGCGTCACGGCCATGCCACTTAGTGCCAAGGCACTCAGTGCCAGTGCCAAAAATCGTCTCTTGACCTTCATTTTACCTTAGATTTTGATTTAACGAGCAAATTTACAGCAATTATTTGTAAACCTCTACATACAGTTCTAAATAGTTATTAACAAGGCGCAGATTTACCCATCAGCGGGGGAACTCGAGCAGGAAGGTGGTGTGGAAGCCGTCACGGGGATTGTCGAGAAGCGACATCATGCCTCCCTGGATGGTGAGCAGGCGGCGGCTCAGCGACAGGCCGATGCCGTTGCCCTTGCGCTTGGTGGTGAAGAAGGGGATGAAAATCGACGAACGGGCGTCGGCAGGAATCAAGTCACCATCGTTGCTGTAATAGAGCTTTACCCTACCCTCCAGACCTTGACCGGGCAAGACGGTAATACCGATATTGCGGGCATTGGCCTCAATGGCGTTCTTGGCGAGATTGATAAGTATCTGGCGCAACAGGTTGGGGTCGGTCTTGATAATCACGTTTTCAACGAGATTGTTATGCCATGTCACATTTTGGAACAGCTGCTCCACATCATTGATGACCGACGCGAGGTCCACATCCTGAGGCACAGGTTTCTGCAGTTCCGAGTACTTGCGGTAACCGTCAACAAATGAGTTGAGGTGCTGCACCGTGTTGTGGATGGCCTGGATGCCCTCTTCCATATCAGACCCTTTCACTGCGGGGCTATTGAGCATCGACTGGCTGATGCTGGCGATAGGTGCCGTGGCATTCATAATCTCGTGGGTGAGCACGCGGGTGAGTTTCTCCCACGATTCCACCTCACCCAGGTTGACCTGTTCACGGACGTGTTCACCGAGCTGGTTGAGCGCCTCTTGCAGAGCGCGCTCACCGCTGAACATGTGCCGTGTGGGCAGGCGGAAGGTGAAGTCCCTGTTGTGGATGGCATCCTGCATCAGGTGAGCCCGATTGGCGAGCATGCGCTGATGACGCCAGAACCACAACACCAGTATCACCACAACGATCCCGAGGATCCACCATGCCGTCATGTCGTTCATTGCAATTTCTTCATCTTGTTATACAAGGTCTGGCGTGTGATGCCAAGGACCTCGGCAGCCTTTGAAAGATTACCGTGGAAACGGTCGATAGCGCGGCGGATGTGCTCGGCTTCAACCTCATCGAGCGTGGCGACCTCGTCGGCGGCATCAAGCACATCCTTCAACTTGCGCACCAGCTCGTCGTTGTCCCAGGGCTTGGTGATAAAGTCGGCAGCACCGCGCTTCAGGCCGCGAACGGCCAGGGAAACGTCGGCATAGGCCGTAATCAGCACCACAGGAATCTCGGGATGATGCTTGCGGATGGCCTGAAGCCACAACAAGCCGTCCTGACCGCTGTTCACCCCCAGGGTGAAGTTCATGTCCAGCAGGATAATGTCCACCTCTTCCTGTCCCAAGAGCGACAGGACCGAATCGGGCGACGAGAGTGTCATCACCCGCTCAAACGTACCTCCAAGGCAATACTTTAACGCAGTGAGTATCGCCTCGTTATCATCAATAACAAGTATAGTTCCGTAATTCTGCATAACGGCAGCGAAGTTACATATTTTTATTGGAATGGGGCCATGTTCATTCCACTTTTTTTGAATCGTTTTTATTTCTTTTTGTTCAGGTATTGGCGGTAATTGTAAAATTATTAGACAATACTGTGTATAAAATTTTTACATTCTGCATTTTTTGAAGAAAAATATTTGACAGCAATCTGCAGATGATTCTAAATTTGTGCCAGGGAAAGAAATCCCGACATGTTGATAAAAACGTAATTAGACTTTCAGCTCCTTGAGCTGGCCATGGCGACAGGTCACACCGCCACGGTAGGACAAAGCCAGGAACCGGGGCTTCATTTCATGACAGTTACAGGATGAATGCTCAACAATAAGGTAATGGTAGTTATTAAGGTAATATGGGACGATTAAAATGCAAAGAGAGTCAATGAACAACAAGCGCCACGGTTCCTGGCAATGTCCATTCTAAAACTGAAATGAAAAGTTTCATATCACATAATGAATTGGTTAATAAAAATATTGAAGTTTACGTGTCTATTACTTATCTCTAAAAACACATGACGAGCCGCGACTAAACGGAAACACACATCGACGAAGCTGCCTTGCAAAAGGAAACCTACTGAAGCAAAGCCGGGAAAGAAGTTCTGACATATTTGATAAAACATTTGTTCATCAGTCAGAGACCTTTCTCGGCTATGCACATTCAATTGGCACAAGTTGAAAAGATTATATTGAACATTATAAAATATTATGATTATGAAGAAATTACAATTACTATTCACCTTGTTGTTGCCCTTGCTTATTACGGGCAACGCTAACGCCATGAGCCACTTCGATGTCGGGCTCTATTACCTCGATAGTTACATGTGGGGGAAAGTGGTGCCAGTAACCGTATCAGCCCACTTTGATGCCCGCGTGCAGTCGTGGCAACTGGACGTCAGTTTACCCGAGGGTTTAACCATCGTGGATTATTCCGCGGGAAGTGACATGTATGTGCACTACACCGACCAATGGGGCGATTTTGATCGTGATTGCCTTGCATCTCTCGAGAGGCAGGGAGACACCTTTATCGGCACTTGTCCTGAAGTGGAAGGCTACTGGATTCCCGAGAACAGCAGGAGCAACTATTATGACTACGAGAGCTACGGCAACATCAAGTGGGAAGCAGGGGACTACTCTGAAATGATGACGCTCAGAATTGCTGTCAGCGAGGATTTTCATGGAGGAATGATGGAGATTACCACAACGACATGGGCCACTGAGGACGCTCGAGGTGGCACAGTCATTGAAAACGGAGAACACGGACAACCTTACGTAGAGAATAAGGAAATCCCGTTTGCATACCTGGAAGCCCTTCCACCCATCATCGAAACCGAACAAACAGCAAGTGGCGACTTACTCGTCACTGTCACTGCATCCGAAGGTTTATCACTCCATGTTTTTGCCTACAATGGTGACGGATTGATCCATGAAAACAATACTATAGGGATGGACCAATTCGTGATCTATCGCACAATGAGCGATCAAGAAATCACTATTCACGCAGAGGCCAGCGACCAATTCCTGATGCCAAGTGCAACCGAATTCACCTATTGGTTGGATGGTTTCGATGGGGATCCCAGTTTTGAGAAAGATGGCATTTACTACAAGTACACATCACCAGGCGAGGTGAAAGTCACTTGGGCTGGTGAAAGCCGGAACCATTACACTGGGCAGGTGGATATTCCCTCGACAGTCACCCACGACGGTCAGAACTATCGTGTAACCGCAATCGGGGTGTTTGCTTTCAACGAATGTGATGAACTGACAGGCGTCACCATCCCTGAGTCTGTTACGACTATCGAGACGCTTGCATTTGTCGGCTGTTTCAATTTGACTCACATCACTCTGCCCGCGTCTCTCACGGCCATCCACAGGGAAGCATTCGATGCTTGCTATAATTTAAAAAGCGTAACTACACTTGCTTTGACAGCACCAACCATCCATAAGTCTTCCTTTAACTGTCCATGGGCCGACGATGAAACGAGGGACGATGCCATTCACAGGTTTGCCACCCTCTATGTGCCTCGCCAGTCACTGGAAGGCTATAGTGCCGACCCCGAGTGGCGCAAGTTTGAGCACATCCAGGCCATTGATAAATCCGGGGATGTGGATGGAGACGGCAAGGTGAGCATCACCGACTCCACTTCGCTCATCGACATTTTGCTGGGCGGTGAACAGCTACCAGAATATGCCGACGTAAACGGTGACGGCAGAATCACCATCATCGACATCACTACACTCATCGACCTCCTCTTGAGTAACGATTAAACGCCGTATTTCAAGAATATAGTTCGTGAGCAATGGGCTGCACCTGTACAGGCGCAGCCCATTATTGTCGATAGCAGTATTATTTTGATTGCACTAAGAGGAAAGGATGCCCTCAAGCGCCCGCTCCTGCGAGCAGCATGTCGATCAAGGCAGTAATGTCGGCAATATTGACCGCACCATCGTGGTTGACATCGGCGATTGCGGGGTCAATCTGGTCAATTG
Organism: uncultured Prevotellaceae bacterium; assembly: GCA_900318335.1. GTDB lineage: Bacteria > Bacteroidota > Bacteroidia > Bacteroidales > Muribaculaceae > Sodaliphilus. Next base: position 95,875 of record ONKF01000008.1, read on the forward strand.
TCCCATTCAACAGATAATCAATCATCGCGGTGATGTCGGTGATGGTGACTTTGCCATCGCCGTCCAGGTCGCCCTGCACGACGGGGGCTTCACTATGAATGACGAACTGGGTGCCATCGGTGTAATATAGCTGGCTGTTGTCATAATAGACATCGGCCATCTTGTTGACCGAGCAAGGAATCGTCGTCCCCCATGAGATGACATCGGGGGTGATGGTCCCCACGTTACCCGGAACCAATACCTGGTCTTCTTCCACCGAGCAGTTGAAGTAGAACACATCTATCGGACTATCATACATGAACTTGTGGGACGTGCTATCGATAAACATGGCCTGGACAGGAATCTCGATAGCGTTGCCGGGTTTCTGTGAGATGTGATTGGCTACCAGACTGCGGCCATAGAGGTTAAATACGCTGATGGTGCCATCCTCTCCTTGCTCGATATACACTGGCACGGTGTCGTTGGTCACCGTTGAGCGACCGGCTCCCTTGACGGGAGAACGGTGCAGTCCAGAAAGCAGGGATGCGTCACTACCTCCTGCCGACTTCAAGGCCGACCGGATTGTGCTCGCCTCAACGGGCCACTGGGTGAAAGGCATGTTAAGCGTCCCGCCAGTGCCCAACGGATACTGGACATCACTCAGGTCAGGCAGGGGTGATGACTCGGCAAAGGGGGCATCGCTCGTGGCTTTGGTCTGGAACACATGCTGACCATTGGGGTTGGCCATGCGGACGTTTCTGAACAATGGCGTGAAACGCCAGGTCGAATCCTTCTTCACCAGTTCATCGTCAACATATTCATTGACCGTCTCACAAACGCCGATACAGAAATCATCATAGAACACCAACGTCCCGTGCCCATCCGATTCGGCCCAAATGGCATCCCATTAGGGTCTCTCACCATTCTTCAGCCAACGCTCGCTGACCACAATAGCCGACCGGATTGTGTCGACACGGATATTCCCTGTGGTCAACGAGAACACTTCATAATCCATGATATATTGTGTATCAAAGTAGAACATGTACCATGGGTCAATGAACATTGGCATTTCAAAACGCTCAAATATATTCATCACGCCGCCATTCACTTCGACCTGCCAGCCCATCATGGTGGCCTCATCACTGATAATCACGGTATCATCCTCCCAAACAAAGTCGTGGGCTTCAAAGATGCCAATCCTGGTTCCAAGCACATCGGGTATCTTCCTTGACTCAGGAACCTGATTGGGTGCCGCATTCACGACAGAATGGGCCGCAAGGCCCATTCCTATAAGTAGTAAAAACATCAATACATTTTTCATATTATTTCATTTCATAGTTTATTCAGCCTTACTTGTCAGCTGGTTCATCAGGGCCGTCACGTCTTCGATATCCACCTTGCCATCATGGTTCACATCACCCTCTTGATAGTTCTGTGCGGGGATGACCACCTCAAACGTTACCCAATCGCTCAACTGCTTGCCATCCTGCTGGGCTGCAGCATGAACGGTCATCGTCTGATCCTTGATACCGCGTTGCACGGTGAACGGATAGCCAAGCAACTGGCCACTGTCATCGAGAAACATCACCTCATCATCGGTCGTGCCCGTCGTGACTGTAACAGCAAGGTCACTCACCCGAATGACGACCACAGGGGGCGCGCTCTTCTCATCGATGACTTCGGACGAGCCAGTCACCTGACCCGAACTGCCGGTCATAGCGGTTTGAGGGCTGAACTTGGGTGTTAACGGACCGTCATTATCGTCTACATCAACATCATCCCTGCCCGGCTTAATAGGTCGCGGGTCTTTTGGAGGGCGAATTGCACCGCCGTGGCCTGTGGGCTCATAGGTTTTACCCCCTTCAACCGTCGGGTTCACTCTGCCTCCATTCCCCTGCAACTGATGATTCAGGGAAACATATTGTGTTCCATTATCGTCATTTGTGTTCGATACAGTGGCGTTAATGTCATTCTCACCAGCCTCTTTGTTAACTGTCTGATCAATACCTCCCACCATAACAGTCCTCTTAACATTGTTATCGTCTTGAGACGAGCTGTAGGAGTCCGCGGTGGACAACGACTCGGGCGGCAGCACTCCTGCCATGGCAGACAGCGCCACGCTTCCGCCCAGGAGAATCAATAATACAATCTTTTTCATAATACTGCTGCGTTTTAGTTAATAAAAATATATAATACTCTAAATCTGGAACGATCGATTTTCCAGGTTACAAATCTACAAATACCCAAACCATTTTCCAAGAATTTCGACCACTTTTATCAACTTTTTATTACTTTTTTCCAAAAAGTGTAAAAATTTTAGACACTTTTGCTTCTTTTTGTGATATCGGGTGGGCTGCACCCGACACAGGAACAGCCCACCCGATGTTAATTTCATTCTCAATTTCCAAGCAATGACAGTTCAGCATCAATCGGCCTCACCATCGAGCAGCATGTCGAGCAAGGTCGTCACATCCTTGATGGTGACCTTACCGTCGAGGTTGACGTCACCCACCTTGAACTGGCGGGCGGGGACAAGCACCTCGAGCGTCACCCAGTCACTGGGCAACATGCCCTCTTGCTGGGCCGATGCCATCACTACTACAATCTGGTCCAGGGGTCCACGCTCCACCATGTAGGGGTTATCGACCTCCTGGCCATCGTCGGTCATGATAATAATCGCATTCTGGTCGGCCGCTGCTGTAATTATGACAGCATCGTCGGTCACCTCGGCTGTAATAACGGGAGGATCACATTTTTCAAACATGAACGCACTTCCATCATTGTAATACAATCTATTGTTACTGTAAAGCGTATGAGACCCAGCATTAGAGCCACTCTCATAAGTAGTGGTAGCTTCCCACACTATTGTATCCATCGTGATAGTGCCAATATTTCCTGGTTCTAATTGGCCATCGACCAGCGTGCAATTATAAGTTACCGATTCCACAGAGCTGCCATGATCAATTACTTGGCATGGGAAAACCATTGTACCATCAGGATAAATGTTCATGTAATTCTCGGTCATGCTTCGACCGAACAGGTTATAGACAGCCACGGTCGAATCATTCAACTGATACATGTAAACTGGCGAATTTAACGTATCAGGCTCCCCATGGTTCTCCCAAGATTTTGACTGACCCAGCCAGGGGGCGGTTCCATTTGGAATCCGCTTGGGTTTAACGGTTCCTGGCTTTATCGGCCGGGGATCTACCGGCCTGCCGATAACCCCTCCCAAACCCAAAATTGTTGACCAACTGCCAGAGCAGTTCCAACCCTGGTATATAGCAGTAGATGAGATTATAAAATCATCAAGAGATACAGAAGAGTCTATTATATGTCTCTCAAACTCATGAGTGCCATTAGGAACCAACATCAACATATCATGAATGACAGGCGAAACAATAAAGGCGGTGTCACTTGAAATGAGATGGCGGCTTAAGGCATCATATTCAGATATCACTTCAGAAATGATATATACAAAACTTCCTTGAAACTCCACAGAGCCGTCATTATAGACAGTGCCCACATTGGTATCAACCACTTCACCGCCAAGGAATTCGTTCCAATCCATGACGCAGGCGATGGTCAAAGTGTCAAACTGGAAAGTGCCTATCTGCTTGCTCACTTCATTCTGATAAAAGGTACCATAATACATTGTGGCTTCCTGACTCTCGAGATCAACATCAATGGGCATATCAAAATGGCAATATGCATTCTCGAGCCACAGGTACCCACCTTCAGGATCCTCTGTTTCAACCATGTTTGATTCCCAACCCACATAGTACGGGTCTCCAACCAACAAAAATTCCTGATCAAAATCCCTACACTTCAGTGACGTGATCCTGATACCAGCCATCTCATCCATCGACAGGCGTTGTGGCGCCTTCTTGGCCAACGGGTTATCACCTGGTGTGAGGCCACGTTCGCGCATCAGCCGTTGCAGCGACGAGGACGACTTGACGGTATTGGCTGGCAGCTGGCTCATCACCGCATGCCCCTTGTGCGACCAGCCAGTATGCTGCACACGGCTTGCTGCCGATGAGCCAGCGGCCATCGTCAGCGCCATACCAGCACACAGAAACATCAAAAACAACAATTTCTTCATCGTTTACAGTTTATGGTTTTTATTGAACACAAAAATACGACAGTTTATTCTAACTCGGCAATAATCTGAACCTCATTTCCACTTTTTCGCCTCACATAACCAAAAAGTGTAAAAAAATTAGACACTTTTGTGTGTAAAATTTTTACATTCTCGACTTTTATGGCCCAAGATGGGCACATGACTATCCTTGACTCATTATCTTTGCAGTGATGGGATTGCTCCCGTTAACCGAATAAAACTAATAACAACCAATAAAAGTATAAGATTATGAAACAGCAAGCTTTTCTCTTTTCGTTGACAGTCATCGCCATCATCGTCTTTACGTGTCTGTGTTCTATGCTGAGCTTCGGTTTCTGAGTTTGCACTCATGCCTGTAGACGGAACGAGCGAGAGAATGTGTCTTAACTCTCGTCTATTATTATATCCGTGCTGCGCTCGGAGAACCTTTAGCTCGGCGAAGCCAAATTAAGCAAAAATTCGTATAAAAATTAAACATAATAAACTTTTATTTTAATTTTATTTATAATTTTGCTTAACTTCTCGGCCACCAAGCCGGTTAAAAATCCAGAGGCATATTTTGACTCACAATCCGACCAAGCATTCACCATGGATTGAATGGTGGTCCAACCGTCTTTTCCTCCTCCCCATAGCGGCAATGATGCAATATAGTCGCGTCATTTCACGTTAATAATTATTAAGAAAAAGCATTACCCGACACGTATCCCAATCATGAGCGAGATACTCAACAATATCGTCAGCATGGCGCGGCGCTTCAAGACAGCGACGGCACTCAATTTGATAGGTCTGGTTCTGGCATTTGTCACCTTTTACATGATTATGACCCAGATTATCTACCAGAGTACATTCAACCATGCAATCCACGATTACCAGCGCATCTATCGTCTGGAATGCAGCTATCTCATACCCGAATTGGGATTCAGTGACCACTTGTGCCGGCCATTTGCCGAAGCGCTGGACAGTCTGCCGCAAGTGGAGTCCTACTCGTTGATCAGCAACTACACAAACGCCTACATGTTCAAGAAAGGTGACATTCTCATGCCGTTTGATGTCACTTATGGTAATGACCAGGCAATCAGCGCCATATCGGGAGAGCCACTCAGCGGCAGCATCGAGTGGACTCCCGAAGACAAAGATGGTTACATTATCCCTGCCGGAATAGCCATGGCCTACTTTGGCACCACTCAAGCGGCAGGCGACTCCATTATCCTGGTTTACGCTGGTGAGGATTATCCGGTCCTGGTTCGCGGCGTATATCAGGATTTTCCAGACAATAGCGAGTTTGGTAACTACATTTACATGAATAATGGTAACCAGGATAAAAGTGAACTGAATTTCATTTATCAGTGCTATATCAAGTTCAAGACTCCACTTGAAGATCCTGATGCCTATTGCGCAACAATCAAGGATGCCGTTGTCAAGACAATCAATCAGGACACAACCTTAGCCCATAAAAACAATGAGCATGACCTGAGGATTATAAAACAATGTGTTCAAGAAACCAATTTCAAGCTTACTCCCTTGAAGAAGAGTTTCTTTGAGGAATCAAGTTTTTCCTCAACTCCCAAGGGTTTCTCATGGATGCTCTACTTCCTCATCCTTGCCAGTATCCTGGTTATTGTCATCGGCACCATCAATTTCCTGAATTGCGCACTGGTCGAGAGTCCCATGAGGGTGAGAAGCATCAACACCCGGTTGGTACTGGGAGCGGCAAGATCACAGCTGCGCCTGCAACTGATCGGCGAATCGGTCATCACATCGGTTGCCTCGTGTCTTGTGGCACTGGTGCTCTGCCAGTTAATAACGCGACTGCCATCAATACACAATCTGCTCAATGGCTCCATCTCATTGAGCGATCACAAGGTGCTCACGGCTGCCATGATTGCCATATCGATCGTGTTGGGCCTCATAGCCGGATGGTACCCGGCCAAATTCGCGACCTCATTCCAGCCCGCTATCGCGCTCAAGACATCGTTTGGGCTCACGCGACAGGGCATCAAGTTGCGCAACATTCTGCTCTTCTTCCAACTCCTGGTGTCCATGATTATGGTCATGTACATCAGCATCCTGTTCACTCAGAGCCGATATATTTTCAACTCCGATTACGGCTTCGACAAGGATCAGATTATCATGGCCGAATTGCCTGCCGATTTGGATACGCGCAACAAGAAACAGATTTATCAGGAATTGGTCAACTTGCCCCAGGTCGAGGGTGTCTCATTCTCCAACAGCGGCATGGCTCTGGACGACATACAAGATCTTGTGAGGACCGACATCAATGGTGAACCTTTCATGTTTCGCAAATTGCACGTCGATTCCAGTTACCTGCGGGTGATGGGCATCGAGATGGTTGAGGGCCGCTCTTCCAACCAGTCCGGTTCCACTGCCATGATTGTGAATGAGAATGCCCGCGACAAGATGAAAATAGGCACTAAATTCTCGATTGATATCGGTGCTCAATTAGGGGACAGTATATCGGTGATCGGCTATTGCAACAATTTCAGATACGGCACCATGCGCACAAAACAGGATTCGCCGTTTGCCATCGTAGTCGACAACAATTCTGCTTTAAACTATTTGAACATACGCATAGCAGCCGACGCCAATCGCAGCGAGCTCTTGAAGCAAATCAGTGAGATCATAATCAAGCACACCGATTCAGATACTTCAAATCTGACACCCTTTGACGAATCCTTGTACGAGACCTATCAATATGAGATGCTCTACTTCAGGCAATCCTATACGACCTCATTTGTTTGCATTCTGCTCACCCTGTTCGGACTTTTCTGCTTGACGATGTTTGAGACCGAATACAGGCGCAAGGAAATCGGCATCCGCAAGGTGGCTGGTGCCACAACAGGAGAAATCATCAAGATGCTGAACAAGCACTATGCTGTGCTTATCCTCATCAGTTTTGCCATCGCATTGCCCATCGCATGGATGCTTGGCAGGACCACTCTTAACCATTTTGCCGAGCACGCGACCATCAGCTGGTGGATTTATCCGTTAGGCCTGCTGTTGGGAGGTGGTGTCACGCTGGCTACGGTAATGCTGCAGAGCTGGCGCGCAGCCCGGGAGAATCCCGTCAACAGCATCAAGACCGAATAAAAACCGACTAAAAACAAGAGACTATGATACAGGTCAGAGACTTAAAGAAAGTATTCCGTTTCAAGGAGGGTTATACAGTTGCCCTGGGTGGCATCAACCTGGATGTCGAGCAGGGGGAATTTGTCGCTATCATGGGACCCTCGGGCTGTGGCAAGACCACATTGCTCAACATCCTGGGCCTGCTCGACAATCCCAGCGAGGGCAATTACCTGCTGGCAGGGATGGAGGTGGCCCACCTCAAGGAGAGCCAGCGCACCGCCCTGCGCAAGGGACGCATCGGCTTCATCTTCCAGAGCTTTAACCTCATCGACGAGCTCACGGTCGAGCAGAATGTGGAACTGCCGCTCAAGTACCTGGGATACTCGGCAAGCGAGCGGGCCAAGGAGGTGGCCAACGCCCTGCGGCGCATGAACATCTCTCACCGCGCCAAGCACTACCCTAACCAGCTGTCGGGCGGACAGCAGCAGCGCGTAGCCATCGCCCGCGCTGTCGTGTGCAAGCCCGAACTCATCCTCGCCGATGAGCCCACGGGCAATCTCGACTCCAAGAACGGCAAAGAAGTGATGGAACTGCTTGCCGGCCTCAACGACGATGGCACGACGATTATCATGGTCACACACAGCCAGCGCGATGCATCCTACGCCCACCGCATCGTCAACATGCTCGACGGCTTCCTCGTCGAGAGAACCCAACTCTGACCCCCCTTTATCAGCATATCATCAATACACAAGCATTGCAATCTTGCAATGCTTTTTTCGCACATTGAGGATGTTGTAAAAAAAATAGACAGAACAGTGTAAAATATTTTTACACAGTTGAAAAAAGACGCAAAATATTGATGCACACATTATTTATCGAGCCTAACTTCGCATCAAACAATAATTAATAATTAACCATTAAATGAGTCACATTATGAAAAAAGTAATTGTCTTTGGCTTGATAGCTGTGCTATTTAGCATCAGCGCTATTGCAAATGTTAATCAGAAACTATCTGGTACAACACAACTGTTTATTGCCGAAAGGGATGGCCGCATTTCTCTCGATATGAAAATTGATGGCCCCACTTTACCAACACGTGCGCCATTACGACGCGCTCATCAGGTGGAGCGCGTGATAGCCCCGGCCCGAGTCGTTAATGGCGTCAAGATGGTGTCAGCCTTTATACACGTCGATCCCAATGAAACTGCTCAAATTGAAAATATGGGTGTTATCATTCAAGAGCGTTTCAAGAAATTTGTGGTTGCTATGATTCCTGTTGACAAGATCGAGAGCGTTGCCCAGATTGCGGCAGTTAATCAAGTGAACGTAGCCCGCAAGGCGAGTGTACACACCGATATGTCCCGTTTCTACACCAAAACGCTTCAAGTTTTGGATGAAAGCAATGCCATTGCCTCTGGGCTACCCTGTGCATTCACCGGTAAGGGAATCGTGGTTGGCGTGATTGACACAGGCATTGATTTTCAACATGCGATGTTCATGGACGCCGACGGCAACTCACGCATCAAGCAAGCATATATTGCTGATGATTATGGTTTATTTGAATCCTATACAAGCGAGATGATACCTTCGCTGACAACAGATTACGCTGAGAACTCACATGGCACACACACGGCTACGATCGCTGCTGGATCTAATCTCACTTTTAATGGCATCACCTATGGTGGTATGGCACCCGATGCAGATATCGTACTTGTTGGTTTAGGCGAAGAATTATATACTACAAATATCGCTATGGGCATCAAATATGTTTTTGAATATGCCGACAGTCATGATATGCCTGCTGTATGTAGCATTAGCTTGGGTGGTATGTGGGGACCACATGATGGTACCGGTGAGATGAATGAGGTGTTCGCCGAATATGCAGGCGATAACCCTAACCACATTTTGGTGATGTCGGCAGGCAATTACGCAAGTTACTCACCTGGTGTGGGATATGTGTATGTCGAGGGGGAGGCATCGCCAGAATCTCCTTTCTGTACCGTAATTAATGGTACATACAATGCTACAACTGCTCTAGACATCAATAATTATTATGTGGGATACGAGTGTTTCTATAACCGCACACCTGGGCAACAAATGGCTTGCAAGCTGCATGTCGTGAACACCCGAGCTAATCAGATACTCTGGACTTCTGATGAAATCACTGAGTTCACCATCGATGATTTCTCGGGCATCAACGAATATTTCACTGGCCTTCCCGAAGTATATGTCTATGAAGATGATTTCAGCGGCAAGTATAATGTAATAGTCTATACTGAGGGCATGGCAAAGAAGAGTGGTTACACAAACCCAAAATATGCGCTTGCTATAAGCATCTATCCTGTCGAGGGAGGCCCTTGCATGATCGACGGATGGGAAGGATATGGTTACAATCTGTTTGCAAACTATAATGGCACAATCGATGATTATGTGTTTATTTCCGGGTCTGACGATTGCTGTATTAATGATCATGTAGCCGACGATGATGTGATTTCTGTTGGGGCTTATGTTTCCAAAAACATATATACAGATGTTGATGGCAACACTCTAAATTACAGCTCTTATTTTACCGTCAATGATATCGCATATTTCTCCTCCTATCAAACCTTTGGCCATGGCCCGACAGGCAAAGCAAAGCCCGACATCTGCGCACCTGGCGCTATCGTCGTTGCTGGTATTAACCGATATGATGCTGAATGGTTTATGGATGCTGATTATAGATATGCTTTAATTTGCGAAGATACAGACCAACCGTTAGGCTGCATGCAGGGCACATCGATGTCAGCGCCTTGTGTGGCAGGCATTGTCGCGCTGTATTTGCAAGCGGCACAGAGTGTTGATAAGACGCTAAAAACCGATGACATTCGTGACATTTTTGCTCACTCTGCTATCACCGATCAATATACGGATCAAAGTAACTTTGGAGCCTATGGCAAAATTAATGCCTTGGCTGGAATTAAGTACATCTTGGGCTCGGCTGAACCTGTCATCACAACTGATCTGAGTTCCATCACTATTGAACCAACCTATACCGGCTATGAGGGTTCTCAAATTATACAAGTCCAAGCAACTAACTTGCAGAGCGATTTACAATTAAGCCTGTCACCTGGGAATAACGGATTTGTTCTATCTAAATCTACGATTAAACCTGAGCAAGCTGCCGCTGGCGTTCCAGTGACCGTTTACTTCTATCCTACCACTGGGGGAACAAGACAAACTACACTTAAAATCAGGAGTGATGGAGCCGAAACCGTCAGCATACCCGTAAAAGGGACTGGAATCAAGTCTGATGGTTACATTACTGGCGGGCCCACAAATCTGTCATTTGAGACCCAGGTTGGCACCACAGTGACCCAAACGTTCAATGTTAAGTATTCATATCCTGATGGCTCTATCATGATCAATAGTGTCGGGGGTGATGGAGAAACAACTCCCAATGAAGATGGCGCTATGCTGATGCTCAGTAATGCTACGGATGAGTTTAGCTGGACAAAACCCATCTTCATCCAAGACAGTACTCTCAATGATAATTGTCGCCGTAAAGATTTCACACCCCCTATTATTCCTTTCTTGGTAAAAAGCCTTGATATGAAGTTGACGGGAGATAACTGTTTTGATGTATCGCCTTCAAGAATCTTATTGCAGAGCATTCCGTGCAGCAAAACTGTTACTGTTACATATCGTCCTGATTGTGTAGGGGATCATGAAGCAGTATTAACAATCTATCTCATCGGAGGCAAGGCCAGACCACTCACTATTAAATTACATGGAACAGCCACAGGCCAGCTCAATGCCGTAAACAACAATGACACCCAAAGCCTCATGAACACACCGTCTGGAGCAAACGGAACCACCGACGTGAATGAATTGGCGATGGATTCAAAGGTCTATGCCAATGGATTGAACATCATCATTGAGAGTCCAATAGAGCAAAGCGCTATTATCAGTGATATCTCTGGACATGCACAACGGGTGAATCTCCAGGCAGGTCGCAACGAGATTCCTGTCAATGCAAGTGGTATCTATATCGTGGGAATCAGAGAAAAGACCACCAAACTGCTGCTCAAATAACAATAGGTTCTTATATTAATCATTGAAGTGAGGGTAAGCTTGGCATCAAGCTTACCCTCACTTTGCTTTATACAGTTGATTTTCGTACGCAGACGATTAAGTAGGTGTGTAATAACCTCAAAATAAATAATTGCTCATGTGAAATTCTCTTATCACCTGCTACACCCTTATATGAGAGAAAATGGATTTTACCAAGCGCCAGTCAGGAGATAATCTATCATAGCGGTAATATCGGTGATACTAATGGCATCGTCCTGATTGCAGTCGAATGCTTCTTTGCCAAGGACGACTTGATTCTCACTATAATCACCCAGAAGATGGTCAATCAGCGCTGTCAAATCTATGATGGTGACCTCGCCATCCCTGTTCACATCACCCCGGATTGCGCTTCCGGGAATGAAGAACTTGTTCCCATTAATAAAACGGAGATTTATGCTATCATAGTAGTAGTCAAACAAACCATAATAATTCACAGGTAAAGTCAAGCCCCAGGAAATATTTTCTGGCTCAACTGTTCCAGCGATATCAAAGATGGAAGAGTTATCAGAAAAGCAATAAACCGAATGTTCGGTTGACTGATCATAGGGCTGTACTGGACACGTGATGGTGCTGTCCCTGTGCAGGTAAATCACATTGACTTCTGAGATACTACCGAATAGATTGTAAACATAAACCGTAGTATCATTGATTTGACTCAGATATACGGAGATAGTTTCTGTTTCAAAACTATCGCCCTCATTCAATAGAAATCTCTCGTTATTTGTCTCTTTTCTGTCCGACCCAAGAAGATTGTTTGGCACAACATTATGTATTCTAGATTTAATGGGACGTGGATCGACTGGGCGCGAAACTGCCCCTCCGTGGCCAAGCCCTTGATCTAACATTTCCTGTGTGTTCACATAATCACGCATATCAGAAGACCAAACTGGTCCCGCAGGATAACGATCATTGTAACGCTCACACTCTTGAACCCCATTAGGATTAAAGAATCTGATATTATGATAAACCGGAGATAAAGTGTACGAGTGGTTTTTTATTTGTTCTTGTCCTGTATTGGTGTTGATTTCAATTATTTGCGTCTCAATAAAGAAGGCAACACCACCCTCAAAAGTTAACACACATTCGCTATTAAATGTGCCAGCAATTTTACAAGTTACTGTATCGTCCCTATCGTATAACCAGTTTTCTGGCACAGAATACAGTGTCTTGGTAACTATTTGAATTTTGTTTGCATCAATATAAGCGCTCGACTCCTCTGAGGCTAACAGTGCACCGGCTGTAAACCAAAACCTTTCTTCATTGTCTCTTTCAGACTCTGGCTTGAGAAGAACATCAAAGTCATCATAGAGTCTTATGACATAATCTGCATTATTATTTAAAGAAATGCTCGACTCCCATCCGATACTACGTGGTACTGTGTCAACAATATACCATCCATCATAATCAGTAGACGTAAGAAAAGGAGAAAAAGTATTACTCCAGTGAACGCTGTAACCATCAGCCACTGCAATCTTCTTTCCGAGAACACCATGTGCTTCAAAGTTTGGCATTGCATGATTCACATCTGGATTTGACTGTTCATTAGCAGATGCGATCAGACTCACACAAGCACATAGCATGGCAAATAGATAAGCTTTCATGACATAAATATGCTTATTGTTTATGATTATTTACTTTTTCTCGAGCAGAGTGACGTTCTCGACATGATGGGTGTGGGGGAACATATCCACGGGCTGGATTTCCACGACACGGTATTTCTCGTCGAGCATGGCGATGTCACGAGCCTGGGTTGCGGGATTGCAGCTCACATAGACCAGGCGCTGCGGCTCGGCATTAAGGATGACCTTGACGACATCCTCGTGCATACCGGCACGTGGCGGGTCGATAATCATGACCTCGGGACGGCCGTGTTCGGCAATGAAACCGTCGGTGAGCACGTCCTTCATGTCACCGGCATAAAACAGTGTGTTCTCGATGCCGTTGACGCGGGAATTCAACTTGGCATCCTCGATGGCCTCAGGCACATACTCGATGCCGATGACCTGGCGGGCCTGGCGGGCGACGAAGTTGGCGATAGTGCCCGTTCCGGTATAGAGGTCATAGACCAGTTCGTTGCCCGTGAGAGCGGCCATGCGGCGCGCCACCTTGTATAGTTCATAGGCCTGACGGGAATTGGTCTGATAGAACGACTTGGGACCCACGCGGAACTTTAAGCCTTCCATCTCTTCCTCGATGTAGTCACGGCCACTGTAGGTGATAAACTCCTGATCGGCCAGCGAGTCGTTGACCTTGAGGTTGACAACATAGAGCAGCGAGGTGATCTGCGGGAAACGGTCACGCACGGAGCTCATCACGTCCTCGATGGCAGCACGGTCGTCCTGACCGAAGACAATGACCTCCATCACCTCGCCGGTGCTGGCGGTGCGCGTCATGGTCATGCGGATAAATCCCTGCTGGCCGCGTATGTCATAGAAGGAGTAACCCTTCTCGACACAAAGCCCACGGATGAACAGACGCAACTCATTGCTGATATCGTCCTGCAACCAGCAGCGCTTGATGTCGAGCACCTTGTCAAAGGCACCGGGAATATGGAAACCAGCGGCATTACGGTCGGGAAACTCTTCCCCGCTATCCAGTTGCTCACGGGTGAGCCAGCACTTATTGGAGAAGGTAAATTCCAGTTTGTTACGGTAATGGGTCGTTTCCGCAGAGCCCAAGATGGGGTTAATGGCTGGAATGGGCACCTTGGCGATGCGCTCCATCGCGTCCACCACCTGCTGTTGCTTGCACTGCAGCTGGTACTCATAGGGCAGATGCTGCCACTTGCAGCCGCCGCACAGGCCGAAGTGCTCGCACATCGGCTCCACACGCAGCTCGCTGGGCTTGACCATGCGGTCGATATGCCCCTCGGCAAAACTGTGCTTCTTGCGGTCGATCTTCAAGTCAATCACATCACCAGGAGCGCCAAACGGCACAAACACCACGAGGTCGTTCCAGCGGCCCAGGCTCTTGCCCTCGGCTGCCACACCCGTAATCTCAAAATTCTCAATAACCGGAATATCTTTCTTCTTTCTCATCTTGCCTGCAAAGTTACAAAGATTTCTCAAACAACAACGACAACACACCAACAACAATCACAACTTTCATGTTGTATCTGTTGTCTGAAATGTTGTTCCTGTTGTTTGGAAATCACTCGTTGAGGGTTTGGTTGATGTAGTCGCGGCTAAGGCCCAGGGAGACGGCGGTGTCGATGTCGCGGTCCATGTCTTCGCGCTGGAAGCGGAGCTTGTTCAGTTTGGCACGCAACACATATAAATAGGGGTCGTCGGGAGACATCTCGAGGGCGGTGCGGATGTCCTCCTCGGCATCGTTCAGGCGCTTGAGAATCAGATAGCAGTCGGCCCGGTTGCCCAGCAGTTGGGCATTGGGCTGCACCTTAATGACCTGGGTAAAAAGCTCGGCGGCGCGGGAGTAGTTGCCGTTGCGCTTGTGCAACAGGCCCATGCCCTCGTGATACAGGCCGGAATTGGGATTGATGCGCTTGATTTCGGTGAAAAGGTCCTCGGCACGTTTGGTGTCGCCGCTCTCCATCGCCAGCACGCCCAGCGAGTAGCGTGCCTCGGTGTTATACATATCAAGCTCACACACACGCTCGTAATCGTCCACCGCACGACCGACGCTGTCCATCTCGACATAGAGAGCCGCACGATTGAGCAGCAGGGTCACCGCATGAGGTGTCATGTCCAGGGCAAGCGAGTAATTCTTCACCGCATCGGCCAGACGGCCCTGATAACGTTGCAGTGTCGCTATATTACTCAACAACAGCGAGTTGTTGGGATTGTCAGGTTCCTGTTGGATGGCCCGCATCAGCCATTGCTCGGCCACGGGCCAGTCGTGGCTGTAGATATAGTTTTGGGCCGAGTCAACATATTGGAAATAAGGCGTTTCGGTATCCAAGTCTGCGATATAGGGGCTTTGGGCTTTCTTCTCCTGTGGCTTGAGGCCCTGCTCCACTTTCATGTTCTCCTCCCCGATGGAGTTCACAACCTGTGCCCCACCCTGTTGCCATGCCATCGCCATGGCAACAACAGTTAATCTCAATAATAGCTTCTTCATTTCAACTGATGATGATACTCCCTAATCCTTAATTCATAACATGTACATCCATCTGCGGGAACGGGAAGTTAACTCCATGTTGCGGCAACTGCTTGTAAATCTGCTCATTCACATCGTATAGCACATTCCAATAATTGGCGATTTCGGTCCAAGCCCTCACGATAAGCGTCACCTGGCTCTCGTCCAGGCTCTCGACGTTGACACTGGGTGTATAGTTGGGTTTGGGCAGCAGGGCGGCAAGTTTAGCCTCATGCTCCTCACGCAGTTCCTCGGCACGACGGCGGTGCCAGTGGAACACGCGTTTCCACCACGATTCGTGCTTCTCCTCCTCTTGGGGTTTTTCATCAACGGGTTCATCAGCAGTCTCCTTGACATCGGCATCGTTATGAACAATGCGGCCGTCGGCGGCGATGATATCGAGAATCACCTTGCGGGCGGTGTCCACATTGTTGCCGTAACTGATGCCCACACGCCACTCCACACGGTGATAGGGCTCGGCGCTGAAGTTCTTCAGCGAACTCGTGGCAAGGCCGCCATTGGGGATGACGATGCGGTCATTGTTATAGGTATTGATGACGGTGTGGAAAATCTGGATTTCCTTAACAGTGCCCTTCAATTCGCCAAACTCGATATAGTCGCCCACCTTGTAAGGTTTCAACAGCAGAATGAGCACACCGCCGGCAAAATTCTGCAACGTGCCGCTCAGCGCCATGCCGATGGCTACACCCGCACTGGCAAAGATGGCGATAAACGAGCTGGTCTCGATACCCAGCACCCCGATGACCGTGATGATGAGCAGGAACAGTAGCGTGATCTTGATGAAGCTGAGCACAAACGACGTCAACGAGCGGTCAAGCCCCTTGGCCACCATGATGGCACGCACCACGCTGTAGATCTTGTTGATGATAAACTTGCCGATGTAGAAGATGAGGATGGCAGCAAGGATGCGCAGTCCCAACGAAATCAACTGGTTAGACAACGATGTAGCCAAGCTCCCCAAGTCCAGATACTTGAAATGGTCAACCAGTTTGTCAGGCGTCATCGCCGCGATCGAGTCGGCGTTGAGTTTGTTGGCCAGCGAGTCCACGTGGGATGTCACCGCCTTGGTCGCCTCCTGTATCTTATTGGCCGCCACGGTGTCGTGCGCCGCCACTGGTATCTGCAATAATATCTTGTCCAATAACATATTTCACATTTTTATATCAATTCACAGCCGCAAAGTTAGCATGATTCCTTCTTAAAAAAATTAAAAACGCCACTAAATAACGTCAACGCCCCTTCAAAAAACATGCACGCCCTGAACAATCATCCCCGCTCAAATCCAATCAGATATCCTCAAAGTCAATAAGATTTCATTTCCACTTGTGTGTCAGCAATGCAAATTTGTATTACCTTTGCAGCCCGAATAGAACATAATCAATTTTGTAATTATCCGATATTTATGAAAAAGTATTTTGTAATTGCGATGGTTGCCTTGATGGCATCCTTCAGCACGAATGCGCAGGATCAGGTGCAGCCTTATTTAACTGTAGATCAACTTCCTGACTTGATCAAATGTCTGCCCGCTCCTCCCGCTTTTGACAGTCCTGAGTTTGCTAACGACATGATGCGTTTTGCCTGGGGTAAACAGCAGCGCCTCAACGAAGAGCGTGCCGAAATCGCCAAGCGCGATGCCGTATGGTCCTACGAGGCCCTGCTGGCCGAGTTTGACGTGCCCTTTGGCCTGCACATCAGCCCCGAGAACACACCCGAAATCTGGAAACTGATGGTAACCAGCATGACCACTACCGACGCCATGCGCGTGGCCCCTAAGGCCTTCTATCACCGTCAGCGCCCCTTTGAGCGCTACCAGGACAAGATGCTCACCGACGAAGAGGCTGAACTTGCTGGCGAGGGCTCCTATCCCTCGGGCCACACCATGCGTGGCTGGACTGCAGCCCTGCTGCTGGCCGAAGTGAATCCCGCCGCTGCCGACACTATCTTTGCCCGTGGCTGGATGTACGGTGAGAGCCGCGTGATTGTCGGTGCCCACTGGCAGAGTGACGTTGATGCCAGCCGTGTTGCTGCCAGCATCGGTGTCTGCGCCCTGCACGGCAGCCCCGAATTTCGCGAGCAGATGGCCAAAGCCCAGGAAGAATACCTCGAGAAGACAGGCCAACTGTCAAGCTTCAACAATGTGATTGACAACGCTCCAGCGGCCGTCGACCAGGCCTATCGCATTGATGGCATCAAGGCCACCGACGAGACTCGTGGCATCATCATTCAGGACGGCAAGAAAATCCTCCGTAACTGATCGACATTCCCCTTATATCAAACGACAACAACGCCGGACAACACTATTTTTGTTGTCCGGCGTTGCCGTTTAAGCGCAAAATAAAGATAAAAAACGAACACTCCAGCGAGCATTTTATTAACAATGTTTTCCAATCCAATTAATTTCACTACCTTTGCAGCCAAATTTGTAATGTACATTATTTTAAAATGAAGAAATTCAACGAGTATAACGGGTTCAACCTGTCGGATATCAACAAGGAAGTCCTGCAACAGTGGGATAAGGAAGGTGTGTTTGGCCGCAGCATCAGCGAACGCGAGGGTGCTCCGGTATATGTGTTCTATGAGGGTCCTCCCAGTGCTAACGGTATGCCTGGCATCCACCATGTGATGGCCCGCTCAATCAAGGACATCTTCTGCCGCTACAAGACCATGCAGGGATTCCAGGTGCTGCGCAAAGCCGGTTGGGACACCCACGGCCTGCCCGTAGAACTTGGCGTGGAGAAGGCTCTGGGTATCACCAAGGAGGATATCGGCAAGAAGATCTCGGTCGACGAGTACAATGCCACCTGCCGCAAGGAGGTGATGAAATACACCCGCGAGTGGGAAGACCTGACCCACCGCATGGGCTACTGGGTGGACATGAAGCACCCTTACATCACTTACAAGAACAGTTACATCGAGAGCCTGTGGTGGCTCTTGAAGCAGCTCTATAACAAGGGCCTGCTCTATAAGGGTTACACCATCCAGCCCTACTCGCCCGCCGCTGGTACCGGCTTGAGTTCCCATGAGCTCAACCTGCCTGGCTGCTATCGCGATGTCAAGGACCAGACGGTGACGGCCCAGTTCAGCGTGCTGAGCGGTGACGAGCACCCTGTCATCAAGAAGATTCACGAGGTGGCTGATGATGGCTTCAACGAGGCGTTCGTCCTGGCATGGACGACCACCCCTTGGACCCTGCCCAGCAACACGGCACTGTGTGTCGGCAACAAGATTGACTATGTCGCTGTCGAGAGTTTCAACCCCTATACGGGCAAGCCCGCCATCTATCTGCTGGCCGAGGCCCGCGTCGATGCCTATTTCAAGGCCGACGGCAAGGACAAGCCGCTGGAATTCAAGGCTGGTGACAAGTTGGTGCCCTGGAAGGTCATCGCTTCGTTTAAGGGTCAGGACCTGCTCGAGATGCGTTATGCCCAGCTTTTCCCCTGGGTAAAGCCTGT
The DNA here is from genome assembly GCA_900318335.1 of uncultured Prevotellaceae bacterium. GTDB lineage: Bacteria > Bacteroidota > Bacteroidia > Bacteroidales > Muribaculaceae > Sodaliphilus. The sequence continues at coordinate 114,742 of ONKF01000008.1, forward strand.
GGACAAGGTTGACGGCAAGGTTGTGGGCAACGACAACGGTTTCCGTGTCATCCCCGGTGACTATGTTACCACCGAGGACGGTACCGGTATCGTACACATCGCTCCCACATTCGGTGCCGACGATGCCCGCGTGGCCAAGGCTGCCGGTATCCCTGCCCTGTACATGATCAACAAGAAGATGGAGACCCGCCCCATGGTGGACCTCACGGGTAAATATTATGCCATCGAGGACCTCGACGAGGAATTCGTTAAGGACTTCGTGAACGTAGAACTCTACAGCGAGTACGCTGGCCGTTGGGTAAAGAACGCTTACGATCCTCAATACACCGTTGGCGGAAAGTTTGACGAGGATGCCGCCAACAAGGCCGAGGACCTCAACATTTACATCTGCATCCGCATGAAGCAGGAAGGCACCGCCTTCAAGATGGAGAAGCATACCCACAACTATCCCCACTGCTGGCGCACCGACAAGCCCGTGCTCTACTACCCGCTGGACAGCTGGTTCATCCGCGACACCGCGTGCCGCGACCGCATGATTGAGCTCAACCACACCATCAACTGGAAGCCCGAGCACACGGGTTCAGGTCGCTTTGGCAAGTGGCTGGAGAACCTCAACGACTGGAACCTGAGCCGTAGCCGCTACTGGGGCACCCCGCTGCCCATCTGGCGCAACGATGACGGTGAAGAGAAGTGCATCGGCAGCATCGAGGAACTCTACAACGAGATCGAGAAGGCTGTTGCCGCTGGCGTGATGACCTCCAATCCTTATAAGGACAAGGGCTTCGTTCCTGGCGACTACAGCGAGGAGAATTATGATAAGATCGACATCCACCGCCCCTATGTGGACGACATCATCCTGGTGAGCGACAGTGGCAAGCCCATGAAGCGCGAACTGGACCTCATCGACGTGTGGTTCGACAGCGGTGCCATGCCTTATGCCCAGCTGCACTACCCCTTCGAGAACAAGGAGGCCGTGGACAACAACGGTTTCTTCCCTGCCGACTTCATTGCTGAGGGCGTGGACCAGACCCGTGGTTGGTTCTTCACCCTGCATGCCATCGCCACCATGGTGTTTGACAGTGTGGCCTACAAGAATGTTATTTCCAATGGTTTGGTGCTCGACAAGTTTGGTGTCAAGATGAGTAAGCGACTGGGCAACGCCGTTGACCCGTTCATGGCCATTGAAAAATACGGCAGTGACCCCTTGCGCTGGTACATGATCAGCAACTCGTCACCCTGGGACAACCTCAAGTTTGACCACGAGGGAGTTATCGAGGTGTCGCGCAAATTCTTCGGCACGTTGTACAACACCTATTCATTCTTTGCACTCTACGCCAACGTGGACGGTTTCGACCCCGAAGCCGCACAGGTGCCTCTGGCTGAGCGTCCCGAGATTGACCGCTGGATCATCTCGCTGCTCAACTCACTCATCGCCACCGTTCAGGCCGACCTGGAGGACTACGAGCCCACCAAGGCCGCCCGCGCCATCAGCACCTTTGTCGGTGACCACTTGAGCAACTGGTACGTGCGTCTGAACCGCAAGCGTTTCTGGGGCGGCGAAATGACCCAGGACAAGCTCGCTGCTTATCAGACCCTGCACCAGTGCCTCACCACCGTTGCCCTGCTTATGGCTCCCGTAGCGCCCTTCTACAGCGACCGTCTGTATCGCGACCTGACCCATAGTGAGAATTCGGTACACCTCGCCCGCTTCCCCAAGTGCGACGAGAACGTCATCGACAAGCAGCTCGAGCAGCGCATGCAGGCTGCCCAGGACATCACCTCGATGGTGCTGTCGCTGCGCCGCAAGCAGAACCTCAAGGTACGCCAGCCGCTGCAGGCCATCATGGTTCCCGTGCTCGACGACAAGCAGCGCGCCTCGGTCGAGGCTGTTGCCGACCTGATCAAGAACGAGGTCAATGTCAAGGACATCAAGCTCGTGGGCAACGATGCCGGCATTCTCGTCAAGCGCGTGAAACCCGACTTCAAGAAACTTGGCCCGAAGTATGGCAAGGTAATGAAGGCCCTGGCTGCCCGCATCACCGGCATGTCGCAGGCCGAAATTGCCCAGTTTGAGAAAGAGGGCACGTTCACGGTCGACTTAGACGGTCAGCAGGCTGTTGTCGAACTCCCCGACGTGGAAATCATCAGCGAGGACATCCCCGGCTGGCTCGTCGCCAACGAGGGCAACCTCACCGTGGCACTCGACATCACCGTAACTGACGAACTGCGCAGCGAGGGTATCGCCCGCGAACTGGTGAACCGAATCCAGAATGTGCGCAAGAGCAAGAACTTTGACATCACCGACAAGATCAACGTCACTATTTCTCCCGACGAGCGCACCGACGATGCTGTAAAGGCCTACGGCGACTATATCGCCCACCAAGTGCTCGCTAACAGCATCACAGTGGCTCCGGTCGATCCCGCTACCGCTGTCGAACTCGACATGGATGGCTGGACACTGCCGATTAATGTTGAAAAGATTTAATCATTAAACCATCATAGAGTTTAGAGGCGACAATTGGGGCCTCTAAACTCTTGATTTAAACTCTATACTATAATGGCTACCAAGCAAGAAAAGACCAGATACAGCGACGAGGAATTGCAGGAGTTCAAGGAACTCATTCTGGCCAAGATTGAGCAAGCACAGGAGAACTACAAGCGCCTGAAGGACACCATCATGTTTGATGAGTCCAATCCCACATTCAAGATGATGGAAGAGGGTGCTTCGACCCTGCAGAAAGAGGTTTCCAGCCAACAGGCCGAGCGCCAGCTGGACTTCATCCGCAAACTGCAGGCCGCCCTGGTGCGCATCGAGAACAAGACCTATGGCGTGTGCCGCATCACTGGCAAGCTCATTCCCAAGGAGCGCCTTCAGGCCGTACCTCACGCCACCCTCTCAATCGAGGGTAAGGAAATCGAGGCCCGCAACAAGAAGAAATCCTGACGTTAGAGTTAGCTGATGAAAATATCCAACGGTAAACTGGCAGCGCTCATCATCGCGCTGGTTATCGTCATCGACCAAGCTGTTAAGATTTGGGTCAAGACCCACTTCTACTATGGTGAGGAATTGGAGATAACCTCGTGGTTCAAGATTCTGTTTATCGAGAACAATGGCATGGCGTTCGGTATGGAGTTAGGCAGCAAGCTGTTGCTCACTCTATTCCGCATCGTCGCATCCTGTGCGTTCATCTACTACCTGTGGCGGTTGCGCAACCGTTCTGACGTGCCCCGCGGCTACGTGGTTTGCATCGCACTGATTACGGCAGGTGCCCTGGGCAACGTCATCGACTGCATTGCCTATGGCCTCATCTTCAACAATCCCATACCGCCACAAGTGGCACAACTCTTCCCGCCCGATGGCGGCTACGGCACCCTGTTCAATGGCAGGGTTGTGGACATGCTCTACTTCCCGCTGTGTGAGTGGAACTGGCCCGGCTGGATGCCCATGATAGGCGGTGAACACTTTGTTTTCTTCCAGCCCATCTTCAATATTGCCGACGCGTCGCTCAGCGTGAGTGTGTTTGTGCTCATCCTGTTCTACGCCCGCTATCTGGCCAATCCCGCCATCAAGCAGGAAGAACAGCCTGACGACGATAGCGACAACGATTCCATCCATCCCGAAGCGAATGCGTAACCTACTGGTTGACATATCTCTGACGATTGCATTCTTCATGCTGCTTGCTGCCTGCGGCAGGCAGCCCAGCGGTGTCATGAGTGTCAACGAGATGGCCGACCTCATCGTCGACCTCAAGCTCGCCGAGGCCTATATCGACAACCACGCCATCGAATTCAACAACGATTCGAGCAAGATGGTCCTCAAGCAATCCATCTTCAAGAAGCACGGCATCACCCAGCAGGACTACGACTCGTCGCTCGTGTGGTATGCCCACAACATGGAGGACTACAACAAGGCCCTTGATAAAGCCGTGGGCAAACTCAAGCGCCGTTATGACAAAATCAACAAGAATTCTCGCGGTAACGCTGAAGAGCAAACGCTGGCCGAGGGTGGCGCCATTCAGGGCGCTCCCACCCACGAGGCCAGGCCCAAGCCGTTCGGCAAGCGGCCTTCAACCCTCAAGGGCGACACGACCGATCTTTGGGTCGGGCAACGCAGCTACACCCTCACCCAGGGTTCACGACGTGGCTTCATCACCTTTGACCTGGTTCCTGGCAACGACAGCCAGCGTGGCGACCGCTACCAGTTGGCCTACCTGCTGAACCGCAGCAGCAACGAGTTTAAGGTGTGCCTCAGCATCGATTACACCGATGGGGCAACATCGCAGATCACACGCGGCACCAACAGCGACGGCTGGGTGACCATCGACCTGCAGAGCGACACCGCCCGCCAGGTGCGGCGCATCTACGGTTACGTGAGCTACGACATCAAGCGCGGTCACACCGCCTATGTCGACAGCCTGTCGCTCGTCCGCTCCCGCATGGACAAGAACAACTACGGCTACATCCATGCCCAGCGCCTGTTTGAGCGCAACAAACCCTAACCCTCCCCATCCACCCATCCACCCATCCACCTATCCACCCATCCACCCATCCACCTATCCACCCATCCACCCATACACCTATCCACCCATACACCCATCCACCATGTACCTGCAACTCTTCCTGACTTTCTGCAAGATCGGCGCGTTCACCTTTGGCGGTGGATGGGCAATGATCAGCATCATACAACGCGAGGTGGTCGAGAAGCACAAGTGGATTGGGCTGGAAGATTTCCTTGACCTGCTGGCAGTGGCTCAGTCAATGCCAGGCATCCTTGCAGTCAACATCAGCGTGGTTATCGGCGACCGCCTCAGGGGCATAAAAGGCAGCATCTGTGCCGCCATCGGCACTATTTTGCCGTCATTCCTCATGATTCTTGCCATCGCCATTTTTCTCACGCCCGAGACCATCAAGAACAACGCTATAGTGAGCCGTATCTTCAAGGGCATACGTCCCGCCGTGGTCGCCCTGATCATCGCCCCAGTGCTCACCACAGCCCGCAGCGCCGGCATCAACTGGAAAACCGTCATCATCCCCATTGCTGTGGCACTACTCATCTACAGCAAGCTGCCCTACATCTCCAACCCCATCATTTATATCGTGTTAGGGGCCATTGGAGGATACATTTATTACATGCACACCCTGATAAAAGGCAATAAGGGAAAGGAGGCCGACCATGCTTAACGATTACCTGAAACTCATCTGGGCCTACCTGAAAATCGGCCTGTTCGGTTTTGGTGGCGGCTATGCCATGCTCTCGCTCATCCAGCGCGAGGTGGTGGATTCTGGTTGGATCACCAGTCAGATGTTTACCGATATCGTCGCCATTTCCCAGATGACCCCAGGACCCATCGGCATCAACAGCGCCACCTATATCGGCTACGTCGTCACTGGTAGTGTGCTCGGTTCTCTGGTCACTACCATCACCGTTGTCATCCCGCCGTTCATTCTCACCCTCATTGCCGCCCACTACATCGAGCGTCACCGCCAGAGTGCATTTATCAAGGGGGCGTTCATGGGACTGCGACCCGTTGTGGTGGGGCTCATCGCTTCGGCAGCCCTATTACTGATGAACAGCGAGAACTTCGGCTACATCGCGAGCGAGCGCGTAATCACCATCGCCATCTGTATCGCTTCGTTCTGCATCGTCTATTTCACCCGACTCCATCCCATCCTTGTCATCATCCTTGCAGGAATCACTGGTCTGCTGGTATTCTGACCATCCTGCACATTCCATAGCAATAAAACCTATCGACGGGCTGCACCCGTGGATGGATAACTAAAAAATCCCCCTCTTTTTTATAAAAGAAGGGGACTTATTATATATAATCCTTTATTTATCGTTCAGTGGTAAGGAGTTGGTCAATGAGGATTGAGAGGTCCTTGATATTCACATCACCATCGCGGTTCACGTCGGCACCAGTGAAATTCAAGACTCCCACAGTCTCATCCTTAGAGGGGAGGCCATTCAGCAGATAATCGATAAGGAATGATACATCCTTGATGGACACCACGCCATCGCCATCGGCATCACCCAGCATGATTACGGGTGCGGTAGCCTCGACGAGGTAGATTGCGGTCACATCCTTCATAGCCAGATTCTCGGTGCTGAGCCATGCGGTGTTGGCGTCCATATAGGTACCCTCGGCCTTGGTGAAAAAGCCCAAACGGCCCTCGGCATCAACACCTAATGCCAGATAGCAGTCGGTTGCGGCAGTGGCCTGCTCGGGCACATACTCAGCCATGATGCTGGCATCCTGGAGATTAGAGTGATTGATGTAGCTGCTGAAGTAGTTGCCCATCAGCAGGTCGTTCACGATGGGGAAAGTGCGGTTGTTGGCAATTTCACCAGTGGGAATCAGCTTGTTGCCCTCGGCAGTGGGGGCAGCGCACTTGAGCAGCACAGGAGTGGCGGCAGGAACCACCTCGCCCTGACCATAGACCTTGACAGCCATGGCACAATAGGAGCCATTCTCGTCCTGAGTCACCTCACGAACGGTATAAGCGCCCTCCACACCGCCATCAGCGGGAATCAGGAAGGGGAAATCGCAGCACAGCGTGGTCCAGTACATGCCCTCGCTATCCTTAACGGTCTCGTCGGTGGGCTTCACACCATAGTAGGAGGTCTCCATCGACTCCTCATTGACGGGCTCAATCCACCAGCGTCCCTCTGTTCTGTCAAACGTACCGGCTGTCAGGCCCTTACCCTGATCGCGGAAGAGGCAGGTGAACAGTTTATCTTCACCGTTCATGGTAATCCACACCTGAGTCTTGGCCAAATAGGTGGGCAAACCGCCCTCGCGGGCCTTGGCGGTATCCACATCCATGTACAATTCGGTCAACGAGTAGGTATCCACGCCCTGGGCATAAAGACTCGTCTGCTCCAGATAAGGGATGTAAATCAACGAGGCGGGATCACTCACGTGAGTCTGCTCGGCTGCGGGTTGCATCTTGATACAGCCCCAGAAAGCATCAGGATTGGAGGTCCAGCTAAATGCAGTGCCCTTGATGCTGATGTAGGAATCAGAACCGGCATTGTGTACACGATAAAAACCTGGTCCGACATACTCAGCATTTGCTGTGATAGCCAAAACCAGCAAGCTAATAAAAACGTAAAATTTCTTCATCACTGAATTGTTAGGTTAAAACATGATTTCATAAAAAAGGAGTCAATCACTTGAATCCGAACGGCAAAGGTAAATACAAAAAACCTACTGTGCAACAATTTGTTAAAGAAACACAAAAAAAATGATTCGTGTCCGCCAAAAGCCGTAGTATTCACAAGGTGGATGAGCCGATAGCCGCTCAGCAGGCGGCACTCGGGGAACTGTTCTTCCATTCCATGAAGATAAATCTTGTCTGATTCAGTTCATCCAACGGGTCAATCCTCAGTCAGTTATAGCAGATGGCACAGTTTTTAGCGCATACTCATCTAAAAATTTTGTCCTGCTCTCGTTTTTCAGTAACTTTGCCGTTTAAGAAATAACTGATACGATAACGACATGACAGGCATAAGACGATTTACAATATTGGCAATCATGGCATTCGTCTGCACGATGGCTCAGGCGGGTGGTTGGATACGCATCAATCAACTGGGCTATCTGCCCAGTGCGACCAAGGTGGCTGTGCTCATGAGTCAGGAGCGGATGCTGGTGACCGAGTTTGAACTGGTGGATGCTTTTACCGGCAAGACGGTCTATCGCTCAACTGCCACTCGTGATATGGGGCCGTGGGGTCAGATGCAGGCAACCTGCAGGCTGGACTTCAGCGATTTTCATGATGAGGGTGCTTACCGCATCGTGGCACGTGGCATTGAATCGCCCGTTTTCCCCATCAACAATCGTGTATGGGACGGAACAGCCGACTTTGTGCTCAACTACATGCGCCAGCAGCGGTGCGGCTTCAACCCGTTCCAGCGCGACAGCTGCCACGTCAAGGATGCCTACGTGCGCTATCACCCCGACAAGGAGGGTCAGCGCATCGACGTGCGCGGTGGCTGGCATGACGCAGCCGACTTGCTGCAATACACCACCACGAGCGCCAACGCCATCTACCAGATGATGCTGGCCTGGCAACAATGCCCTGGGGCCTTCGGTGACCATTTCCAGGCTAACGGCCTTGAGGGCGCCAACGGTATCCCCGACATCATCGACGAAATCTATTGGGGCCTCATGTGGCTCGACAAAATGAACCCTAACAAGGGCGAACTGTATAATCAGATTGCCGATGACCGTGACCACATCGGCATGAAACTGCCCAAGGACGATCCTGCCGACTACGGCTGGGGACCCAACAACGGCCGACCCGTCTATTACATCGATGGCAAGCCGCAACAGCGCGGCAAGTTCATGAACGCCACCATGGGCGCGGCCAGCACAGCGGGCAAGTTTGCCAGCGATTTCGCCTTGGGTGCACAAGTGCTGAAACCCTATTACCCAGAGTTTGCCGCCAAGATTGCCGCCAAGGCCGCCGACGCCTTCCAGGTGGGCATCGATAAGCCGGGCAATGCTCAGACGGTGAGTGTCGTCTCGCCCTACATCTATGAGGAGGATAACTGGGTCGATGACATGGAACTGGGTGCTGTCGAACTTTACCATGCGACAGGCGATGAAAAATATTTGATTCAAGCCGTGGAGTATGGGCGCCGTGAGCCCGTCACCCCGTGGATGGGCGCCGACAGCGCACGCCACTACCAGTGGTACCCCTTCATGAACATGGGCCACATCCGCATCGCTCAAGAATCAGATAGCAACAAGCGTCTGCAATCCGAGTTCATCCGCAACATCAAGGCGGGCATCGAGCGCGTGCAGGAACGTGCCAAGCAGACGGGCAACCCGTTCATGTGGGGTGTGCCGGGCATCTGGTGCAGTAACAATCTCACCACGGCTCTGCTCACCCAGTGCATCCTGTACCGCCAGCTGACGGGCGACCGCCAATTCGAGGAAATGGAGGGTGCGCTGCGCGACTGGCTGTTAGGCTGCAACCCATGGGGCACAAGTATGATAGTGGAACTGCCCCGTGGCGGCATCTATCCCCATGCGCCACACAGCAACTATGTGATGGAGCAAGTCGGGATGCCCACAGGCGGACTGGTTGACGGACCCGTTTACGCCACCATTTTCAACAGTCTGAAAGGTGTGAACCTGGCCGACGACATGCTCAACATCGAGGGCAACACCTATGACCTGTTCCAGCCCGGCGATGTGGTCTTCCACGACAACACCCATGACTACAGCACCAACGAGCCAACCATGGATGGAACGGCCTCGCTGACCTTCCCTTTCTCGTTCTACGAGACCGAGGGAAAGAGTGCGAGCGGCAACTTCACTTGGGACGAGGGCGCCATCGTGAGGGGCGACACGACCAAGAAACAAATCTGTCTCGTCTTCACCGCCGATGACCGTGCCGATGGGGCCGACCGCATTATCTCGACCCTGAACAAACAGGGAATCAAGGGAGCGTTCTTCTTCACGGGCCGTTTCTTTGACCTCTACCCCGAAGTGGTGCAGCGGCTGGTCAATGGGGGCCACTACGTGGGCAGTCACAGCTATGGTCATCTGTTGTATTGCTCGTGGGAAAACCGTGACTCGCTGTTGGTGACCCGTGAGCAATTCCGCGACGACATCATCAAGAGTTACGAGGTGCTGGCCCGCTACGGCATCACGCCACAGGATGCGCCCTACTTCATCCCGCCCTACGAGTGGCACAACGCTACCATCGCAGCGTGGGCCAGAGAGATGGGGCTGCAACTCATTAACTTCTCACCTGGCACCGCCAGCAGCATGGACTACACTTGGCCCGGCATCGAGCAGGAGGGCAGTAACCCCTACCGTGACAACAAGTGGCTGTGGAACCGCATCATGTCATGTGAGCGCAGCCACACCCTCAACGGTCAACTCCTGATGATTCACTTGGGCACCGACCCGCGACGAGTGGAAAAGTTCTATGACCGCCTCCCTGCATTAATTAAGACCCTTCGTGCCCGAGGCTACAACTTCGTGCCCCTGACCACGCTCGTCGCCGGAAAATAACACCATGATACCGATGAAACGCAGCAACACCACACTTTCAATCTGCAAGGCGATTGCCATTATACTGATGTGTGCAGGTCATGCCGAGGGGCCCAACCTCATCGTGACCTTTATCTATCTGTTCCACATGCCGGTGTTCTTTATCGCGGCAGGTTACTTCTTTGACAAGAAGTACTTGGGCGACCCATGGACCTTCTGCAAGAAGCGCTTCAACGGCCTCTATGTGCCATTCGTCAAGTGGAGCCTGTTTTTTCTCGTCTTCCACAACCTGTTCTTCAAAATCGGGCTGATGAACGAGCAATACGGCAACTGGGCTGGCGGTGTCACCCACCCCTACAACTGGTATCAGTTCTGCCAGCGCTTGGTGCACATCATCTTCTCCATGGGCGGCTACGACGAGTTCCTGGCGGGAGCCTTCTGGTTCTTCAGGGCATTGCTGCTGTCGAGCATCGTGTTTCTTGTCCTCTACCTGTTGCTGCACAACCGCCACAAGTGGCTCAACCACGACACCGTTCCTGTCGTGATTGCTGTGCTCGCTGTGGGGTTCGCGTGGTTTAAGGTCGCCAACCACTTGAGCATCGCCACTGTTGTGCAGGGCGGCATACGCGAGTGCTGGGGCGTGTTGTTCTTCAGCCTGGGCGTGATTTACCGCCGCCTTGAGCACCGCATTCCCGAGCATTGGGCATTGACGCTGCTCTACGCGGTGCTACTGGTGATTGGAGCCACTATGGGTTTCCAGGGCATGGCATTGAGTGTTGAACTGCGCACTGTCGCCACCCTCCCCGTCACCGGAGCCATCGGCTTCCTGATGGTCCACCACATCGCCTCATGGCTTGACCGCCACGACGGCGTGGTAAAGCGTTTTATGGTCTATTGCGGCAACAACACGCTCTACATCTACATTTTCCATATCATCTCCTTCAAACTCGTTTCGGCCCTCAAAATCTGGTATTACGGTCTTGACTGGGGCCAAATCGGTTGTCACATGGTCATCCACGAGAACAGCACCACCGACCTCTTTTGGGTGCTCTACACCATCGTCGGCACCGCTGTTCCCCTGCTTGGCATCACCCTCTACCGCCGCGTGAAAGATCACGTGCTAAGCCATAAAGGGAACAACTGATGCAATAGCATCAGCACTTGAGCCATTGACATAAACGAAAAAAATGCTATAGAAAGGATTCAAGCCCCGATGTTGCAGATGGCTTGCTTGACTTGTGCCATATTGCTGCGCGAGACGGGAATGGACTCTTGACAGTGCTTGATGAGCAGCTGCATACTGCCCGATCTGGATATAATCTGCTCCACTTGACCGAGGTTGACCAGGAATGCACGATGACAACGGACAATCACGGGATAGGCTCTCAGGTCTTCTTCCATCTGCTTGGAGGTGGCACGGAGCATGTCGGTCTGCACCTGTCCCTCATGGAGATGGTACACTTTCACATAATTGCCTACAGCCTCAATATATAGTAGATGTGAAATCTGTAACGACACCGACTCACTTGTCGTGCCCGCCAGTGTGACCACCTGCGGGAGCGGGGCGATACTTGCGTCGGGCTGCGACTCATCACCCGTTACCGTGTCCGTCACTGCGCTTGCAGCTGCCTGGGCACGCTGCTCAGCTTCCTGTTGCAGCCGTTGGAGCTGCTCGTTCAGCAGCCTTGTTTCTTCAAGCTCTATGGCCAGATAGCGGCTGCGGAACTTGAATCGCCAGTACAGGCCGATGGCAAACGAGCAGAAGGCAATGATAAGCAACGTCTCGATATAGTTACTCCATGAGAGAACATTACCCGGAGCCAACCCGCTCATCGCAAAGTGACGATACACGCAGATGAGCAGTGCGACCAGCGGTGTGTTAATGAGCTGGAACCACAGGTTGCGACGAATGATATAATCCACCCCATAATCGAGAGACCTGGGTTTCTTAACGACATACTTCAAGATGCCCTCGGTCAATATGCAGCTGATAATGCCCGAAAAACCCATAGCAAGCAGATGGACATAGGATGTCCACTGCCACACATCCAACCCGAACGGCTTGAATATCGCCAGCGCCAGCACAGTAAAAACAATACTGATGATGCGCGTCCTGATAGTATCCTTTTGTCCTTGACTCATTGCATGGCAAAATTAATACAAATGAACTTAACCAACAACCCATTCGTCACAATTATGCGTTTTATCCCTCATCGGTATACCATTCGTCACATAACCATGCAGATTATCCCAGAAACTTGCTGATGTGGCTGTTAGGCAAGAACTTTGCAGCTGTAATCACGCAGCAACTCCGCTGCGATCAAAAGAAAAAGATTATGAAAAGAAGAAAGATTATCGGAATCATTTTTATCGTGGCTGCCTTGATCAGGCTGGCTGATATGTGGGGTATCGTTCATCTCAACTGGGAACATTCCTGGACGGAGTACTTTGGTCCGGTTCTGCTTCTCTACATCGGACTGGAACTCGTCATTTACAGTTTCCAGCACAACCCTTCACAATGGATGCAGCGTCCCCTGCCACAAGGTGAGGACGGCAAGCGCATCTGCTGCTCGGCCCATTTCGGGGGTGACGAGTACGTCTACAGGGGAGAGCCTTTCCATGGCGCCCGGCTCGATGCCTTCTGCGGAGGTCTGCGTCTGGACCTGCGCAACGCCAGCATCAGCGAGGACGAGGAAATCGACATTCAGACCTTTATGGGCGGTGTGGAACTGATAGTCCCCGAGGGGGTCAACGTGGTGGTGAAGAGCCACAACTTCCTGGGCGGAGTAAGCAACAATGTGACAGGCCGCACCATCCCCAACGCCCCCACCCTTCACATCACCGCCAGCAACTTCCTGGGCGGCGTGAGTGTAAAAGAATAATCAACAATGATAAAAATAACGAATATGAAAAAGATGAGTTTCAGATTGGCTGTCTTGATGACAGCGTTGATGATTACCATGGTATCGATGGCCAAGACGCCCGACGTGGGTGGTACCGTGGTTGACGAGAAAGGAGAGCCTATGCCTTTTGTCAATGTGGTGATGTTGTCATTGCCCGATTCCGCCTTTGTGCAGGGAGCGATGACCGATGAGCAGGGACACTTCCAGATAGTGACTTCCAAGAATGGCGCATTGCTCAAGGTGTCGTGCATCGGCTACCAGACGCAATACCTGAATGCTGTTGAGGGGTTGAGCATCAAAATGAAAGAGGATGCATTGCTGCTGGGCGAGGTGGTCGTTAAGAGCCAGTTGCCCAAGACCCGCGTCAAGGGCGAAGCCATGCGCACCACTGTCGAAGGTACTATCCTTGAGAAGGCAGGTACTGTGGCCGATGCGCTGGCCCGTGTGCCGTCGCTGGAGGCCAAGCGCGATGGCGCCGTGACGGTGCTGGGACGTGGCGATGCCGAGGTCTATATCAACGGGCGCAAGGTGCAGGACGTGAGCGAATTGTCCCGCCTGCGCAGTGACCAGATCCAGCATGTAGATGTCATCCAGAATCCTGGCGCCCGCTATGCCGCATCGACCAAGGCCGTCGTGCGCATCACGTTGAAGAAGGCCCAGGGCGACGGCTTCAGTTTCCAGGACAACCTGATGGGCATGTACCAGTATGGCCACACGATTACCAACAACCTGGGCCTGAACTACCGCACGGGTGGATTAGACATCACCGCTTCGTTCTGGGCAGGCCGCTACGGCCACGCCAAGATGCTGCAGGAAAACCGCATGTTCTATTTTGTGGGCCCTGACCGCGTCAATAGTGTTCTCAAGCAGGAGGGCAAGAACATCTGGAAGGGCTTGTCGCCACAACTTCAGGTGAATTATGTGATCAACGATAACCACAGTTTTGGCGCCTTTTACAAGTATGACCGCCACCCCAGCGCCGACTTCTGTGACCAGTTCACCACCGATAGCTATGTGAATGGCGTCTTCACCGAGCACTCGGTGAGCGACGTCGAGCAGCACGACCGTTTCAGGAAGCACATTTTCAACGCCTATTATAACGGCAAGGTGGGTTCCCTGGGCATTGACCTGAACGTGGACGGCCTCTTTGACCGCACCGAGACGCCGGGCAGCACCAGCGAGACAACCGTCCTGGACGGCGCCACCGTCAGCCGCAGCATCGAGAGCAACACCAGCAGCCGCAACAACTTCTGGGCAACGAAACTCATTCTGAGTTACCCCGTTTGGCAGGGCAACCTGTCGGCTGGTGGTGAATACTCCTACAACCACCGCACCGATGCCTACTCGTTCTCGGCAACGGCAAGTGTTCCCGTCAAAGCCACCGACACCGAGATCAACGAGTCGTCAACGGCAGCCTTTGTGGAATTCGGGCGCCGCTTCGGCCTGGTATTCGCCCAGGTGGGCCTGCGCTACGAGCATTTGAAGAATGACTACTACAACTTCAATGAGCGTGAAGATGAGGTGTGCCGTGACTATGGCGACTGGTTCCCCACGTTTGTGGTGTCGGCTCCCGTCGGCAAGGTGCAGCTGTCGCTGTCCTACCGCCGCGACATCCAGCGCCCCGCCTACAGCAGCCTCACCAGCTCGACCGTCTATATCAACCGTTACAGCTATCAGAGC
>ONKF01000043.1 GCA_900318335.1 uncultured Prevotellaceae bacterium
GACGGGTGTGAACGGCGGTCTGGTGGTCCTCGTGGCCGACGACCCCTCGATGCACTCCTCCCAGGACGAGCAGGACAGCCGCTTCTATGGCAAGTTCGCTATGATTCCCACGCTGGAGCCCAGCACTCAGCAGGAGGCCTATGACATGATGGAGAAGGCCTACGCCCTGAGCGAGGAGGTTTGCCTCCCCGTGCTCATGCGCGTGACGACCCGCATGGCCCACAGCCGTGCCGTTGTCGAGGTGAAAGAGACGCCGCGTGCCGAGAACGAATTGAACTACGACGCTAAGGCCAGCCACTGGGTATTGCTCCCTGGCAATGCCATCAAGCGCAACATCACTGTCACGGGCCAGCAGGCCGACCTTGAGGAGCGTGCCGCCAAGAGCGAGTACAACAAGTATGTTGACGCCAGCGACCACTCGATGGGTGTTATCGCATCGGGTATCGCTTACAACTACCTGATGGAATGCTATCCTGATGGTTGCCCCTATCCCGTGCTCAAGATCAGCCAGTATCCCATGCCCAAGGAGCTTATCCGCCGCATAACCGCCGAGTGTGACGCCGTCCTCATTGCCGAGGAGGGTCAGCCCTTCATCGAGGACCTCGTGCGTGGCGTGATGCCTGGCAATGCCGTTATCAAGGGCCGTCTCACAGGCGAGCTGCCCCGCACCGGCGAACTCAGTCCCGACGCGCTCAAGCGTGCCCTGGGCGTCGAGGTTCGTGAGGGTTATGCCAGCTGTGAGGATGTCGCTCCGCGTCCCCCCGCATTGTGCCAGGGCTGCGGTCACCGCGACGTTTACACCGCCCTCAACGAGGTATTGAAGGATTATCCCAACGCCCGCGTGTTTGGCGACATCGGTTGCTACACTCTGGGTTTCATGCCTCCCTTCAAGGCTATCCACTCCTGTGTTGACATGGGTGCCAGCATCACCATGGCCAAGGGTGCCAGCGATGCCGGCCAGTGGCCCGCTGTTGCCATCATCGGCGACTCGACCTTCACCCACTCGGGTATGACGGGTCTGCTCGATGCCATCAACGAGAATGCCAACATCACCGTCATCATCAGCGACAACCTCACCACGGGTATGACCGGTGGTCAGGATTCGGCAGGTACCGGCAAGTTCGAGGCCATCTGCCGTGGCTTGGGTCTGCCCGAGGAGCACCTGCGCGTGGTTGTTCCCCTGCCCAAGAACATGCCCGAGATCACGCAGGCCCTGCGTGAGGAGATTGAGTACCGCGGCACCAGCGTGATTATCCCGCGCCGCGAGTGCATGCAAACATTACAACGTCATCTCAAACAAAAGAAAGCACAGGAGGCAAAGAAATGAAGACTGATATCATTTTGTGCGGCGTGGGTGGACAAGGTATCCTCTCCATCGCAACCGTTATTGGCGAAGCAGCCATGCACGAGAATCTTTATATCAAGCAGGCCGAGGTGCACGGCATGTCACAGCGTGGCGGTGACGTGCAGTCCAACCTGCGCATCAGCAGCAACCCCATCAACAGCGACCTGATCGCCCTCGGCTCGGCCGACGTGATCATCTCGATGGAGCCGATGGAGGCACTGCGCTACCTGCCTTACCTGAGCAAGGAGGGTTGGATCATCACTTCGAGCAAACCCTTTGTCAACATCCCCAACTATCCCGAGGTGGAGACCGTGATGGCCGACCTGAACAAGGTGAAGAATGTCATCATCCTCGACATCGAGCAGCTGGCCAAGGACAACGACATTCCCCGTTCGGCCAACGTCATCCTGCTGGGCGCCGCCCAGAAGGCCCTCGGCATCGAGTATGATAAGTTGGAGAATGCCATCCGCCGTGTGTTCGGCCGCAAGGGCGACGCCGTAGTGGATGCTAACCTCAAGGCACTTGCCATCGGAAAGGAGGCTCAGCGATGAGACCCACACCCATTAGCCGCGAGATCATCGACCGCGCGATTGACGAGTATGGCATCATCGACTATGCCAACGCCACCATCCGTGAGGTGAAAGCCATCGCCGAGCGCGCCGAGCGCGAGTCTGGGCAGGAGTTCATCAAGATGGAGATGGGTATTCCCGGACTGCCCGCAGCCAAGATCGGTGTCGAGGCACAGATCAAGGCGCTGCAGAACGGCTGCGCCCGCTTGTATCCCGCCTTGCCCGGTGAGCCCATGATCAAGGACGCCACCTCGCGTTTCATCAAGGCGTTTATCGACATCGACATTCCCGCCGAGTGCTGTGTCCCCACCGTCGGCTCGATGCAGGGCACCTTTGCCTCGTTGCTCACCATTACCCAGAGCAACAAGAAGAAGAACAAGGCCCTGTTCATTGACCCCGGTTTCCCCGTGCAGAAGCTCCAGCTCGAGATTCAGGATGTCCCCTACGAGACCTTTGACATCTACGAGTTCCGTGGCAAGAAGCTGCGTGCCAAGCTCGAGGAGTATATGGCCAAGGGCGACGTTTGCTGCCTGATTTACAGCAACCCCAACAACCCCGCCTGGATCTGCTTGACCGACGAGGAATTGAAGGACATCGGCGAATTGGCTACCAAGTATGATGTCATCGTGCTTGAGGACCTGGCCTATTTCGCCATGGACTTCCGCCTGGACATCAGCAAGCCCTTTGAGCCGCCCTTCCAGCCCAGCGTGGCCAAGTACACCGACAACTACATCATGCACATCAGCGGCAGCAAGGCCTTCTCCTATGCTGGCGAGCGCATCGCAATGACCTGCATCAGCCCGACGATCTTCCATCGTCATTATCCTGATTTGTCGGCTCGCTACGACGGACTGCCCTTCGGCAAGGTCTTCATCACCCGCACGCTCTATGCCCTGTCATCGGGCACGAGCCACAGTGCCCAGTATGCGCTTGCCGCTATCATGGACGCTGCCAGCAACGGTGAGTACCACTTCCGTGATGACGTAATCGTCTACGGTGAGCGTGCCCACAAGCTGAAGGAGATTTTCACCCGCCACGGCTTCCGCATCGTCTATGGCCAGTGGTCAGTTGGCGCGTGAGTTGATGTACTACGGTGTTAGCGCCATCTGTCTGGCCACCACCGGTTCCTGGCAGGAAGGTCTGCGCGTGTGCACCTCGTTCATCCAGGATCACCAGTACGAAATCCTCGACGAGCGCATGGCCATCTTCGCCGAGAACAACCCTATCGACTGAGTTAGGAGTTAGGAGTTAGTTAGAAGTTAGGAGTCAGAAGTCAGGAATTAGAAGTTGGCATCCGCCCCCTAACACCTAACGCCTAATACCTGAAACCTAACGTCTGAGATGAATTGTTAAGAAACTGTATTTTTGTAAAATACACGCACAACGATGCGGGAGAGTCATCACGACTACTCCCGCATTGTTTTAGCCCGTCAAAGCCCGTTCCAGTGATGCGCCATCCCTGCTGCCGCCTCGCCAACGCCATCAAAATACCCCTCCCGATTGCCTATCTGATATTATAAAAATGTAGCGTTATTTGGGTGGATATGAGCTTTTTTGTATATTTGCGATTGAAATTATTACCATAATCTCTACAGCTATGGACATCAACAGACGCGATTTCCTGCGCCGCCTCGGTATCACAGCGGGCTCGGCGGCAGCCCTGGCGGCCCTGGAGCCGTTCAGCATCTTGGCTGGCACGACCAGCAGTCATCAATCCGCGAGCACGTCGCCCGACCAGAACGTCCGCATGACCTATCGTGTGCAGCGTGGCACGGGTGAGCAAGTGTCCCTGTTGGGCTTCGGCATGATGCTCCTGCCCCGCGACAACCAGGAACTGGTCAATCAACTTGTGGACTATGCCATTGCCCATGGCGTGAACTATTTTGACACCGCCCCGATGTATGGAGGTGGCCTTAACGAGGGTATCACCGGTGCCGCCCTGAGCCGCCATCCACGCGAGAAGTACTATGTCGCTACCAAGATGTCTAACTACAACGAAAGCCTGTGGCAGCTTGACGAAGCCAAGAAGATGTACGAGAATTCCTTCGCTCAGTTGCGGGTGGATTACATCGATTATTACCTGATGCATGGTGTGGGGCAGGGCGGAATGGACAATCTTAACGGCCGCTTCATCGACAACGGGTTGCTTGATTTCCTTGTCGGCGAGCGTGAGGCGGGCCGCATTCGCCACTTGGGTTTCTCCTATCATGGCGACGTGAGGGTATTTGACTGGCTCATCGACCACAATGACAAGTATCACTGGGACTTCGTGCAGATACAGATGAATTTCCTGGATTGGCGCCATGCCTCGCTCAACAAGAAAGGATGGAAGCAGGACGCCGATGCCGAGTATCTTTACGACAAGCTCGAGAAGGCTGGCATTCAGGTCGTGGTGATGGAGCCCCTGCGTGGCGGCTCACTTGCCAGTATCCCCGATGAATATGCTGGACAGTTGCGCGCTTTGCGTCCTGATGCCCTGCCGGCACAGTGGGCATTCCGTTGGGTCGGGTCCCATCCCAATATCCTGACGACCTTGAGCGGCATGAACCAGATGGAACACTTGAAGCAGAACGTGGATACTTTTTCACCTCTCGACCCGTGTACCGAAGCCGAGAACGCACTGCTCGAGAAAATCGCCGATGGCATGGCAGGTATCCCCACTATCCCCTGCACTGCCTGCGCCTACTGTATGCCGTGCCCCTACGGTGTGGACATCCCGGGCAATTTCAGCTTCTATAATGAGGCCGTCAACCAGCACATCCTGCCCTTGCCCGAGCCCAGCGCACCCGATTATGCCGAGCGCAAGGATCGTTTCCTCACCGGCTACCTTCAGGCCTTGCCCGCCGAATCCCGAGCCAACCAGTGTGTCGATTGCGAGGCCTGCCTGTCCAAGTGCCCGCAGCAGATCCGCATCCCCAACCAGATGAGTCGCATCGTCCAACTCATGAGAAAATCTTAACCCACATAATTGAAGACAAGAAGGACAAGAAACACAATCTTTATTATTTTATAATTGTATTTCTTGTCCTTCTTGTTTTCTTATTATTGTTGTGGCTGTTGTTTTGGGGTTAGAACTCGAAGCCGAGGTTGATGTAAACGTAAACTTGCTTGGTGAGGTCGCTCCAACTGATGGAACCGCCCAAAGGTCCAACGATGCTGTTGTAGGCGTAGGCGACTTGGGCGCCCCAGATGGGCTTATTCTTGAAGATACCATCCATTTTGTCATCATGCATGGCGGCGTGACCCTTAATCATCAAGTAGTGCTCCTTGAACAGCCGTTGCTGCAACTTGAGTCCTGCAATCAGTAATTTGCTGTCAATGAGATGACAGTGGCCGAAGCCCGAGAATGGCAGCTGTTGGGCATAATAGATGCCGTTGCGGTTGCCACCGATCATGTTCATGGCTGGAGCGGGCAGGTCCTTGCCAAACATCAGTCGTCCATAGACCATGGGCTGCAGATGGGTGGTACTGGACAATGGTAGTGTCATGCGCCACTGGGCGGCCACTTCGCTGAATCCCGCATGGCCTTTCCACTGGGCAAAGTTGTCGGTGTAGTAGGCGTATTGTGCCTCGGCACGCATGCCACGGTTGGTGAAATACCAGTGGTCTTCGGTGTTGTATTGTGCGCTGGCATGGTAGTTGAAGTAGTATTCGTAATCCTTGAAGAAATATTCGTAGTCATCGAAATATTCGATGCTATACTGGCTGGACAGTATATCGTAATGGTGGTAGTGCTCCCAAGCAAGACCCAAGTCAAAGTTGAAATTGAGAGCGTCGAACGAGAAGAGGGTGGCATTGGCCTTCTGATAGACGAACTTGATGTTTTCTGAACGACGCTTCCCCATATACAGGTCAATATTTTCGTGCCAGATCTCATAGGACAGGCCGAACTTGCGGTGAGGCTTAGGCATTATGTTCCATGCCAGGCGACCCATGGTGCGCTTGCCTAACCTGATTGTGAGGTCCAGCGTCTTATCCAGTTTGTGGCCAAAGTAATAGGTGCCCCCAATCTGTGCGGCCACCAGTTCCTCGTTGTCATAGCGCAGTCCCACGCTCGCCTTGATGGAATTCTTGGCATTCTCTTCGTTCACGAGTTTGCCGGCTTGGGTGTTATCAATATCGCTCAAGCTGATGATGCTGTAATCGGGTTTGTAGTCCTCGGGCACACCGGCCATTCTCTTCAGCATCATGATGGAGTCCATCTGGGCCCTCGCGGCTTCCTCGCCGCGCTTGATCAGTTCCTTGATGGCCGAGCGGTAGAAGTGGGCAGCAGAGTAGCCCCTCACTGGGACACGGATGATCAGGTCGCAATACTTGTCATTCTCATCGCTGCGGTTTTTGATGTCGGCTCCAACCGAACGCTCCAGAATATCGGACGTGGAGTAGTACTTGTCGTTCAGGCCCAGGTCGGTTCTGATACCGATAACGATGTCGGCGCCCATCTTGCGGGCCAGGTCGGCAGGGAAATTGTTCTTGGTGCCGCCGTCAACGAGGATATACGGATCCATTCTCACGGGAGCGAATACGCCGGGCACAGCCATACTGGCGCGGATGCTCTTGGCAAGCGAACCGTGGTCTAATACCACCTCGCTGTCGGTAATCAGGTCGGTGGCGATGCAGCCAAAGGGACGAGGCAGCGACCTGAAATCGATGTCGTCGGGCTGGCGCAGGTAGTGGTACAAGGTCTTCTCGATATTAATCCCTCGGATGAAGCCTCCTGCCAGCGTGTCCTGGCTCTTGTCCAGGAAGAAGCGGTAGTCAAACAGGTAAATATTCTGTTTCTCTCGCTCGTCAAGCGTCTGATTTCTCATCGACAGGCGGTCGCGCAGGATATCGCCCCAGTCCATGCTGTTGACGATATCTTCAATATCGGCGGCATCATAGCCCACGGCATACATACCGCCGATGATGCTACCCATTGATGTGCCTGTCACCATGTCGATGGGCATTCCGGCCTCTTCCAGCACCTTGAGGGCGCCGATGTGGATAGTACCCATGGCTCCGCCGCCACACAAAACGACGGCAACTTTCTTGCGCTCAGTATTTTTAGTGGGTTCGGGTGTTGGCGTTTTAGCGATAATGCATCCAACCGCCATCAGCATAATGATTGAGATAATGATTCTTTTCATAATTTTTAGAGATAGATTTTGATGCAAAGATACATGTTTTTTTGATAATTATTGCTACTTTTGTAAGTCAAATCAAACCTTTACTGCAATATGAAGACTTATCTGGTGACTGGAGCCGCAGGTTTTATTGGCTCAAACTTTGTGAAATACATTCTCAATAAGTATGGCGACAACATCGAGGTCATCATCCTTGATGCGCTGACCTATGCCGGTAACCTGGCTTCGATCAAGGAGGAAATTGAGCGGTCTAATGTCACCTTCGTGCGTGGTGACGTGGGCGACCGCGAACTGGTTCAGGGCATCATGCGGGAGTTTGACGTGGACTATATCGTTAACTTTGCCGCCGAGAGCCATGTGGACCGCAGCATCACCAATCCTCGCCTCTTCCTGGAAACCAACATCCTGGGCACTCAGAACATGCTTGACTGCGCCCGTGAGGCCTGGTTCACTGGTAAGGACGCCCAGGGGCACAACACCTATACGCCAGGAAAAAAATACCTGCAGATATCGACCGACGAGGTGTATGGCTCGCTGAGCAAGGACTTTGACGAACCCCAGCCGCTGGAGGTGAGCGACGACGTGCGCGAGGTCATCCAGGGCCGCACCGACCTCAAGACTTACGGCCGCCATTTCTTTACCGAGGAAACACCGCTGGCACCGCGCTCGCCCTATTCGGCAAGCAAGACCAGCGCCGACCTGATTACGATGGCCTATCATGAGACCTATGGCCTGCCCGTGAACATCACCCGTTGCAGTAACAACTATGGTCCTTATCATTTCCCCGAGAAACTCATCCCGTTGATTATCAAGAACATCCTCGAAGGCAAGAAACTGCCCGTCTATGGCAAGGGCGAGAACGTGCGCGATTGGCTCTACGTCGAGGACCACTGCAAGGGCATTGATCTGGTGCTGCGTCAAGGTACCGTCGGCGAGGTGTACAATATCGGCGGATTTAACGAGGAGAGCAACATCAACATTGTCAAGCAGGTGATCGCCATCATCGCCCGCATCATGCGCGAGGAGCCTGAATACCAGCAGCTGCTCAAGTGTGACCCCAGCGTGATCAACAACGACCTCATCGAGTTTGTCACCGATCGCCCCGGCCATGACATGCGCTACGCCATCGACCCCACCAAGATTGCCCGCGAACTTGGCTGGTATCCTGAAACACCCTTTACCGAGGGTATTGAAAAAACCATCCGCTGGAACCTCGACCACCAGCCCTGGGTTAACAGCGTCACCAGTGGCGACTACCAGAAATACTACGAGGACATGTACGGCAACCGGTAAAAAAAAGACCTATTTGTATAGTATGAGGTATCGGGTGGTTTTTGAATATCAGAGCGAGGACTCGGCGATGAGCGACGTGTACAACTGCACGGATGAGCAGCAGGCGTTGGAAAAATTTGACGAGTTGAAAGATAGTCTCATGCATGCCATTGACACCAACGGCAGTGAGGTGATTGACGAGCCGACGCATTATAGCGTGATCAATCGCGAGGAAGGCTTCTACGGCTACGTCCGTCTCGTCACAGATTGACTTCGGTGACCTTTTACTCCAATGATGCGGTGAATCGGCATTTTTTCATGACATAGTTTGTGGGAATGAACAAAATATGCGAAATTTGTGCAATTATTTGAAGTATTAATGTCTAAACGCACGTAGTAATGAAGACAATGAAAATTATGAAGATGGCATTCATGGCATGTGGCTTTGCGATGGCTGCCCTGTTATCCTCATGCAATCTTGACTTGCCCAAGGAGACTCAATCGTCTTATGAAACAATGACCGTGCAGAAGTCAGATATTGAGGTGCCTGTGAAATTCAGTGCAAAGATGAAAGGTCAGGCTGATGTGACCATCATGCCACAAGTAAGCGGCCAGTTGATGAAGATCTGTGTGACCGAGGGCCAACAGGTGCGCAAGGGACAGACGCTCTTTGTCATTGATTCGCGTAATGCCCAGCATGAGTTGGAGTCGGCAAAAGCCAACCTCCAGGCTGCGAATGCCAATCTCCAGGCTGCCATGTCACAGGCCAACAGCGCCAAGCTGGAGTATGAGAGCAACAAGAACCTGTATGACAAGCAGATTGTCAGCAACTATATGCTGGAGAGTTCATTGAACGCTTACAAGCAGGCACAAGCCACTGTCAGCCAAGCCCAAGCCTCAGTCAGTCAGGCTAAGGCAGCAGTGAGCCGAGCCAAGGTGAATCTGGGTTTCTGTACGATTACTTCTCCGGTGGCAGGTGTCATTGGCGAGATTACAGTTTACGCTGGCGACCAGGTGACGCCGATGTCTCAATTGACCGTCGTCAGCGGCAACCAGAAGATGGAGGCAGAGTTCTCGATTTCCGAGTCTATCCTCGAGGAAGGAATGTCGTCGGGCTACACCCAGAGTGACAAGAACAAAAACCTTGCCAACCTGCCCGACGTGACATTCGTCATGAAGAACGGTACCGAATATCCCATCAAGGGACGCATCTCGACCTTGACGGGCGTGGTGAACGCCACAACCGGTTCGCTGGCATGCAAAGCCACTTTCCCCAACCCTAATGGTGTCCTGTACTCTGGTATTCAGGGCACTGTGGTGGTGCCTTATAGCCAGCATGATGTGATGGTGATTCCCCAGACTGCTGTCGTGCGTCTGCAAGACAAGTCCCTGGTGTATAAAGTGAAGGCTGACAGCACTGCAACCGCCGTTACTGTGATGATAGCCGATATTGGCAACGGCAAGGACTTTATCGTGACCGAGGGTCTGAATGTTGGAGACCGCATCGTGACTGTTGGCGCCAACAATGTGCAGGAAGGACAACGCGTCCTGTTCCCGACCGAAGCTAAAAAGAAAGACTGAACACTATGAAGAATAATATCTTCATCAACCGATACGTGATGGCTTGCGCGATAGCGATTGTCATCACGCTGGTGGGCGTTATTTGCATGAGCACACTGCCCATCGAGCAGTACCCGAACATTGCTCCGCCCACGGTGCGTGTCTCGACCTCCTATACCGGTGCTGATGCTAACACCATCATGAAGGCTGTAGTTCAGCCCCTTGAGGAGAATATCAACGGTGTGCCGGGAATGACCTATATCACCAGTTCGGCATCCTCATCGGGCGATGTCTCGATTCAGGTGTTTTTCGAGCAAGGTACCGACCCCGACCTGGCAGCCGTGAACGTGCAGAACCGCGTCAGCCGTGCCACAGCCCTGCTTCCGTCAGAGGTTACCAAGGTGGGTGTGCAAGTGATGAAACAACAGAGTAATATCCTGCACATCGGCGCACTGAAGAGTGTGGACGGCAAGTACGACACCGACTTTATCGCCAACTATATCGATATCAACATCAAGCCCCGACTGACGCGTATCACTGGCGTGGGTGACGTGATTTCACTGGGTAATACCTACGCCCTGCGTATCTGGCTGAAACCCGATGTGATGGCACAGTATGGACTTGAGCCTAACGATGTGTTCGCTGCTATCGGCGGACAGAGTTTCGTCGCTGCCACGGGTTCACTGGGCGAGCAGTCCGAGAATGCTTATCAGTACTCGCTGGAATATAAGGGTACACTGAAGACTGTCGAGGAGTTCAACGATATTGTGCTCCGCTCCAGCGAAGGCGGTCACTTGTTGCACTTGAGAGATGTGGCCGAGGTGGAGATTGGAGCCATGAGCTACAGCTTCACGTCCAATATTGACGGCCAACCGGGCACCATCTACATGGTCTTCCAGGCTCCAGGAGCCAACGCCACCGAAGTGAATGCCCGCATTGCCAAACTCTACGAGGAGTTGAAGCCGACGATGCCCGCCGGTCTTGAGTTTGAGATTCTGGAGACCAGCGACGACTTCCTTTTTGCCGCCATCCATAACGTGGTGGAGACCCTTGTCATCGCCATCATCCTGGTGATTCTCGTGGTTTACTTCTTCCTGCAGAACTTCAAGGCGACGGTTATTCCCTCGTTGTCGATCATCGTGTCGCTGTTGGGCACGTTCGCCATTGTGTCGCTCGCAGGCTTCTCGCTCAACATCCTGACACTATTTGCACTGGTGCTGGCCATCGGTACCGTGGTGGATGATGCCATTGTCGTCGTTGAGGCGGTTATGGCTAAAATGGAAGGCGGCATCACTGATGCCCGTCGTGCCACCCGTGAGGCGATGAGCGACGTGTCGATAGCCGTTATCTCGTGTACCTTGGTATTTATGGCCGTGTTTATCCCTGTGGCCTTCATGCCGGGCACATCGGGTTCGTTCTTCACCCAGTTTGGTGTCACGCTGGCTTCGGCTGTGGGCCTGTCATGTGTGTCGGCCCTGACGTTGTGTCCAGCGCTCTGCGCCATCATGATGCGTTACTCTAAGGGCAATAAGGAGAAAAAGAACCTGAACTATTACGTCACCAAGGCCTACACCGTCAGCTACAATGCCATCCTCAAGAAGTACAAGAAAAGCATCAGCGGTTTCATTAAGCGTCCGAAATTGGCATGGGCGTTACTCGCTGTCGCAGCAGTATTGCTGGTATTCTTCATGCGCAGCCTGCCTTCAGGTCTTGTTCCTCAAGAGGACCAGGGCGTGTTCTTCGCCGAGGTGCGTGCCCCTGAAGGTTGCACCCTGCATGAGACACAGGAGATCGTCAAGAAAGTGGAGGAGAAGGTGAAGAAGATTCCCGAACTGGAGAACTATGCTGTAGTCAGTGGCTACGGTATTATGTCTGGACGCTCGAGCAGTTGCTACGCCACGCTCATCATCCGCCTGAAGAATTGGGAAGACCGTCCCGGCATGAATCACAATATCATGTTGGTTTATGGACGCTTCGCCATGGATTGCAAGGACATCAAGAATGCGTTGGTCATCCCCTTCCAGATGCCTCAGGTGCCGGGCTACGGTTCAAACAACAGCGTGAACCTGGTGCTGCAGGATATGCAGGACCGCTCCATGTCGGAGTTCAATGTGGATGCAAACAAGTTCCTGGCCAAACTGAATGAACGTCCTGAAATCATGATGGCAATGTCCACCTACTCGGAACGTTTCCCGAAGTATCAGGTCAATATCGATGCGACGCAATGCGACCGTTCCGGTGTGACGCCTGCTGCAGTGCTAAACACGATGGGTGCCTATTGTGGCGGCGCCTATGTGGGCAACTTCAACCAATTTGGTAAGGTGTATCGCATCATGGCCAACGCCGCCCCGGAATATCGTCTGGACCCCTCGTCGCTCAACAACATCTTCGTTCGCGTGCAAGGGGGAAAGATGGCACCGATTTCCGAGTTTGTCAGCTTGAAAGAAATTGTCGGCTCGGCTTCGGTCGATCATTTCAACCTGTTCCCGAGCATCACTTGCGCTGTGATGGCCGCCAACGGGTACTCTGAGGGCGATGCCCACAAGGCCATCGCCGAGGTGTTCAAGGAAGAAATGCCTAATGGATACTCCTATGAGTACGGTGGCATGTCGCGTGAGGTGGAGGAGACATCGGGTTCCAACGCCACGGCACTGATCTATGTCATCTGCGTCATTCTCATCTACCTTATCCTGGCTTCGTTATACAACTCGTGGTTCACTCCTATGGCCGTGCTGCTCAGTGTGCCCTTCGGACTGATGGGTTCGTTCGGTGCCATTTGGCTGGTATCGCTGTTCCAGTTGCCGGGCATGGAGAATAACATCTATCTGCAGACGGGTGTCATCATGCTGATTGGTCTGTTGGCCAAGACAGCCATTCTTATCACTGAGTTTGCCTCCGAACGTCGTGCCCAGGGCTTGAGCATCCGCGATGCGGCCTTTGCGGCGTGCGAGGAACGTTTGCGTCCCATCTTGATGACCGTCGTCACGATGATTGCGGGTATGATTCCGCTTATCATTGCTGGTGGTGCTGGTGCCAATGGTAACCGCGTGCTCGCCCTGGGTGTCACCGCCGGTATGGCAGTGGGTACGCTCGCCCTGCTCTATGTGGTGCCCGTGTTCTTCATGTTCTTCCAGAGGCTGCACGAGAAATACCAAGGTGGAAATGTCGAGCAGGCTGTCGTAGAAGAAACCAACGACCCGACGATTAAAAACTGAAAAAGCTATGAAGACATCATTTAAGATAATACTCATCTGTGTGGCGGCATTGTCTCTTGCAGGCTGCGACACAATCAAGAGCTTACACAGCAAGTACCAGTCCCAGACGACGATTCCGCCCGACGTGTTCGGTGCCGGAATCGGACTGACGGCCGACAGCGCCTCGATGGCCAATCTGTCGTGGCGTGAGTTCTTCACCGACCCGCTGCTGCAGCGCCTCATCGACACGGCCCTCGTGCGTAATACCGATATCAAATCGGCACAAATCGCCATTCAGCAGTCCGAAGCTTCGCTTGCGGCTGCCAAGCAGGCCTTTTTCCCATCGGTGTTTTTCTCGCCATCGGGCTCTATCGCTTCTTATGGCGGCAGCGCGGCAAGCAAGACCTACAACCTGCCGCTGCAGGTCAACTGGGATATTGACGCATTCGGCTCCATCAAGAGCAAGAAACGTAAGTCTGAAGCAATATTGAAGCAGGCTCAAATCGGAGAGCAAGCCGTCCGTGCCAATATCATCTCGGCCGTGGCTCAGCAGTACAG
>ONKF01000023.1 GCA_900318335.1 uncultured Prevotellaceae bacterium
TAAATGGGCTTAATGTCGATCAGCTCGGCATTCTTCCACACCTCGCCCTTGGGAAGGGGATTGTGCTTTACATTAAAAGCATCATTAGCAATATCTATATTCTTAAAATTCGGTCTCATAGTCGTCTCGTCATTTTAAAAGTTTAGCGTTGAAGGCTTTTAACGTAGCAAGCACGTTGGTGCGCACATTGATGAAATTGGTAATGCCCATAGCCTTGAATTCGTCGGTCTCGGGACCTGCGAGCACGAGCTCGGCACGGCCGTCGAGTTCCTTCACAGCCTCGGGAATGAGGGCGGCATACTCGTCGTCACTGGAGCAGAGCACGACAACGTCGGCCTTCTTCTCCATCGCGGCATCCATACCCTCCTTGACGGTCTTGAAACCGTTGTTGTCAATCAGCTCATAGCCAGCGCAAGCGAAGAAGTTATCGCTGAACTGGGCACGGGCAAGACGCATAGCCAGGTTGCCGATGGTGAGCATGAACACCTTGGGCGTGTTAGCGGCATGTTCGGTTGCGAGGCGAACCTCCTCGAACTGCTCGGCCAGACGCTTGGTGTTGAGCGTTACGGCACCCTCAGCCTCCTCGTGGTTGCAACCGCAGTGGCAGCAGCAAGCCTCACGGGCGTCAGCCTTGTCGGCAGCCTTCTCGGTGAAGTTGGGGAACTGGTTGGTACCCAGCAACTGCTCACGGCGCTTAGCCACCTTGTCAAAGCGCTCCTTGGCGGTAGCGTTGACGGCATTGATGATATCACCGCTCTCAAGCGCAGCCTTGAAGCCACCCTTGTCCTCCACATCGAGGAAGAGTTTCCAGGCCTGCTCGGCGAGGTTCTTGGTCAGCATCTCCACATAGTAGGAACCGCCAGCGGGGTCAACGACCTTGTCGAGGTGGCTCTCTTCCTTGAGCAGGATCTGCTGGTTGCGGGCGTCTTATAAGGAGCGTCGAACGGAGTGACAACGATTGAATCAACACAAGCCAGAGCGGCACTCATGGCCTCGGTCTGGCTACGTAACAGGTTCACGTAGCTGTCATAAATCGTCTGGTTGAAGCGGCTGGTCTCGGCATTGACATTCATCATGCACGAGTAGTCGTTTGCGGGATTGAACTGCTTCACGATGAGAGCCCAAAGCTCGCGAGCGGCGCGGAACTTGGCGATCTCCATGAAGTAAACAGTCGAAACGCCCATATTGAACTTGATGCGGTTGGCCACCTCATCGGCGGTGAAACCGGCATCGGTCAGCATGGCCATCCACTCGGCACCCCATGCCAGAGCATAACCCAACTCCTGGTAGATGTAGGCACCGGCGTTGTTCAATGCCAGCGAATCAACGCTGAGCACGCGCAGATGGGCAACGGGCTTTACAGTGTTCATCAGCTCAGTGGCCATGGCAACGATGTCGCCAGGGAACGGCTCACCATGCTTGAAGGTGCGCTTGAACGGGTTGAAAGAGATGCTGCCGACGAAGGTATCCACGCAGCCGTTCTCCTTGCAGATTTCAACAAGTTCCTTTGCATACTTGACCGCACACTTGGGGCAGCACATCAGGTTGATTTCACAGGCGGGAAGGGAAATGCCCTTGAGGAGCTCCCTCAAGTCCACATCACTATTGTGCATGTGGAAGCCAATCGAATTGATGCCCTTGTTGAGCACCTCGATGGCCTTAGCATTGGCAGCCTTCACATCATCAACATTGATGTTCTGGCGAACCTTCCAGTCGTTGTTGTGGCGGGTACCGCGTACATAGGGGAACTCACCAGGGAGTGATTTGGTTTGCTTCAGGTCGGCAATGTCCACACTGCGATACAGCGGCTGGGCATTGAAACCCTCGTTTGTCCGCCAAACCATTTTCTTTTCAAAGTCGGCCCCTTTGAGGTCAACCTCGGCCTTGGCACGCCACTCCTCGGGAGTGACAGGCGCGAATTGGTCGAACAATTTCTTTGTTTCTGCCATAAAAAAAATAATTTATATAGTAACCTTAAAATTTATTTTTCGGTATTGTATAGCTATGTTGATCAATCGTGTCCTCTAAAGAGGACATTTCAATCTGCAAAAGTACTACAATTTCTTGAACTAACAGCCATTTTCCTCGATATTCACTTAAAAAATCCATATTTGGAGGGAAATACCATAATTTGAAGACGTGAACAACGGTTTACTTGACAAAAAATCATTATCTTTGACATGGATTAATAAACTGATGGGATGATGAAGAGGTTTCTTGCTTTAGGGTGCCTGTTGGCTATCGTGTTGACTTTGATGGCCGGCAAGCACAAGGATGACGGGCCTGTCGTGGCTGCCTATGTGACGGGGTGGAACGAGGATATGCCTTTGCCCGACTGCTCTGTCTTGACTCATATCAACTATGCCTTCGGCTGCGTGAATAAAACTTATGACGGGGTTATCATCCAGCGTCCAGACCGCTTGCGACAGTTGGCAGGGTTGAAAAAGGAGCATAAAATCTATGTGGTCCTGAGCATTGGAGGGTGGACAGCGGGAGGTTTCAGTGAGATGGCATCGACCGAACGCCGCCGCAAGGCTTTTGCCAAGGATTGCAAGCGTATAGTAAAAGAATATGGTATCGACGGCATCGACATCGACTGGGAGTACCCCAGCAGCAGCGAGGCGGGTATCACCTCATCGCCTGGCGACATCGACAATTTCACGCAACTGATGCGTGAGCTGCGCAAAGCCCTCGGTAAGGATTACCTGCTGTCGTGTGCCACTATAGCAGATGCGCGGTTTGTGGATTTCAAGGCGATTGAGCCCTACGTTGACCTCGTTAACATTATGATGTATGACGTGGGCAACCCACCCTATCACCATGCTGCCCTGTACCGCAGCACCATGTCAGGCCGTGTGACGGCCCAAGAAGCCCTGCAGGCACATCTTGATGCCGGAATGCCGGTCAACAAACTGGTACTGGGGGTACCATTCTATGGGCGCTCGGTAAAGAACTTTGGCGACGCTTCTTACGGCGCCCTCGTCAAGCGTACCGATGTCACCCGGCTATGGGACGACATCGCCAAAGCACCCTATCTGGTCAACAATGAGGGAGAGTTTGTATGCTCCTATGAGGACCCCGAGTCGCTGGAATGGAAATGCCGGTTCATCCACGAGACGGGAATGCGTGGAGTGATGTATTGGGAGTACCGCTGTGACGACGAGGCTGGCACGTTGCGCAACACGGTGTGGAAAGGTGTGATGGTGAATCAGGAGTGATATTTTTGATGGCATGTTGCAAATTAAAAGAAATTGTTATACCTTTGCCAATCAATTGATATAGATACATAAATTAAAGAATCAAAATGGAAAGTAACGCTACATCAATCAGACTGTATTCGTTGGGCTGGCGCGAGATGCGCACCTACATGTTCGCCCTGTTGTTCATTGCAGGCAATATCATATTACCACAGTTATGCCACTTGTTCCCGCAAGGTGGCCTTATCCTGTTGCCCATCTACTTTTTCACGCTGATTGCGGCCTATAAGTTTGGGTTCCGCGTGGGTCTGTTGACGGCGGTACTGTCCCCACTCATCAACTCGGCCCTGTTCACGATGCCACCTGTAGCCGCATTGCCCATCATCATGATCAAGGGTGTGTTGCTCGCTGGTGCAGCCGCATGGATGGCTAACCGCAGCAAGGGTGCCTCGTTGCTGGCATTGATTGGCGTGGTGCTTGCATACCAATTTGTGGGAGGCCTCATCGAGTGGGCCATGACCGGAAGCCTGGCCAGCGCATTACAGGATTGGAAACTGGGTTATCCTGGCATGATTCTTCAAGCCCTGGGTGGATGGCTGGTCATTAACCACCTGTTGAGGCGTTGATGACGCATCAGGACTGATCTATTCAAACCACCAATACCACTAATAGCAGGATTGCCGATAGCGACAGCAAGGCAAGCCATGTTTTGTGGTACTTCTTATAAACGACAACCGGCAACAGACTCAACCCCACCGATACTATCGCATAAATCAGAATCAAGAGAATATTCGCCAAAAACAGGATGAAGGAGCCCTCATCCTCTATTTTCACTTTGTCCATCAAAAAGATGGACAGCATCGCTACCTTGCAACTGTTGATTACTGAACGGGGCACAAGTTCCTTGTTCTTCTTCAAGTATTGATTAGCAAAATAGAAGCCATGCGCTATCAGCAAGATGCCAATGACGATACTCACCCAATTTTCAAATCCGCTGAAATCGTTATACACTAATGCAGAGGCAAGTATAGTTACCCCCACAACTATCAATATACCGACAACGAAAGTGAGCAGTTGGTGAAGCAGGGTGGATTTCCATGACAAACCAAAGAATTGCTTGAAATCAAGGAGTAACAGAAAACATACCGCACACACATATACTTTGATCAGGAAACTGGTGACCACCATGAGACCTGAATACACTCCCTGCATCAGGGCAGATGCTGTTCCTGTTTTTGCGAGAGCCTGAAAACCATCATAGGCCCATGATAACAGGTCGCCTGGTATCATGCACATTAGTACTTGAGCTAATACGTAGGTCAGAAAAATATATGTTTCGACAAAGTTGTGCCGATTGACCCGGAGATGGGCGATCCAGACGCAAAAGAAAAATACCGTTCCAATGAACAAGCACTCATAAAGTAGATTTCGGGACAAGAACCAAACAAACCACATGAGTCCAGAGGCTACCGAAAGTAACGTGCTGGAGAGATTGAAGCGGGCTAAATACTTCTCGGCAAACGCCTTCACGCCTTCCCAGTCTTGAGCCTCATTCAGGCCGATTTCTTCGGCAAACATTCCTAAGAGAGAATGATTCTGATTTCCTATCAACATCTCCACAAAGATCATCAGCAGAACGGTTACCGCAACCAGTTTGAAAGGCGGAAAATAGAATTGGCGATGACCGTCCAAGTAGTCGCGAATCATGTATCCCGGACGCCAGAACAATTCCCCTATCGTACGGAAAATCGGCCGGTTGCCCAGCCCCCATATATCCAAGAAATTAAGAATTGCCTGCCGCCACGTGTAGCGTTGCCACGTCCCGGCCTGCCCGCACTGCGGGCAGATGCGTCCCGTGTAATGCTCGCCACAGTTCGGGCAAGTTCTGTGGGTGGCATCCACCTCGATTGAGGAAGAGGTGGATTGCTGCAGACGGCGGTTCAAGCGCAGTTGCCTGGCCCTGACCGTGCGGTACCGTTTGTTGATATAGGACATCGGTTCCGCAGATTTCACGGCCTGGAAAACCTTGTTCTGCTTAATTCTTTTAATCGAGGTTTTGAGTCTCGTGGTTGATTTCATGGCGCAAAGTTAGAAAAAATCCCACACAGATAATTATCCATGTGGGATTTTTCTCTGAATAGAGCACCTCAGTACTGTATTCAGTAGTCTATCAGCGTGAAACGATTATTTATTGAGTTTGATTTCAACGTTGGCACGGATTTCATAGGATCTGCGCATGGCATCCCAGAAAATCTTGTCAGTCAGTCCGCGATTATACCAATCGTCCTCATATCGCACACCATCAAGACCCCTGTTGGTGGAAGGAATGCAAACGTAGGCAGTGCCAAAAGAGATTGCATTGTAGCCCAACACACTCACCTGATTGAGTTCGTAAGTCCTCTTATTACCATCTTTCTCGTTAAGGGTGAGGATCTTGCCTGAAAGACTCCATGATGTGAAGTACCATTCGGCGTTGACACTCAGAACGTCTGTTCCCACAACTGTGATAGTGCCTTTTACAGCCTCGGCATCACTGAAGGCCCAGATCTTCTTGGTGCTCTTGTCCAGCGTGTTATCAAAGGCCAAGAACAACGGTGAAGTCAGGTCAGACTTCTCAACTTGGTTTACGTCCAGAATAGGATTATCGCCACACGACACCGTGAAAAGGCAGAGAATAACTGCTACCAGTGGAAATAAATAATGTTTCATCGATAATAAAGATTATGTGGTTATTAATGAATTTAGAACATCTTGTCGGGATAAATGCCGGTAGCGTGCAGTTCGGCAAACTTGTCCACCACACCCTGACGGTCGGCAGCATAGGTCACACCAAACCACTTACTCTCGGTTGTGAGCACCTTGACCTGGGCCGTTCCGCTATTCACCAGTTCATTGACCAGCGTGGGGATGAAGAACTCAGCCTTGGGCTTATCGATGTTTTCCTTGAGGAACTCAACAAAATACTTCTCGCTGTGCTCAAAATAGTCAGGTGTGAAGCCCCAGAAGTTCATCGAGACGGGTGTCTCAAATGCCAAGTGCTGCACGTCACCGTTCTCGTCGGTGAAAGCGATGTTGTGGTCGGCATCGTAACCGATGCTTGTGCGCTCCACAACGCCGGTGAGCAGGCCGTCACGGGTCTCGCAGACGCCACGTGCTACGGTACCGCTCTCGCTCATGGTGTTACCCACCTTGAAGCCCACCATGCTGTAATGACCCTTGCTGCCCTCGGGCAGTGACGACAATTCAGCAGCCATTACCTCAAAGCTGTTGCGGCCATAATAGTCATCGGCATTGATGATGGCAAACGGCTCATTGATCACGTTCTTGCCCATGAGCAAGGCATGGTTGGTACCCCATGGTTTCACGCGCTCAGCAGGACAGGCGAAGCCCTCGGGCAGGTCGTTCAAGCCCTGGAATACCAGTTCAACGGGAATATGCCCTTCATATTTTGATAAAATCTTCTCGCGGAAATCGGCCTCAAAGTCCTTGCGAATCACAAAGACCACCTTGCCAAATCCGCTGTGAATAGCGTCATAAATCGAATAGTCCATGATGGTCTCTCCATGAGGTCCCAGACCATCGAGCTGCTTGAGACCACCGTAACGGCTTCCCATGCCAGCAGCAAGCACAAATAATGTCGGTTTCATTTTATATTTTAGTTGTAAGTTGTCTGTTTTTAGTTGTAAGTGGCAAAACTGCGTATGCCAATTCCTAATTCCTAATTTCTAATCGATATCGAAGTCAAAGAGGATAATGCGGCGGTATTCCTCGTCGGGGCGGAGCACCTGAGACGGGAAATTAGGGTGATTGGGTGCATCGGGCATGCCCTGGCACTCAATGGCCACGCCATCGTAATCGTGGTAATTCTTGCCACTCTTGCTCAGGGGACATCCACCAAGCCAATTACCGGTATAAACCTGAGCAGCAGGCTGGTCGGTGCTGATTTCCACCTTGCGACCCGACTCCGGGTCACTCAGCACGCCTACCAGGTGCACGTCACCGTCCTCATAACCGTCGATGACCCAGCAGTTATCATAACCCTTGCCATAGTTCAAGGCGGGGAAATCCTGCTTGACGTCCTTTCCTACCACCTTGGGCTGGGTGAAATCCATCGGCGTGCCCTCGACAGGAGCCATTTCGCCACTGGGGATAAGGGTATCGTCGGTGGGCAGGTAGCGCGAGCAGTTGAGTTGAAGCACCTGATTGAGAGCGGTTCCTTCCCTATCCTCGCCTGCCATATTAAAATAGGTGTGGTTGGTGAGGTTGACTACCGTGGGAGCGTCGGTCACGGCGCCCATGACAATCTTGAGCACGTTGTCATCGCTCCAAGTGTAGGCGATGCGCGCTGTCAGGTTACCGGGGTAATTCTCGTCGCCATCGGGGCTCTCGAGCGAGAACACGACAGTGTCGCCATCCA
This sequence comes from uncultured Prevotellaceae bacterium, assembly GCA_900318335.1. GTDB lineage: Bacteria > Bacteroidota > Bacteroidia > Bacteroidales > Muribaculaceae > Sodaliphilus. Next base: position 7,615 of record ONKF01000023.1, read on the forward strand.
TCTCACAGTCCCAGATCTTGTTAGAGAAGTTCTCAGGACCGCCATGCAGGTGGTTGGGACCATTGTTGATGTTCAGCTGATAGACCTTGCCATCGATATCGAGGTGTCCCTTGCAGATGCGGTTGGCATAGCGTCCAGGCACCTTGCCGGCGCATGGTCCATCATAGAAGTAGTCGGCCACGTTCTTGTAGCCCAGCACCACGTCGGCGAGGTTGCCCTCACGGTCGGGCACCTTGATTTCCAGGATACCAGCACCCAGCGACGAGAGTTTCACACTCGCCCCACTGGCGTTGATGAGTTCATAGGTGGTGATTTCACCACGCTCAGTCTCATGTGTATCAATTCGGATGCTCTTCATGTCAATCCTCCACCTTGTGAGCGCCGTCGCTGATAATGACGTTGATCACCTCGGGCTCATGTCCATATTTAGCATTGAATTTCTCCTTGGCAAAGGCAATGAAGTGGTCATAACGGTCTTCCTTGACCAGGTTGATGGTACAGCCGCCAAAGCCGCCGCCCATGATGCGCGAACCCGTCACACCACACTCGCGGGCCACGTCGTTGAGGTAATCCAGCTCCTCGCAGCTCACCTCATAGTCGCGTGACAAGCCATCGTGGGTCTCAAACATGCAACGGCCCACGGTCTCGTAATCGCCACGCTCCAGAGCGTCGCACACGTCGAGCACGCGCTGCTTCTCACCGATGACGAAGCGGGCACGGCGATAGTCCTCATCACTGATCTTGTCACGGACATCGGCCAGCATCGTGTAGGTGGCATCACGCAGAGTCTCAACACCCAGTGCGGCAGCCACGCGCTCGCAAGACTCGCGGCGCTTGTTGTAAGGCGAGTCAACGAGCTCGTGTTTAACCTTGCTGTTGAGCAGCACCAGCTTGTAGCCCTCGGGGTGGAAGGGGAAATACTCATGCTCCAGCGAGCGGCAGTCGAGGCGCATCAGGCAATCCTTCTTGCCAAACACGCTGGCAAACTGGTCCATGATACCGCAGTTCACGCCACAGTAGTTGTGCTCGGTGCTCTGACCGATCTTTGCCAACTCAAACTTGTCGATTTTATTATCGTTGAACATATCGTTCAAGGCAAAAGCAAAACAGGACTCAAGCGCTGCCGATGACGACAGACCGGCGCCCAGAGGCACATTGCCTGCAAATACCGTGTCAAAGCCCTTGACCACGCCACCGCGCTTGATGGTCTCGCGGCACACGCCGAAGATATAGCGCGCCCACTGCTCCTGAGGTGCGTCTTCCTCGTTGAGCCCAAACTCGCAATAGGCGTCCATGTCCATGCTATAGACGCGCACTTTGTCGGTACCATTAATGTTGATGGCCGCCATGATATACTTGTCGATGGCGCCAGGGAATACAAAACCTCCATTATAATCGGTGTGTTCACCAATCAGGTTAATACGGCCAGCCGAAGCGTAGACAACGCAGTCGGTGCCAAAACGATTCTTAAATTGTTCCTGAATTTGCTCTTTCATTGTTATTAAATATATGAGATGTTAATAATTATAAGTCTGTATAATCCGTCAAATTGACTGGGCACAACTATGGATGCAGATATCCACAGCATCTATGGGAACATGCCATACTGGCAATTCCCGACCCACTTGGACTCCGAATCAAAAGTTACCTATTAAAGTAGTTCTTCTGGTCGTTGATAATCCGCTCCAAGTAGTCAACATTGATGTGACCGTTAATGACAAGCATCGCATCGGTCGTCGCACTGGCATTGGCAATGACAATCTCGTTGACATACTGGCCATTGCGGCGCACGAGCACCGTCTGCTGCTCACCATACCCTTGCTGGGAGGTCATAATTTCTTCATAGGTCCGGGCCTTGTAGAGATTCTGGAGGCGTTTGCGGAACTTGTCACGGTCGCTGCCATTACACTTGCTCAAATCGAGCAATTGAATCGATGTGATGCCGATGTTCGCATCCGACAAGGTAGGCAATATCAGGCGTCCAAGACCGAGAAGTCCACTGCCCACGTTGAAATACTGCGCATGCCTGGCATCACGCATGTCGTTAATGATATCATCGGCATTGCGATTCAACATGCTGCATGATATCGTCAACAGGGATATCAGCAACATGATCACCATTCTCATTGGTTTGTTCATTGCAATTCCTTTATTAAATTATAGCAGATGACAAAAGTAAGAAAAATTGTGCGATATAGCCCGTTATCTTTTCTTAAAATTCCCAAAAATGGTGATATTCTTTATACTTTTTCAACAAAATTCCATAAAAACAGTGGATTTGACCTACTAATTGACGCGCAGAAAAACACTTTGACAACTACTTTGTCATCCAAGCGTCGATTTTTGTGGCAAATTATCGTCCATGTATAAATAATTTAGTACCTTTGCAGCCAAGTTTTTAAGAAACTACCCGAAATCACAAATAATTCATATCTATATTTAGAAATGGCTAAAATCAATGACTTTAATTTTGCCGGTAAGAAGGCAATCGTGCGCGTTGACTTCAACGTGCCCCTGAATGAGAAAGGTGAAATCACCGACGACACCCGTATCCGCGGTGCGGTACCCACCCTGAAGAAAATCCTTGCTGATGGTGGTGCACTCATTATCATGTCCCACATGGGTAAACCTAAGGGAAAAATCAACCATAAGCTCTCCTTGAACCAGATCACCAGCGCTGTAGCTGCTGCTCTGGAAAGGCCCGTGCAATTCGCCCAGGACAGCGCCGATGCCAAGAACCAGGCCGACGCCCTCAAGCCCGGCGAAGTGCTGTTGCTCGAGAACCTGCGTTTCCACCCCGAGGAGGAAGGCAAGCCCGTTGGCATCGAGAAGGATGACCCCAACTACGACGCTGCCAAGAAGGAAATGAAGGCCCGTCAGACCGAGTTTGCCAAGACGCTGGCCAGCTATGCCGACGTGTATGTGAACGACGCTTTCGGCACTGCTCACCGCCGTCACGCCTCTACCGCAGTGATTGCTGATTTCTTTGACAACGACCACAAGATGCTCGGCATGCTCATGGAGAAGGAAGTCACCGCTATCGATAATGTGATGAAGAATGCCCAGCACCCCTTCACCGCTATCATCGGCGGCAGCAAGGTATCTTCCAAGCTGTCTGTCATCAAGAACCTGCTCGACAAGGTGGACAACCTCATCATCGGCGGTGGTATGGGCTATACCTTCATCAAAGCCCAGGGTGGCCACATCGGCGACTCGCTGCATGAGGACGACCTGATGCCCGAGGCACTGAACGTCATCGCAGCTGCCAAGGAGAAAGGCGTGAACCTGAGCCTGTCAGTAGCTACAGTTGCCGGCGATAGTTTCTCCAACGACGCCAATCGTCAGACGGTTGACATCTACAACATCCCCGATGGTTGGGAGGGCATGGATGCCAGCGAAGCCTCATTGGACAACTGGAAGAAGATCATCCTCGATTCCAAGACCATCCTGTGGAACGGTCCTGTAGGCGTGTTTGAGTTTGAGAACTTTGCTCACGGCACTGGCGAAATCGCCAAGTATGTGGCCGAGGCAACCCAGAATGGTGCTTACTCCCTCGTGGGCGGTGGTGACTCGGTAGCAGCCGTCAACAAGTTCGGCCTTGCCGACCAGGTATCCTACGTATCGACCGGCGGTGGTGCCATGCTCGAGGCCATCGAGGGCAAGACTCTCCCCGGCGTAGCAGCCATCCTCGGCGAGTAAACCATACCCCAATCTTATCTACTATTAACCGCTTTTCGGAGCGGTTTTTTTGTTTTTTACTAATTATCACTATATTTGCGACGAATAAACACTCACCTTTTATCTATAACATTGTTATGACTATGAAACGACTGCTGTTTTTGATTATCTTGATTCTGATGTGCGCCATACAGTCAGGAGCTACTTATTACGTTGTAGGCAACTCACCAATGGGTGACGGATTCTCCCCGGATAAGGGCAAAGCCATGACAGAGCACCCCGACGGCACATACACCCTCAAGTGTGATGGCTTTTCTGGCTATATACGGTTTGTGTTCGCCGACAGCCTTGCCGAAGCAGGTGATTGGGACAGTTTCAGCGAGTCGATGAGAATCGGTCCAGTGGAGGGGTTAGAAAGCATCGGGAGCGGGACTTGGATACCGACCCAAAAGGCCAGTGGAGACGCTAACAGCGCATATCGATTCCAGGGGAGGAGTGGAGACAAATATCTCATCACCCTTGACATCATCAACTGGCGTTTCAGGATTGATGTTGATAATTCAGACAATTGCGACTTCATCAAAGACGGCATCTGCTACAATATCCTTAATGACCATGAGGTGGAAGTTACTTACTACAGGAAAGGATACAATAATCTCGGGTATTATCAGGGCCATATCAATATTCCCGAAACCGTTACCCTATATGATGACACTTATACGGTAACAGCCATTGGCGACAGTGCTTTCTTTTATGCCCACCTTACAGGAGTAGATTTGCCAGAAACAATCACATCAATTGGTGTCGAAGGTTTTGTTAATTCTGGTATCCAAAGGATTGAACTCCCGAATTCGGTCACTCACATAGGAGAGTCTGCGTTTGCAGGTAATCAATCACTGACCGAGATCAAACTATCGTGCAATCTTGATACTATTCCAAATGGAGCATTCGTAGGAACCGCCTTGACAAATGTTGATATTCCTAATTCTGTTCGTTTCATCGGAGAAAAGGCATTCTATGACTGTTCGTACCTCAAAAGCATCACTATTCCCGAATCTGTAAACAGCATTTTAGGTTTCACTTTTGCTTATTGCCATTCATTGGAAGATGTGTCATTGCCTAACCAACTCATTAGGATCAATTACTGCGCTTTTGCAGGATGTAAGAGCCTTCGTGAGATTGAATTTCCCGCTTCGCTTGAATATGTTGAAACCGGTGCTTTTTATGGCTGTGATTTGCTGGAGACCGTTCGCACACCGAGCCTTGAAGCTTGGTGCAAAATCGTTTTTGAGGATTTTGATTTATATGCTTCCAATCCGCTGTATTATGCCAAACATTTCATTGTTGACGGTAAAGAGATGTCGTCCCAACTGGTGATACCCGAAGGAGTGACTGCAATCAACATGTGCTCCTTCATTGGCTTTGAAAGTGTAAACAGTATCATTATTCCCAATTCTGTGAAAACGATCGGTCAAAGTGCATTCGCTTTCTGTCTCAACCTACAAGAGGTCACTTTGGGGGACGGTGTTGAGTCTATAGGCAATTACACATTTGAATGCTGCCATGCCCTCCAAACGATCAATTGGTCGAAAGGACTGAAAAACATCGGGCACTTTGCCTTCTATCACTGTACAGGACTTGTCGATTTGACGATACCTGATGAGGTTACCAATATTGGCACCGCTGCCTTTTCTGAATGTGAAACCCTAAACAGTGTCATACTGGGAAACGCTTTGACCACTTTGCCTCGCGCTATCTTTTGCTACGACGATAGGCTGACAAATGTGAGATATAACGAGGCTCTTACCTCTATAGGGGATTTCGCTTTTTATCAATGTGAGAGACTGCAATCACTTGACCTACCGCCACATATCGAATATATCGGCGAAAGCGCTTTTGAGGAGTGCCGAAACCTGACTGGAGAATTATCTGGTTTGCCATTGAAAACTATTGGAAATAGTGCTTTCAAGCAGTCCAACCTGACATCAGTGGTTACCAATGTCGGTTTGGAAACGATCGGGAACAGTGCCTTCCAGGATTGCAACAACCTGTCAAGTGTCGTCATCCCCAGTGTGACAAAATCCATGGGTCAGCATATTTTTTACAATTGTGCCAATCTGACTGACGTCACTCTTGGTGACGGTGTATTGAATATCGAGAAATACGATTTCATGAATTGCACATCACTTGCCAATATGGATTTGGGCCATGGCCTCAAGAGCATTGGTGACAGCGCGTTCATGGATTGTTCTGCACTTATCAAGATAAAGATACCCGGTTCGGTAAGCACAATCTACAAAGGCGCATTCCAGAATTGTGCCAGACTGGCTGAACTGGATATTGCAGAAGGTGTTCAAGCCATCAGGGGCCACGCTTTCTACAACTGCATGGGTCTCACAAGACTGGTTCTTCCAAATTCCTTAGAGACCATTGGTGACTATACCTTTGCCGACTGTCAGGCATTAGAAAATGTTACTTTTGGCAAATCTCTGGAAAAGATTGGCCAGTATGCCTTCACCAATGATTATTCATTAACCGAAGTCATGCTTCCTAATACAGTCAAGTCAATTCAGACTCATGCTTTTTCCTACTGTAAGAATTTAACAACCGTCTCGTTGGGCAACTCTTTGGAATCCATTGGAGCAAACGCTTTCTATCAAGATAATGCCTTAATACAGATGACCTGCATGGCCAAAACACCCCCTTCCATGCCCAGCATCACTATTCAGATGCAAAATGTGACAGTCCTGAATGTTCCGATTAAGTCTCTTGAGCTCTATCGAAATACACTTCCCTGGAAATGGATGAATCACATCGTTGGTGTGATTGATCCCGACGTGAACGGCGATGGCGAAATCAGCATCTCAGACGTGAACGTGGTCATCAACGCCATCATCAACAATGATTACAGCGATTTGCAGGATGTGAACGGTGACGGTGAAATCGGTATTGCAGACATCAACGCCATCATCGACGCCATCCTGGGCGAGTAACCTTGCCTACCCTTTTGGCTCACGCTAAGCCGCTAAGGCGCTAAGATTTATTATTTCAAACAACTTTAACAACACAACTGACAACGCCTTCAACACTATAGTTGTACTGGTTGTCAAAATGTTGTTAAAGTTGTTTGTTTTTTTATCCTCATTGTAGCATCATATTTGCAAAAAAGCAGTACCTTTGGGGCTATCAAAAGAATTACTAAATCAGTTTTCCTAAAATACTATCTAACAAGAGAACAATGGAACCTTTATTTGAGAAACTTAAAAGCAACGCGATTGCCAAGAGGCAGCGCATCGTTCTTCCCGAAAGTACCGAACCCCGCACCATGACGGCTGCCGACCGCATCATCGCCGACGGCATTGCCGATGTGGTATTCATCGGTGACAAGGCCGAAATCATGGCCAAAGCCGCTGAACTGGGGCTTAACAACATCGACAAGGCCACGGTTATCAACCCCAATGATGCCGAGGGTGTCGAGAAATATGCCCAACTGTTCTATGAACTGCGCAAGGCCAAGGGCGTGACCATCGAGGATGCCCGCAAGAAGGTGCTTGACCCGCTGTATCTGGGTTGTCTGCTCATCAAGGCCGGTGATGCCGACGGACAGGTTGCAGGTGCCATGAACACCACGGGTAACGTGCTGCGTGCCGCCTTCCAGGTATTGAAGACCGCTCCCGGCATCAGCACCGTGAGTGGCGCTTTCCTGATGTTGCTGCCCGAGGGATCACCCTACGGCCACAATGGCGTGATGGTGTTTGCCGACTGCGCCGTGGTTCCCGATCCCGACGCCCAGCAGCTGGCACAGATTGCCGTGAGCGCCGACCGTACCGCACGCGCCCTTGCCGAAATCGACGACCCCAAGATCGCCATGCTCAGTTTCTCGACCAAGGGCAGTGCCAAGCATGAGCGCGTCGATAAGGTGGTAGAGGCCACCCGTCTTGCCAAAGAGATGAATCCCAACCTGAAGATTGACGGCGAATTGCAGGCCGATGCAGCCATCGTGCCCAGCGTGGGTGCCAGCAAGGCTCCCGGCAGCGACATCGCCGGCCAGGCCAACGTGCTCGTGTTCCCCGACCTGGGTGTTGGCAACATCGCTTATAAGCTGGTTCAGCGCATAGCAGGCGCCAAGGCCGTGGGTCCCGTGCTGCAAGGTCTTGCCGCTCCCGTCAACGACTTGTCGCGCGGCTGCAACGAGGACGACATCTACCGCACCGTAATCCTCACCTGCAACCAGGCCATCAACAGGTAAATCATAATAAACTAAGGACTAAAAACTAAAAACTAACAATATGAATATCTTAGTGTTGAATTGCGGCAGCAGCTCTGCCAAGTACAAACTCATCGAGACCAAAGAGAACAAGACCCTTGCTGAGGGTGGTGTAGAAAAAATCGGTTTGCCCGACGGATTCATCAAGCTGAAATTTGATGATGGCAGCAAGAAGAATATCGACTTGGGTCTCACCGACCACAAGGGTGCCATCAAGGCCATCCTCGACGCGCTGGTAAATCCCGAGTATGGTTGCATCAAGGACCTCAAGGAAATCGACGCCGTGGGTCACCGCGTGGTACATGGTGGCGAGAAGTTCAGCCGCAGCGTCCTCATCACCGACGAGGTGAAAGACATGATCCGCGAGTGTTACGGCATTGCTCCGCTGCACAACCCCGTGAACATGGCTGGTATCGAGGCCATCGAGGCCGTGCTGCCTGGTGTTCCCCAAGTGGCTGTGTTTGACACCGCATTCCACCAGACCATGCCCAAGAAGGCTTACATGTATGCCCTTCCCATGGAGTATTACACCCAGGACCACGTTCGCCGTTACGGCTTCCACGGCACGAGCCACCGCTTTATCGCAAAGCGCGTGTGTGACATGCTCGGCACTACCCCCGAGGGCAAGCGCATCATCTGCTGCCACATCGGCAACGGCGCCAGCATCTGTGCCATCAAGGACGGCAAGAGCATCGACACTACCATGGGTCTGACTCCTACCGAGGGTCTGATGATGGGTACCCGCTCGGGTGACGTCGATCCCGGTGCGCTCCTCTTCCTCATGGAGAAATACAACCTCAGCCCGAAGGAAATGCTCAACATCATCAACAAGAAGAGCGGTGTGCTGGGTATCACTGGCGTGAGCAGCGACATGCGCGACGTGGTTGATGCTGCCGAGAAGGACAACGACGAGCGCGCACAGCTCGCCCTCGACATGTATGAGCTACGCATCCTGAAGACCATCGGTGCCTATGCAGCCGAGCTGAACGGTGTGGACATCATCGCCTTTACTGGCGGTGTGGGTGAGAACCAGTACCAGACCCGCAAGCGCGTTTGTCGCCAGCTGTCCTACCTGGGCGTCAAGATTGACGAGGAATTGAACGACACCCTGTGGCGCGGCAAGGAAGGCGAAATCAGCACCCCCGACAGCAAGGTCAAGGTGGTGGTTGTCATGACCGACGAGGAATACATGATCGCCCACGACACCGAGGCTATCGTAGAGGGCCGCGAGCCCTAATCACGCTCTTGCAGCAAAGCGCTCACACGGAGCTTAAATCATGATAAACCCTGTACTTGACCACGATGGTGCAAGTACAGGGTTTATCATGTGGCGTCAATTAATAGAATGGACTTATTTTATTACGCCGACGGCACGCGAAACCGACTTGGTTGCTGCGGGGCTAACGCTGTGGCGCGATTCCTTGCTTGCACCAAATGGATTGCCGTCGGTAACAGGGCGGTAGGCTGTGTATTGAGTCATCTGGGAATTTAACGACAGCAATAGATAGCCGTCCTCATTAAACCCATAGTACAATTCTTCATGGTCACCGTCATCGAACCAGAGATATAAACGCTTTACCTGCTGCTCCCATTTCAAGCCAACATAATCTATTATACCGTGATTGTAATCAGTATAACAGCCCCATCGGCCTGATTGATTCCCATAAAAGTCAAAACTTACCTTGATAGGATCAGGAATGTCAAAACGCTCACCATTATCATCCAGGGCATACTCTGATACCCAACAGCCGACAATGCTCTTATTGTGATATTGGTCACCCATGATGACACCAATAACGGCATTGACGTCCGAGATATCCACCTCGCCGTCACCATTCACATCGCCATATAAAAAGTTCTGGCCTAAAACACTGCAGGGCATAAATAACATCAGCCCAACAAGGAAAATTTGAATCTTTTTCATCATAAACATACTTGTTAACGCTCAAGTCTGCGGGATCTTGTAAGTTAATAAATTTAGGTTAATTGAAGTATATATCCTTGATTACTAATGACCTTGCCGAGATAAACGCCAAATTTGAATCCTGGCAAGCCCAACCATTTGACAAATTACGTCATAATTCTTGATGTATGCAAGATAAATCCAATAATCCTGCCAATGAACATTGCTGAAAAAAACTATTCTCTATTAACCGCTAACTGAAAACTATTTACTACCTTTGCACGTTAAATTAAGCGATAGACTATGTTAAAGGATAAAATAGAGGCGCTGAAGGCGCAAATTGCAGAGCTCAAGGCCGATAACGAAGAGGCACTTGAGGCGTTGCGTATCAAATACCTGAGCAAGAAAGGCGAGGTTACCGCTTTGTTCAATGAGTTCCGTGAGGTGGCTCCCGAGGAGAAGCGCGAATTGGGCCAGAAGCTCAATGAGCTGAAGAATCTTGCAACCGAGAAGATTAATGCCCTGCGCGAGGCTACCAAGCAGCAGGCCAAGGAGCAGAACAAGATTGACATCACCCGTCCCGCATTCCCCGCTGAACTGGGTACAAGGCACCCCATCTCGGTGGTTCGTAAGCAGATCATCGACATCTTCTCGCGTCTGGGCTTCACCATCGCCGATGGTCCCGAGGTAGAGGACGACTGGCACGTGTTCAGTGCTCTGAACTTTGCCGCCGACCATCCCGCCCGCGATATGCAGGACACCTTCTTCATTGAGAAGAACGACCAGGATGTGACCCGCAATATCGTGCTGCGCAGCCACACCAGCTCGGTTCAAGTACGCACGATGGAGCGCAATCAGCCGCCCATCCGCATCATCTGCCCGGGGCGCGTTTACCGCAACGAGGCAATCACCGCCCGTGCCCACTGCTTCTTCCACCAGATCGAGGGCCTGTACATCGACAAGAACGTGACCTTTGCCGACCTGAAGCAGGTGCTGCTGCACTTCGCTAAGGAACTGTTTGGCACCGATACCCAGATCCGCCTGCGTCCCAGCTACTTCCCATTTACCGAACCCAGTGCCGAGATGGACGTCTCGTGTATGCTGTGCGGTGGCGAGGGCTGCGGTTTCTGCAAGCACACGGGTTGGGTCGAGATCCTGGGCTGCGGCATGGTGGATCCTGCCGTACTCGAGGCCAGCGGTATCGACAGCTCCGTTTATAGCGGATATGCATTCGGCCTTGGTGTGGAGCGCATCACCAACTTGAAGTATATGGTTAAGGACCTGCGCATGTTCAGTGAGAACGACGTTCGCTTCCTTGACGAGTTCAAGAGTGCTCATTAATTTTAGCCGCTAAGCGGCTAAAAGTTTAGAGTTTAAAGAAATAGAGACGCAAGAATTTGCGTCTCTACATTTATATAAATAATATGACGATTAAAGAAAGATACCTGGGCATCATGGAGTACTTCCAGCAGGAACAGCCCAATCCCGAGACCGAGCTCAAGCACCGTGACCCATTTGAGTTGCTGGTGGCTGTGATGCTGAGCGCCCAGTGCACCGACAAGCGAATCAATATGGTGACGCCAGCCTTATTTGATGCCTACCCCACTCCACAAGCCATGGCGGCAGCCAGTGTCGAGGACATCCTTGAATATGTCAAGAGCGTCTCCTATCCCAACAGCAAGGCGGCTCACCTGCAGGCCATGGCCCGAAAACTGGTGGACGAGTTTGACGGCCATGTACCCGACAACATGAAGGAGTTGACCTCGTTGCCCGGAGTGGGTCGCAAGACGGCCAACGTGGTGATGGGCGCGGCTTTTGGCAAGGCTACTATTCCTGTCGATACTCATGTCTATAGGGTCTCTCACCGCTTGGGCCTGTCCCAAGGCAAGACACCCGATGATGTGGAACGCGACCTCATGCGCCACATTCCCGAGGAACTGCGCTTCAAAGCCCACCACTGGATATTGCTGCACGGGCGGTACGTCTGCAAGGCCCAGCGCCCAGACTGCCTGAATTGCGGAATCCAGCAGTACTGCAAGCAATATAATCGATAGGAGCCTGAAGTGTTCTTTTGGGATGGCAAAGTGGTTTATTTTGCCGAAATCGGATATTTTTTCACCTTGCCATTAAACTTCAAGGATTTCTTTGCGTCAAAGAATCGTTTTGCTCAAAAAGCAAATAAACCGCAAAACAAAAAAAGATTATAATACTTAATTACGTTTTATTAAAACAGAAAAAGATTATGAAGAAAGTGTTTATTCTGATTGCTGCTGCAATCGTATCCATGAGCGCTATGGCTCAAGTTCAATTTGGTGGAAAGGTTGGTTTTGACATGACTAACTTCTGGGGACCGGATGTAGACCATGGTATGAAGCCTGGTTATCAGTTTGGTCTCATGATGGAATACAAGTTCAATCCTCATTTCGCCATCGCTCCCGAAGTTGTGTTTGCTTCACAGGGTGGCAAGTCCAAGGCTCTGGCATTTAAAGTCGATGACGACTTCGATTTTGATGGCGTTACCATAGCTGACGTTAAGTACACTGCCAACTACATCAATGTCCCCTTGATGCTTAAGTTCTATGCTACGCCCGAATTCAGCATCGACTTTGGTCCGCAGGTAGGTTTTAACGTGTTCAACAAGGCTAAAGTCAAAGGTGCTAAAAAATCTGTCGACGTTAAAGACATGACACAAACCGTTGATTTCGGCCTGGGCCTGGGTGCCACCTACAACCTCACCGAGAATGCCTTTGTTCAGGCTCGCTACACATTGGGCCTTACCAAGGTGTTTAAAGATGAGGAAGTCCTTGGCGAGAACAAAGCTAAGAACGGCAACATCCAGGTTGCCTTCGGTATGAAATTCTGATAGCCTATATTACTGTAAATAGAGTTATTTAGTGGATGTGGCTGCCCTCGCATTGAGAGCAGCCACATTCTCATTCAGCATTATGTCAATAAAGGGGTCACATCTATCCGGGCATCCCACTCACTATAAGCGGCGATAACGCCGGTCACATCGATGTGATCAATATCCCTTATATATCTGCCAGGTCAATAATTTCTAAATTTTTATATAAAAATATAAAAATATCTTAAAATATTTGTATAATTCCAAAAAAGGTTTGTACTTTTGTACGTGTGTTTTTCATGGTATTAGATTTAAGGTTTGTGGAGGCTGTCGTGAGACATCTTCCACTTTTTTATTTCTTGCGGTTGTGAGGTGCGAATTTGCAACGGTAATTACACGAAATTTTCCCTTTAACCATATTGCTCAGTTTGCTTCTGATAAGCTGCTTGCGGATGGGAGAAATCCTGTCGATAAAGAGCGTCTTGTCCAGGTGGTCACACTCATGTTGAATCACGCGTGACAGATAACCCTCGACATCCTGCTCGTGCTCCTGGAACTGTTCGTCCTGCCAGCGGATGTGGATCTTCTCATGGCGATGAACGTTCTCGTGGATATTGGGCACGCTCAGGCAACCCTCCTCACGGGAAATCAACGGGGCGCTCTCATCAACAGTGATCTCGGGATTGATGAGCACCATGCGCACATCCTTCAGTTCGGGAAAATCCTCGGCCAGCACATCCACATCAATATAGACGATGCGGGCGTTAACGCCCACCTGAGGTGCGGCGATGCCAATGCCCTGGGTGTGATACATGGTTTCCTTCATGTTCTCAATCAGCTCTTGCAGATTGGGAAAATCTGGCGTTACGGTAGCATTCTCGGCCCGCAACACAGGATGACCATAAATATAAATGGGTAAAACCATAACAATGATATTGTAATTAAAGGTTAATCTTATTTAATCTACTTTGCAGATAATCGTTGAGGATGATGGTTGCTGCGATGGCGTCAACTCGGGACTTGTCACGGCGGTCGCTCTTCTTCATGCCCCCATCAATCATGGCCTGATGAGCTATGGTGCTCGTGAAACGCTCGTCATACATCACGATAGGCATGTCGGGCAGCTCCTTGCGCAGGCGGTTGACAAACGGCGTGATGTACTTCATGCTCTCACTCGGTTCTCCATTGAGCTGGGTGGGCTGGCCAACGACAATGCGCTCCACCGTTTCACGTGCCATGTAGTCCTTAATAAACTGCATGAGTGTGTGGGTGGGGACTGTTGCCAGGTTACCTGCTATAATCTGCAACGGATCGGTAACAGCGACACCAGTGCGCTTGCGGCCATAGTCGATGCCCAAGATGCGTCCCATCGTCCTCAACAACCAGTAAAAAAATTATTCTTGCTGCATGTTAAGCAGGAACTCCTCGTTATCACGGGTACGCTCCATGCGCTCCTTGACAAACTCCATCGCCTCGACCGAAGTGCGGTCGCTCAGGAAGCGGCGGATAATCCACATCTTGTTCAGCGTGTCCTGAGGCAACAGCAAGTCGTCACGACGCGTACTCGATGCCATAACATCGACAGCAGGGAAGATTCGCTTATTGGAAAGCTTGCGGTCGAGCTGCAACTCCATGTTACCGGTACCCTTGAATTCCTCAAAGATTACCTCATCCATCTTGGAACCGGTCTCGGTCAGTGCGGTGGCAATGATAGTCAAGCTTCCTCCACCCTCGATATTGCGGGCGGCACCAAAGAAACGTTTGGGTCGCTGCAGGGCGTTGGCATCCACACCGCCAGTCAGGATCTTGCCCGATGCAGGTGCGATTGTATTATAGGCACGTGCCAGGCGGGTAATCGAGTCGAGCAGGATGACCACGTCATGGCCACACTCGACGAGACGTTTTGCCTTACTCAGTACCAGGTCGGCAATCTTGACGTGGCGGTCGGCCGGCTCGTCAAATGTTGATGCAATCACCTCGGCATTGACGCTGCGGGCCATATCGGTTACCTCCTCGGGGCGCTCGTCGATGAGCAGGATAATCATGTAGGTCTCAGGGTGGTTCTCTGAAATGGCATTGGCTATTTCCTTCAGCAGCATAGTCTTACCAGTCTTGGGTTGAGCGACGATAAGACCACGCTGACCTTTGCCGATGGGCGAGAACATGTCAACCACGCGCTGGGAAACAGTAGGATGGGTTCGGCTCACCAAGTTGAATTTCTCATCGGGGAACAGGGGCACCAGATGCTCAAACGGCACTCGGTCGCGCACATAGGCGGGAGTGCGGCCATTGATAAGACGGATCTCACTCAGCGGGAAGTACTTCTCACCCTCCATGGGCGGACGGATAGTACCCTCGATAACGTCTCCGGTCTTGAGGCCGTAAGCTTTAATCTGGGACTGCTGCACATAGATATCATCAGGGGAAGTCAAGTAGTTATAGTCACTCGAGCGCAGGAAACCATAACCCTCGGGAGCGATGTCGAGCACACCCTGGGCCTCGAGAATGCCATCAAAGTTATAGGGCTGGTCCAGATAGGGATTGACCTCGGCAATCTGCTGCTGTTGCTGCTGTTTCATCTTGCGCTTCTTATTCTTGCTCTCCTTGGCCACCTTGGGCTCTTGAATAACGATGGGAGCTGCAGCGGCTTGCTCGGCTGCGCGCTTGCGCTCTTCCTCGGCACGGCGCTGGGCCTCCTCACGCTCTTCCTGGGTGCGGGGCTTGAATGTGAAACTACTGCCAGTGTTGAAGAATGAGTTCAGTGACACGTCTTCGCGCTCACGGGGTTCAGCTGGCTGTTGGGTTTGATTCTGCTGCTGTTGTTCCTCAAATATTTGCTCTTCTACTTCAGGTTGGGCTTCAATAACTGGTTCGGGCTGAGGTTCGGCCTCTTGTTCCATATTATCAAACGGCAAGACGGGCTCGGGTTGCACCTGCTTGGACTTGCGGCCACGGCGGCGGGGTGCCTGTTCCTTGACCTCATCAACCGGTTGTTCCTCAACAACGGGTTGTTCTTCCATGGCGGGGGCTTCCTGTGCCGGGTTTTGTTCGCTTATGAGAGCGGCATCGCGTGCGGCTTTCTCGGCTGCCGACGGGCGGCCACGCTTACGCTTGGGAGTCTCGACAACAGGAGCTGCCTGTTCTTCGGCTTGGGGTTGTTCCTGAGGTTCGGCCTCTACCTTGGCTTCGTCTGAAACTTTCTTTTTTTCTTTTTTATTTTTGCTCTTTGTGGCTACAGCATCATCCTTGGTCACATCTGTTCCGTTAGCCTTAGCAGCCGGTTGGCGTATGCGTTCACGGCGGCGTTTCACCGGTTCAGGGGTGTTAGCGGCATCTGTCTCGGCCTGATGGTCCAGGATTTCATAAACGAGAGCTTCACGTTCAAGCGAATCGACTTTTTTAAGTCCCATAGACTTTGCCAACTCGTGTAGTTGAGCCTCGGTCATTTCATTCAATTGTTCGAGTATATACATAAAGATATAATAAGTTCATTACGTGATGTGACTGAACGGTACACGTCCTATAAATCCACAACACGCCGTGCACACCGGTACACGTTGTTTCTTTCTAAAAAATTAGTTTCTATTGTATTTGTTTTTCAACTCCTTTCTTCTCCTCTGTGGTTCTTAACCGATACCTTAGAACTCTGATTCAATATCGATATGTCCAATAAAAATTAGGGGAAAAGAGTGAGAAGTGGAATTGAGTGATTTATCAAGCATAAAATGAGTTTCCAAACCCTCATTTACACTGCAAAATTAGACATTTTTTTCAACGTGACCAAAAAAAGACGTAATTTTGCAACCTAAAAAGCAAAAATCATGGAAATCGACCGACATAAAATTGCCGAACATGTTAATCTGCCTGTCATGAAACTGGTAGGTGAAGTTGCCGACGAAATGGGCCGCGAGTGCTACGTCGTGGGTGGATACGTTAGGGACATCTTTCTGATGCGCCCCAGCAATGACATGGATTTTGTGACGGTCGGCAGTGGCATTGAGGTGGCTCGGGCTGTGGCTCACCGTTTGGGCAAGCGTGCCCATCTGGCGGTATTCCGCACCTATGGCACAGCTCAGGTAAAGACTCGCCAGTGGGAATTGGAATTTGTTGGCGCTCGCCGTGAATCCTACCGACGCGAGAGCCGCAACCCCATTGTGGAAGACGGCACCCTGGACGATGATCAGCGCCGCCGTGACTTCACCATCAATGCGATGGCGATCTGCTTGAATAAGGACCGATACGGCGAGTTGCTGGATCCGTTTGACGGCATCGGTGACATGGAACGCCGCATCATCCGCACCCCTCTCGACCCTGACATCACCTTCAGCGACGACCCGCTACGGATGATGCGTGCCGTGAGATTTGCCACACAATTGGATTTTGACATCTATCCCGAGACGTTCGACGCCATCAGGCGTAACTCAGGACGCATCCGCATCATCACCCGCGAGCGCATTGCCGAGGAGTTGATGAAAATCATGCGCAGCAACCAGCCCTCACGAGGCTGGATGTTGCTCGACCAGTGCGGCCTGCTGCCGCTCATTTTCCCCGAACTGGCAGCCCTCAAGGGCATCGAGACGGTTAACGGTCGTGGCCACAAGGATAATTTCATGCACACCCTGCAGGTGCTCGACAATGTGGCCCAGGCCAGCGATGACGTGTGGCTGAGATGGGCAGCGTTGCTCCACGATGTGGGCAAGGCTCGCACCAAGCGCTGGGACCCGCAGCTGGGATGGACCTTCCATAACCACAACTTCATCGGCGAGAAGATGGTGCCCAAGATTTTTGCCAAAATGCGACTGCCGCTCAACGACCACATGAAGTATGTGAAAAAGCTCGTCAGGCTGCACATGCGCCCCATCGCACTTGTCGAGGATGAAGTCACCGACAGCGCCGTTAGGCGCCTACTGTTTGACGCTGGCGATGACATCGATGACCTGATGACCCTGTGCAAGGCAGACATCACCAGCAAGAACCAGAACAAGGTGCAACGGTTCCGCGAGAATTTTGACCTGGTGAAGCAGAAACTGGTGGACATCGAGGAGAAAGACCGCGTGCGCAATTTCCAACCACCGGTCGACGGCCAGGAAATCATGACCACTTTTGGGCTGGAGCCCTCACGTCCCGTGGGCTATATTAAGGATGCCATTAAGGATGCCATCCTCGACGGCGTCATTACCAACGATTATGCCTCGGCCTACCGCCTCATGCTCGACAAGGCGGCCGAACTTGACATCACTCCTAATCATGAGGGACAACTGTGCCACACCACGATGCAGACCCCTGTGGGCACGCTGCAGATAGCTGCCAGCACACGCGGAGTAGCCCTTATCGGCTGGAATGCCGCCGACGTCGCCAAGATTGCCAAGAAACTGAAGTTAGAGCCTATAGAAGCAGCGACTCCCCTACTCGACCAGTGCATCAGGCAGCTTGATGAATACTTTGCCGGTACCCGTCGCGAGTTCTCGCTCCCAATCCATGTCACGGGAACCGATAACCAGATGAACACATGGGCTGAATTGCAGAAGATCCCTTATGGCGAGACCATTTCCTATGGAGAACAGGCCAAACGCATGGGTAACCCTAAAGCGTGCCGCGCTGTTGCCCAGGCCAACCATAACAATCCCGTGGCCATAGTCATCCCTTGCCACCGCGTCATTAATGCCGATGGCACCTTGGGCGGTTACGCCCCCGGAGTAGAAATCAAACAATTCCTACTCAATTTAGAAAAAGAAAATAAGCAGTAAAGTTTACTTGGGCGCAGAGCCCTTGGGGTTAACACGGAATGTGACTGTGCGGTTGTAGATGTAGTTTGCCAGGGTATAGGCCACCATGGCAAGAAGCATGACGATGTTCTGGCCAGCCTTCTCCATCGGGAAGAAGGGGATAATGTCATCAGGCAGATCTTTCCAGTGGAGACCTTCGAGCAAGATCCAGCTGACGCACAGCTGCAAAGCGAGGCAGATGAGAAAACCGCACACAAAGAGGAAGAGCTCACGCTTGACGTTGTCCTTGCTCTTAAATACCCAATTGCGGTTCCAGATAAAACTGTTGATGACACCAAGCACATAGCCGGTAACGTTAGAGATTCCGTAAGAAAGGCCTAACTTGGTATTGAGCAAATAGAAAGCCACAAGCGTGATCAGCGTGTTAGACACACCTATCACTGCATATTTGAGAAGTTGTATACCCGTCTCGCGGGCTTCGGCTTTATCTATCTTCATGATAACAGTTTTTCAACTCGGCAAAATTAGGTATTTTTAACGAATTGACAAAATAATTTTCAACTTCATATCAATATTCTCGCACAATAACCCTCCTATCGCCTGAATTACAACGGCTTGACGATAATTCCCACATCAGCCAGTCCCTTGAGCGTGTCACAATCCTGCATGGTCTGCCACACGATGATCGAACGGGCGTCGTCGGGCTTTACATGGTCCTTGAGAGTGTATTGGACCTGATATAATGTCCCGAATCCACCACCTGACCAGTTGCCATGCTCGTCAGCCAGCATGAAGTTCAACGGCATGCGGTTGACCGTCGAGTCGGCAGCAATGATATCGACCACCAGCGAGAGATTGCTGTAGTCATAATCGTTGTGATGACGAATGGCGAGCGAGAGCTCATAGGTCATCGTGGAGTCATCATAGACAGGATTGAAGGTCAGGGGCAACGTCTGCTGCCATCCGGCCTTAGGTAGATGGACAAACCCGGAATGGGCCATGACGGGCTTGCGCTGGCAACCGGTCATGATGATTGCAACTGTGGCAATGAACACTGTCATTGCCACAGTTATGCATTGGCTTACCGACAACAAGCGGTTAGTCCTTATTTCCGTTGTTTGGCTGGCTTTGGGCATTTCCGTTCTGCGCAGGGTTGGCATCCTTGGGCTGACGCGGCCTGAAAGTCTTGACGGGACGCGGCTGACCATTGCTATCCTGCTGTTGGCGTTTGGGCTTTCCCTGACGCTGCCGGCGCTCTGGTTTACCGGGTTTTTCGTCTCCGCCCCCTTCAGGTTGCGGCTTCTCGGCCTTTGGAGGTTTGGGGCCTTTATTCTGCTGGTTTGCCGCAGGCTTCTCGCCCGAACCCGATTTTTTCTTCTTTTTCTTCTTCTTTTTGTCAAAACGGCTGATGCTGTCCTGAGTCAAGAGGTCACCGAAGGGTGATGCGGGCTTGTTGCCGTCATCCTCGGGCTTGAGTGTATCGGGCTTGACGCCATTCTTGTTCAATGCGATGA
Source organism: uncultured Prevotellaceae bacterium (assembly GCA_900318335.1). Lineage (GTDB taxonomy): Bacteria > Bacteroidota > Bacteroidia > Bacteroidales > Muribaculaceae > Sodaliphilus. The sequence continues at coordinate 27,548 of ONKF01000023.1, forward strand.
CCTCAAAGGCCTCGGCAGCAGTCAGCGTAACGGTTTTGACAGGCGCGTTGCGCTCGGTGGAATAGATGATTTCACGCTTGAGGGCATCGGCCTTGAAGTAGTAATAGGTTGCATCCTTGGTCTCGAGATGCACATCCTTGGGCGGTAATTGACGTATCGCCTCGACATAGGTATTCACCTCGAAGTTGATGCAGCACTTGAGCTTGGCACACTGTCCCGCCAGGTTCTGAGGATTGAGTGAGATATCCTGGAATCGTGCGGCACTCGTGGCAACCGATACAAAGCCCGACATCCAAGTGGCGCAGCAGAGTGGCCTGCCGCAGGGGCCGATACCGCCGATGCGGCCAGCCTCTTGACGGGCACCAATCTGTTTCATCTCGACTCGGATCTTAAACACGTCGGCCAGCACCTTGATGAGCTGACGGAAATCCACACGTTCATCAGCAATATAGTAGAAGATCGCCTTATTGCCGTCGCCTTGATACTCAACGTCGCCAATCTTCATCTTCAGGCCCAGGTCCACCGCAATCTTGCGGGAACGTATCATAGTGTCCTCCTCGCGCGCCTTTGCCAGCTCGTAGCGTTCCATGTCGGCGGGTTTGGCCTTACGGAATACGCGCAGTATCTCGGCATCCTTGCGCAGGTTGACACGCTTCATCTGGTTCTTGACCAGACGGCCCGTGAGCCCCACTCGACCGATGTCATGCCCGGGATTGGCCTCGACCGCCACCCAATCACCCCGCTTGAGCGGGATATTGGTGCTGTTGCGGTAGAAACCACGGCGAGTGTTCTTGAAGAGCACCTCGACAATATCGAAATCGTTGTCGGGAATGTCATCAAGCCAATTGGTGCTCACCAGGTTACACCTGCCAATGTCGGTGCCGCAATTGCAGTTCACGCAGGTGTCGGCACCTTCAGGCAGATTGACTTGTTTGTTCTTGTTCTCGTCCATCGTGGTACGCTCCCTTTATTTAGCGTAGCTCACGGCGCGCGTCTCGCGGATGACGGTGATGCGCACCTGTCCGGGATAAGTCATCTCGTCCTGGATCTTCTGAGCGATCTCGTTGGACAGTTTCTCGGTCTCCTCGTCGCTGATCTTGTCTGCGCCAACGATAACGCGCAGCTCGCGGCCGGCCTGGATGGCATAGGTCTTTACTACACCAGGATAGGACAAAGCCAAGTGCTCGAGGTCATTGAGTCGCTTGATGTAAGCCTCGACAATCTCGCGGCGGGCACCGGGACGGGCACCACTGATGGCGTCACACACTTGTACGATGGGAGCATACAGGCTGGTTGCCTCTTCCTCGTCATGGTGCGCTCCGATTGCGTTGCAGATGTCGGCCTTCTCTTTATATTTCTCGGCCAACTTCATACCCAACTGTGCGTGCGGCAGCTCGGGCTCGTCATCGGGCACCTTGCCGATATCATGCAACAGGCCAGCGCGGCGGGCCTTCTTGGGATTCAGGCCCAACTCACTTGCCATGATGGCACACAAGTTAGCAGTCTCACGTGAGTGCTGCAACAGGTTCTGACCATAGCTGGAGCGGTATTTCATCTTGCCAATCAAGCGGATGAGCTCGGGATGCAGGCCATGGATACCCATATCAATAGCCGTGCGCTTACCGGTCTCAATCACCTCTTCCTCGACCTGGCGGCGCACCTTAGCCACCACCTCCTCGATGCGGGCGGGATGGATGCGGCCGTCGCTGACCAGCTGGTGCAGTGCCAAGCGGGCAATCTCGCGGCGAACAGGGTCGAAGCCCGACAGCACGATAGCCTCGGGGGTATCGTCAACCACGATCTCGACACCGGTGGCAGCCTCGAGGGCGCGGATGTTGCGGCCTTCACGACCGATGATGCGTCCCTTGATCTCGTCATTGTCGATGTGGAACACAGTCACAGCGTTCTCGACCGCGGTCTCGGTGGCCACACGCTGGATGGTCTCGATGATGATGCGCTTGGCCTCCTTGTTGGCGGTCATCTTAGCGTCATCCATAATGTCATTGATATAGCTGGCAGCGTTGGTCTTGGCCTCATCCTTGAGAGACTCGATCAGTTTCTCCTTGGCTTCCTCGGCCGACAGTCCGCTCACGTGCTCAAGGGTATCGCGCACGCTCTTTTCCATCTTGTCAACTTCCTTCTTGCGCTCATCAAGCACAGCCATCTGATTCTCGACATTCACCTTGAGATTCTCCACCTCGTTGCGGCGACGCTGCAATTCACCCTGCTGCTGGTTGAGCGTCATCTCACGCTGCTTGAGCTTAGCCTCGTTGGTCTGGACCTTGGTCAAGCGGGCGTTGGCCTCCTTCTCGGCATCACTCTTGATTGACATACCGATTTCCTTGCCTTTCAGGACCTCGTTGTTCTTGAGCACCTCGGCTTCAAGACGGGCTTTCTCAATAATCTCGTTGGCCTGTGACTTGGCGTTCTTGCGTGACATGTACAACGCAACCGCACAGCCAATTGCCATCGCCAGGATGGCTACGATAACAGTAATTATTATATTCATTTTAATTTAAATATATTAAACAAAACGCGCCACTTTCAGCCGAAGGCAATGCGCTGATAAACAATGCATTCTCCTTCTAAACTTAAAGTGGTGCAGGAACCTAATTCAATAACAAATGTATCAAATCATGCCACATCGGCTTGCGCCATCATGCAGTCACAATTATCATTTCCCTTCGTCCAACAGGGCGTCGAGTTGTTGATCTAAATCAGTCAGGAATTCATTGACCTGGCGGTTCTCGCCATATGCCTCAAGATAGAGGCGGGCAAACTGGAATGCAACCCTTGCCAACACATCATTGGACGTATCATTAAAGCGCTTAGTCCACTTGTTCCACAGCGTGTTAACAAGCTCCTCCGCCTTGCGATACGTTTCCTCCTCACCGGGATTGATGCTCAGGGCGCTGGGGTTAGCGTCGGCAAGTTGAATCCATATTTTTACTTTATTATTGTCGGCCATAACGTCGATAGTCGTGTCAAGCGTTCAATTGTTTGATGCACCGGTCAATGTCCCGCACCATCTTGGCAACCTGTTTCTTCAATTGTCCAACCGCCTCAGGGTTGTCGGGGACGGTGTGCGCCACACGCAGGAACTCGTTATCGATGCGCAACTGGGCCAATTCCTTTTCCATCTTGGCGATCTCCAGCTCCTGACGTTCGATTTGACGCGCCATCTCCTTGTTTTCAGTCAACAGAGCAAGATACCGCTTGCGCAACGTCTCCACCTTGCGCAATGTCCTTTGCAGTTTATCTTTCAGCTCCATCGAAGGCATGGTTACCAATTTTTTGCAAAAGTACTATTTTTTTTCCACAAAACATATTTCAACACAAAAATATTTCGCCAAATCATGACAATTTGTGCTTTCTCCCGCACATTATTGATGCAAGCAAGCACATTTCACTTGCAATTTGAAAAAAGTGAAATAATTTTCCCGAAAAAAATTTGTCAGTTCCAAAAATGGTATTACCTTTGCAACCGCAATTCGGGGCATTAGCTCATCTGGTAGAGCGCAACACTGGCAGTGTTGAGGTAAGCGGTTCGAGTCCGCTATGCTCCACAACCTACAACTGCTTAATTGGCTACAAAACAGCGAATTAAGCAGTTTTTATTTTCACCAAAATCCAATCCGTTGTCATACTGTTGCCATAAAAACAAAATGATGAAAAGCAATGACAACAATGTCATGATAATGGAATGACAAAGTCTTCAGAGAGCAGTTCCACGACAGATGGCGCCGAGATACCAGAAAAGAATAACAAGCTCTGACGGACAAGAATTCAACCCTCCCCTTCTCTCTCTTTACCGTATAATTAAGGTGTAATTCTCGGGCCGTTCAAACGTAGACATTTTCAAAATTACGGGAATTACGATTTGTAAAGGATTGAAATAATCAAATATTTGATTATCAATCATTAAAGGGTTGAAAAGGGAAATTATTCCCTTTATTTCCCTCTCAGGATCCCCCTACTGCCCTGCGGAGCGCTTCTGAAAATCACTTGGTTAAAAAGCTGTCATAATTGATTGATTTTTAGATGTTAATAATCATTGTCTCTGTTGTCGCGTATAACCTTTTTACGTTGCTACTCAAGTAAGGGCTGCTAGTGATACGCCTGCAAGGCTTGACCGAAAAAATCTACCCGTAGGACTGGCCAAATTTTATGCGCAGCGTCAAATTTTGTGGATTATTTCGAGGCAACTGTGCACGGCCTTGCTGTATCACGGTGCCCGCTAACTTTGCGGCGTAAAAAGTTATACACCCAGCGACGACGGGGGCAATTTTGCGAGTAAGCGAGAGCAACGGGAAACTCGTTTCCCATTGCCGAGCGGGAGCAAACTCGCCAGAGGCAATGTCACATCAGAAAATCATCATGGCGGCTTCCCATATCAATTCCTCTCCCGACATGTAGAGAGGCAAAAATCAAAGACGAATCAAGGAGGGATCGCCCATCACGGGCGTTTCCCTCCTTACCGATGAAAAAGCCCCGGAATGCATCTGCGTTTCCGAGGCATTAACTGAATTTTTTATTTAATTTGGAATATCTGTGATCTCGAATGTATAGACAACGCCATTGACAGGAATTGAAAGGTCAATAATGACAGGTTCATCCTTATTAAGTAGGATATATCCTGCCGCTTCTTCTTGAGGGTCAAGAGTGGTAACTTGCATGTAGTTGTCTTTAATGTTCTGTGATTCTGATTCAAGACTGGCTGCATAAGTAGAAATTTTATTGGCTGACATTTCTTTTACGATTGCAGCTTCAGCGGCATTGTATGTAGCTGAAGAAAATGATATATTAGGGGCAAAAGTATTATTAGTTTGGGTATATGAAACTGAGTATCCAGCATTGCTCGTAGAAATACCTTGAGCAAATTCCATCAATGCTTTATCCCAATCTTGCCTCTCTTCAACTTTATTCATATAATCTTTGTAAGTCCACACACGAATATCTTTAATTTTCTCTGTTGAAGGATCATATGTGAATTCTCCTTTCTCATTTCTTCTAGCTTTAATTGAGTGATATGGAGTCTTACCGTTCTTTTTAGTTTTCTTATAGAATTTTCCAGATGCTGTTACGAGTGTTGGATCAAAAGTAAAACTCTCATTAGAGTTATTAAATAAGAAAATACAAACTCTATAGTATTTACCATATTGTTTAATAGCATCTACTACAGTGCTAATGTATAGACCATTCTTATTATCAAAATAGTAGTACTTTTCTCCCTTTATATACTTTGTTTTCATATCGGCTTGGGAAACATCTTCAGACTCAAACTCAAGAGTTCTTGTGTTGTATCGTCCCATTGCGCCAAATTGGTTATAAGCTGTAAATGTTGGCTCAGGAATGCCATTATTATATTTAAATAGTTTGATTAGATTCCCGTTAATATCAAACTCAGAATAAGCACCTTCAATATTACCCTCATCATTATATTGACAATGCTGTTTGACATTTCCGTTTTCATAGAAATCATATGAATCACCAATTCTATGTGAATTCATCCAGTTTGATTGATGTTTAATCGCACCTGATTTATAATAAGATATATATTCACCATCAAAAATGGACCTGCTATCATCATCTCTGTCTATTGATATATATTTAGCTTCACCTGCAATTTCACCCGTAATAAAAAAATCTCGCATTTGTTTGCGTGGGTTATCATCTGATGGAATGGTCATAACTCGATAGTAATGAGCAAATGTTCGGCTACATCCTTTCCAGTTATTATCGTAATACACGGTATCTAGCACTTCTTTTGGCGCAGAAAAAGAAGTGAGATTAACAATGGCAAAAAGAAATACTATTAATTTTTTCATACCGCAAAGTTAATAATAATCTTTAATAATGGAATTTATCATTACCTTTATTCTTTCAACAAGTTATCTTTGACGAAGGACGCTATGAACTTCTCCAGTTCGGGAGCATTGAGGATTTTGATGTGGTTGGCCAGGCCGATGTAGAATCGGGCCAAACCCTCGATCTGATAGACATCGGTGTCGAAGTACCAGATGTTGTTGTCGCCCTTGTGGGGCTTGATGAACTCTTTTGCCGACGGGAACTCTTCGACGAGGAGATTCTTGGCCATCAGGTCGAGCTGGAGCGAGACACGGCAGGAAAAACGGAGCAATATGCCAGTGTACCCCAACGCATCAAGCGTTCCCCTATTTTCCACATCGCATCCATCTATTGAGTTCAATATGCCATTATCACGGATGCCATTGGTTGAAGCCCTCGACAGTCCTGAGGATTGGGAGCCATTCTGTACTACGCCATTCGTCACCGAATGTTTCATCGAGGTAATCGAAAATATGCTTGTTGTAGTTGGCAAACACCACGGGTTCACACGGAATGATGTCTCCCCAGTCAACAATCTGCACACCATATCTCTCATAAAAACTGTCGAAGCAATATTCGCCAGTATAATACACAGGCGTGTCTCCGCTTATTACTTGGAATTGCGGTCGTCCCATAAAAATGTCCCTCTTGGCTTGGCTGACATAATCCGAGCCGTCCTCGTTGAAGGTTTGGTCCAGTTTCTTATCCTTGTTCTTCAACGTGACCTGGAACACCCTCGCCAATGCAAAGGGGTCTTGATAGAATATGGTGTAGTTACCGGGCGGCACATCGTCAAAGCGGTACTCGCCATTCTGGTTGGTCACCGTGGTCATGAAGCCATCATCCAGTGTCACCGTCCAGCCGATGGCAGGGCTTTTCTTACCCTTACCACCCTTGACGGAGACTTGACCGCTAAGGCTATAGCGTTGCAGGATATTGGGATTTTTTGCCATCTCTCGAGATACATCTTCTATCGCCGCTCTAGCAGATTCTTCCAGAAGAGCATCATCGATATCATCACCATTATCATGTTGAACGTTGGCTTGGATATTGTATTGTGCCGCATAATACTGCGTGAGGCACAATTCCACTTCTTCAACCGACATTTTGCGCTCTGTCAGTTCCAGGGCGCCACGGGCACCGTCGATGATCGCATCGTAATCGAAATCCAAGCCCAACAACTGTTTCATTCTCATGTTATCAATGAAATAGAACAGTGCCGCAAATCGGCCCATGTCATAAGTTGCCTCTGAATTTGAACTTTCCAGCACATCGGCCATGCCACAAGCAAAGGCCTGTTGATCCTCGATAGAAATGGAGTCGCCCTGATCACGGTCGATTGGTGGGAGTGTGTCATAGTCCCGCAGCCCCAAGAGGATACCCATTGTCGTCTCGATGCGGCAGGAGTCACCATAGACCATCAATAGCATGGCCTCATCGTCAAGGTCTAACAATAAATGATGGGCGCCGATTGTGTCCTGTGGTAGGACAACGGTATTGTCGGCCACTTTGCGCAGCCCTTCGATCAGGCAGTCCAAATGGGGCTGATCCTTTTCCTCAATTTGCTCAAAATTGATGCTCATCAGGAAAAATAGGCCCATCTGCTGACCATCATAATAGGAATTGGCCGCTGTCCTCTCCTGCCTATAGAGATTCAGCCCGTCACTGAAGCCTCGAATGTACTCCTCACGATCACTCTTTATCTGTTGTGTCTTCTTATCCTGGCTATCCAGAACGATACGCGTAAAGTAATCACCCATCGCATAAGAGAGTGAATCCAGCGTTTTCTGGGCGGACAAACTGCCAGCAACGCATGCAGCCATAATGAATGATACAAGAAATCGTTTCATATTTTCAACTCGTTTTTTTTGATTACGGCAAAGTTAGCCACTATTTCTGAGAAAACAATGATTAATATGATTTGGCGACACAAACTACTGAAGGGCATTTAACCAATAAACAGAAGGACAATCGGAGTGATTACAAACAAAAAGCTGATTATGCCCCATTTTATTTTCCAGGATTGAGGCTGCTTCTCAAATTTCTTAAAGTATTTCAGGTACTTATCCTTTTGCCATACAAAACACCACTGTGCCAAAAACACAAGCAATACATCAGCTATCCAGATGGCAGGAACCAAAAGTCCCCTCCTGATAAGGTTCAATAAAGGTATGCTGAAATTAAGGAGCCAGAAAAAAAGTGTCAGCATCATGAATCTGTCGGCAAACCATATATTAATGCCTATAACAGGATCATTGGTTACATGATCTACAGCCGCTTCTATCTGCTCAACTGAACTACCTCTCTTGATATAGAATTTCTTAATGATTGGAATTTGTAATAACCATGTGAATGGATTGATACCATTCAAGAGCTTTGTTCCCCCTCTTAAAAATGAGTATAGCCTCCAAAGAATGATATTGTAAATTCGCTCTATCATCAATCAATCATTCAATCCCACCAAAAATCCCAGACATTGGATGCCTGGTTCATTCTTGCGAGAGTTGTTAAGTTGATGTCGTTCTGAAGGAGATCAGGGCAGTAGCCCATCTGTTCTTCGGCAAGCGACATGCTATCGCCAGAAACAGGTTGTGGCACATAGTATTCTAAGGTGTCCGACGAGATGTGAGCCACCACGGCATCATATTTTTCGTGCCAGTATTTGGCTACTGCCATGTGTTCTGCATCTTCGGGGCAACTATTCCATCCGCCGAACGGGATGTGGGCAAATATCTGCCATGGCTGTTGGACAGGAACCTCGACGAGCAGGATGTTGTCACAACTAAAATTGAAATTATGCAAGGCTTCAAATTGCAAATCAACCCCAACAACATACTTCTCCCACTCCTCCAATCCACCATCAGATACATAGCTTTCCTTCAGGTCTTCCAATTCCAGCCGCAAAAATTCCATTGCATCTATTAAAGAATCGTTGAGAAGCATATTTTGTCGCTGTCCGAAACTATCGACATCGTTAATAACCTCAGCAAGACTATCAATAAGATTCTCATCAATCTCCAACAATACAGGGTGGAATCCCTCTAATTTACCTCTTTCATAAGCATCTAACCATGTCTGCATGATGGATTGTGGAGTGGCATCAGCGCTGATGCGACAGGTATTGTAATTCTTCAGCAGAGCCTCCGCATTGGCTATTAGCTCCTCATTGAATGCTGTGTTTTCATCGATTATTTGCAACACTTTTGCATTCTGCCTTGATAAATAGTAAAGCCTTACCAACGATATAAATCGCCAAGCTACGAAAGCCAATACCACAAGTGACGAATAACGAAACTTGTCGTCATAGAAAAAGGACCATCCCAAGACCAGAATGATTACCAGCAAAGCGGCACCCCATAAGATCAGTTGCTTCATCAATATGCGGCACACTCCTTGCCAGTCGTTCACATCGATAAGATTCTCCAATTCATTACCCATCTGTTGCTCTTTTCGTTTCTTTTTCTGGTATAAGTAAACGAAAACGACCATCACAATAATTGCTATAGCTATACTCAGTTCCATATTGCTTGTAATTAATTGTTCTACATTTATTTAACTCCATCATTTCAGGTTGATAAGGCACTCGAATTGTTCATCATATTCAGCGTTTTGGTTGTCTATTAATCGACATTCTTCCTTGGTTTTCTCCAAAGTAGAATTTGTGATACTACTGCAATGCACAGATTAATGAACATGAAAATCTCGAGAATCGTCAAATCACGGTAAATCACCTTTATAGCTGGGTGATCCTCGGGGAGATCCACTAGATAATTCCTCTCGAGGGCAATGCCATAGCACAACAAGCACTCGATTAAAGCCAAAACGGCAATCAAGATGATTAAACATATTCTTTTTGTTGACTTCTTCATAATGATGGTTTTGTCTTAAAAAGTAACTTGAAGAGGCGGTAGCACAAGTAACAGCTTAACAGCACTATTACTGTGACAATAATCAAGAAACTGAAAATGAATCCGTCGAAGACATCTAAATTGGCAATAGTCTGTAAGACAGCAACACATGTGAAATACAACAGCCATAATGTTGTCAAAATGGCACAAGTCATGAGCAATAGGCTTGCCCAGATCTTGTCATAAAATAGCCTCGGCGCACAAATCAGGATCACGAAAAAAGGCACCGCAAGATCTAAGCCACTATCTTCAAATGGATTGGATAAATAAATCGGAATCAAGCAAGAACAAAGGATGCCTAACACCATGAAATATAGCCCAAATCGCAGTATGCTTTTTTCGTTCTTTGTCATTATTCGGTTAATTCACTGATGGCTCCTCGGGCAAGTTCTTCCATTTCTTCATCATCGCATTTGGACAAAAGGCGATAATACTTCAGCGCATTCTCTTTATCTCCCATCGTCTTATAGATATAGGCGATATTTGAGGTCACGATGTTGTCATCGGGGTAGTCCTTGTGGATAGAGAGGAACAGGGGTAATGCCTGGTCATTGTTGCCTGTTAAGGCGAGTAGTGATGCCTTATCGCTACGAAACATGACTTCATCGGGATAGTATTGCAACAGCCATTCCACTAGTTGCATCGCCTTATCGTCAAGTTCTGCGTCAAATAGCCTGCTGAAATAATCTTGCATGCTCGACTTGAACATCGTTTCGCCATCCTCACCTACTGGGGTATTAAGAGTCCAAGTCCAACGGTTGCCGTTGAGGTGGGAACGCTCTATCACCTGATGGAGCACAGGCATGGCACTGTCGTAATCCTCCAGTCTGAAGAGTACGGCGAGTTTACCGAATGGAAGATCCAACCTATCAGGATAGAGGCTGATAGCCCTGTCTATTTTCTCATGGGCAATTGCTAAAAGTGAATCGTCAAACACCTGTACCTCATACATGTATACTGGTGCGCCCGTGCTGTCTTCAAATTCCAAAGCTTGCCTGCCATCTTCTGGAGGGATGGGCGTCATCTGCATGACCTCATCCCGGCTCATCTTGTAATAATAGTTGAACCAAGCAGCATATACATCAGCAGATTCAGGCTCTGCCTGCTCCCATTGCTCAATGACTTGCCTGGTGTATTCAAGGCTGCTGTCATTGATGCATTCGCGGTATCGCTCATACCAAGAGGCTTGGGCGGCAAGATGGCCTGTAATGCCCGCAGTCAAGATGATAAACAATAGTAACCGTTTCATATCGCAGTTTTGTTTACTTCTTTGATAATTGTGATGCTATTTCATTTTACAGACAATTTTCATCTGTGTCAGTTCGGTGATCCAGTCTTCTTTTTTATCCTTGAGGGATTCCAAGAAGGGGATGATGTCGTCACCGTATGCCCTGCGCGAATAGAAATTGAGCTGTACTGCTTTCTTGCCATTGACGGTTACCGGTTTGTAGTGATGGATGTCAACCTCGACACAATTCAACTTGCCGTCTGCCCCATCGCTTACCAAGAAATCAAGGACATACTCTCCATCTCTCTCATAGACGAGATAATTGCAGCATTTGTCTGATTTTTTGCGCTCTTCAAGTTCCTGGACCTTGGCTTCAACAGCATCACGAACTGTTAATACCTCAGTGAAGGCCAGCGAGACTGTCAACATCTGCTCATAA
>ONKF01000059.1 GCA_900318335.1 uncultured Prevotellaceae bacterium
GCCCGACTGGTCATAGATGTAGCCTTCGCTGGTGAGTAGCAACACTGTGCGCTGCTCAAGCGGCTTGATGGGACTGACGGGATCGTCGTGCTCACAAGACGAGAGCAGGAACAAGGCGCCAATCGCTAAGAATTGATAAAAAAGAAATTGCCTCATAAGTTGGAATTCATTATTTCGTTTAACGAGTGCAACGTCAATAGGCGATGCTTGATATAGTGATTTCACCTTATTGAAGAAAGCCCTGCGATTACTCTTTCTGTCGCTGAGCGCATGGTGCTACCTATAGTAGTCTGTGCTCCAGGCATCTAAGGAGATGTGAACAGTTTTATTGATCATCGGGCTCAATGAGGTCGGTTGAATTGGTTACGGTCTTAACGTGCTTGCGGGCGAGGCGCTTCTGGTAAGCATACACTATGCAAGCCATGCCCAGATAAGCGGCAGCCTGAATCCAGAGGATGCGGATCTCGGGCAGGATCTGGCTGACGGAGGCACCCATGGAGTTGACACGGATGAAAGCACGTACACCAAAGGTGCTGGGGAAGAGCCAGGATACACCCTGCCATGCACCAGGGATGCTGGACTGCGGCCATGACACGCCGGTGAGGAACAGCAACGGAATCGAGACAAAGACCATCAGCAACATGACGTTCTCACGGTAACGCACCAGGCAAGAAACGGTCATGCCGAAGAAGATGCATGCCATCGTATAGGGCAGCAACATTGCCAGCAACGTCTTGCCGTCGGCCAGCTGCGGGAATGAGAACATGCGGGGAACAGCCATCGACAGGTAGGCGGCTGCCACGGCACCGATCATGCCATAACAGAGTGCCTTGCCCCAGACGACGCGGTAGGCGCCACGGTAGTGGGGATCATCGTCGGGGATGAGTTGGCCGTTGCGATTACGCTCACGGGCCGTACCCGCCGACATGCCGATGCCCAGCGCTAACGCCTGCTGCAGCAGGAGCATGAGCACTGCGGGCAGGACGCAGGATCCGTAGCCGCCCGATGGGTTGAACATCGCCACATCGTGAGCAATAAGAGGCTGCGCAGTGATGGAATTCTCGTGATCGGTGTAGTTGCCGGCCTTCTTGATCTTCAGGCCAGCGCTGAGGCGTCCCGCCTCGACCATGGCAGTCTGATAAACGGCCTTGTAGGCGAGCATGAGCGACATGTCGCAATAAACGCTGACGGTCGCCTGCTCTCCACGGTTGATGCAAGTGGCGAAGTCTGACGGGATGAGGTAGATGCCCTTGGCGAGCTGGCGGCTGACGAGTGCACGGGCTTCGTCGAGATTGGCGGCGTAATATTTCACATCGACGTCAGGGGTGGCGTCACAGTCGTTGATGAACTGGCGCGAGAGGGCCGAGTGTGACTGGTCAACGACCACTACCGGTGTCTCGTGCAGCGTCTCGTTGTTGTAGATCCAGGAGTAGAGCAACGGGTAGCCCAGCGGCACGATGACGAGGAACATGAGCACGCCCTCGTCCCTGATGACCTGTTTCATCTCCTGACGCCATACGTATAGCACGTCGGTGATATGTTCCTTGAGTTTACGGAATATAGACATAGTTGAGCATTGCGATTTTGACTTTACGGAGTACGAACCATGGCAGCAGCGTGAAGGCCACGAGTGCCACGAGATGGAACCAGACGTCAATGACGGGGAAGCCGTTGAGCACTGTTGCCTGATAGAGCATCCAGTAGTGGCGCAAAGGGAATAGCCAAGACATGGCCTGCAATGGGGGATCCATGCCTGCGACAGGGAACGCCGAGCCGCACATCGAGATGCCGAGCACCATCCACAGCGAACTGATACTCATCGACATGCGCAGCGAGGGCATAAGTCCGAAAGCGAAGATGCCAAAGCCAATCGAGGCAGCGACCTGCAAGAGGGTGAGCCGCACGATGCTCCACACGCCGCCCAAGTGCGGGAAGTGAAGCACGTTGAAGATATAATACTGGTAGGAGAATATCACAAGCAGGAACACTAGCGCATGGACGATGTACTTGCCGAGGATGGCCACGAGGATGTTGTTGCCAGCGCGGGCGAGCCATTCCTTGCCCGAGTCAAACTTCATCTCCATTCCGAGCGCGTAGGCCGACAGCAGCGCCATGAAAAGCATCAGGATGCCTGGCACAAAGACCGTGGTCAGGCTGTAGTTGTAACTGCCCTGAGGGTTGGCGATCATGTGTGCGTCAATCGTCACGGCCTGTAGTGCCGTGCGTATCTGTTCCTTAGTTGCGCCCTTAGCACTCAATGTCGCTTGGCCCACTGCCGCAGAGCCCAGCATGCTGATGGTTTTCAAGTCCTTGGATGCCATCGATCCCGCCGTCATACACGTCATGGTGTAGTAGTACGAGATATCGGGCTGTCGACCTGCCATGAGCTTGGCCGCCGTGCCCTCGGGGATGTACAGATAGGCAAAGACCTTGCCTTCTTGCATGGCGTTGCGGGCTTCGGTGACCGATGCAAAGCGATACACCACCCGCGAGTTCTGCATGGCATCGAGGTTGCGGATGAGACTGCGCGAGGTAGCGCTGTTGTCATGGTCCACCACGCCGATGGGCAGGTCCTGGGGCAGCCCGTCATCGAGCATCGTGGTGAAAAACGCCACCAGCAGCACGGGGAACACCACCATGCAGAAGCCGTAGATACGGTTCTTGCGCACGATGATGTTGAGCTCGCGCAGCACGATGTCGAAGAATTGAGAAATATACTTCATAATGTTCGCAAGTTCTCAACTTGCTCACTGTTTAAAGGTTAAAGTTTAAAGGATAAGGAAAATCACTCCTAACTCCTAACTTCTCACTTCTCACTTATTCTTAAGGATTACCGACATGCCCGGACGGATGCCATCAATCGCCTGGGAAGGACGAGCCTTCACCTCGAAGGTCTTCTGGTCATACTGGCCGCTGGCCTTAGTGGACTTCCACACGGCAAACGAGCCCTTGTCCTTCATCGATGTGATCTTCATCTTGGCCTCGATGTCGAGAGCGGGTATCCTGACCGTGATCTCCTGACCCACCTTCATGCCCTTCAATTGGTCCTCGCGGATGTTGAACGTGGCCCACTGGTCGTCCATCATGGCGATGCTCATGATGGGAGTGCCGGTGCCAACGAGTTCACCCACCTTGGGATAGACGTCGGTGACTTCACCGGCCATCTGGGCCCTCTGAATGGTTTCGCGCACGTAGCCTTGCACCTCCTGCACGGCACCACGGGCCTGACCTGCGGTGGCCGCAGCTGCACGGCGCTCCTCGTCACGGGCACCGTTCACGGCCATCTGATAATTGCTCTGTGCAGTCTTGACCTGTGCCTGTGCCGATTTGTACATGGCCTCGGCCTCGTCAAACTTCTGGGCGCTGATGACTTCCTCCTCATGGAGTTTCTTCATGCGATTGTAGGACTTCTCGGCAATTTCAAGACCGGCCTTTGCCTGCTCCAGGATCTGGGCGGCAGCTTGAATCTGCTCCTTGCGGGCACCGTTCTGTGTCATCTGTGCGATGGCCGTTGCGGCGTCGGCAGCGCTCTGGGCCTGCACCATCTTGGCATTCACCTCGGGAGCCTCGATAATGGCGAGCGTGTCGCCTGCGTGTACAAAGTCACCTTCCTTGGCCAGGAGAGCAAGGATACGTCCCGGCACTTTACCCGACACACGGTATTCCTCGACTTCCATTTCGCCCTGGATTTCCTCGGGGTCGCGTTGCAGGGCCAGGTGACCGATGAGAGCGACAATGAGGACCACGGTGGCAAATCCGAGGACTGCTAACAAAATATTGGTATGTTGACTTTTAGCTGACATAATATAATATTGCTTGATTGTTTTTAATTTAGTGACGGGTTATTTCAGGATGCCTAATGCCTTGAGCAGGTCGGTGTTACTGAGCTGTAATTCGATTTCGGCATCAATTTTCTGGGTTTGTGCCATGAGCCAGGCCGACTGGGCCTCCATGACGGTCGTGGGCGTGATTACGCCCTCCTCAAAGCCGCGTTTGGCCATGCGCAGATTCTCCTCGGCACTAGCGATGCTGGACTTGGCGAGCGCCAGATTCTTGTTGGCCTCGCTGACGCGGAAACGGTTCTGGCTGACCTGCAGCTCAATCTTCTCGCGTGCGTCCTCGAGTTCGAGGTTGGCAACCGTTGTCGCCTCTTGGGCCGCCTGAACCTTGTGCTTCACATCACCCCAATTCCAAATGGGGATGCGCACTTGCAGTCCCACATGCCAGAAACCACCAAAGCGATGCTGGATGCCGTTGAAGGCATTGGGGTTGGTCACAGCATATCCGCCGTTGAATAATACCTGAGGACGGTTCTCTGCCTTGAGCAGATTGACCTCTTGATGTGTCAGGTCAATGGCGTTCTGCAGCAAGCGCAGCTCGGGGCGGTTGTCGATGTTAGTTGTCAAGGGTATAGCGGCCGGTGCAGCAATCTCGTCGGCTTTCTCATCGGCTAACTCGATGGGCTCGTCCACGGGCAGACCACACAGTTGGCACAGGAGCATCTTGGTCAACGACAGGCCGTCAATGACCTTAGCAAGAGCCATCTCGGCTTCATTGACGCGTACCTGTACACTCAGTTTGTCGCTGCGTGTTGTCAGGCCGGCTTCGGTCATCTTCTCGACATCGTGGTCAAGTTTCTTGACCAG
>ONKF01000024.1 GCA_900318335.1 uncultured Prevotellaceae bacterium
CAACTCCAGTTTCTTGTTGGTCACAGCCTCGGCCGAACCGGTGTAAGAGGTCTTCTTGGCAGTACCATAGGCAACTACCATCACCTCGTCCAGAGCGGTGCCATTGTCACTCATCGTGATGGCCATGTTAGGCTGAACGGGAAGTTCTTGGGTCTTATAACCCACATACGAAACCTTGAGGGTCTTGACATTGTAAGGAAGATTGAGCGAGAACTCACCGTTTACATCGGTGGCCGCGCCGTTTCCTCCGCCAACGGGTTGTACCGTAGCACCAATGAGCGGTTCGCCATTGGGATCGGTAACCTGTCCCCTCACTACTTGTTGGGCACTCATGCCCAGTGAGATAGCACAGATGGCTATCAGCAGCAGAAATAGCTTCTTCATAAAATAGTGATGTTTATTAAATTAATATAATTAAAAAAATGTGTTCAAAATATCAGCTACATGTAAGGTCTCGAGGATGCGTTATTGATGGTCGCTATCGATATTTTACAAGTATGCAAAAATATCAACAAATGTGAAATGGGCAAAATAAATGGAAGATTTTAACTAAATCCCCTTGTTTTATATCTTTTTGGGTATTTTCAAAATGATTTGCTGCCAAAATAGATTTTTCCATGTAAATACCTATTTAATGCACTGATAAATAGATAGTTTATATATTTTGACTGAAGAATTTACTTCACAATACTTCTTATTGAATGAATGTTAAAAAAAACACCTTTTAACATTCATGTTTTAACTAAATTTTATGCCAAAATGCCCATATTTCATCGGTTTTATTGCCATAAATTGACAATTTAGTGACCTGTTAATAACTTTTTTATCGCCGATCATATTCATTATCCAGGAACCGCCTGTTAAATATTCTGCAGAACATAGAAACAGAATAATCAATCGCAATATGGAAAAATAGTCGTACCTTTGTATGAACTATATCATCTCAACATAATAACTATGTCTATAAAGAAATCGATGATGGAGCTGCACCGATTGGGTGTGGAAGATTATAAAAAGGTGGAGAAACTGCCGATTACTGTAGTGCTTGATAACGTGCGCAGTGAAATGAACGTGGGATCGGTGTTCCGCACAGCCGACGCTTTTCTTATCGAACGCATCATGCTGTGTGGCATCACGCCCCAGCCACCTAAACCCGAAATTCACAAGACAGCACTCGGTGCCGAAGAATCGGTTGAGTGGCAATTTTATCCCAATACGCTGCTTGCCATCAATCAACTCAAGCAAGAGGGCTACACCATCTGTTCTATAGAACAGGTGCACGACAGTGTGAGCCTTGAGCAATATGTCATTGAAAAAGAGCAAAAGGTGGCGATAGTCATGGGTAACGAGGTGAAAGGCGTCAGCCAGGAAGTGGTTGATGCCAGTGACCATTGTATCGAGATTCCTCAGCATGGAACCAAGCACTCATTAAATATATCGTGCTGCGCGGCAATCGTCATGTGGAAGTTCTACTCCGACCTCATTTAGACTTTTAAATAATCATTGTCAAAAAGCCTGTCAATAACTGTTGATAATTCATCAATAAAAAACAATAAAAAACACTTGACAAATTCAAATCAATGCTGATTAATCCATTTTGCATAAACACCAAAAAAGTTAGCACTAATTTTTTATTGTCATATAAACACGGTTTTCGACATGATTTGACAACTGAATCCGCAAGTTTTTATTAACTTTGCGGGTTGTTAACACCCTGTTAATTAATAGCCGAAAGTGCTATTATACAGCATTTAGGCTTGTTAATAAACTATCAATAACCCAAAAAGGGGTGTTGACAAGCCCATGAGGGCAATTGAGTCACAAAAAGTTTTCTACACAATTAACAGGCATTATTGTTGTAGTTAAATTTAAAGTTTTAAAAAATTAAAAACAAAATAATATATAATATGAATGTTGAAAAAGGTTACGTTGATGCTCCTATTGAGGAGGGCATTGACCTGAGAGAGGAAATCCTGCGCTTGAAACGCGAGCGCAATGCTGTCATCATGGCTCACTACTACCAGCGCGAGGAAATCCAGCAGCTGGCCGACTACATCGGTGACAGCTTGGCACTGGCCCAGCTGGCAGCCAAGACCGACGTGCCCGTCATTATCCTGTGCGGTGTGCACTTCATGGGCGAGACCGCCAAGATCCTTTGTCCTGAAAAGACCGTCATCGTGCCCGACCTGAGTGCCGGCTGCTCGTTGGCCGACAGCTGCCCTGCCGATAAATTTGAAGAGTTTGTCAAGGCTCATCCCTATTACACGGTAATCAGCTATGTCAATACCAGCGCCGCCGTCAAGGCCGTGACCGATGTGGTGGTCACTTCTTCTAACGCCAAGGAGATTGTAGGCAGTCTGCCTCAGGATGAGAAAATCATCTTCGGCCCCGATCGCAACCTGGGTAACTATATCAACAGCATCACGGGTCGCGAGATGCTGCTCTGGGATGGTGCTTGCCATGTGCATGAGAAATTCAGCGCAGCCAAGCTTGCCGACCTCAAGCGTGAGCATCCCGAGGCCAAGGTGCTTGTTCACCCTGAGTGTCCCAAGCCTGTGCGCATCATGGCCGACAAGGTGGGTTCGACCCAGGCGCTGCTCAACTATGCTGTAGATAACGAGAGTCAGGAGTTCATCGTGTGCACCGAGAGCGGTATCCTGTTTGAGATGCAGCGTCGTTGTCCCGAAAAGACTTTCATCCCTGCACCGCCCGAGGATGGCACATGTGCCTGCAACGAGTGTGAGTACATGAAGCTTATTACCCTCGAGAAACTGTACAATTCACTCAAGTATATGGCTCCCGAGATTGAGGTGGATAGTGATATTGCTGAGCGTGCTGTTAGACCTATCCAGCGCATGCTTGACATATCCCGCGACCTGGGCATTATCAAGTAAAGCTATATTCATGACCAGATAATTCAAGCATATATGAAAAAGATCAGTCTATTATCAGTATTAATTATAATTAATGTATTCAGCATTATGGCACAGAACGTATATGATTTTACTGTTAAGGACCGTCGTGGAAACGACGTGTCATTAGCCGATTATAAGGGCAAAGTGCTATTGATTGTCAATACCGCTACCCGTTGTGGTTTTACTCCGCAATACGAGGAACTGGAAGCACTATATAAGAACTATAAGGACCAGGGTCTTGAAATTCTTGACTTTCCCTGCAATCAGTTTGGAGAGCAGGCTCCTGGCACCGAAGAGGAAATTTATCAGTTCTGCACCCTTAATTATGGCACCGAGTTTCCCCAGTTCAAGAAAATCGAGGTCAATGGCGAGAATGAGTCTCCGCTCTTCACCTTCCTGAAGTCCCAACAGGGTTTCAAGGGTTTCGATAAGAATCACAAAATCGGTGCCTTGCTCGATGATATGCTGACCAAAAATGACCCCGACTATGCCAGCAAACCCGACATCAAGTGGAACTTTACCAAGTTCCTTATTGACCGTGAGGGCAACGTGGTGGATCGTTACGAGCCCACTACCGACTGCAAGGTGATCGAGGAAAATATTAAGAAACTTCTCTAAACATTAAACTATAAACTCAGTAAATGGAATATAACTATAAAGACATAGAAAAAAAGTGGCAACAGTATTGGCGTGATCATCACACCTATAAATGTGAAATTGACAATAGCCGTCCTAAATTTTATGTGCTGGACATGTTTCCCTATCCTTCGGGAGCAGGTCTGCATGTGGGACATCCGCTGGGCTACATTGCCAGTGACATTTATGCCCGCTACAAGCGCTTGAAGGGCTTCAACGTGTTGCACCCCATGGGCTATGATGCCTATGGTCTGCCCGCCGAGCAATATGCCATCCAGACGGGTCAACATCCTGAAATCACCACTAATCAGAATATTGCACGTTATCGTGAGCAATTGGACAAAATAGGTTTCTGCTACGATTGGGACCGCGAAGTGCGCACCTGTGACCCCATTTACTATAAGTGGACACAGTGGGCTTTCTTGAAGATGTTCAAGAGCTATTACAATACCGAACTCGACAAGGCACGTCCCATCGAGGAACTGGTGGCTCATTTCGAGAAGCATGGAACCCAGGACTGCAATGCCCATACCAACAGTACCGATGAGTTTACTGCCGACGAGTGGAACGCTATGACCCAGGTGCAGCGCAACGATGTACTCATGAATTATCGCATCGCCTACTTGGGCAACACGATGGTCAACTGGTGTCCAAAGTTGGGTACTGTGCTGGCTAACGACGAGGTGTCCGAGGGCGTATCGGTGCGTGGCGGTTATCCCGTTGAGCAGAAGATGATGAGCCAGTGGTGCCTGCGCGTGTCGGCCTATGCCGGACGCCTGCTGCGCGATCTGGATACCCTCGAGTGGACCGAGTCCATCAAGGAAACCCAGCGCAACTGGATCGGTTACAGCGAGGGTGCCGAGATGACTTTCCCCATCGCCGACAGTGACAAGAGCCTGTTGATTTTTACCACCAGGGCCGACACCATCTTCGGTGTGACTTTCATGGTACTGGCTCCCGAGAGCATCTATGTTGACGATGTGGTGACTGCCGATCAACGTGCCGCTGTCGATGCCTATCTCGACGAGGTGAAGCATAAGACCGAACGCGAGCGCATGATTGAAAAGAAGGTGAGCGGTGTGTTCACCGGCAGTTATGCGGTCAATCCCATCACGGGCAAGAATATACCTATATATATAAGTGACTATGTGCTTGCCGGCTACGGTACGGGTGCCATCATGGCGGTTCCTGCCCATGACAGCCGCGACTATGCATTTGCCAAGCACTTTGATTTGCCCATCATCCCGTTGATCGAGGGTGCCGACATCAGTGAGGAAAGCTTTGACGCCAAAGAGGGCATTATGGCCAACTCATCCAACGAGCGCTTGCAGCTTAATGGCTTGCAGGTTAAGGAAGCGATTGCCAAGACCAAGCAGTATATTGAGGAAGCCGGCATAGGCCATGTGAAGGTGAATTACCGCTTGAGGGATGCCATCTTCAGCCGTCAACGCTATTGGGGAGAGCCTTTCCCCATCTACTATGATGAGAATAATCAGCCTCAGTCACTTGACGAGAGTCAGCTGCCCTTGCAGTTGCCCGAGGTGGACAAGTTCTTGCCCACCGAGACGGGTGAACCTCCCCTGGGCCGTGCCAAGGGTTGGGTGACTACCGACGGTTATCCCTTGGAATTGAACACCATGCCCGGCTTTGCAGGTTCGTCGGCCTACTATCTTCGCTACATGGATCCGCATAACGACAAGGAACTTGTCTCGCATGAGGCCAATGAATACTGGCGTCAGGTGGACCTCTATGTGGGAGGTACCGAGCATGCAACGGGTCACTTGATTTACAGCCGTTTCTGGAACAAGTTCCTCTATGACTACGGTTATGTGTGCGAGTTTGAACCGTTCCGCAAACTCGTCAACCAAGGTATGATCCAGGGCCGCAGCAACTTTGTTTACCGCATCAAGGACACCAACAAGTTTGTTTCGTTCAATCTCAAGAAAGACTATGATGTGACTCCCATCCACGTGGATGTCAATATTGTGGACAAAGACGCGCTCGACATTGAGAAATTCCGCGCATGGCGTCCCGAATTCAAGGATGCCGAGTTCATTCTTGAGAACGGCAAGTACATCTGCGGTTGGGCAATCGAGAAAATGTCCAAGTCGATGTTTAACGTTGTCAATCCCGATGACATCGTGGATAACTATGGTGCCGACACGTTGCGCCTGTATGAGATGTTCCTGGGTCCCGTTGAGGCCAGCAAGCCCTGGGACACCAATGGTATAGATGGTGTGAACCGTTTCCTCAAGCGCTTGTGGGCATTGTTCTACAAGGGCGAAACCATGCAACTCATCGATGAGAAACCCAGTGCCGAGGCTCTCAAGTCGCTGCACAAACTCATCAAGAAGGTGAGCGGAGACATCGAAACCTTCAGTTACAACACCTCGGTGGCTGCCTTCATGATCTGTGTCAATGAGTTGACCAGCATGAAGTGCCGCTCTCGCGAGATCTATGAGCCGCTGGTAGTGCTGTTGGCACCGTTCGCTCCCCACATTGCCGAGGAACTGTGGCACGTGCTGGGTCATGACACCACGGTGTGTGACGCCCAGTGGCCCACTTGGAACGAGGAATACTTGAAGGAATCGACGGTGAAATATGCCGTCTCGTTCAATGGCAAGTCTCGCTATACCATCGAGGTTCCTGCTGATGCCGATGAAGAAGAAGTGAAGCGCATCGCACTCGCTGATGCAGGAGCCGAACGCTGGCTCGACGGCAAGCAGCCCAGGAAGATTATCTTCGTTAAAAACAAGCTTGTCAACGTCGTTGTATAACCAACCCTAAACTACGAATTACGCGAATTATACTATAGATATCCATAAGTTTAATTCGTGTAATTCGTAGTTTATAATATGATTGTTTGGAGAAATGAAAAAGATCGTTTTTGCTACCAATAATCCACACAAGTTACAAGAACTGCGTCAGATGCTGGGCGACCGCTATGAGATATTAGGTCTTAATGATATAGGTTGTCATGAGGACATACCCGAAACTGGCGATTTCATCGAGGAAAATGCCCAGATTAAGGCCCGTTATGTCAAGGAGCATTACGGCTTTGACTGCTTCAGCGACGATACGGGTCTGGAGATTGACGCCATGAACGGAGAGCCTGGTGTGCGTTCGGCGCGCTTTGCAGGCCCTGGCCATAACAGCGAGGCCAATATCGATAAGGTGCTTTTCAGGATGCTGGGCGTTACCAAGAGGACTGCCCGTTTCCGCACCGCCATTGCTTTGCTGCAGGGCAATGAAATGCACATGTTTGAAGGCAAGGTCGAGGGTGTGATTCTTACCGAGCGCCGTGGCCAGGGTGGTTTTGGCTACGATAGCATTTTCCAGCCTCTCGAGGGTGACGGAAGCACTTTTGCCCAGATGTCGCCTGAGGAAAAGAACCGCATCAGCCACCGTGGCCGTGCTGTCGCCCGCCTGGTGGAATTTCTCAACAGTCAGCAATAGTTTATTGAGTAGCATTGGATTCATTCGCCATATACCGCTTACCGCACGCCAGTGATTATAAGCTGGTGGGGCAGAGTGGTGTGCCATCCTCATTACCGTCATTAAAACTGATAGGTGACGGGTGTGGTTTTGTCATCGCCCCTTTCTTTTCAGGCGATGGCTCCCATATCATCCTGCTGCGGCCCGATGTATTGAAGAGATGCACCCGTGATGAATTGGCAAGGATGAATCTGTCCTGCGACCTCACTGTCGATAATGAGCCTGTCATGAACCAGGGCAGGGAGGTATATCATGAGGATTTTTCCCGATTTCATCGGGCTTTTTCGGCCACTGGTATCCAGAAACTGGTTCTTGCTCGCAGTTTGGATATAGCTCATCAGGCCACGCGTCCCGTTGACCTTTTCCTGAAGGCTTGTGATCGCTATCCCGATGCATTTGTGACCCTGTTCTCGGCTCCACAGTGCGGCACATGGCTTGTGGCAACCCCCGAAGTTCTACTTGCCCGAGATGGTAACGGCTGGCACACGATGGCGCTGGCAGGCACCATGCGCTACAGTGAGAATCTGCCTCAATGGAGCGAAAAAAACATACATGAGCAGGCTTATGTGGCGCAATACATCAAGGAATGTCTGGCCCGTTACAGCGATAAAGTGGAAATGACAGGGCCTTACACCACCCGTGCCGGTAATCTGGTGCATCTGCGTACCGATTTCTCATTCACACTGGGTGATGATGTGCATTTGGGAGAATTGCTCGACAACTTGCATCCCACGCCCGCCGTGTGCGGATTGCCCAAGCAGGAGGCTTATCGTTTTATCCTTGATAATGAATCGTGTGACCGCAGCTATTACAGCGGTTTTTCGGGTCCTCTCAATCTGGTGGGCGACACAGCGCTGTTTGTCTCGCTGCGCTGCATGCGCATCATGAGTGACCGTTACCGTCTCTATGCCGGTGGGGGCATACTGCCCCAAAGCGAGGAAGCCATGGAGTGGGACGAAACGGCAGCCAAGATGCAGTCTATGTTATCAATAATTGATTAGATAATAATGAGTTATAGCGACAAGGAGAATATCAATATCCTATGTGCGGTGATGCTTGGTCATGGCATTACTCATGCTGTGGTATGTCCTGGCTCACGCAATGCCCCCATCGTGCACAACCTGAATGAGTGTCCGCAGGTGAATTGCTATCCTGTGACCGACGAGCGCAGTGCTGGATTTTTTTCCTTGGGTATGGCTGAACAGTTAAAAAAGCCTGTGGCTGTGGTTGTTACGTCGGGAACAGCATTACTCGACCTGGCTCCCGCTGTGGCCGAGGCACGGCATCGTCACTTGCCCCTGGTGGTCATCAGTGCCGACCGTCCCATGGCCCACATCGGCCAGCAGATGGGACAGACCATTGATCAGTCGGCTTGCTTGTCGCGTTTCACTCTGATGAATGTGAACCTTGTCGAGCCTCATGATGAACTCACGCGCTGGCACTGCAACCGCATGGCCAACGAAGCGATGATTGCTGCATGGCAGGGTGGTCCAGTACACGTCAATGTGCCCTATGATGAGCCGCTGTTTCATTTCACAGTGCCGTCATTGCCCGCTCAGCGCATCATCAGTTCTATAGGGTTTTCGGTCGATGAAACCGCACTTTTTGAGATTTTAAGACCCGTCACGGCAGCCCGCCGTCCCATGCTGGTTATCGGCCAGATGCCTCGGGATGTGGTTACCCGTGAAACGATAGACCAATTGAAGCCCCATGTGGCAATACTTGTCGAGGCCTTAGGTGCCGATGGAGGCGGAGTGCCCTTTGACGAATTGCTGCCTATCATCGAGAATAATCCCGATTTTTCACCTGATTGCGTCATCTATATGGGTGGCACGCTGGTGAGCAAACGTATCAAAGTCTATCTGCGCCGTTTGGACAGTGTGCCCATGATTCAAGTGAGCGATGACGGTGAGATTCATGACACCTTCGGTCACTTGACCCAAGTGATGAATTGTCAGCCTCATGTTGCTTTACAGGCATTGGCCCACTTGCTGGATAAAGAGCAGGATAATGCCTTTGCCAAACTTTGGAACGAGGCCCTGGACCAAGTAAAACAGCAGTTTGAGAGTTTTAGGCCCGATTTCTCCCAGTTGCTGGCAGTAAAGCTGGCCATGCAGTCTGTCAGGGAGTTTGATGCGCCGTTTGTGCTGCATTTCGCCAACAGCCAGCCCGTGCGCCTTGCCAATATGTTCGCGCGTCAGCACGTGTGCTGTAACCGTGGAGTGAATGGCATCGAAGGGACAACATCGGCTGCTGCAGGTTGTGCCGCGGTAACCGATGACCGAGTGCTCTGCGTGACGGGTGACCTGAGTTTCTTCTATGATCAGAATGCGCTGTGGAACAGTAATCTGCGAGGCAATCTGCGCATCCTGCTGCTCAACAATGGCGGTGGCGGCATCTTCTCACAATTGCCTGGCCTTGAAGCCTCTCCCGCCCGCGACTCGATGATTGCGGCAGGCCACGCAACTCATGCTCAGGGCTGTTGCAGCCAGCATGGCGTGGAATACCGTGCCGCCCACGGGAGTGAGGACTTGTTCAGTGGCATTACCTGGCTCATCCAGGACGAGAGCAAGCGGCCCCGATTGCTCGAGGTTGTCACCGATGTGGAGCGTGACCGACGCGTGTGGCAACAGGCAGTATCAACGATAATAATCTGAAAAATATAGACTTATGGCAACGAGAGAATGGAAAAAAATTGAGAAATTTGATTTCAAGGAAATCCTGTTTGAACAATATGACCGCATCGCCAAGATCACCATTAACCGTGAGCGCTACCGCAATGCTTTCACACCGTTGACAACATGGGAGATGTCCCAGGCGTTCAGCTATTGCCGTGAAGCGGCCGACATCCGCGTGGTATTGCTCACTGGAGCGGGCGACAAGGCCTTCTGCTCGGGTGGTGACATGCACGTCAAGGGCCGTGGTGGCTATGTGGACAGTGAGGGTGTGCCGCGCTTGAGCGTTCTCGATGTGCAGATGCAGATTCGCCGTCTGCCCAAACCAGTCATCGCCATGGTAAACGGTTATGCCATCGGCGGAGGTCACGTGCTGCACGTGGTGTGCGACTTGACAATTGCCAGCGAGAATGCCATCTTCGGCCAGACGGGTCCCAAGGTGGGTTCATTTGACGCGGGTTTCGGCTCTTCCTATCTTGCCCGCATCGTGGGACAGAAGAAGGCGCGTGAAATTTGGTTCCTCTGCCGCCAATACACTGCCCGCGAGGCCGAGCAAATGGGCATGGTCAATAAGGTGGTGCCTCTGGAACGTCTCGAGGACGAGTGTGTCGAGTGGGCACAGACGATGATGGAGCGCTCACCGCTGGCACTGCGTATGATCAAGATGGGTCTCAATGCCGAACTCGATGGTCAAGCGGGCATCCAGCAGCTGGCGGGCGACTGCACCATGCTTTATTACTGCATGGATGAAGCCCAAGAGGGAGGCAGGGCCTTCCTCGAGAAGCGCAAACCCGATTTCGACCAGTATCCTTATCTGCCCTGATGAGCCGTTACCACATTGATATCACTACACGCGTGTTCCATTTCAAGGAGCCTGCGGGTACTTCTCGTGGTATCTACCGCACGCGCACCAGCCGTTTTGTCCATCTCACGTGTGACGATAGGCCTGGCATCATGGGGGTGGGGGAGTGTGCTCCGTTGCCTAAATTGAGTTGTGATGACCTGCCTGATTATGACTCAGTGTTGCGGCTCCATTGCGATGAGGTGTGCGCCCGTGGCTACATTGATGCGGATGCCTTGCGTGACGTGCCCTCGATGCTCTTTGGCCTGGAAACGGCATGGAGTCAACTGCACATGGAGGGCAGTACAGCCTTGTCTGATACCCCATTTGCCCGTGGAGAGGAAGGCATCCCTATCAATGGCTTGGTGTGGATGGGTGATTTTGAGACGATGGCTGCCCGCTTGGAACAGAAACTCAAGCAAGGCTTCAAGTGTGTCAAAATTAAGATAGGAGCCATCGATTTTTCCGATGAAATGGCGCTTATTCACCGCCTGCGTGACCGGTATGGCAGCGACCGCATCGAGTTGCGTGTGGATGCCAACGGCGCTTTCTCCCCTGCCGAGGCATTGGGCAAATTAGAGCAGTTGGCATGTAACGACATCCATTCCATCGAGCAGCCCATCATGGCTGGCCAGTGGCAGGAAATGGCTCGCCTGTGTGAAAAATCTCCCCTGCCTATTGCCCTCGACGAGGAACTCATCGGGGTCAATTCGGTCGACCGTAAGCGAGAGATGCTCGACACCATCCGCCCCCAGTACATCATTCTCAAGCCATCGCTGCACGGCGGCATGGCTGGCTGCCGTGAGTGGATAGCCCTGGCGCGTGAGCGAGGCATCGGCTCGTGGATCACCAGTGCGCTCGAGAGCAATGTGGGCCTGAATGCCATAGCCCACCTGGCGGCCGAGGTCTATGGACCCGATATCACAATGCCTCAAGGCTTGGGCACCGGCCAACTGTTTACTGATAATATCGATACGGTTCCCATTGCCATCAGTGGTGATAAACTCTGGTACCAGCCATGACGGTCAACGAGTTCATCGGTCAGTGGCATGACGGTAGCGACACTGTCGAGGTGCACACCAGCGGCTCAACAGGCACGCCCAAGGTGATGCGCGTCGAGAAGCGCCGCATGCTTGCCAGTGCCCGGGCTACCTGTGACTTTTTAGGACTCCAACCCGGTGATACAGCTCTCCTGTGCATGAGTGTGGACTATATCGCTGGCAAGATGATGGCCGTGCGTGCCATCGAGCGGGAAATGAGATTACTGTCGGTGGAACCCTCGAGTCACCCCTTGTCAATGCCCGAAATCGCCGATGAAATGGGAAAAAATGTGGATTTTGCCGCTATGGTGCCCATGCAGGTCTACAGTAGCCTGCAAGTGCCTCGTGAGCGTGAGATATTGGGCAACATCCGCCACATCATCATCGGTGGAGGACCGCTTGACCCGTCGCTCGAGGAACAGTTACGGGAGTTTGGCAATGGCATTTGGCACAGCTATGGCATGACCGAGACCTTATCGCACATCGCCCTGCGCCGTGTCAGCGGCAAGGAAGCATCATCGTGGTTCACGCCCATGGCGGGTGTCACCCTAAGCACCACCGATGAGGGCTGCCTGGTCATCGATGCGCCCCACCTGTGTACCGATCGCCTGGTGACACGTGATGTGGTTGAGATGAAGCCAGGCACGCAACTTTTCAAGGTCCTGGGTCGCATTGACAACGTCATTAACACGGGTGGAGTCAAAGTCCATATCGAGCAGATTGAGAAGGCCTTAGCGCCTCACATTAACCAACCTTTCCTGATTACTAAGTGCCCTGATGCTAAATTTGGCGAAGTTGTGGTCATGCTCTTGCAGGGGAGCGATTCCGACATCGAGGGCGCCCGTTTAGCCTGCGAGCAGCATCTACATAAGTATGCCCGTCCCAAGCACATCATTACCGTTCCTGCCCTGCCCATGACACCTACGGGAAAACCTGCCCGCCACACTGCTGCCGCAATCGCTGAATCCAAAGTGAATTCCTAAGGTTATAGAAATTGCACATTATATTTTTTTACTCTATATTTGCGGCAGATTTTCATTTTTTATTGCTTGGACAAGAAGAATAGAAATCAATAGAATCTATAATTAACTAAACTTTCAAAAACATGAGAAAAGTAATCTTCGTTTTATCGATGCTTATGTGCTGCGCCATTGCAGCCGTAGCAATGCCCGCCAAGCCAGGTTGGCACACGATTACCCAGAGTGACGGTACGACATTGAAGGTGCAGGCCGTGGGTAATGCCTTTAACAATGCTATTCTGACCTCCGACGGCCTGACTGTTGCCCGTGGAGCAGACGGTGACTTCTATTACATTTCCTCGTTGACGGGACTGACCACCATGCGTGCCCATGAGGTTGACCAGCGCACTCCTGCCGAGATGGCTTTTGTCAACGCACAGCGCGCTAACATGACGATGCAGACAAGGTCCTTCTTGCAGCCTCGCAAGGAAGGCATGTTACGTGTTGGTGGCAGCAATGCCGACTCTGGCGTTCCCGCCCAGGGTCAGCGTCGCATTCCCATCGTTCTGGTGGAGTTTAAGGACAAGAAATTCAGTAACACCAGGGAAGAAGTCATCGAAGCCATGCTCACGGGCGATTCGAGTGTGGGACAGTACTTCCGTGACCAGTCCAATGGATTGTATGAGCCTGAATTTGATGTGTATGGTATCTATGGACTGTCCCAGAACCGTGAATACTATGGTGGCAACTCGGGCGGTAATGATAAGGGACTGGGCTGGATGGTGACCGAAGCCTGCCAGCTTGCCGCTGCCCATGGTGTCTCGTTCAAGCCCTATGACACCAATAATGATGACTATTGTGACGTGGTCATTGTCATCTATGCCGGTGTGGGCGAGGCTCAGGCGTCATGGAACCATCCTGAGGCTATCTGGCCCTGTAATTGGTACCTCAGCTCTGCATCCTACTATGGAATGGGCGGTAACGGTGCTTTCCGTCCCAACAATAATGACCCCGTTGTAGATATGTTTGCGGTGTTCAACGAGCTGCATGGCAGCGATGACAACGGTAAGACCATCGACGGCATCGGCACGTTTGCCCATGAGTTTGGCCACTGTTTAGGCCTGCCCGACTTTTATGACACGGGTAACAGCAACCATTACGGTATGGGCGACTGGGATATCATGTGTATGGGCTGCTATAACAACGACGGATTCACGCCTCCTGGCTATACTGCCTATGAGAAAGTGTTTATGGGTTGGGTGAATTACATCACAGCCCGTCCAGGCACTTATTACACCCTGCCCGTGTGGAACCAGAAGAGCTCTTCGACCGACAAGGCGGTGTGCATCAAGAGCGACTTGAACGAGAATGAGTTCTTTGTTCTCGAGAACCGCAAGAAGCAAGGCTGGGACCGCTATCTGCCCGGAGAGGGTATCTTTATTACCCATATTACCTATAATGAGGACCGCTGGTGGGGCAATACACCCAATAATGAAGACATCCAGCTGATGACCTTTGTCCCTGCCGACAATTCATTGTCTTACAACAACGAGAGCACTGACTTGTGGCCTCAGAACGGCAAGACCGCGTTTACCGACAGTTCCACACCTCCTGCCAGGCTCTATATGGCCGCCAACGGTAATATCACGGGAAATGCCGGCTACTTGGGCAAGCCTGTGACTGAGATGGTCATCAACAACAACGGTACTGCCAGCTTCTGGTTCATGAAGGGTGCCGCTACCGATCCGGTTATCTCGGTTTCATCGGACGAAATCAACTTTGGCAACGTCATGATGAACAATAGCGCCACCATGACTTTCAATGTCGTTGGCCAGGCTTTGACAGGCGATGTGAACCTGGCAGTCAATGGTCCCAATGGGGTGTTCACTGTCAATCCCACAACCATCAGCACTGTTGATGCCATCAACGGATATGATGTTACAGTCACATTTGCTCCTGCTGCTATCAGCGATTACAATGCCACGCTCACCCTGCAGAGTGCCGGTGCCGAGGATGTGACGATCACCCTTAAGGGTCACGGACTTATCGAGGGCTATGCCCCCGTGATGTTGCCTGCCGATGAGAACGCCATCAACCTGACCCAGTTCCGTGCCGACTGGACCGACCAGTCGCCAGCCCAGAATGTGACCAGCTATACCCTTGAGGTGATGACCAAGCCGGCCTTCAGCCTGCTCGAGTCGGCCGACTTCAGCAGTATTCCTGATGCAGTCAGCGGCAATTACCTCGACGATATCTCCGAGAATTATTCTGAATACTTGCCCGAGGGATGGTCAGGCACTTACTTTATAGGTGCTTATGGCTCGACGGTGATTCTCGCATTTGGCGGTAAGCTCCAGTCCCCCACCTATGATTTCACTGGCTATGATAAGGCATCGGTAGTTGTCAAGGCATCTACTTATAACTCCGAGAGTACCACAGTCACTGTTTCTACCAGTAAGGGTAGTCAAGTGTTGACATTGGACGGCAATGAAACCGCCTACACTGTCGTGCTCGATTGTGCTGCCGAGGACGACGTGACATTCACATCGGATGCCGAAGACGTCTGCCGTATCAAGCAAGTCGATGTTTATGCGGGCGATATGACGGCAGCTACCTATAACGCCACCGAGACTGGCGGTCCTGCTTACCGCCTGATTACAGATATCACCGACAAGTTCTATACCGTGCGTGACCTGGAGGCCAAGGGCACTTACATCTACAAGGTGAAGTCCTTGTTTAGCGATGGCACCGAGAGTGCTTGGAGTAATATCCAGGAGGTGACGTTGTTTGATAACGGCCCTGCTCCCCACGGTTATGAACTTGGCGACGTGGACCACGATGGAAAGGTGGCTATCACCGATGTGACTGTACTGATTGATTGGCTGCTTTCTGATGGTGGCATTGAGTGCTGTCCCATCTGTGCCGACGTGGACGGTAGCCAGTCTGTCTCAATTTCTGATGTGACTGAACTCATCGATGTTTTGCTGTCAGGTAATAAATAGAACAAGTACCAGACGATAAAGGTCATAAGAGGGTCTTAAATCGTAAACATTTGATGGCGTCCGCGCTCCAGACAGGAGCGCGGACGCTGTCTAATATATGCCCGATTATGGATGCCACATAACTCATAGCATCAGCCAGATATTGTTCAATCCCGTTAAATGTAGTTTGAGCAAGCCTTGACAAACAAGGCACCTGGGTTCATATACCTAATACCACCAATTACAGTGAAATGGAATCCATTATACCACTTTTGTTTGTTTACTTGATGATTTATGCTTAATTTTGCCGCAAAGTCATTTAATCATCCTGCTTGTAGGAGATTACAAGCATATACATTAACCTTATAAACCAAACCTCTATTTTAATGCACAAAAGATTTTTTGCCTTAATGACGCTCATGTGTTGCGCCTTAGCAGCCATAGCTGTACCCGCTATGCCTGGTTGGCATACCATTAACCAGAGTGACGGAACGACCTTGACTGTACGCACTGTGGGTAACGCCTTTAACAATGCCATCTTGACCAAAGATGGCTTGACGGTTGCCCGTGGCAACGACGGTGACTTCTATTACACGTCATCGTTGACTGGCTTGACTGCCGTGCGTGCCCACGATGCTGACCAGCGCAGTGCTGTCGAGAAGACGTTTATCCATGCCCAGCGAGGGGCATTGTCAATGCAGTTCTCGCCTTACAAGTTGCCTGCAAAGAAAGGCAACCTGAATGCGGTTGGCAACAATGCTGCTGCCGATGTGCCTGCACTGGGAGAGCGCCGTATTCCCATCATCCTGGTTGAGTTCCAAGACAAAAAGTTCAATAACACCAAGGAGAAAATCATTGAATCCATGCTCACGGGTCCCGAGAGTGTGGGCCAGTACTTCCATGACCAGTCCAATGGCATGTACAAGCCAGAGTTTGACGTGTATGGCATCTATTGCCTGGCCAATGACCGTGAATATTATGGTGGCCGTTCAGGTACAGTCAAGGATAAGGGTATCGGTTGGCTGGTGACCGAGGCATGCCAGTTGGCCTCTGACGATGGCGTTTCGTTTGAACCCTACGACACTAACGATGATTACTATTGTGATGTGGTTATCGTCATTTTTGCAGGCGTGGGCGAGGCACAGGCATCGATGTATCATCCCGAGGCCATCTGGCCCTGTAACTGGACACTCGATGCTGCAAAGTATTATTCAAGAGGTGGAAATGGCGCGTTTTCGCCTGCCTATGGTGACCCCTATGTCAACCATTTTGCCGTGTTTAACGAGTTGCATGGTTCTAACGATAGTGGCAAGACGATTGACGGTATCGGCACCTTTGCCCATGAGTTTGGCCATTGCTTAGGGCTGCCTGACATGTACGATACGGGCACCAACGATAATTACGGCATGGGCAACTGGGATATCATGTGCCTGGGTTGCTATTGTAACGATGGATATACGCCTGTGGGCTATTCGGCCTATGAGAAGTCGTTTATGGGTTGGATAGAGTTAATCAAGCCTGCTCCCAACACCTATCTCACGTTGATGCCATGGAATCAGATCAACACGTTGACCGATCAGGCCGTGTGTATCACGAGTGATGTGAACAAGAATGAGTATTTCATTCTCGAGAACAGGCGTCGCAGTGGCTGGGACCGTTATTTACCTGGCCAAGGCATCTTGGTGACACATATCACCTATAGCGCCTCTTATTGGACCAACAACAAGCCAAATAACGAGAAAATCCAATTGATCACGCTGTTGCCCGCCGACAACAAACTGAGTAATTACTCTGAGAGTGGTGATACTTGGCCCCAGCACGGAAAAACGGAATTGACTGACAATTCTATTCCTGCCACAACCCTCAATATGACCTCCTATGGCGATATTACCGGCAACGCAGGCTATCTTGGCAAGCCTGTGACAGAGATGGTCATCAACCGTGATGGCAGCGCCAGTTTCTGGTACATGAAGGAGGTCCATAACTTCAGCCGTGGTGACGTGAACCACGATGGTGTGGTAAACATTACTGACATGACGGTGTTGATCGATTACCTGCTGAGTGGCAGTGAAAGTTGCTGTCCCATTTGCGCCGATGTCAATGAAAAGGATGGCACCAGCATTGCTGATGTCACCGCAATCATCGACAAACTCCTCTCGGGTAACTGATTAATTATTGCGGGCGGGCCAATGCGCCGCGCCTGATGTAACCGCTGTACAAGATGGTCTGGATGATGCCGCGAAGGGCAAGGAAACTCAGATAGGCAATCCACAGGCGGTTGTTGCCCCACTCCTGGGGGGTAATCCAGTAGATGATAAAAAACAGGGACCACGCGATGCTGGCGCTGATGAGCATGCCCATCGAACGTGTCAGGCTGATGAACACGCCGTCCCACACAAAGGCCGCCATGCCTGCCGCTGGTATCAATGCACACCACACGCGGTAGTCCATGGCGGCTTCGATTACGCTCTGCTGGTCGGTCAGCAGCCAGAAAGCCACACGCGGGAATGAATAAATCAGGGTGAACACGGCAGCGACGGCCAGGCCCCAGCCGAACAGCAACCGCACGCACCGCCTCATGCGCACCATGTCGCCCATGCCATAGTACTTGCCCACAACGGCCTCGCCGGCAAACGCGATGCCGTCCATGAAGTGGCTGTAAAGGGTAAACAGCTGTAATATCAAGGCATTGACAGCGAGGATGAGGTCACCGCTACGGGCTCCGATGGACACGAATGCCAGGCTCACGGTCATTAACAGGAAACTGCGGATGAAGATGTCGCGGCTCACCTTGAAGTACCTTCCGGCTCCCTTGAAGCGCCACACGCGCCGCCAGTCAAGCATGCCGTTAAGTCGTGGGAACTTGTGCTGCACCGTCAGCGCGGCATAGAGCAGTCCTAACCATTCTCCCACCAGGGTGCCCACGGCAATGCCCACAAAGCCCATCTTGAACAGATACACGCAGATGAGGCTGGCAACAATATTAAAGACATTGGTCATGATGGAGATCCACATGGCGCTCTGTGAGTCCTGCATGCCCAGCAGCCAGCCCTTGAACGCCATCATCACCAGCACGGGCGGAACGCCCCAGATGCAGATGGTGAAATAGGTGATGGCCAGCGAGGTGACCTCGGGCGAGGGACCGATAATCCACAACAGCAGCAGCCTGATGGGCCACTGCAGCAAGATGATGAGACTCGAAATCACTATTGCCAGTGCTGTGGACTCGCCCAGCAGCTTGGCGCTCTCGTTGAAGTCACCACTGCCGCATGTCTGAGCCGTCATGCCCGACGTGCTCATGCGCAAGAACCCGAAGTTCCAGTACACCAGGTTAAACATCATGGCGCCCACTGCCACGGCACCGATGAATATCTTGTCACCCAGGTGACCAGCAATGGCGGTATCCACCAGTCCCAACAGTGGCACCGTGATGTTGGCCACAATCGCAGGCAACGCAATCTTCAATATCTCCCGATTCATGCCCTCTTATAAAAAGAAAACAATAAGTACAATAAATACAACTTATTGGTATTCAATACATTGTACTTATTGTATTTATTGTTTTCCTTATGAGATGATTGTTGTCGTTGTTTTAGAAGGGTTTTTCCTCACTGCCGGTAAAGGACTGGAACAGCGAGTTGGCAAGGCTGGAGGCACCGATGCGGAAGTAGCGGTTGTCGAGCCACTTCTCGCCCAGCACTTCCTTGACGATGGTGTAATACTTCACGGCGTCCTCGGTGGTGCGGATGCCGCCCGATGCCTTGAAGCCCACCATGCGACCGTGCTGCACAAAGTACTCCTTGATGCACTGGCACATGATATAGGCGGCCTCAAGCGATGCGCCGGGATAAACCTTGCCCGTCGAGGTCTTGATGAAGTCGCAGCCTGAGTACATCGACAGGATGCTGGCATTGCGGATGGCCTCGGCGCTCTTCAGCAAGCCGGTCTCGAGGATGACCTTCAGGGGACGCTCACCCACGACTTGCTTGATCTCGGCGATTTCGTCGCACAGCTCCTCGTAGGCCTCATCCTTGAAGTAACCCACATTCAACACGATGTCCACCTCGTCGGCTCCGTCGGCGATGGCCAGGGCGGTCTCGGCGATTTTGGTCTCGATGTGGGCCTGGCTGGCGGGGAAACTGGCGCTGCACACGGCCACGTCAACACCCGTCACCTCAAGTGTGCCACGCACTACAGCGGCAAAGTTGCTATACACGCAGATGGCAGCCACATTCTTGTACTGGGGGTAGTTGTTGTCAAAGTCGTTGACTTTCTGGACAAACTTGGCCACGCTGCGCTCGCTGTCGTCGGTAGCCAGCGTAGTCAGGTCAACACAGTTCAGCAGGAACTGTTGTACCTCGGGGGTGTTGTTCTCGGCAGCGTGCTTGTCGATAATCTCTTGCACGGCAGCGCTGATGGCAGCGTCGTCGGTGCTCACGCCTGACTGGCTGATGGCGGTCATGTACTTGTCCATGGGTTTGTGCTCGTGGTCATGATGCTCGCAGCCACAGCCGCAATGTTCGTGTTCGTGATTGCTCATAATCTTGATTTTTTATTGGTTATTATTTTAATTTCTCGTTGTCAAGGTGTCGGTGGCTGTCGCGGCTGGTTTTCTTGGCGAAATTGCGTTCCAATGCCTCGTCCAGGTCGATGCCCGTCTGGTTGGCCAGGCACATCACCACCCACAGCACGTCGGCCAATTCGTCGGCCAGGTCCAGGTCATCGCCTGGTTTGCTTGACTGGTCGCCGTAGCGGCGGGCGATCACACGGGCAACCTCGCCCACTTCCTCGGTGAGTACGGCCATATTGGTCAGCTCGCTGAAGTAGCGCACGCCATACTGTTTAATCCAAGCGTCAACACGCGCTTGAGCCTCTTGTATTGTCATAGTGCCTACAAAGATACTGCAAGCCGAGCGAAATGCCAAAAAATAAATCAGCATTTACGATGTGCCGTCTTTCTTCTACGCGGTTTTGAGAGTTTGGAGAATGTTTTTGGGCTTTTATGTTTTTTGGGTTGGCTACTATGCGTAATTAAGCCTCTACGGGCTATAAAATGGTATAAAATGTAACTTTTTTGTAATTTTTCTTGGCTGTTTCATTAAAAATGTGTAATATTGCTACCCGAAAAATGTAACTCTCTTCTATTAACCTCTCAAAACGATTATGGATACCGAATACAATCCCCAAGCTATCGCCAAGACAATTAATATCGAGGAATTATATGACCTGGATATTACTATTGCGCGTTTCATCTTGCCACGCCTCATGGTGTTCAAGGAGCATTGTGAGCGCACTCCACGCCTAACCATGCCCCAGGAGGAGTGGAATGAAATCCTGGACAAGATGATTTACGCATTTGAGCGCATCGCTTGCCAGACCGAGGAGGACACTCCCGAGTACAAGGCCTATATCAAGGCCATCTGGAACAACGAGGAAGATCTCGCCCACCTCAAGCAGGCCGCCAAGGCCTCACTCAAGCCCATCAGCGAGGGCCTCTCGCTCTACCATAAGTATTATCGTAGCCTGTGGTGGTAGGTCCTCAGTTAAGTGTGACGACCTGGAGCTTAAAAACAATTTATTGTCATGTTGTCCGTTATATTTAGTAAACAGACAAGACAGACAATGAAACGGACATTATTGATCCTTCTTACGATACTGACCTTGACTCCTGCCGCCATGCGCGGTCAGGAGAGTGAGTCTTTGTATAGGGGCTGGAGCTTCGGCTTCCAGGTGGGCGTTGGCGGCATGTTGCCCACTGGCTCGTTGAGTGATGACCTCAAGGGGTGTGCCTTGTTCACGGGTGGCCTCAATGCTGAGTATGGCAACGTCAGGCTCAAGGCCGATGTGGCTTACGGGCAGCCTTCGTTCAAGAACAAGAACCCATACGCCGTCCTGGACAGCGAGGGCCGCGACGGGCAGCTCAACGCTACCGCAAGCCCCACGATGTTGGGCCTGGGTGTGCAGTTTGGTTATACCGTGTGGCGCCAGGGTAGGGTATCGGTGACCCCGATGGCCGGCATCAGCTGGAACCGCCTGTCGTGGGACTTGAACCATATCAAGTATGAAGAGGACGATGATGGCAAGGAACTGCCCATGATCGAAGATGTCACAGCCACCCACGAGAGCAGTTTCTCCTGGATGGCAAGTGTGGATATCGATATCAAGTTGCATGGCAAGTTGGTGGACAACCCCTTCGGCGACAACCAGTCCCACTACACCTCCTCGGTGCGCATTTCCCCCTTTGTCACCTACGCCAAGTACGGCAACCTCAACCCTGCCGTCAAGGGAGCATGCATCGGCGCGACAGTTACCTACGCCGGTTTCCTCCGTCTATTCAAATAAATCCAGTTGATTTTCACTGCGGTCATGCCATCATCATGGCACGGCAATAGAATTTATAGGGCGCCTTGCTCGATGCGCACACAGATGCGCTCGATCATCGCGTCCTGTTTGTTCTTGTTGGGATGGTAGCCGGCCTTGAGGCTTGCGCCAAAGAATTTGCTGAACGTCTGCCAGAATCCGGCACGGAAAGTGCCCAAAAAGGCCTTCAGAATACTGTAGCTGCTCTGGTTGGTCTCCCGGTTGATGAGTTTGATGAGCATCTTGCCCTGGTTCTTGGTCATCTTCTTCATCTGCGGTTTGTACTGGTTGAACAACTCCTTCTCAAAGCGTTTCAGGTAGGCCTGCTTCTGCTTCTCGTTCTGGTAAGTGTCGATGTACTCATAGGTCTCGAGCAGTGTCGAGCTGATGAGCTTGGCATAGGGCAGAGTCTTCTTGACGTCCCGCACGGTCTTCCAGTAGAATTTCTCTTCGGCCTTGTTGCGGAAGCGCTCATGCGGATAGATGATGATGGGGTTGAAGACGATCATCGCCAGCGTGTCGCCTGTCGAGGGCTCGATGAAGTGATAGTAACCGGCAAAGGTCTTCTGCAACACCGAGGGCAGTTCGATGTTGTCGAGTGGGTCGTTCACGGCAGGTGTGGCATGTGCTTTAGCACCCGTAATGGCCGTCATTACCACTGCAATAGCCAATATGAGGATAAACCGTTTCATTTTTCGGCGGCGAAGATAGAACAAAGAAATGATTCCCAGCAAAAAAAGGATGTTAAAAACTACGAAATTTGCAAATGAAGCAGATTCTTGCCCCAATTTATAGGTAATCAGCCATCAAAAGAGGCTGATGGT
This sequence comes from uncultured Prevotellaceae bacterium, assembly GCA_900318335.1. GTDB lineage: Bacteria > Bacteroidota > Bacteroidia > Bacteroidales > Muribaculaceae > Sodaliphilus. The sequence continues at coordinate 22,727 of ONKF01000024.1, forward strand.
TCAGCGCTATCACATTGTCTGTGTTAGCTGTACAGGAAGCGTTTGATGGTTCTCTTTGGTGTCTTCTCAAAGGGAACCTCAACAAATTCCACTTTGGCGATTTTGCTGTATGCAGGCAGGGATTTGTTGGCTGTGTTACGGATAATTCCCGGGATAGTGGATTTTGTCTCCTCGTCCATGTCTTCAGGCAGTTCGGGATAGACGAGTGCCGTAATCTTGCCGTCGCGGTCCACCACGAGGCATTCTTCCACATATTGGCAGTTGGCCAGGACAGCCTCGACCTCTTCGGGGTAGATGTTCTGGCCCGAGGAGTTGAGAATCATCGATTTGATGCGGCCGCGGATGAAGATGTTGCCTTTCTCGTCGATGATGCCCAGGTCACCCGTGCGGAACCATCCGTCTTCGGTGAAGGCGGCTTCAGTGGCTTCGGGATTCTTATAGTATCCTATGGTCATGTTGCGGCCACGGGCCTGGATTTCGCCTGGAATGTGATGGGGATCCTCCGAGTCTATACGGAGTTCGTGGACGGGCTTTCCGCAAGATCCCGGCACAAACTTTGTCCACCACTCATATCCCAGCAACGGGCAGGCTTCGGTCATTCCATAGCCCACCGTGTAGGGCAGGTGCATCTTCTTGAAGCATCGTTCTGCCTCAGGGTTAAGCGCGGCGCCGCCCATGATGAAGCAGCGCACACCACCACCGAAGGATTCGATAAGTTTTTTGCGGGCCGTCCTGTAAACCAGTTTGTTCAAAATGGGGATGGCCAAAACCGTTTTGGCTTTCTCCAGTGCTGGTTTGATGGCGTTGGCATAGATTTTCTCCATAACCAGTGGCACGGTGACCACCATGTATGGCTTGATGTCGCGCATCGCTTTGAGCAGCGTGGTCGGTGACGGCGTTTTGCCCAGGAAATAGACGGTAACGCCATCCACGTTGGGATGGATAAACTCGATGGCCAGTCCATACATGTGGGCCAGCGGCAGCATCGAGACCACGGTTTCGCCAGGACGATTGGGGAAATGGGAGTTTGCGAAATCGTCCGTGTCGGCCATAGCCTTGTAGGTGAGCATAACACCCTTGGGGTTGCCTGTTGTTCCTGACGTGTAGTTGATGATAGCCAGATCATCAAGATTGTCGTCGGGATAACTGACCTCTTCGGGGAACAGCCCGTTGGGATGCTCTTTGGCAAAAGCGTTCTTGCGGTTTTCCCAGGCATCGGCCACATCCTTATCCCTGTACCAGAGCAAATTGCCGTCCTTGATATTGATGGCAGCCTTGAGAATAGGCATATCATCGGGATTCAGTTTTTCCCAGATGTCCTCGTCAACAAAGAGCAGCACACTGTCTGAATGGTGCGTCAAGGTCGATACCGTGCTCGGATGGAAATCGGCCAGCAGGGGTACTGCCACACAGCCATTGACGTTGATTCCCCAGAATGTCATCGCCCATCGTGCGCAATTGCGAGCGCAGATGGCGATTTTGTCATCCTTGCCGATTCCAGTGGCCGAGAAGAAGATACGGAACTGTTCTATGTTTGTGGCCAGGTTGGCATAGGAAAAGGTGTCACCATTGTAGTCACACAGGGCATTTTGGGTCCAATGCTCTCGGACCGTGTCCTCCAAGTTCTTCAGATAGTGCCTCATAAGCCTCTTGTATTTTGTATGTATCGATTAATCGCTGGGATAAAAACTACTGCAATCAAATTTATGCAAAACCAATAATTATTTACAAAGGTACAACATTTTATTCAATTTTCACAAATTCTTAGCAAAATCTTTATCTCATCCCTCAATCGTTAATCATCAGTGCCCGTTAAAAACCCGTTATGGGCGAATAGGGCATCATCTGGTTGGGGGGAGGTGGTTGTGCTGTAGGAAGACGATGGTGTAGATGATGCCAAGGGTGACGGCGATGATCGAGGCCTCGGGGCCGAAGTCGCCGCCGGTGATGATGTCGGGGCCGCTGACAGTGGTGGCGAGTATAGCGTCACCAGCATTCATGCCCGATACAGAGAGGCCGAAAACATTGCCCTGTACATAGTTCCATGCCCAATGGATGCCGATGGGCAGCCACAGGCTACCCGACCACTTGTAGGCGGCAGCGAGCAGTAACCCTGCCTCGATGGCTATGGCAAACGACGACCACCACGTGGCGTTGTCGTTGCTGATGTGCCCCAATCCAAATATGAGGGCCGATACCAGCATGGCAATCCAGGTGTTCCAGCGCTCGTCAATTAGGCGGAAAAGGATGCCGCGGCACATAATCTCCTCGCCCACGGCCACTGCAAGAAATGTCATGATGGCACTGAATTGCGACTTGGCTGAGAAATCGGTCCATGAAACGCTGGCATATCCCAATGCCACAATGATGCTCACCACAAGGGTCAAGAAAACTGTTCCCACAAGCAGCCCCAACAGGGTGTGGGAGGCAATTTGGGTGCATTTCAGGTCGGTGGGCCAGCGCTTTTCGGTGAGCCTGACGTACAGGGCATACAGGGCGAGAACAATGCCCGAGGTCACTATCGTCAGTATGGGAATGTGCAAGGCATGCTGGCATAAGTCGTCGCCTATCACCGCGAGTATGTTGGCGAAGCCACCAAATAAGAATCCCGCTATAAACAGCAGGATCCATTTCCACCACACGAGTTTTTTGCCAGATGCCATATAATGTAGCCGTTTGATGACAGGTTACGATACCAACAGGTCACCACGGGCAATGATACGGCTGTCGCCGCCCACCCAGATGTTGCCATCGTCGCGCAACGTGGTGGCGACCACCGATGGACGGTTCATGGCTTCGCCCTGCAGGAAGCGGCATTCACACGGCGCAGTGATGAGGCCGTTGCGGTGCAGGTAGTGGGTCAAGGCAGCATTGGCAGTGCCTGTGGCCGACTCCTCGGGCACGCCATACAGGGGTCCGAAGTTGCGCACGTGCCCCGTGAAACCGTCATCGGTGAGGACAACGGCATGAACGCCCACCACATTGAGCTCACTGCTCAACTGGGCCAGGGCGGCCATGTCGGGTTGCATAGCATTCAAGTCCTCGACCGTGCTCATGGGCATGATGATGTCAGGCAAACCTGTAGAAATAATTTCTACAGGCAATTCAGGCCATTGGAGCTGTGAGGCTCCAGCCATGATGTGGTGCAGGCGTTCCACGTCCACTGCCTGATCGACATGTCGCGGCGGCGCCATCTGCATCATCACCCGAGGGCCGATTTTCACCTGGAGGTCACCGGCAAGCGTGTGGTTCATGCACACTGCACCAGTCGGGACAATACCTTCCTGCCGCAGCACGCCGAAGGTGGCAATCGTCGCATGGCCACACAAGTCCACCTCGGCAGCAGGCGTGAAGTAGCGCACCGTGAACTCGGTGGGACCATTCTGCTGGACAAAGGCTGTCTCGCTGTAACGCAGCTCGGCAGCCACTTTCCGCATCAGTTCATCGTCGGGAAATGCTCCATTCTTACCCAGCAGCACGACACCCGCGGGGTTTCCCCCGAATGCCTCGCTGGTGAACGCGTCAACAACGTAGTACCTCATACCGAATCAGGATTCCGGTTATTTTTGTCCCATGGCAGTCTTCTCGGGATTCAGCTCACCGATGGGAAGACCGCTGGTGACCGACGAGCTGCGGCGCATGATGTCCTCCATGCTGTCGATGACGTTGACGATAAAGTCGCCCAGTTTCTCGGCCTCGCAGACGATGTCCATATAGAAGATACCCGCCTTGTAGGGATACTTCTTCTGGTTGACGTTCTCGATATTCTCGGTACGGCACGCGTTGCGGAAGTTGTTGATCTCGCGCTCCTTGTTGTAGCTGCGCATGAGGTCCTCGGCAGTCACATTGTCGATGTCGCTCAATACCATGAGCATATTGGTCATCGCCTCGCTCACCAGGCGCAGCATCTCGTCGATGTTGGCGTAGTTGTACTCGTTGAAGTGGGCGTCGGCCTCCTCCTTGCGCACGAGGGCCTTGGCAATATTGTTGCAGCTGTCACCGATGCTCTCGAGCTCGCTGATGATGCTCAGCAGGCTGGCAACACGGGCCTTGGCGGCGCTACTCAGGCGGCCGTCGAGCACCTTGTTCAGGTAACTGCCGATCTCAAACTCCATGCGGTCGGTGATGTCCTCATACTTCTGGACGCGCGACAATATCTTGTTGAACTCGGGTGTGCCCGTCTTGGTATGGACAAGTTCCTTGACCATGCCCAGCATGCGCTCGACACGGCCGGCAAACACGACAATCTCGCGTTGGGCCTGGTCGATATTCAACTCGCTGGCGCTCATCAGACCACCCTGGATATACTTCAACTGGAATTCCTCGTCCTCCTTCTTCCTGCTCTTGATCAGGACATTGAGTAGCTTGACATAGAGCTTGGTGAACCAGATCATGATCAACAGGTTGCAGAACTTGAAGATGGTGTGGAACATCGTCATGCCGATGGACATGGCCACCTGCTCCTGCATCAACGCGCCGTCCTGGACGCTGGCTCCCGCCTTCACGCTATTATAGAGCGCCAGCGGGTCTCCGAGCCCAAAGAGGTCCTTGACCACCCAGGTCACCATCGACACGAACGGATGGAAGACAATCAGTACCCACACGGCACCAAACAGGTTGAACAAGGCGTGACCCAGAGCCGCCTTCTTGGCCTCGGCATTACCGCCAAGCGATGCCAATAGCGGCGTGATGCTGGTACCGATACTGGCACCGAGCACCATGGCACACGCGATATCAAACGTCACCCAACCCTTGGCCGCCATAATCAGCACGACAGCAAACGTGGCGGCACTCGACTGGATGAGCATTGTCACAATCCAGCCCACAAGCGTGAAGATGAGGATGGACAGGAAGCCCATCGACGTGTATTGCTGGAGCGAGGCAAACACCTCGGGCGACTTGGACAGGTCAGGCACATTGGCACTGATGGCGTCCAGACCCATGAACAGGAACGCGAAACCGATGAGCAACTCACCGATGTTCTTGTAGTTGTTCCGCTTGATAAAGAGCATGGGCACGGCTATAGCCAATAAGGGCAGCAGGAAGGCTGACATCTTGACCTTGAAACCGAAGATCGCGATGATCCACTCGGTGAACGTCGTACCTAACGCGGCACCAAAGCTCACCGCCAGCGACTGCTCCAACGGCATGAGGCCGGCATTGACAAAGCTCACCACCATCGACACCGAGGCCGACGAACTCTGAATCAATGCAGTGATAACAATACCCGTGACAATGGCCAGGAAACGGTTCTTGGTCATCCAGGCGAGAATTGAACGCAAGCGGCTACCCGCGGTCTTCTGTAAACCTTCGCTCATGATCTTCATTCCGTACAGGAAGAGACACACGGCACCTAACAAGGCCAGGAAATCGACAAAGGAGTAATCCATTAATCTATCAATTTAGTGGGTTGATTAAAAATTCGTTACAAAATTACAACAATTATTGCAAAACATTATTAACATAGGACTATGATTTTTAAGTAAGAAGTGAGATTTCGATTGCATGATTTACCCTTTTCACCCAGGAAAACCCTGAATACAACAATAATTCCAATAGATTTGTTGAAAATTTGGGCGTCGGGGATGGGTCGGGTTGGAAATAATGAGTACTTTTGTCTCCGCTTGCCAGTCAAGCACCTTTAATGCAAACAATTATACATTTAATCACCAATTAATTACACTTTGATTTATGAAGAAATTCTACTCTTTCATTCTCATGGCAGCTGTGGCTATCGGAGCCATGGCCGACGACTTCGTCACCGACGGCACGGGCAACGTGTACACCTTTAACTCGCTGAGCCAGATCGAGGGCACCGGCGTGACCATGCAGGACGACGGCTCCTATCTGGTGAGCGCCAACTTCACCATCGCCGAGGGCGACGTGCTGCAACTCGTGAACAACGACGTCATCAAGATGGCCAATGGTGTGCAAGTCACCGTCAATGGCGACGCCGACTTCGCTCCCGCCGACACCGCTGTCGTTACACGTGACGCCGAGGGCAGCAACCCCAAGGGATTCTGGATGCTGGGCGAGAACGGCAATGCCAACCTGAAGAACGTGACCTTTGAGTATGTGGGCATCGTCTTCGGTGGCGTGAACAGTAGCCTGCATGCCGACAACTGCACCTTCACCCTGCACAACGGCAAGTCCTCCAGCACGGGTGCCATCGCATTCAACGCCTCGTGTGACAACAACATCATCGAGAACTGCTACTTTATCGAGAACACCGTCAACGCCATCGGTTGCGGCGCCACCAATCCCGTGGGCATCATCATCCGCAACAACCTCTTCTGGCACAACACGACCAGCAACCGCAACAAGCCCCAGATCAACATGACTTGTGCTGGCGACTATGACATGCACATCACCGGCAACGATGTGATTGGCGGCCAGTTCACCCTCTCGGGCGGCATCGGCGTGAGCAACATGATGGGCCTGGGTCACACCGGCACCCTCTACATCGAGGACAACTACATCGCCGACAACCGCTACGGTATCACCACCATCGGTTCGATTGACGCAGTCATCAAGAACAATGTCATGATTGACAACTGCTACGAAACCAACCCCGCCAACGGTGGCAGCTGCATCAGCGTCTATGACAGCAGCAGCGAGAGCAACATCTACATCGAGGGCAACTGGATGGAAGGCGGCTTCTGGGGCATCACCATCGTTACCGGCGCGCCCAACGTCAACCTGGGTAAGGTCGAGGATCCCACTGCCGAGGACTACAACCCCGGTAACAACACCTTTGTCAACAACGGCAACGGCGGCGTGCTCTATGACCTGTACAACAACGGCACCAACACCGTTTGGGCCCAGGGCAACACCTGGAACGTGGCCGAGCAGACCGAGGAGAACATCGAGGAGGTCATCTTCCATCAGGTGGACGATCCCAGCAAGGGTCTGGTTATCTTCATGCCCGCTCATCAGGAGAGCAGCGATGTCGAGGAAGTCAATGCCGCACAGCAGGACAACAACCTCTATTACAACCTGATGGGTGTTCCCGCCGAGGCTCCCGCTGCCCCCGGTATCTACATCCACAACGGCAAGAAGGTCCTCGTGAAGTAATTCCCACCCCACTAATAAGGGAAAACAAGAAATACAACAAATACAAGCCATCCGGATTGTAACTGTTATTAAAGACAACTTTCACAACTTGAGTAAGAGTTGTGAAAGTTGTCTTTAATTATCAGTTAGGGTGTCTGGGGATAATTACCAATGTTGCTTAAACACTTCGATATCTATGCTGTTATGGCGGTTTCGCATAAAGGGGCTTGGCTTCTGCCTCGAAGAGGCAAGTCGGGTCGAAGACTCGACTTTTATGGAAAACACCATGCAAGCTCATCGACGATGAGCGCAGCTTGGTGGCAGCCATATCAAGTGGAAAGTGCGTCGTAGACGAACTTCCACATCCGCCAAAATCCTGTCAATCATGAGGTTCATCTCTATTACGTGGGGACGGTTCCGTTAGCAACAAAAGATTGATCTTATGTTACAAACCGAACCGTCCCCTTTAAGCGGCCTTAGTGGCCGCTGCTGGTCGTCTTTCCCGGACACTATATTATTTTGTAATCAAAGCATTGTCTTACGGCCTTTTTTAGAAAAAAAGGACCATCATTAGCCTTTTTCAATAGAAATCTATTATCTTTGCCATTGGAAATGGTGCACCTCATGTGCCGTTTTCACGACATCGTGGATATCAATTAGCGTTGGCTATTATTCAAACGTTCAGAAACTTGCAGGTAGAAGAACAGTATTTGAGAATAATGGTGACGCTCACTTCGTGTGGGCGTTTTTCTGTCTCAAATACTAGGTTTCCTGCAAGTACCTTGAACGTTGGACGGGGATTCGTCCACCTTCTGTGTCTATTAGGGTACTTGCAGGAACGCTTTGTTTATTGGCCCAGCGCATTAATAACGACTTATTAATGCATCATGGCAAACGAGAATTTATCTAAGGCCAAAGAGGCTAAAAATGACGAGTTCTATACTCAGTACCATGACATCGAGAAGGAAATCTCGGCCTACTTGGAGTATAACCCCGACGTGTTTCGGGGTAAGACTGTTTTGCTGCCTTGTGACGACCCCGAGTGGAGCAATTTCACCAAATATTTTGCCCAGAACTTTGAGAACTTCGGCTTGAAAAAGTTGATTTCCACCAGTTATGCCCCCGAAAGCAAGCGCTACAAATTCGGCTATGTGCCTACCCTGTTCGAGACCGAGGCACCGCATTTTGATGCTGACAAGAGCAAGACCCACGGCAAAATCTTCGTTCTTGACCACGACGTGACGGGGGATGGTGTCATCATCTTTGAGGACCTGGAATGGCAATATCTTGAGGGCGATGGTGACTTCCGTAGCAAGGAAATCTGCAAGTTGCGCGATGAAGCCGACTTTATCATTACCAACCCGCCTTTTTCACTGTTCCGCGAGTTCCTGGCTTGGATTGTCGAAGCAGACAAGCAGTTTCTCATTATCGGCAACATGAACGCGATTACTTGCAAAGAGGTGTTCCCGTTGATAAAGGACAATAAGGTATGGTATGGTTGTTCCATCAGCAGTGGTGATAGGGAGTTTGGCGTACCTGACGAGTATCCGCTGACTGCCGCTGGATGGAGAATTGATGAACAGGGTAAAAAATACATCCGTGTTAAGGGTGTGCGTTGGTTTACCAACCTTGACCATGGCCGCAGACACCAGCCGTTGCCTTTGATGACCATGGCCGACAACTTGAAATTTAGTCGACATAAGGAAATTCGGGGGAAAGATAGTTATGAGCATTATGACAATTACGATGCAATAGATGTGCCATATACCGATGCTATTCCGTGCGATTATGAAGGTGTAATGGGAGTACCTATTTCTTTCCTTGATAAATATTGTCCCGAGCAATTTGAGATAAAGGGAATGGCTGCTGGCAATTCTAGAGCAACAAAGTTTTATTACGATGTAAAATATGTTCAACATCCTAAAGATAGAGGAGGATGTGGTGTAATTGATGATAAAACTATTTATCCAAGAATCCTAATCCGCAAGAAACAATAAGACGATATGGAAACGATATTAAGGACAGACATCACAGTTCGCGAGATTTGCGAGGGCTTTATCTATAACGAGTTGGAGGGTAAAGGCCTGTTCGGCATGAATGGCAAACTGACCATCCAGCCCGAGTACCAGCGCAACTATATCTATGCCGACGGCAAGCGTGATGTCGCCGTTATTGACTCTGTGCTGAAGGGTTATCCCCTTGGGGTCATTTATTTCAATCAGGTGGGCGATGATTTCGAGGTGCTTGACGGTCAGCAGCGCATCACGAGCCTGGGCCGTTTTGTGACCCATAAACTTGCCATCAAGGACAAGAACGGGATGCAGCAGTATATTGACGGCCTTAACAAGGAAGACCGCGACAAGGTGCTGAACACCACGCTGCTCATCTACATCTGCAAGGGCACCGAGAGTGAAATCAAGGAATGGTTCCAGACCGTCAACATTCCTGGCGTGAACTTGAACAATCAGGAAAAACTCAATGCCGTTTATTCGGGGCCGTTTGTGGAGGCGCTTAAGAGAGAATTCAGCAACTCGCAAAATGCCAATAAACAAAAGTGGAGCGCTTACATCAGAGGCTCAATCGACCGACAAGATTATCTTGAGCGTGCCCTGCAATGGGTGAGCCAGGGCAATGTAGATGCCTACATGAGCATGCACCGCCAAGATACTGACATCTCTCCCGTTAAGACTTATTTCAATGCCGTGCTGGATTGGGCGTCAGGCGTGTTCAAGGATGTGCTGCCCGAGATGCGCGGTCTGGAGTGGGGGCGCTTTTATGAGGAGTACCACAACAAGCCTTACAATGTGGATGCCGTCTCCAAACGTGTGCATGAACTCTATGCCGACCCCTATGTGACCAACCACAAGGGCATTTTTGAGTACATCTTGGGCGGTGAGAAGGAAAAGAGCCTGTTGAACATCCGCGTGTTTGACAAGGCGACTATTAACCGAGTTTACACCCAGCAGACTCAAGCCGCCAAGGAGAATGGGGTGAGCAACTGTCCCGACTGCGCCTTGAAGGGTGAAACCCGCATCTACAAACTCAACGAGATGGATGCCGACCACGTCACGGCTTGGAGCAAGGGCGGTGCTACCGACGAGAGCAACTGCCAGATGCTGTGCCGGTACCACAACCGCTCCAAGGGCAACAAATAGCCCATCGCATCCCCTAACAGCAACAGGAAATAAGAAAGTTGTCCTTTTTGTCTTTCTTGTCTTCTAAATCTATCTCGTTACCGCTTCATGATGCGGCAATAAACAACGACGACGGCGGGGAATGCCCCGCCGTCGCTTACGGATGGTTAGTTAATGGTATTGGTCTTATGATTTAGCCCAGTCGTTTGAGCTTCACGGTGAAGTGGCGCATCAGGGGAGCTTCCCACTCGATGGCGACACCGCGGGTGATCTCATTACGACGGTCGTATACGTTCTTCAATGCTGCTGCAATCACGTTCATGTGGTTGTCGGTGTAAACGCGGCGGGCGATGCACAGACGCAGCAGGTCGAGGCCACCGAAGCGGTTCTCGCGGGTCACGGGGTCACGGTCGGCCAGGATGTAACCGATTTCGCAACCGCGGATGCCTGCCTCGAGATAGAGTTCGCAGGTCAGAGTCTGAGCGGGGAACTCTTCCTTGGGGACGTTGCACAGCACCTTGTCGGCGTCGATAAACAGGGCGTGGCCACCCACGGGACGCTGATAGGGGATACCATACTCGTCGAGTTTGCTGGCCAGATACTGAACCTGGTGGATGCGGGTCTGGAGCATGTCAAACTCGGTGTTCTCGTCAAGACCTACTGCCAGGGCGTTGAGGTCGCGGCCGTTCATACCACCATAGGTGATAAAGCCCTCGAAGGGGATACAGAACAGCTTGGCACCCTCGTACCAATCCTGGTTGTTGGTAGCGATGAAACCGCCCATGTTGACAACGCCGTCCTTCTTGGCCGACATGGTCATGGCGTCAACGTAGGAATACATCTCGCGGGCAATCTCCTTGATGGTCTTGTCGGCGTAGCCTTCCTCGCGGGTCTTGATGAAGTAGGAGTTCTCGGCAAAGCGGGCGCTGTCCATCACGACGGGCACGCCATACTTGTGGCACAGCTCGCAGGTGTCCTTGATGTTCTGCATCGACACGGGCTGACCACCAACGGTGTTGTTGGTCACGGTGAGCACCATGAAGGGGACGTTACCCTTGTTCTCGCTCAGCACCTTCTCCAGCTTCTCGAGCGACACGTTGCCCTTGAAGGGGATCTCGAGCTGGGTGTCCTTGGCCTCGTCGATAGTGACGTCGATGGCCTTGGCCTTACGGGCTTCGATGTGACCCTTGGTGGTGTCGAAGTGGGCGTTGCCGGGGATGACGTTACCTTCCTTCACCAGATAGGAGAACAGCACGTTCTCGGCTGCGCGGCCCTGGTGGGTGGGGATGACATACTTGAAACCGAAAATGCGTTGTACAACGCTCTCAAACTTGTAGAATGAGGTGGCACCGGCGTAACTCTCGTCACCCAGCATCATCTCGGCCCACTGGCGGTCGCTCATCGCACCCGTACCGGAGTCGGTCAGGCAGTCGATGTAAACCTGCTCAGCCTTGAGCATAAACACGTTGTTGTGGGCTTCCTTGAGCCACTGTTCGCGCTCGGCACGGGTGCTCTTGCGCAGGGGCTCGATCATCTTGATTTTCCAAGATTCAGCAAATGGCAATTCCATTGATTTTCAATTATTTAGATTAAACTTTTTTGTCGTTTTCTGTCCAAAATCGAGTACCTAAAAAGGTAATTATATTCAATTTTTATGCAAAGTTACGGCAACTTGCCGAACTACCAAATTTTTTCATACCCCATTCACGTTTTTTAACAATTCCGCCCTCTGCCGTAACAATTCAGCAGATAGCAGTGAGGCAAAATATCACGCAAAGACGCACAGTTTTTTATTATCAATTCAATGACTTAGCGGCTTGGCGATTTAGCGTGAGGTTGTGTCGCTGAATAGTTACTCTGTGCCCCATAAAAAATCGAGGACCCTTATAGTGGGCCCTCGACGGGGTTGTGTGTATGCTTTTACGGGTTATTTCCTCAAGGCAGCCTATTGCTTCAGTAGTCGCAGCGCCTGCGGCTGTTGGTGGTCGTCGGATAGGTGGGGTAGGTCGGCACGTTGTTCTGCTTGTTCAGAATCACCAGGGCGCCTATCACACCTGGAATCCACCCGGCGCAGGTCAGCAGCGTCACAATCAGCACCGATCCGCAACCCTTGTCTATCACGGCCAGCGGCGGGAAGATAATCGATAATATCACTCTAAAAACCGACATGGTTCACTCCTTTCTTTTTATTTACCCTTTCATTAACTCTCAAATTTCATTCTCTTGTCTATCTGCAATTCTCATGCCAATTTGTCAGTTCATCCCAATAAATCGTCCCTCAGCATTGCATGAAAGCGCCGAAATGAGTAATTTTGCGAGAACCAATAAACAACAAGAGGAGGCAATATGTTAGCGAGAACGGTTGGAGCAGCGGTACACGGCATCGACGCCATCAAGGTGGAGATCGAGGTGTCCGTGAAGTGGGGTGTGGGATTCATGATTATCGGCCTGCCCGATACCGCAGTCAGGGAGAGCGCCGAGCGCGTGCGCTGCGCCGTGCAGCAGTCGGGATATGACTTCCCCGGCAAGCAGGTCATGGTGAACATGTCGCCCGCCGACATCAAAAAGGAGGGATCGGCCTATGACTTGCCGCTCGCCATCGGCATCCTCGCCGCCGACGAGAAAATCAACCCCGAACGCCTGGACCGCTACATGCTCATGGGCGAACTCTCGCTCGACGGCAGCCTGCGTCCCATCAAGGGCGCCCTGCCCATGGCGATTCTGGCACGCCAGCTGCACCTCGACGGCTTCATCCTGCCGCGTGCCAACGCTCTCGAGGCGGCGGTGGTCAACAACCTCGACATCTATGGCGTGGATAACTTCATCGATGTGGTGAAATTCTTTAACGGCGATCTTGAACTGGAACCCACAGTGGTCGATACCCGCGCCGAGTTCGCCAAGGCTCAGGGCATTTTCCCATACGATTTTGCCGATGTCAAGGGCCAGGAAAACGTCAAGCGCGCCTTCGAGGTCGCCTGCGCCGGTGGGCACAACATCCTGCTGGTGGGTAGCCCTGGTTCAGGCAAGTCGATGATGGCCAAGCGGTTGCCATCCATCATGCCGCCGCTCACGCTCAGCGAGGCCCTCGAGACCACCAAGATTCACAGTGTGGCGGGCAAGTTGCCCCAAGGCACCACGCTGATGACCACACGCCCCTTCCGCAGCCCGCATCACACCATTTCGCCAGTTGCCCTCGTGGGAGGTGGCAGCTACCCCATGCCTGGCGAGATCAGCCTGGCCCACAATGGGATTCTCTTTCTTGACGAGCTGCCTGAGTTCAATCGCTCCGTTTTGGAGGTCATGCGGCAGCCGTTGGAGGACCGTGTGATAACCATTAGTCGAGCCAAGTATTCGACCGAATATCCCGCGTCGTTCATGCTGGTGGCGTCGATGAATCCGTGCCCGTGCGGGTACTATGGGCACCCCAAGAAGAAATGCGTCTGCAACGAGTACCAACGCACCCACTACATGAGCAAGATTTCGGGCCCGCTACTCGACCGCATCGACCTCCAGATCGAGGTCCAGCCCGTCGATTTTGACCAAATGTCCAGCAAAGCCCCGGGCGAGCCCAGCTCCGCCATCCGCCAGCGCGTCATTGCCGCGAGGATGCTGCAGGAGCGCCGCTTCAAGGACGAACCCGGCATCCACTGCAACGCCCAGATGACCCCATCCCTGCTGCACAAATACGCCGAGCCCAACGCCGCCGGCCTGGAGAAACTGCGCGACGCCATGGAGCGCATGAACATGTCGGCTCGCGCCTACGACCGCATCCTCAAGGTCGCCCGCACCATCGCCGACCTCGAGGCCTGCGCCGACGTCCTCGACCACCACATCATGGAAGCCATCGCCTACCGCAACCTCGACCGCCCCACCTACATGGGCAGTAATATACAATAGGCATAGGGTGTAATAGAGTTTTTAAGAGTTAGTTACGCATGAAATGAAAAGATGTTTCGCTAGTTTGCTTTTGAATTCTTTTTAATTCGAAGAAGTAGAGGAACAATAATATAACTTACAATATGATGTAACAACTAAAGATTATATTACATTGCTGTCCACTAAAAATTGTGGACGGTTAATAAATAATATTTTCAAACAAACTCGGTTCACTTGAACCATTGAGTTCTTTGACATTATTGAAATTC